>CAZGLY010000024.1:34178-48952 GCA_964526675.1 uncultured Caulobacterales bacterium
AAACCGCATGACAGGTCCTAGGCCCCCGCGCGCCTAGAGTTCAAGGCTCGCCCGTACAAAGAAGAACCGACCGCGCACGTCATACACCGAGGCCTCCGTGAAGAAGATGTTCCCCGGCGTGGGCGCGAACGGCGGCTCATTGTTGAGCACATTGTCGACGCCGACGGTCAGATCGACCTGACGTCCCGCCGGCTCCAGCCGAACGCTGCCCGACAAATCCCAATAGACTTCCGGATCCACCTCCAACAGCGCGCTTTGCTCGCGCGTCAACGCGTTGTCGATCGTGGATTCGCCAATGTAGCGGACCTGGGTGAACCCCGTGAACGGGCCGACGCTGTAGATCCCGTTGAGGTTCCACTGAACGTCGGCGTTGCCCACCTCCCCGGCGAGATCAATCGGCACGGCGCCGGCGGCCCCGGGCGTTTGCGTGAACTCATCCAGGAAGGTCGCCACCCAGCGCAAACGCAGGTCCCCCGGCGCGTTTGCGTACCCCAAAGGCGCGCCGAGACGGCTCAGCGGCGTGTCATAGACAATCTCGACGTCGAGGCCGCTGGTCTCGAACGTGTCGAGGTTCTCAAACTCCGATGTGACGGTTTGGATCTCTCCCGACAGCGGGTTGCGCTCAATCTGGCCGCAAAACGCGTTCGGGAACGTCGCGGCGCCAAAGCACTGATTGATGATTTCCTGGGGCGCCACCGCGACGATCGCGTCTTCTATGTCAATCTGGAACCAGTCCAGCGAAAGCGAGAAGCCCTCAAGCCATTGCGGCCGGTAGACCAAACCGATGGTGAAGGTGTCCGCGGACTCCTCATCGAGATCGGGATTGCCGGTGATGTTGGAGAAGTTGAACCCGAGGCCTGAGGGAACGTTGGGCGGAATGCCGGCGGCCGCGCAGTTGGTCTCCTCAACGGAACCTTCGAGCGGATTCTGACACGGATCATCCACGAACAGCACGCCGCCGCCGCCAGCTTGAAACAGCTCACGCAGGTTCGGCGCGCGAATGTCGCGCGAGACGCTGCCGCGCAGACGCAAGTCCGGAATGGGCGCCCACGAGGAGCCAACTTTCCAGGTCGTCACGCCGCCAACCGTCGAATAATCGGTATAGCGGGCCGCCACGTTGACGCTCAGTTCGTCGACGAACGGCTTGTCGGCGATCAGCGGAATGTTCGCCTCGCCAAAGATCTCCCAAAGATCGAAGCTGCCATCGATCGGGAAAAATGGATTGAGGAAGGTGTCGCCCGCCGTCACCCGCTCGTCGACCGCGCTCTCGATCGACTCATCGCGGTACTCAAAGCCCGCCGCAACCGCCAACGGCCCCGCGGGCAGCGCAAACGCCTCGCCCGCCACTTCGGCCGCCGCCACGATTTGCTCCAGTTGGGCGTCCTCCACGACGGTCGGATCAAAGACAAAATCGACCGCCTCGGGCGAGGCTTGGCCCGAGCCGAACACGTTCAGCGGCGCGCACGGCGCCACGCACTCAAACAAGGGCTGGCCCGTGATCGGGCTCACCGCCCCCACCGCCGCAAGGAAGTTCGAGGTGATCAGTTGGTTGGGATAGACCGCCTCGGAGTCCGTGCGGCCAAATTGGCCATAGGCGCTCCATCGCCAGGTCTCTTGGAACGTTCCTTCCAGGCCGCCGGCGATGCGGTAGGTCTGACGCTCAAGGGTCTGGTCGATCGGGGGCAAGTCGGTAAACGCGCGCGACAAGATGAACGCCTGTTCGCCAGCGTCGAACACGCCCTGGGCGACGCCGGGCGGCACGGCGGGACTGTTGACCGGCACAATCACCGCGTCCGACGGCGTGAAGAAGTAGAACGACTGCCGCTGCTCGGCTTCCGTGTCAGCGTAGGTGGCCTCCGCAAAGGCGGTGAGCGTATTCGTCAACGCGTAGGACGCCGTACCCGTGACCGCTAAGCGCTCCAAGGGCACGGTTTGCTGCAGCGTTTCTTCGAAGTTTTGGGTCACGCCGTCGCCGCCGATCGCCAGGCCCTCCGCGCCCGTGCCCACAATCATGCCCGGGTTAAACGGCGCCAGTCCGCCTTGGGGCGTGAACTGCTGGGGCAATCCCGTCGCCGGGTCGATGAAGAACCCGCCTGTGGTGGTCAGCGGCACGCCCTGCTCGGTGACGACGAAGATGCCGACATCTTGGGCGACGATTTGCGCGGGCACGCCGTCATTGGGGCCCATGTCCGCCGCGTTGGGGATCAGCGCGGTTCCGCGGGAGGAGAAGTCGCGATCGCCCTGGCGAAAGCCACTGCGGTCTTCATAATCGAGGCCCACCGACACGTGTCCTCGCCCTTGCGCGAAGCGCGTTCCCGCAGCGAGGGAGAAGAGCCCCTGCTCGCTGTCGCCTTCTTGCGAGATGCCGCCCTGGAGTGTCGCCCTGAGGCCTTCAAAGTCTTCATCGTAGATCACGTTGACGACGCCCGACACCGCGTCGGACCCGTACACCGCCGACGCCCCGCCGGTCACCACTTCAACGCGCTCGATCAACGCGGTGGGCAGGACGTTGAAGTCGACGGCCAAGTCGCGGCTCGCGCCAAACACAAAACGGCGGCCGTTGACCAAGGTCAGCGCGCGGTTCGCGCCAAGCCCCCTCAAATCAATGACGTTCGCGCCGCCATTGATCAGATTGATGCCGGTGCTGTCCGGCGTCACAGCCGAATTGAAGGCCGGCAGCTCGTTCAAAATGTCGGCAATGTCAGCGCCGCCCCGGTACTCATACTGCGACGCCCCGAGCACGGTCACCGGACTGGGGGCCGCGAAGCCGTCGGTGATGGTGCGTGAGCCGGTGATGGCGATGCGCTCCACATCGTCGTCGCCGTCGTTGCTGTCTTGACCGTGCGCGCCGCCGCCTGCGCACAGCGCCATGGCCGTCGCGGCGATCACGCAGCGTTTCGTCCCCGTGAGCATCCGTTTCCCCACCCTTTAGTGTTCTATAACAACACACTGACACAGGGCGGTGTGGCTGCACAGTTCAAGACGCCACACGCGACGTCGAAAGTGACGCGCGCGCGAGCCCCGCCGCCGGCCTCCAGCGCTTGCGCCCGACGCACGCCGCCGGTAGACACCGCATCGCGCGCGACGCGTCGCGCCTTCGCCCGTCGTCCAACCTCAGCCTCCCGACGCCGCGCGCCGGGCCGGCTCAACCCCCCTTCATCCGTCGGACGCTGCGTGCGTCCGCGCGACAACCAATCGGAGACGCGCAATGGCCGTCGAACGCACTTTGTCCATCCTCAAGCCCGATTGCACGGCGCGCAATTTGACCGGCGCCGTCAACGCCATGATCGAAGCCGCGGGCCTGCGCATTGTCGGCCAAAAGCGGATTTGGATGACCCGCGCGCAGGCGGAGGCGTTCTACGCCGAGCACAAGGAGCGGCCATTTTACGGTGAGCTGGTGGGGTTCATGACGTCCGGCCCCGTCGTGGTGCAAGTGTTGGAGGGCGAGGACGCGGTGGCCAAGCACCGTGAGGTGATGGGCGCGACGGATCCCGCCAAAGCCGACGCCGGCACCATCCGCAAAGAACACGCGAAATCGATTGGCGAAAACACCTGCCATGGGTCCGACAGCGCTGAGAGCGCCGCGCGTGAAGTGTCATTCTTCTTCGCGCTGGACGAAATCGTCGGCTAACGCGGAAGCGCTTGGGACGCGGCGCCCGCCGCGTCCCGCTGCAGCGCCCGCCGCGTGGCCGTCAGCCATCGGCCTCCTCGGCGGTGGGCAATGGGATGTTGAGCGGTTCGCCGGTCTCCAGCCACGTCTTGAGACCGTTCATGGTAATCGCCCAGCCCTCGCGGATCTCGCCGTCGCCCTCGCTCAATCCTTCATGGATCAGGGTGAGTTTGCACACCCCGCCCATGGGCTCGATGAGGTAGGTCACCATGGTGCGCGGCCCCGGCGTCGCGCCCCAACGTGGAACGAAGGTCGTCACGAGCTTGCGCGGCGGGTCGCTCTCCACGACGACGCCCTCCAGCATCACGGAACCGTCCGGCGCGATGTATTGGTAGGGGCTGTCTTCAGCCCAATCGCTCTCGACGCGCGCGTTAAACTCGAAATGGACGGTGTCATCGGGATCCGTCAGCGCGCGCCAGAGGCGCTCTTGAGTGGTGCGGATGTAGGTGATCAATCGAAAATCCTGCGCGCCCATAGGGTGTCCCTCCGTCTCTAAGCGCCACTTCAGATTCGCCAACCGCTTCGCATAAGGGCGCACGATCGGGGCGATCCACCGGTCCGCAAGCGCCTGGATCGGCGCCGCGTTCAGATGGACATGCCGAAACCGGCCCGCCTTGCGGCTGGTGACCAAAGACGCCTCCTCCAGCACCTTCACGTGTTTCATCACCACGAAGCGCGTCACGCCCAACGCCGCCTCAAGCTCCGACACCGTCAGGCCGTCGGACACCCGCAGCGCGTCCAGGATGTCGCGACGCACAGGCTCCGCCAGCGCCCGGAAGACCGCGTCCATGGGGTCATTATGTGACTTCATCGTTACGTGTCAATATCGTTACGTATGATCGCGCCGTCAGCTCTGGCGCACGCGACGGTTCCGCGACGGGGCGTCGACGTCACCGCCGAAGTCGCCCCTGGCCTTTACGTTCTGTGCGGAGGGCGCCAGATAAGGACGCTGAGCGCGCGCCAGCGCGGGTATAGCACAATGGTAGTGCAGCAGCCTTCCAAGCTGAGGATGTCGGTTCGATTCCGTCTACCCGCTCCACGCGCTGTGCAACGGCGGTCGTTCTACTGACGGCGCCGCGCGGCGCGTGTGCGTGATCAAACCGGCGCGAAACGCTCACGATCCGGGGACGGCGGGGCGTAACGCGTGGCGAGCGTTCACGACCACGTCGAAAACCAGCGCCACCGCAACCATTCCTCATCAGTCCCGATCGGCAAAGCCGCCAACACGGGATAAAAATACACAAACATCGCCGCCGCCGCCGCAAAGAACAGCGTCGTGATCACCCGCGCCGACGGCGAACCGGGCGCGCTTAAGTATCGATGCTGAACGCCAGCGAGCGCGAGACCGAGGAAAATCGCGGTGTTGTAAAAGTAGAAATAGAACGAAATCTTTTTCGGCATCGCCGGCCACATGAGGTAGGAAAACAAAATCAACCCGGCGGCGCTCAGATACGGCCAGGCGCGTTCGCGCACCCCAACATAGAGACACGCGCACAGCGCCACATACGACGTCCACAGAATGACGGGATTGCCAAACAGCAACAGCGCGCGCCGGGCGCCATCAACATCTTTAAAGTAATACCACTGCGCTTTTAGAGGAAGCAGCCAACTCCACCAATAACTGATCTGGTGATGATCGCCGAGCGGGGCGGTCTGCTTCTCCAGCATCGTCCCCTGAAACGCGATCAGCCCCCAAAGGTCGCTGCGCCCCGTTTCCAGCAGCAGCAGCGGCCAGAACGTCGCGATGTACACCGCGACGCTGCCCGCGCCGATCCATATGACCGCGTCCAGCACGCTGGCCCCTGGCCACAGCGTGAAATCGCCCGACACCGCAAACGCAAGGGGGCTGCGACGGTCGCGCACGCTCGCCCAGGTCCGCGTGCCGATGAACGCGGCGAGGATCAGGGCCACATACGGCGCCGCTGTCCATTTGGAGCCGACCGCAAGCCCCAAGAGCACGCCGGTCGCGACGAAACTGAGCCGCGTGTGCGCCCGCTTTGGAGGCTGCGCGCGCGCCGCCAGCGCGAACACCGCCAGCGCCGCGGTCAAAAACCCCGCCATATAGGCGTCCAACATCGCGACCCGCGACTGGACAAAGACGAGCTGGTTCAACAACGCCGCCGCCCCCGCCGTCAGCCCGGCCGATGCGGTTCCAAACAGCGCCCGCGCCAAGGCGTACACGCTGAGAATGGTGATCACGCCCATCAACGCGCCCGGCGCGCGCCACGCCGCCGGATGGTCGCCGAACAGCGCGATGGACCCGGCGATGAGCTGCTTGGCCACCAGAGGGTGTTCGGGATTGGTGTTGCGCGTGAACGAACCAAGGGCGCGCGCGGCGTTGACGTAGTGATACTCGTCGAACACCAGCTCCGCCGGCTGTCCAAGCCCCGTGAACAGAACAAGGGTGCTGACGACCCCAAGAACCGCCGCCGTGATCGCCACGCGACGGCTTCCGATGCCGAGGCGGCCGCTGCGCAGGGGTGCCGTCAAATGGTCCGCCGCCGTCGTCGCCATGGCCCCCGCCCCCTCACCCGCAAGCCGCCCGACGCGGCGTCATTTGTACCGCCCCCAGGTGAAGTGCGACGACAGCACAAAGTTCCAGACCACGCCCGCGGCGATCCCGCCGAGCGCAGACCACGTCCATGGCGCTTGCTGCACCGTGTGCAGGAAGGCCGCCACCCCGACATTCGCCAGCGCGCCCAAACTGCACACCGCGCAAAAAGACGCCCACCCAATCGCAAGGGCGCGCACGCCTTGGAGGCGTTGGTCGCGATAGGTGAACTGGTTGTTGACGAAGAAGTTGAAGGTCATCGCCACCAGGGTCGCAACCGCTTGGGCGTGCACGAACGGCGCTTCCGCAACACGAAACAGCGCCGTCAGCACGGACATATGCACAACGACGCCCATCGCGCCGATGATGGAAAACATGGCGAAACGCACCGGGATCCACCGCCCGAGCCACTTCTCGTAGAGCAAGATCAAAAACTCCAACGCCACCACCCTGTCCAATTTGCTTTCGCCAAAGCGACGCGCGCCGAACGTGTAGCCGATCTCCGCGAAGGCGAGCCGCCGCGGGCTGCTCAAAAAGAGGTCCAGCAGAATCTTGAAGCCGACGCCAGAGAGCTTGGGCGCGACGCCGCGAAAGACGGCCGCGTCGACGGCGAAAAAGCCGCTCATCGGGTCGCTGAGCCGCGCGCCCCGCAAGAACACGCGGCTGAGCCCCGACGCGAAGCTGGTTTGCACTCGACGCCACGCCGAGAACGCGCCCACATCCCCCGCCGCCGCAAACCGGGAGCCGACGACCACATCGAGCCCATCGCGACGCAGCCTCTCCACCATCGCCGGGATGATCGTCTCGTCGTGCTGAAGATCAGCGTCCATCACCACCACGACCGGCGCCGCCGTGGCGAGCACGCCTTCGATGCAGGCGGACGACAGGCCCCGCCGCCCAAGCCGATGCAGACACCGCACGCGCGGATCTCGAAGACCGACCGCGCGCGCCACATCAGCCGTGCCGTCCGCGCTGTCATCGTCGACCACGATGACCTCCCACCGCAACGAGGCCAGGGCGACGCCCAGCCGCTCCAGCAGCACGGGCACGTTGTCGGCTTCGTTGAGCGTTGGGATGACGACCGCGAGATCAAGCGCCGCGTCCGTCGCCAGAGACCTTGGGTCGCCGCCGAGGGCGCGCCCAGGATCCAACGCCGAGGGGGCGGCGACGGGCGCAACAGCCGCCGCCTCGACGCGCCGCCCTATCGTTTCCGTCGGGTCCGACGCCATGGATCCCCAGTCCCCGCCACGCCTGCGGTCACAGGCCTACCGACGACGGGGCGCCGGCGCAAGCGGCGGGGACCGCGCGCTACTCGCCCGGCACGACGCCTTTCTCCTGGAGGTAGGCGACGACAGCCTCCGCGAGGGTTTCCGCATCGCTGGCGCCCGTGTCGAGCGTCAATTCCGGATTCTCGGGACGCTCATAGGGCGAGTCAAAACCGGTGAAATTCTTGATCTCGCCGGCTTTGGCCTTCTTGTAGAGCCCCTTGGGATCGCGTTCGACACAGACATCCAGGGGCGCATCGACAAAGATCTCGATGAACTCGTCCGGCTCCACGAGCTCGCGCACCTGACGCCGTTCGGCGCGGAAGGGCGAGATGAAGGAGCACAGCACGATCAACCCCGCGTCCACGAACAGCTTCGCCACCTCGCCAATGCGGCGGATGTTCTCCACGCGGTCCGCCGCCGCGAAGCCGAGGTCTTTGTTCAGGCCGTGGCGGACATTGTCGCCGTCAAGCGCGTAGGTGTGCCGGTTCAGCAGCGCAAGCTTCCGCTCCACCAACGACGCGATCGTGGATTTGCCCGCGCCGGAAAGTCCCGTGAACCACAACACCACGGGCTTTTGCGTCTTCATCGCCGCGCGCTGGTCTTTGTCGACCGCCATCGCCTGCCAATGAATGTTCGACGCGCGGCGCAGCGGAAACTCGATCATGCCCGCCCCAACCGTCCGGTTGGTGTAGCGGTCGATCACGATGAAACCGCCCATGTCGCGAATGTCGGCGTAGGCGTCGAACGCCAACGGCGTCGCCGTGTTGAAATTGCACAAGCCGATCTCGTTCAGCTCCAAGGAACGCGCCGGTTTTTGCTCAAGGGTGTTGATGTCGATCTTGTGCTTCAGCTGCGTGACGCTGGTCGGGACAGAGCGCGGACCGAGCTTCAAGAGATACGGACGCCCGGGCATCATGGGCTGCTCGTCCATCCAGATCACGCGCGCGGCGAACTGATTGGAGACGTCCGGCCGCGCGGTGGGCGGAACCAAGACATCCCCCCGCGACACGTCGATTTCGTCATCCAGAACCAGCGTCACCGCCTCGCCCGCGTGAGCGCGCTCCAAGTCGCCGTCGACCGTCACGATCCGCGCTACGGACGACCGCGCGCCGGAAACCGCCGAGACGACGGGATCGCCGACGGCCACCGCGCCCGACACGATCGTTCCGGAGAAGCCGCGAAAATCCAGATTGGGTCGGTTCACCCACTGCACCGGAAGCCGAAAGGCCTGATCCGCGCCGTCGCGGCCAACGTCCACGGTCTCCAAATGCTGCAGCAAGGTCGGGCCCGCGTACCACGGCATGTGGTCGCTCAAACGGGCGACGTTTTCACCGAACCGCGCCGACATGGGGATCGGCGTCATGCTGGCGAAGTTCAGCTGTTCCGCGGTGTCGCAATAGTCCGCGATGATGCGGTTGAACGTCCCCCGCGAATAATCGACGAGATCCATTTTGTTGATCGCCAACACCACATGTCGGATCCCCAACAGGTGCGCGATGTAGGTGTGGCGTTTCGTTTGCGGCAACACGCCTTTGCGCGCGTCGACCAGGATCACCGCCAAATCCGCGGTCGACGCGCCGGTGGCCATGTTGCGCGTGTACTGCTCATGACCGGGCGTGTCGGCCACCACGAACTTCCGAGTCTCCGTGGCGAAAAACCGATAGGCGACGTCGATGGTGATGCCCTGCTCGCGTTCGGCCTCGAGCCCGTCCAGAAGCAACGCGAAGTCGATCTCCGCGCCCTCCGAACCGTGTTTCTCGGTGTCGCGACGCAACACCGCAATCTGATCGTCGAACAGGCGCTTGGAGTCGTAGAGCAGCCGCCCGATCAGGGTCGACTTGCCGTCATCCACGGACCCGCAGGTCAAGAACCGGAGAACCCCCTTGGAGCCGGAGGCGGTGAGGCCGCTGAGGAGCGCGCGCGCCTCCGGCGCCAAAGCCACGTCGCTCATCAGAAATACCCCTCGCGCTTCTTCTTCTCCATGGAGCCGGCCTCGTCGAAGTCGATCAGCCGGCCCGCACGCTCGGACGTCCGCGCGGACAGCATCTCCAGCACGATGTCCTCAAGCGTCTCGGCGTCGGACTCCACCGCCCCCGTCAGCGGGTAGCAGCCCAGCGTGCGGAAGCGGATCGTCTTCAGATCCGGCGTCTCGCCGTCCGCCAGCGGCATGCGCTCGTCATCGACCATGATGAGCACGCCGTCGCGCTCCACCACCGGTCGCGGCGCGGCGAAATAAAGCGGCACGATCGGGATCGCTTCCGCCAAAATGTATTGCCAGATATCGACCTCCGTCCAATTCGACAGAGGAAAGACGCGGATGGACTCACCGCGGCGGATCTTGGTGTTGAACGTGCGCCACAGTTCGGGGCGCTGATTGCGCGGATCCCAGCCGTGATTGGCGTTGCGGAACGAGAAGATGCGTTCCTTGGCGCGTGACTTTTCCTCGTCGCGCCGGCCGCCGCCAAACGCCGCGTCATAGCCGCCTTCGTTGAGCGCTTGCAGCAGCCCTTCGGTGCGCATCACCTGGGTGTGCAACGCGGAGCCTTCGATGAAGGGGTTGATGTTCTGCGCGCGCCCCTCCTCGTTCACGTGGACCCGCATGGTGATCCCAAGCGCCTCCGCGAGGGCGTCGCGAAACACCGCCATCTGCTTGAACTCCCATAAGGAGTCGATGTGCAGGAACGGAAAGGGCGGCTTGGACGGCCAAAACGCCTTCAACGCCAGGTGCAAAAGCACCGTGGAATCTTTGCCGATGGAATAGAGCAGCACGGGGTTTTCAAACTCCGCGGCCACCTCGCGCATGATGTGAATGCTCTCCGCCTCCAGCGCGCGCAGATGTCCGGGCAACGGCGCCGGGCGCGGCGCGCGCGCCGAGGGGGTCGTTGCAAACCGGGCGGCGTACTCGCGCACTTGGGCGGCGATGTCAGCGTCGGCGGGCCGCGCGCCATCGACGCGAGCGCTTTCGCGCGCGGGCGAATTCAATGCGGTCACACACACACTCCTTCTCTCGGTCCCCCAAGGCGGCCGCGCGGCCGACCCGCTCGACGTAAGCGGCGGCGAGACGCGCGTGAAGCCGGGTGAAGACGAAATTTTCTAAAAGCGGCGTTCACGCAGCACTTTGGTCCCCGGCGCACCGCTCTGCGCGCACGGTTTGCATCGCGCGCGGCGGCGTCACGCAATCCCCGCTAGCCATCGACCATCACCAGCGCCTCGCGCCCCCACGCGACGAAGGGGCCATTGCGCAAGCCCTCCGCCTCTTTGCCGTAGACGAGGGGCGCGCCGTCGGGCGTCACCACGCACCCGCCGGCGGCCGTCAGCACCGCATGGCCCGCGGCGATGTCCCACTCCATGGTCGGCCCGAAGCGCGGATACACATCCGCCGCCCCTTCCGCGACCCGGCAGAACTTGAGCGACGAGCCGGCGCTGACGCGCTCGCGCAGCGGGATCTGTCCGAGAAACCGCTCGGTGTCCGCGTCCAGGTGCGATCGGCTGACCACGGCGTCGAGCCCGTCCGCGGCGTACGCTCGCGTCCCGATCCGCTCCCACGCCGCCGACGTCGCCGATTGGCCGGGCTCCAGCGTGGCCGCTTCAGCGCCGCCGCCGCCGATGTGGATGCGGCCCAAGGCCGGCGCATAAACGCAACCGACCACCGGTCGGCCGCCCTCCACCAGCGCGATGTTGACCGTGAACTCGTCCCGCCGATTGACAAACTCCCGCGTGCCGTCGAGCGGGTCCACAAGGATGAAGCGGGCGCCGCACTCCGCCGGCCCGAGGCCCGCGGCCATCGCCTCCTCCGCCACCACTGGAAGGCCTGGCGCCACCGCCGCGAGAGCCTCCAAAATCACCGCTTCAGACGCTTCATCCGCGTCGCACACGGGCGAGCGATCGTCTTTGCTGCGCACCTCGAAGTCGGTCGCGTAGACGCGCATCACGGCCGCGCCCGCGCGGCTGGCGATGTCGGCGAACGCGCGCGCAAGCGCGTCCCGCTCGGTTGCGCTGGAGGACGTGGCGGACTCGGTCATGGCGTCTCCTTCTCGCGCTGTTCAGCCGCATTCTCGCAGCCGCAGCATTCCACCGGCGACGGATAATGCGACGCCCTAGCCCATTATCACCCACCGTGGCCGTTTGAGGGCGATGTCGGCGCGGCGGCCGCGCCCTGTTCCGCGGTCTCGGCCTCCAACCGCTCCTGGGCCGCCATCCACTTCGCCTCCGCGGTCTCCAACAAATGGGACGCCTTGGCGCGTTTTTTAAAGAGCTCTTCGGCAGTGGCCGGGTCTTTTTCATAGAGCCCTGGAGCGGCCAGGCCGCGGTCAATCACCGCAAGCACGCCATGCAGGCGCTCCGCCTCATTCTCCCAGCGGGCGACGTCTTTCTTCAAGGGCGCAAGGGCGGCGCGGCGAGCAGCCGCGTCTTTGCGCGCCGTGGAGCGCACCGGCTCCTTAGTCCCGCGGCCCGCCGCGTCAGCCCGGGGCGCGCGCCCCGTGACCAGCCGGCGGTAGTCGTCGAGATCCCCGTCAAAGGGGCGCACCGTCCCGTCGGCGGCCAGCCATAGACGGTCCGCGCAGCTCTCAATCAGGTGGCGATCGTGACTGATCACGATGACGGCGCCCTCAAAAGCGTTCAGCGCATCCACGAGCGCGGCGCGGCTGTCCATGTCCAGATGGTTGGTCGGCTCGTCGAGGATCAACATATGCGCGCCCTCAAACGTGATCAGGCTCACCAGCAGGCGCGCGCGCTCGCCGCCCGAGAGATCGCCCGCCGGCGTCTCGGCTTTGTCCGCACCCAACCCGAAGCGGCCCAAGCGCGCCCGGCGCTGGGCCTCCGTGGCGTCCGGCATCAGAGCGCGGACGTGATCAGCGGCGCTCTCGTTGGGGTTGAGATCGTCGATCTGATGCTGCGCAAAAAACGCCACCTTCAACTTCTTGTGTCGGAGCAGCCGCCCCGACAGAGGCGTCAGCCGTCCCTCCAGCAGCTTGGCGAAGGTGGTCTTGCCCGCGCCATTGCGGCCAAGCAGACCGATGCGATCATCCGCGTCGATCGTGACCGACAGCCCCGTCAGCACCGGCGCCCCCGCGGCGTAGCCCGCCGCCGCGTCCTCAAGCCGGACCAGCGGCGGCGCCAGGCGTCGTTGCGCAAACGGAAAGTCAAACGGCGCCACCGGGTCGTCCACAATGGTGGCCACCGGCTCCATGCGCTCCAGCCGCTTCACCCGCGACTGCGCCTGGCGCGCTTTGGAGGCCTTCGCTTTGAAACGGTCGACAAAGGCCTGCAAGCGCGCGCGTTCGGCGTCTTGGCGCTCTTTAAGCTTCAAAGACAGGCGTTGCTGCTCCGCCAATTGACGCTCGAACGCGTCATAGCCGCCCTGATAGGCGAACAGTTTGCGCGTGCGCAGCTGGATGATGCGATCCACGCTGGCGTTCAACAAGCCGCGGTCATGGCTGATGATCAGCATGGTGGCGGGGTAGCTCTTCAGGTGGCCCTCCAGCCACACCGCCCCCTCGAGATCCAAATAGTTCGTGGGCTCGTCCAACAGCAGCAGATCCGGCCGGGCAAACAGCACGCACGCCAAAGCCGCGCGCATGCGCCACCCGCCGGAGAAGTCCGCGCACGGGCGGGCGAGGTCGCCGTGCGTAAAGCCAAGGCCCGTGAGGATGGTCGCCGCGCGCGCCTCCGCAGAATGCGCATCAATGTCGGCGAGGCGCGTTTGGATCTCCGCGATCCGCTTTGGGTCTTCAGCGGTCTCCGCCTCGGCGAGCAACGCGGCGCGCTCCTCATCCGCGGCGAGCACGAGATCCAGGACGCTCTGCGGGCCCGCCGGCGCCTCCTGCGCCACGCCGCCCACGCGCGCGCCCTTGCGCACGGTGGCCGCGCCGGCCTCTGGCGTCAGATCCCCCCGGATCACGCGAAACAGCGTGGACTTGCCCGCGCCATTGCGTCCCACCAGACCGGCGCGCGCGCCATCCGGCACGAACACCGTCGCCTGATCGAACAGGATGCGGCCCTCGATCCGCACGGTCAAATCGTTGACGTGAAGCATGGCGAACGGATCTCGACCTGAGCGGCGGTTTGTCAAGCCCGCTAAGGCCAGACGCCGGGAGCGGCAATTCCAAACAAGCTTTAACTCGTGCGCGTCGAACCGTCTTGCTAGACATGAACGTGTTGAGGCTCATCGCCTCCAGTGAAGACCAGCCTGCGGAGAAGCGTTGTGCCGATCACCCCCTCGTCTGTCCTGCGATCGACCGTGTGCGCGGTCGCCATTATCGGCGTCTCGGAGGCGGCGGCTCACGCGCAAACCTTCGACAGCCGCGCTGTCACGCTGGATCGGGTGATCGGCGGCGTCGCGGTTCGCACATCAGCGCGCGACGACATTGAGGTCACGGTCAATCCGGGCGCCGGCATCATCGATCCGCCCAGCGTGACGCTGGAAGACGGCGTGGTCATGATCGGCGGGGCGCCCGGCTACCGCAACCGCTCATGCCGCACGCGCAACGAGCGCATTGAGATCCGGCTGATCGGCCGCGAGTTCCATCGGCTGGAGGACTACCCTCAAATCGTGATCGAAGCGCCGGAGGATCTCAATCTCACCCTGAATGGCGGCTTGGTGTTCGGGGAGGCCGGCGGCCTCGGGCAAGCGCAGGTGCGCATCGACTCCTGCGGCGATTTCAGCATCGCCTCCGTCGAGGGACCAGCGGAACTCGCCATCAACGGGTCCGGCGACTTGACGGTCGGATCGGTGGCGAGCGCGGACCTGCGCATCAACGGATCGGGCGATTTGAAAGTCGGTTCATCCGCCGGGGATCTGTCGGCGTCGGTGACGGGATCCGGCGATGTGCGCGCCGAAAGCGCCAATGGGCGGCTGGAGGCGGAGGTCAGCGGCTCGGGCGACATCATTGTCGACGGCGGCCGGGCGACGGCGTTCAAAGCCAGCGTGTCGGGCTCCGGGGACGTGCGATTTGGCGGCGTGGCCGTGAACCCCCGCATATCCATCTTTGGGTCGGGCGATGTGCGCTTGGCCGCGGTGGAAGGCTCTATGCGCTATTCGGGCTCCGGCTCCGGCGAGGTGCGCGTCGGCGAGTGACCGCAGGCGGGTTCCTGGTTGGCGCGTCGGGCGCCGCCCCTAGGGTTGGCGCGGCCGCGGCGTGAGCGTCGGCGCGATCAAGCGACCCGCCGCGCGTGGGCGCAAAGCCCATTGCCCCAGCCACGAAAAGCGCTAGGCTCCGATCGCCGCAAGGCCCATGCAGGGGTGTAGCTCAGTTGGTAGAGCATCGGTCTCCAAAACCGAGGG
>CAZGLY010000025.1:0-29964 GCA_964526675.1 uncultured Caulobacterales bacterium
CGGCCGGCAGCGGATGTTGAGCCAACGCATCCTGCTCTTAAGCCGGCAGGTGATCGCGCGCGACGACACCCAAATGGTCGCGGCGCGTGCTGATCTGACGGCGACCATCGCCTTGTTCGAACAGTCACACGACGCCCTGTTGAGCGCCAACAAAAGCCTCGCCGCCCCACCGTTCATCAGCGCCGTCTTGAGCGACCACTATGCGGGCAGCGACAATCGCGCCGGGCTCGACATCACGGCGCGCGCGTTCATCGCTCAAGCGCGGGAATACACCGACCATCACGCCACGCCGACGCTGCAGCAGTGGAGTCAGCTTGAAGCGGTGGGTTCCGCGCAACTTCTTCCGGAGTTGGATACGGCGGTCACCCTTTTCGAAGAAGCGGCCATGGCGGCCACCGATCGCATACAGCGGATCGGCATTATCAGCTTCATCTTGGCGCTGACCATACTGGTCTTTGAAGTTGTGCTGATCTTCATCCCTGCGCGGCGCACCGTCATAACGGCGCTCGATGACCTGGAGCGGAAGAACCGGCGTCTGACCCGCGCGAAGTCCAGGCTGGAAACGCTTGTTGTGGCGGCGAAACGGGCACGACGCGGCAAAACCCACGCGGACGCCGCCTCAGCGGCGAAATCGCGCTTTTTGGCGCAGATGAGCCATGAAATTCGCACGCCCTTGAATGGCATTCTGGGGATGGCCCAAGCGCTCTCGACGAAAACGAAGGACTCCGACGTCGATTACTACACAAAGATTATACTGAGCTCTGGGAAGTCCCTTCTTTCGACCCTCAATGATATCTTGGACGTCTCGAAGATCGAAGCTGGGAAGGTCGACATCAAACCGACCGCGTCCGATATCCGGACCTGTATGGATCAGATGGTCGCGTTGTGGGCGTCCAACGCCGCGGACAAGGGCATCGCTCTCAGTCACCAGATTGATCAACACGTGCCCCACGACTTAGTCTTTGACCCCAATCGGGTTCGGCAGTGTGTCGGCAATCTTGTGTCCAACGCGGTGAAGTTCACCGAAAGCGGTTCCGTTCACCTTACGGTTGGCGGTGATCACCTCGGGTCGGGTTTGTGGGTCATCAACATCAATGTGGCGGACACGGGCATCGGCATCTCGCAGGAGGCCGCCAAGAGACTGTTCCGCACGTTTGAACAGGCCGATCATGGTTCGACGCGGCGCTTTGGCGGCACGGGGCTCGGGCTCTCCATCGCGCGGGATCTCGCGCGGCTGATGGGCGGTGACGTCACCGTGCGCAGCGCGCTTGGCGTGGGCTCCACGTTCACGCTCACCTTCACCGCGCAGGAGGTGGATCATCGCGCGCCGACGGTGTCCGAGCCACGCGGGAAATCCGAACTGCCATGCGGGGCGCTGCAGGATAAGCGCGTGCTGTTGGTCGACGACGACATCGTCAACCGCAAGGTGATCAACGCGTTGCTTGAGAACTGTGTCGCCACCATTGTGGAGGCGGAGAACGGTCAACAGGCGCTCGATCTGCTGACGCGAGCCGGACCGTTCGACGTGGTTCTTCTGGACAAGCACATGCCGGTTTTGGACGGGCCGCAGACCGTGGCGCGCATCCGCGCCGCGGAGACGCCGTGGCGCACGATACCGATTGTGGGCGTCACAGCGGACGCCATGGCCGGCGAACGGGAGCGTTTGCTCGCGCTCGGCATGGACGGCTATGTGAGCAAACCCGTGAGTCGGGACGAACTCGTGGCCGAAGCTCTTCGCGTGCTGGCGAAAGACAAAGAGGCCGCGCCGGCGGCGGGCGGCTCCGCCTCTCCGCCTGAGAAACAATCGAGCTTGAAATAGAGGCCGTGCCCCTGGTGCGCCGCGGTTGGCGCCTGACCGGCTGGGCCCACGGCCACAGAGGCGCTCCGGCGCCCGTGAACCAGATCATGCGGGGTTCGAGCCGCTTGCGCCTGTCGCGGGCGCCCTCTGGCTGCTAACCGCCGGCCACATCCGTCCGCCAGCCCAACGCGTGTTCGTCGATCTCCGCCAGGTCTTCAGCTGTGAGCGGCCCGGCGTCCAACGCTTTGACGCACTCCGTGATTTGCGATGGGCGGCTCGCCCCGATGATGGCGGAGGTGACTCGATCGTCCCGCAGCACCCACGCAAGCGCCAATTGTGCGAGAGACTGGCCGCGACGGGCGGCGATTTCGCCAAGAGCACGAACGCGAGCGAGCGTGTCGCTGCTGAGAAAGCTCGTCTTGAGAAATGCGTCGAGCGCCGCGCGACTGTCCGCGGGCACGCCGTCCAGGTATCGGTTCGTCAACACGCCTTGCGCGAGGGGCGAAAAAACAACGGCTCCGAGACCCGTCTCCTCAAGAGCGTCCAGCAATCCATCCCCTTCCACCCATCGATCGATCATCGAATAGCGAGGTTGATTGACCAAACACGGCGTCCCCAGACCCTTGAGGATGGACGCGGCCTCGCGCGTTTGCGCCGCGTTGTAGGACGAGATCCCGACATAAAGCGCTTTGCCCTGACGCACGGCCGCGTCCAGCGCGCCCATGGTCTCGTCAAGCGGCGTGTCGGGGTCGAACCTGTGCGAATAGAGGATGTCGACATAGTCCACACCCAACCGCGTCAAGCTTTGGTCCAGGCTGGCGAGGAGGTGCTTGCGACTGCCGCCTTCGCCATAGGGCCCAGGCCACATCCCATAGCCAGCCTTTGTGGATATGATCAGTTCATCGCGATGCGCCCGGAATTCGCGCGCGAGAACGCCGCCAAACACCTCCTCCGCGGCGCCGGGCGGCGGACCGTAGTTGTTGGCGAGATCGAAATGGGTGACGCCCAGATCAAACGCCGCGCAGCACATCGCTTTGGCGTTTTCGATCGTGTGCGCGTGCCCGAAATTGTGCCAGAGCCCGAGAGAAATGGCCGGCAGTGCGAGGCCGGAACGACCGCAGCGCCGATAGCGCATACGGTCGTAGCGGGACGCGGCCGGCGCATAGGTGTTGGCCATACTGCCCTCATGGGTCCTTTGGAGCGACGCGTCGCCGATGACGCGTTGTCGGACGCCATCGTAGTCGTGTTTTGCGTGTCGGCGTCAGCCCTCCCCCGTCAGCTCTGCTCGATAGGCCAACGCGTCGGCGTGAGCGGCAGCCATGCGGGGATGCGGCGTTTCGCGAGCCAATACGGCCGCCAGAGCCGACGCCACACCGTGGGGTCCATGACACCGTCGCAGGTTTTCAAACGCCTCGTTTCGTAGTCAACGGCGTCTTGGGCGTAGAGCCAACGGCGCGCCGCCAGCCACACCTCAATGGGCGGTTGCGCGTTGCCGGGCCCCGAAAGCTCGTCGATGTCCGGCAAGGGGCCGTGCGCGCGCAGCGACAACGTCGCCACACGGACGCCGTTGCGCCGCACGCTCCACAGACGACAACAGTTCTCCGCCACGTCGAGCCCGTAGGAGCCGACGCAGTGTTCCATGGCGGACGCCTCAGCCGCGACCTCCTGTGCGGTCTGCAGCGGCGCAAACGCGAAACCGTCGACGCAACCTGGTTTCAGCCACGGGTCATTCACGCCTGTCGTCCCGAGGTAGAGCGTCAGGTCAACGGCGTTGCACCACGTCCACGCCGCCGCGACGGCCGATCGCCACGACATGGCGCGACGCCACGGCGTTGCGACGAGCGAACCAGCTGCCGTGTCGGGCGCGCCAGAAAACCACGTCCACAAACAGACCAACCGCTGCGGGTTCGGGCGCCACCGCCGGGATCGACGGCGATGTTCCTCCGTCGGCGCCTCGCGCGCGAACCACAGCGCCGCCTCCTCGCCGCTCCAGATGGCCGCCTCAGAGATTTGCCTTAGCCAGCACGGCGCGCTCGACCAGCTCTTGGGGGCGCTATTCGGCATGCCGCGCTGCATCCGGGGCGTGTCCGGCAACCACGGCAGCGGCTCACCGAACGCCTCGGGCGGGAACCGGCGCATCCAGAGCGGAACGCCAGCGCTCTTGGCTATGCGCGCCAACGACGCGCCCTCCCGCACCCGCTGTTGAGCCGGGCGGGGATCCCAACCGCGGCGGGGGCACGCCAAAGCAAACAAGACGGCCGGAAAACTCACGGCCAGATCCGCCAGCCATGGATGCGCGCGTGCGAGTGCGCGCACCCGATGCCGGTAGGCCGGGCGGAAACGGCGCAGATTGCGTTTCACGCGGGCGTCGCGCGTGGCGACGCCCCGCTGGCGAGCACAGTCGATCAGACGTGTCATGGGTCATCGCCGCCATCATGGCGGTTGTCGTTTCAGAGAATGGGGAGAAAGCGCTGCGGTGCGTCGGCCTCGAAGCCGACGGTCGTCATGTATCGCGAAGCGCGGCCCAGAGGCGGTTCAGACACGGCATGGTCGCCTCCTATCAGGCGTTTCTATGGGACGTGACGTATGCCAGCCGGGCGACCTTCCGGCAATCGGTTTTCGCGCCGCTGGGCATCCCGCTGGGCATCGCCTTCGCCCGACGCGCTTGGTCTTGAGGGACAGCGGTGTGGCGCGCCGCCAGTCGGCCGCGTAGTGTCCCGCGACACGACACGATCACAACGGGGAGCACGCCATGATGAGAATTGTGACGGCGACGAGCCTGGCGCTGCTGACGGCCATGGGCGCAGCGGCTGACGAGGACGCACGGAAGTTCACCGCCCAACGGGTGTTCGATCTGGAGTACGCCGACGACCCTCAGATCTCCCCCGACGGCGCGACGGTCGTCTATGTCCGCCGCTCCATGGATCGTCAAACGGATCAGATCCGCGGCGATTTGTGGATGATCACGCTGGCCGACGGGGCCCATCGCCCCCTCGTCCATGGCGGCGCGTCCGCGGGAGCCCCGCGCTGGTCCCCGGACGGATCAAAGCTGCTCTACACGACGTCGGCCGACGGACGGCCGGAGCTGCGCGTGCGCTTCATGGATGACGGGACAAGCTTCTCGCTCGCTCGGTTCGAGCAAGCGCCCCGTCAAGCCGTCTGGTCGCCCGACGGCGAGACGATCGCCTTCACCCTCTTCACACCCGCCGACAAGCCCAGTTTCTCGAAGCCGCCAAGCGCGCCGGAGGGGGCGGAGTGGTCGCCGCCGGTCCGCGTCTTTGACGACCTGATGTTCCGCTTTGACGGCGTGGGTTACCTTGAGGAAGGCGCGAACCACGTCTACACGGCGCCGGCCGAAGGCGGCGCGCCACGCCAAATCACCGAGGGCGAGGCCGGCTTCAGCGCCCCCGCCTGGCTCGATGCCGACACGCTGCTCGTCGTCGGCAATGACGCGCCCGATCGCGAGGCCGATCCGATCGAAAGCGACATCTACGCGGTGGAACTCTCCGATCTCAGCCGGGTGAAGCTCACGGACCGCGACGGCCCGGACTCCAACCCTATCGTCTCCCCCGACGGCGCGCGCATCGCCTATCTCGGCTTTGACGACGAGGTGGTGTCCTTTCAGCACACGCAGCTCTACGTGATGAACGCCGACGGCTCCAATCCGCGCGCGCTGACCGCGGATCTCGACCGCTCCATCGACGCAATCGCCTGGCGCGGCGACCGGATCATCGCGCAAGTCGAAGACCAGGGTGAGATCCATTTGATGGACGTGCGCCTCGACGGCGGCGTGACGACCATCGCCACGGGACTGGGCGGCACGTCCATTGGCCGCCCCTATGCGGCGGCGTCGTTCTCGGTCTCCGGCGGCCGACGGCCTACCTTCGCCTACACCCGCGGCTTCGCGGACCGCCCGGCGGAGGTCGGCGTGCGGACCGAAGGCGGCGAAGGCCGGGTGATGACGGATCTCAACAGCGATCTCCTGCCCCATCTCGACATGGCGCGACTGGAGGAGATCAAGGTCGCGTCCAGCCATGACGGCCGGGAGATCGAGGCCTGGGTCGCGCTGCCGCCCGGCTTTGAAGCGGACGGCTCGGCGCCGATGGTGATCGAGATCCATGGCGGGCCCTACGCGATGTACGGGCCGTTCTTCTCCGCGGAGATCCAGCGTTACGCGGCGGAAGGCTATGTGACGGTCTACGTCAACCCGCGCGGCTCCACCGGCTATGGCGAGGAGTTCGCGCAGCTCATCGATCTCAATTATCCGGGAGAGGACGTCGACGACCTGATGAGCGTCGTCGATGCGCTGGTCGATCGGAATTATGTCGATCCGGAGCGTCTGTTCGTCACGGGCGGCTCCGGCGGCGGCATCCTGACGGCGTGGATCGTCACCGCGACGGATCGCTTTGCGGCGGCCGCGTCGATCAAGCCGGTGATCAACTGGATGACCATGGCCCTTTCAGCGGACATCGCTCAGGTGGTCCGGCGCCATTGGGTTCGCGCCGATCCCTGGGAGGACCCCGACGCGTTCTTGAAGCGCTCCCCGATCATGCGGGTGCAGAACGTCACGACGCCGACCTTGATGATGGTGGGCGAAGAGGATTTCCGCACGCCCGCCTGGGAGGCGGAGCAGTTTTACACGGCGCTGAAGATGCGCGGCGTCGACACCGCGCTCATCCGCGTGCCCGGGGCGCCCCACTACATCGCGGGGCGGCCAAGCCGGCTGATCGCCAAGACCGACAACATCATGGGCTGGTTCGCGAAGTACGATCCGGCGAAGCCGGACGAGGAAGCCGATGGCGACGGCGCGGTCGAGTGACCGCGCCGTCGGGGCGCCCCATCCCCTGTCGGCGTGATGCGCGTTGGCGGGCGCGACGTCCTCAGCCCCGCTGGGGAGCCCGCGCCTCAGCCAATCGGCTCCCCATCGTCGCGCGTGATGGCGATGACGGATGAGCGCGGCAGCGCGCCCCCGTCCGGCCAATCGCCGCCGGGGTGTTGGATGCCGACAAACATGGTGCGTCGATCCGGCGACCAGGTGAGGCCCGTCACCTCGCAGCCCCTGGGCCCCGTCAGGAAGCGCGCGATCTGGCCGGTCGCCGGGTCGC
Source organism: uncultured Caulobacterales bacterium (assembly GCA_964526675.1). GTDB lineage: Bacteria > Pseudomonadota > Alphaproteobacteria > Caulobacterales > Maricaulaceae > CAZADA01. The sequence goes on from CAZGLY010000025.1 coordinate 6,904, forward strand.
CGACAAGCATCTGATTGTTGCCCATGCCCGCGAAGTCGCCGGCATTGCTGTCGTCGCCGTCCGTTTGGATCCACACCCGCCCTTGGCTGTCGAAGGCCAAGCCGTCGGGGGAGTTGAACATGTTCCCCGACGTGACGTTGGGCGAACCGGCATAGGCGTCCCCGTGCGCGGTCGGGTTTCCGCACAGCACATAGAGGTCCCAGTCGAACGTCGTCGCGCCGTGGTCCTCACCGTGCGGGCGCCACCGTACGATTTGACCGTAGTGGTTGATCTCGCGCGGGTTTGGCGCGTTCACGGGCGTCGGATCGCCGCCGGCATTGGGCCGCACACCGCGATTGCGGTTGTTGGTCAGCGAGCAGTAGACCTCAACGGCGTTCGGATTGATGGCGACCCACTCAGGTCGATCCATAGTCGTCGCCCCGGCGGCGGAACCCGCCGTGCGCGCGAAAATCAGGATCTCCGGGAGCGTCATGCCGGTCGTCTCCGGCGTTAAGGGCAGCCACTCGCCCGTCTGATCATCGTTGAACTTGGCGACGTGAAGCACGCCATCGTCGAGGAGGCCGTCGGTCGGTCCGCCAGGCGTGTACCGGCCGTTCGAGACGAATTTGTAGAGGAACTCGCCCCGCTCATCATCGCCCATATAGACGACCAGCCGGCCATCGCGAGCGAGAGCCACTTCCGCGTTCTCGTGCTTGAACCGGCCCAGACCGGTGTGTTTCACCGGCGTGCTCGCCGGATCCGTGGGATCAATCTCGACCACCCAGCCGACGCGGTGCGGCTCGTTCGGGTTCACCGCCGTGTCAAAGCGCGGATCCCATTTGTGATAGTCGTAACCCCAGCCGATCGCGTCGATTCCATAGCGCTGATAGCCCTCCGCGACCTGGATCGGCGTTGCGTCCGGGCGTGCGTCGCTCGAGCCGAAATAGCCGTTAAAGTTCTCCTCGCACGTCAAATACGTGCCCCAGGGCGTCTTGCCCGAACCGCAATTGTTCATGGTGCCCAAGGAGCGGGTCCCGGTGGGGTCGGCGGCGGTCTTCATCAAATCATGGCCGGCCGCGGGGCCGGCAATGCGCATCGGCGTGTTGTGGGTGATGCGGCGGTTGAAGGGGCTGTCCTGGACCACGCGCCATCCAGCCTCGGTCTCCCGCACCTCGAGGACGGACACGCCTTGCAAGTTCTGGAGTTTGAGCACGTCCTGCGCGCCGCGTGGAACCCCGCCTTCCGCCTGCGGCAGGTTCACCCCGCGATTGGCGAACTCGTGGTTGATCGCGAGCAGCTGGCGACCTTCGTGGACAAAGGTCTCCATCCCGTCCGTGTTTTCGCCGAAGACTTTATCGGACGCCGCCACAGAGCCGCCGGTCTCATGGTCGAACGCGCCCTCGATCCCTTCAAAGAGCGGATCGCCCCACCGCACGACCACATCCCACGTGTGCCCTTCCGGCACATGGACCGCGAAATCCGTGTGCGTCGGGATCGGCGTGAAGGTGAACGGCCCCGCCGGGTCCTCAGCGCCGGTGGACGGCTCGGGTTCGAGGCCGCAGCTGGCGACCGCCGCGGCTGACCCGAACGTCAAAACGCCGCCCAAGAAACCCCGGCGCGAAATCGCCCGCTCGACAACGCGGTCAAATGCAGTCTCGGCGGGACGCGGAAAGTGAATCTCGTCCCATTCGTCGGCGGACACAGCCGGGCTTTGTCGCTGTTTCATTGGAGTCTCACGGTTAGCGCTGATCACGCACTGTGACGCCGGCGTTTGACAGGCGTGTGAAACGCCATCGCCGAACTCTGAACGCCCGCGCCTTCGGGGTCTCACGCCGCCCCATCGCCGGCGGCGCGCGCACGCGTCCGCCGACGTGTGGAGACGAGCCGCCGTCAGCGCACGATCGTCATTTCGTCGATCAGCCGTTGAGCGCCGTCGACGTTCTCCATGACCCACAGCATGTAGCGCGAATCCACGTGGATCGTGCGCGTGGTGCGCGGATCAAAATCCCAGTCCGAGTTCACGCTCTCGATGGTGCCGTCGAACAAGAGGCCGACCAGCTCGCCGCGCGCGTTGAGCGTCGCCGAACCTGAATTCCCGCCGGTGGCGTCGAGATTTGAGAGGAAATTCACCGGCACCGACCCGATCGACTCCAGCGCGAAGGGGCCATAGGCCTTCTCCTCGATCAGAGCGAGCAGCGAATCGGGCGCGTCAAACGGGTCTTCGTTCGTGTGTTTTGCGTTGATCCCTTCGAGGCGGGTGAACGGTTCGTAGATCAAGCCGTCTTGGGGCGAACCGCCGACGACAGAGCCATAGGTGACCCGGAGCGTGGAGTTCGCATCCGGATAGGCGACTTGCCCCTGCTCCTGCTGCCACGCGATGATGGCCAACATGTAGCCGGGACGCGCCGCGGCGCTTTCCCCCGCTCGCGCCTTCGCCGCTTCCTCTTGCTCCAGTTCGGTGTCGTACAGGGCGACCGCTAACCGCATGAACGGATCTTGCGAACCCTCCAGCTGGTCCGGCGTGGCGGTCATGAGGCTCAGACGCGTCTCGATGTCGTCGAGCGTCGTGTCGGCGTAGTAGCGCGCGAGTTTGCCGCCGAGGCCCGCGGCGTCGGTGACGCCTTCAAGGCCAAGCGCCGCGTCAAAAGCCGCGACACGTTCATCTTGAGGCGCCGCGAGATAGCGCTCCAAAAAGAACCGCCACTCCGCTTCATCGACGGCGGGGTCATAGCGCCGGTCGATGGCCTGAAGCGACTGCTCGAAGAACGCCATGTCGCGCTCTTGATAGTCGGTCTCGCGTTCGGCGTCGGGCTTTTGGCGCTCCTTCGACAGTCGATAGAGCCGCTGCGCCGCGTTGAGGAGCTGCGGCCGCGTGGCGTTGTTGTACCAAAAGTCCCGGCGCGCCGCCGCGGCGGCCTTCTCCGCGACGGCGTCCACGCGCTCGACGGCGTCGCCAAGCGGGGCGCGCGCTGAATCCTCCGCGATCCAGGCGTCGAGCGCCGTTTCGCGCGCTTCGCGGCGCCCGATCAAATCCACCCGCCGGGCGCCCTCAATCTGACCGTCGAAGTTCTTCAAGACGTTGTTGAGACCGGCCAAGCGCGGCTCATACTTGAGGCGCGCGTCGCTTCCTTCAGGCGACGCCGCTTCAATTGTGGCGATCCACCCGTCCAGAATGTCGATGTAGGTCGGGATCAGCCAATCGAAGGTGTTTCGCACCTCCGTCAGGCGCGCATAGCGTTGGGTGGAGCCGGGATAGCCGGCGGCCATCACGAAATCGCCGTTCTCGAGCCCCGCGGCTGAGACCTTGAGGAAATGCTCCGGCTGGAACGGGACGTTCTCCGGCGCATATTCGGCAGGTTGGCCATCGGGATCGACATAGGCGCGATAAAACGCGAAATCGCCCGTGTGGCGCGGCCACCGCCAGTTGTCGATGTCGCCGCCATATTTTCCGATGGCGTCCGCCGGCGCATAGACCAAACGGACGTCACGGATCTCCAGCCGCTTGATCAACTTGTAGGTCAGGCCGCCGAAGAACGACCCGATTTCGCATCGATGGCCGGGATCCTCTTCACAATCGGCGATGGCGGCCTTGCGGCGTTGGTCGATCGCCTCGAACCGATCGCGACCCGCGAGATCGGGATCGAGGTCGCTGGTGATCTGGTCGGTGACGTCGGCCACGTCGACGGTGACATAAATCCGCGACCCTGGCGCCGCCGGCGGCTCATCCTCGTTGGCCGGCGCGAAAAACCCGTCCTCCAGATAATTGTTCTCTTCGGTGGAGTTGAACTGGACCGAACCGCGGGCGCAGTGGTGGTTGGTCGCCACCAGGCCGGTCGGCGAGACGAACGACGCCGAGCAACCGCCGAGAGAGACGATCGCGCCCATCGGAAAGGCCGTGAGGTCGCTCAAGCGCCGCGGCCTCATGCGCAGCCCCGCCTCACGCAGCTCCCGACGCAGCTGAGGGAGCTGGTCGGGGGTGAACATGCCTTCCTCGCCAATCGCCGGCGTCGATGGCCACGCGACAGCCGCCGCCAACGCGCCGAGCACCACAACTTGCCTCATCGGACCCCTCCCATTTGATCGCGCGTCCTCGCGCCCCCGCCGTCGGCGCATAAGACCACCCCGGTTCGCGGGGCACAATCACAGGCGAAGCGCTTCTGAGGTCCGCACGAGGTCATGGACGCCCGCGTCGTCGTGAGAGGCGGACAGCATCGACGCCGATCGCCGCGTCCGCCGTCGGCGTGTCGATGGGCCGTCGCCGCCGGCCGCGGCGCGCTTGACACGATGACGGCTTTTGCTGCGGGACTCCCGCGTGCGGCGGCGGCGCGCCACCGCCGACCAGGGCCGGACGGAGACGCAGCATGACGACGATCGCATTCATCGGGCTGGGAAACATGGGCGCGGGCATGGCCGCGAACCTGGCCAAGGCCGGCCACACCGTGCGCGCCTTCGACCTCAATCCCGACGCGCGCGCGCGCGCCGTAGCCCACGGCTGCGTCGCGGCTGACGCGGTCGCGGACGCGGTGCGCGATGCGGAGGCGGTGGCGACCATGCTCCCGGCGGGACCGCACGTGCGCCAGGTCTATGGCGGCGAAGACGGCGTGTTTGCTCACGCCGCGGCCGACACGTTGTTGATGGATTGCTCCACCATTGACGTCGAGGCCGCCCGCGCGGTCGCCGCGGAGGCGGCCCAACGGAACCTTCCCATGGTGGACGCGCCCGTTTCCGGCGGGATCGCCGCCGCCCAGAGCGGCGCGCTCACCTTCATGGTTGGCGGCCCGGACCCGGCCTTCGCGCGCGCGGAACCGCTGCTCGAGGCGATGGGCAAAGCGGTCATTCACGCGGGCGCGGCGGGCGCGGGCCAAGCCGCCAAGATCTGCAACAACATGCTTCTGGGGATCTCCATGATCGGCACCTGCGAAGCCTTTGTGCTGGCGGACAAACTGGGCCTCGACCCCCAGAAATTCTTCGACATTGCGTCACGGGCGTCCGGCCAATGCTGGTCGATGACGAGTTATTGCCCCGTCCCCGGGCCGGTGCCGGCCTCGCCGGCGAACCGCGACTACGCCGCGGGCTTCACGGCGGCGATGATGCTGAAGGACCTCAAACTCGCCCAGCAGGCCGCCGCCGGCGCCGGCGCCGCCACGCCGTTGGGAGGGCATGCGGAGGCGCTTTATGCGCTCTTCGCGAACTTGGGAGGGGCGGACGTGGACTTTTCCGGCGTCATTACAATGTTGCGCGGCGACCAGCCCGCGACCCCCGCTCCCTAGCGGGCGCGCTGCGGCTCACGCGTCGTCGCTCTGCAACGCGTGCATATCGTCGTCGGAATAGCCGAAGTGATGGCCGATTTCGTGGATCAGGACGTGCGTGATCAGCTCGCCCAGTTCGATGTCCCCGCGCGCCGCCCACTCGTCCAGAAGCGGACGCCGATAGAGATAGACCAAATCCGGCTCGGGGACCGGATGCGTCACTGACTTCGCGGTGAGTTCGATCCCGTGATAAAGACCAGTCAGGTCAAAGGGGTCTTCAATGCCGAGCGCGTCGAGCACATCGTCCTCGGGGAACTCCTCCACCTGCACGATGACGTCCCCGCACCGGACGCGCAGGGCGGCTGGGATATGGTCAAACGCTTGGCGGGCCAGGCGATCGATGTCCGCGAGCGACGGGGCGGTGGCGGTCGTCCAGCTGTGGGCGGTCATGGCGGCGCTCCTTCCTGATCCGACGGCGTGCACGCGCGTCCGGTTGGGCGCGCGCCCAACTGTACACGCGCGCGCGCCTAACGGGAGAGCCCCGCGATGAGGTCGCCGTCGCGCCCGACCGCCGGAGACCGCGCGGCCGCGACGGTCGCGGTCACCCGGGGTGCGGTGCGGCTGCTGGTGGATTTGGATCTCGCGCCGTTATGCCAATTCGTTCTGCCGGACGGGCGGCGAGCGGACATCGCCGCGCTGGGCCGAGACGGGGCGTTTTGGATTGTCGAAGTGAAGTCCAGTTTGGAAGACTGGATGAGCGACGAAAAATGGCCGATCTACCGCGCGTGGTGCGACCGCTTTTTCGTCGCGGTCGACGAGCAGTTTCCTCAAGAGCGATTGCCGGAGAGCGTCGGCGTCATCGTGGCGGACGCCTATGGGGCGGCGCTGGCGCGGAATGTGCCCCATGAACCGCTGGCTGCGGCGCGTCGTCGCACCATGAGCATTCGCTTCGCGCGCTCTGCGGCGTTTCAGGCGACAGCCGCCAACATCCCGCTGGACAGCGAGGGCTCGCCGTCGACCTGATCCATCAGGCGGGCCAGGGCCCTAACGCGGAGCGCGTTTCGCCAAAATGCGCTGCAAGGTGCGGCGGTGCATGTTTAACCGGCGCGCCGTCTCGGACACGTTGTGGCCGCAGAGCTCATACACGCGCTGAATGTGCTCCCACCGCACGCGGTCGGCCGACATTGGGTTTTCCGGCGGCTCCGGCAAATCCTGCTCCAGAGCGAGCAGCGCGCGCGCAATGTCCTCCGCGTCCGCCGGCTTGGCCAAGTAGTCCACCGCCCCGGCCTTCACCGCCGCCACCGCGGTAGCGATGTTGCCGTACCCGGTGAGCATAATGACCCGCGCATCCGCGCGTTGAGCGTGGATGTGCTCAACGACGTCCAAGCCGCTGCCGTCCTCTAACCGCATGTCGAGAACCGCAAAAGCGGGCGGTTTGTCTTGAGCGGCGCTGCGGGCCTCCGCCACAGTCGCCGTCGCGTGAACGTCAAATCCTCGTTGGGTCATTGCGCGGGCGAGGCGCGTGCGGAAGGGCGCGTCGTCCTCGAGAATCAGCAGGCTTCGGTCTTTCACGTCCGCCGGCACAGCCGTAATCGCGTCACCACCATCCATTTCGCCCAACACTCCTCCTGCGCCGTCGGCGCCGAACCCGGCCCGCAACGCCGAAGTCGGCGCGGCGCGCGGAGCCCAAATTTGGACACATACGCGGTCGTGTTCAGCTGTATATCACGTTCTGTATGCGTTTGGGCAAGTTTGGTCGCCTCAATATCAGGTGATCGCCTCCGCCTCGATCCGGCCGAGGGGCCAGCGCGCGGTCACCACCGCGCCGCGGTCCGGGTAGCGGCCGTTGCGAAAGCTGACGCGACCTCCCGTGCGCTCGACAAACGTCTGCGCGATGAAGAAGCCAAGGCCGAGGCCGCCGCCTTCCGCCGCATGGCCGCGCCGGCTCACATAGGGCTCGCCGAGTTTGTTGAGCACGTCCGGCGCAAACCCCTCCCCATCGTCGCGCACTTCGATCTCGAGATGCTCGGCGTCCCAACGGCCGGTCACGATCACCTCGGATTGCGCGTAGTCGATCGCGTTCTCGACGTAGTTGCCGATGGCGTAGAGCAGCTCCGGCAAGCGGCGCAGGCGCGGGCCGCCGGTTTCCGCGCCGTCGCCTTCAAGGCGCACATCGATGCGGGGACCGATGTCCGCCAAAGGCTGGACCACCTCGCGGAGCAAATCGCGCACCGCCATGCGGGCGTGGACGGCGTCGCCCTCGACGCCGCGCCGGGACAGTTGTTGCAGCAGCTCGCGGCAACGCTCGGATTGGGACACCAAGAGATCCGCGTCGTCCCGCAGCGCTGTGCCCCGCGGGAGAAATCGCGCCATCTCCTTCGCCGTCATGTAGATCGTGCCCAGCGGCGTGCCGAGTTCGTGGGCGGCGGCCGCCGCCAATCCCCCCAACGCCGACAAGCGCTGCTCGCGGGCCAGCACGGCTTGCGTGACCGCCAAGGCCATCGACATGCGCCGCGCCTCCAACGCGGAGCGCCACGCAAACACGCTGATGAAACCCGCCGCCGTCAGCAGCGCCACCCAATGGCCCGCCTCGTACAGCGGCGGCGGATCAAAGCCCAACGCCGTCCACGGCAAAGGCCGGTGAAACCGCCAAATCATGAGGGACGCCAACACGCCCAGCCCGGCGACAAAGAGCGCCTGCAACGTCGGCAGCGCCGTAAAGCCGATCACGACCGACGCCGCCAAGAGAGTCGCGAACGGGTTCTCCAACCCGCCGTTGATCGCCAAGAGCGTGGCCAATTGGCACACGTCAAACGCCAGCTGAGCCGCCGCCTCCCAATCCGTAAGAAGCCGCCGCTGATCCTGGACCGCCATCAAATACACGTTCAGCCACGCGCTGATGGAGACGATCGCGAGCGACCACGCCAGCGGCACGGCGATGTCAAACACAAACACGACCGCCATGATGGTCGCCGTCTGGCCCGCGACGGCAATCCAACGCATCAAGATGAAGTTGTGCAGGCGGACGCGACGCTCCCCCGCCGCGACCGCGCCGATGAGCGCGTCATTCACACTGTCGCGATGATCCATGGCCGGTCCCGCCTCCTCCCGCCGGATCGCGCCTTTCGGCGTCGCGACACTTTAGCCCCCGTCGTCGGGTTCGACCTAGGAGGGGTTTGCGCGCGTTGTGTTTCTCGCCATGTTGTGCGGGCGCACACAACGGGGTGCGGCTGGAGACGCGGCGATGAGGCACACGGGGCGACGCGCGAGGCAGCGGGTGATGAGAGCCGCCGCTTGGGCTGCGCTCGCCTTCGCGACAGCGCTTGCGGTCGGATGCGGCGCGCCATCGGGCGACGACGACGGCGGGCGCGGTTCAGACGCCGCCGCCCAAGCGATCGGCGGGCCGTTCACGCTCATCAACCATCGCGGAGAAACGGTCAGCGACGCCGATTTCCGCGGCCAGCCTCTCTTGGTGTATTTCGGATTCACCTATTGTCCCGACGTGTGCCCCCTGGCGCTGCAAAAGCTTTCGCTCGCGCTGGAGCGCCTGTCTCCTGCGGACGCGGCGGTGTTCCAACCGATCTTGATCACCGTTGATCCGGAGCGCGACACGCCGGAAGTTCTCAGCGCGTATGTGTCGTCCAACGGTTTCCCGGCCAATTTGGTGGGGCTGACCGGGGCGGAGGCTGACATCGCCGCGGTGGCGGCCGCGTACAGGGTGTTCTATGAGCGGGTCGACACGCCAGACAGCTACGCTGATTACCTCGTCGACCACACCAGTGTGATTTACTTGATGGATGAGACCGGCGCTTTCGTCGAACCCTACACGCACGCCAGCGCGCCGGAGGACATCGCCGCAGGGCTTCAACGCCATTTGGCGCGCCGCGCGAGCGGGTAGCCGTTGAGGTTTGCGAGGGTCGGCGTCGACCCTCGCCGCCAGGAGTTGGTTCACTGATGCTGTACACGTTCTTCGAACTGGGCCACGCGAGCTTGTCGCCATTGCGGGCGGCGGCCAACCTCACCCGACGCGCTTGGACGTCTCCGTTCAATCCAGCAAGCGCCACGCTGCCGGGTCGCACCATCGCCGCGGCGGCAGATCTGTTTGAATCCGTCACGCGGCGGTATCGAAAACCCGATTGGGACCTGCCCTTCACGGACGCCCATGGCCAAAAGGTCGCCGTCACGCCTCGGATCGTGTGGTCGGAACCGTTTTGCGACCTGGTGCACTTCCATCGGGACGAGGAGGCGCTGGCGCGCGCGGACCGCACGCCGGAGGACGATCCGCGCCTCTTGATCGTGTCGCCGATGTCCGGCCACCACGCGACGTTGTTGCGCGGCACGGTGGAGGGCTTCCTGCCGTCCCAGGACGTCTACATCACGGATTGGCTGGACGCCCGGATGGTCCCGGTCCTTGAGGGCCGTTTCGATTTTGACGACTACGTCTCGTACATCCGCGACATGATCCGGGCGCTGGGACCGAACACCCACGTCTTGGCCGTGTGTCAGCCTGGGCCCGCGGTTTTGGCGGCGATCGCGTTGATGAACGAGGATGATGAGGAGGCGACGCCGGCGTCCGTGACGTTTATGGGCTCGCCGATTGATGCGCGGCGCTCTCCCACGGAGCCGAACCGCCTGGCGCAGGAGCGGCCGCTCAGTTGGTTCCGCGACAACATGATCCAAACCGTGCCCTGGCCGCACCCGGGCGTGTTCCGCCGCGTCTATCCCGGCTTCGTGCAGCTCGCGAGCTTCATGAACATGAATTGGGATCGGCACGTGAACGCCCATTGGGGCTTTTTTGAGCATCTCGTGGCGGGCGACGGCGACAGCGCCGAGACGCATCGAAATTTCTATGATGAATACTTGTCGGTGATGGATCTGACCGAGGAGTTTTACATCCAAACGATCGACCGCGTTTTCCAACGGCATTTGCTCGCCAAGGGTGAACTTACCCATTACGGGCGTCTGGTGCGGCCGGAGACGATCACGCGCACGGCGGTGATGACCGTCGAGGGCGAGAACGACGACATTTCCGGGATCGGCCAGACCCAAGCCGCGCTGGATTTGTGCTCAGGCCTGCCGGAGTCCATGAAGCAGGACTACATCCAAGCAAAGGTCGGGCATTACGGCGTGTTCAACGGGCGCCGGTTCCGAGAGGAGATCCGCCCGCGCGTGGAGGCGTTTATTCGCACGCACGGGCGAGACGGGCATGACGCCAGCGAGGCTGAGCGCGCCGCGGCTGAGGCCGCCGAGTAAGCGGCCTCCCCTCCCGGTCCGACCGGCGCGCTCCGTCGGCGACGCCCGGTTGAACTCGGGCTCGACGCGGCGCCGCGGTCAGTCCTCGGCGGCCGGTTCTTCTTCGGCCTCAGCCTCGGGCGCTTCATAAGCCACGGAAGCGCCTAACGCCGCGACAATCGCGTCCACATCCGCTTCGCCCGTTTCGAACTGAGCGATCAGATCCCCAATGCGCACCGGCGTTTCTGGGCTCACGGAGATCGCCACGACGCCCGGCTCGTTGATGAACGCGCCAAGAGCGCCAGCCGCTTCCTGCGCCAAACTCTGCAACGCGGGGGTTGGCGCCAAAGCCGGGAGGAACAACAAGCTCGCGGAGGCCTGGGCGCGGATGTCCCCTTCCGACTGGCCGGTCGCCGCGGCCGTCGCCGCGAACGCCCGATCGGCCATGCCATCGTCCGTTAACCGGAAGCCCATGCCGTGCACGACAAGCGGCGCGTACATGTTCAACACGTCGGCGGGGTTGACCGCGGCGGGATCCGCCTCGCCGTCTTCGATCTCCAGCGCCATGGCGGCGGCGGCCTCGGCGTATTGCTGGACGCCGCTGAAGTCATAGTCCACGTCGAAGCGGAAGCCGTCTTCGAGCTCCACCGCATACTCTTCGGTCGTGATCCGGTCCTGGTCAGGATCCGCGATCGCGGCCGACCGCACGGTCAGCGTGACGTCTTCATAGTCGAGCAACGCCAGCGTTTGCGCCAATTGCGCCCCGGCGGCTCCGGCTTCAGCGTCCGCGCTGATGGTGATTTGGGCGTCGCCTTCGCTGCGCAAGCGGCCCGACTGCTCGCGCACGGCGCCGGTGGCGCTGGGCAGAGCGAGACGCGCGCCGGCAATGTCGATCTGCACGTCGTTCACCGTGTAGGCGTCGAACCGTTTGGCGTAGACATCGGTGAACACGGCGCTCGTCAGCAACGCTTGGGCGATCTCTTCTTCGCTGGCCTCTTCGCCCTGATCGAGGGCGTCCGCGAGACTCTGGAACAGAGTGGTGTCCAGGCCGTCCAAACGGGCCGAGGCGATCGAGGCCGCAACCGCGCCCTCGTCGGCCTCGACATTGGCGTTGAGATTGGTGAGCGTCAGGCGATCCACGCGCTCCGCGCCGAAGCCTTCCGCCCGCATAACCTCAATGGTGACGGACCCCGGCTGATCGGGATCAGTGGCCGACAGTTCCACGCCGGCGAACTCCAGCGCGTCGAACGCGATCTCCCGCGGCTGCACGCCGTCAAACGCTTCGCCGAAGCTGTCGGCGCTGGTCAACAGGGCCGACACCGCACCGGCGGCCGCCGGCGACGGGTTTTCGATGGCAAGACGACCAATCCGGCCGTCAACCTCGTCCACGCCCTCGACCTGAAGGCCCTCAAGCACAAGGGCGTCAAACCGCGGCGCACCATCCTGCAGCCGCGGGCCTTTGAGCTCCATGGTCGTGGCGGTCGCGGCGACGGTCGCGCCGTCGAGCGTGGCGAAGCTCACATCGCTAAACACGAAGGAAGAGCCTTGCTCCGTCATGCCGGCGAAGCTCACCCGACCGGCGCCGGATTCATGCAAGCGCATCACACGCAGCACGTCCTGATCGGGGGGGCCGGCGTTCTCTTGTTGGCCACACGCGGCAAGCGTGATGAAGGAAGCCGCAAACGCTCCACTCAGTCTCATGATTTCCCCTCACACTTACAGGCAATCCGGCCGGGCATCGGCTTATGATCGTGCGATGCGGCCGAAACGCGGCGACCGCGCGCTCATGGGGCACGGGAAGTGGGTGTCTGGCAAGGCGCAGATCACAGGCGCGGCGGACGGGGCGCGGACGCCTCGGCCCGTCGTCCGGGGGCCGGTTGATCGACAGGCCGCGGATCATCGGCCGTGACATTCTCGAAGGACGGCGTCGCCGGCGGCGAGCCCGCCACCGCGGGCGACGAGCCCAGGTCGAGACGACGCGGCGGCACGTCCTGAAGCGCCTCCTGCACAAAGGCGCGCCACAGCCGCGCCGGGGCGCCGCCCCCCGTCACCTCATCCATCGGCTTGAAGTCGTCATCGCCCACCCAGACGCCCGCCACAAAGCCGGGCACGAAGCCGACGAACCACGCGTCGCGATGGTCGTTCGTCGTGCCGGTCTTGCCGGCCGCCTCGCGCCCCGGATTGGCTGCGCGCCCAGTCCCCTCCACGACGACGCGCCGGAGCATGCCGGTCATGTGTTGGCGGGTCGTCTCATCGAGCGCCAAGGCGGCGTCGGGCGGCGGGCGCTCATAAAGCAAAACCCCGTCGGCCGCGCGCACCGCGTTGATGGCGTAGGGCGTGATGCGGTATCCGCGGTTGGCGAACGGCGCGTAAGCGGCGGTCAGCTCCAGGAGCGAAACTTCATAGGCCCCAAGCGCCATTGCTGGCGTCGGCGGCAAGTCCGACGTGAACCCTAAGCGACGGGCCGTGGCGATCACATTGTGCCGGCCGATCTCCTCCGAAATCTGGACGGCCACCGTGTTGATCGACCGCGCGAACGCCGTGGACAGGGCGACATCGCCGCGGTGTTCCTCGCGATAGTTGCGCGGACGCCAGCCCTCCACCTCGATCGGTCCGTCGTGCCGGATCTCCCACGGCGTCACGCCACGTTCGAGAGCCGCGGCGTACACGAAAGTTTTGAACGCCGAGCCCGGCTGACGGCGCGCCTGCACCGCGCGGTTGAACTGGCTCACGCGATAATCCCGCCCCCCCACCATGGCGCGCACGGCTCCGTCGCCATCGAGCGCGACCAGGGCGGCTTGGCGCGCCCCGGCGGCGCGGGCGGCGTCGTCAAGAGCGGCGGCGGCGGCGCGATCGGCGGCCTGCTGCATGGCCAGATCCAAAGTGGTTTCGATCACCAGATCCGTGCCGGCCACGCCGGGGAGTTCGCGCGCCTGGGCGACCACCCAATCCACAAAGTGTCCCGCGAGCGCGGTGTTCGAACTGCGCTTGATCACAATCGGCTCGGCGAGCGTTTTGGCTCGCGTCGCCGGCGAGAGCACGCCCTCGTCGGTCATCACATTGACCACCAACGTGGCGCGATCCTCGGCGGCGCGCGGCGACAGGGCGGGACTGTAGCGCGACGGCGCCTTCAGCATGCCCGCGAGGAGCGCCGCTTCGCCGATCGACATCATTTGCGGCGCCTTGCCGAAATAGCGATGGGAGGCGGCGCGCACGCCCCAGGCGCCCGCGCCGAAGTAAACCCGGTTCAGATAGATCTCGAGGATCTCGTCTTTGGAGAAACGCCGCTCCAGCCACACCGCCAACAGCGTCTCCTGGAGCTTGCGCTTCAGCGTGCGATCATGGCTCAAAAAGAGATTGCGGGCGAGCTGCTGGGTGATGGTGGAGCCGCCCTGGACCACCCGTCGCGCGCGCAGATTCGCCATCGCCGCGCGGAGCGTTCCGGCCGCGTCCACGCCCATATGGCCGTAAAAGCGCCGGTCCTCCATCGCAATGACCGCGTCAATCAGCACCGGCGGCAACTCGGCCAGTGGAACATGCTCCATCTCGCCGGGGCCGCGCCGGGCGATCAGGCGGCCGTCCATGTCCATAACCGTCACGCTGGGGGCGCGCGGCGCCGCCAATGCGGCTTCGGGATCCGGGAGCTCCAGGGCCGCCATGGCCACCAGCACCGCCACGCTCGCCAACGCGGCGGCCCCGACCACAAAGACCGTTCGCGCGAGCTGACCGGCGCGGCGGGCGCGTTCGGTCCCCTCCTCCGGTGGATAGGGTCGCTCGACGGTCATGCGCCCTCCTTCAGTGTGGCGCTCGGGATCAGCGGGGGCGAGCGCGATGCTGCGTGGGCATGCTTAACAAAGGGTTGTTCATGTGCGGCGCAAGCCGTCTCAGGGGTCGCGTCGCGGCGTCGGAGCCGCTAGTCTGATCGTCGTTGAATTCCCCTTGGAGCGTGCAGAATGCGACAGGTGCTGGCGCCGTTAGTGGTGATCGCGGCCGCGTGCGCGCCGACGCACGATGGCGCGTCGCAGTCCACCCCGCTGTCCTATATCGGCGCTCAGACGCCCGACGACCCGCTGGCTCCGCGGCCGGCGCCCTCGACGCGTGTGGTTATGCAAAAGCTGCCGCCGCCGCCGGGCGCCCAAGAGCGGCCGCCCATGCCGCCGGCCCCGTTCCGCAGCCGCAGCGGCGCCTGGCCGCCGCCGAAGCCGGTGACCGAACCGCCAAGCCTGGAGGGCGTCTTGATGGACGCGCCTTTGGCGGAGGAGCCGGCGCCCTAGCGGGCCCCTCCCTTGCGGGCTTCTGGCTCCTCGAAGCCCGGCAAGTGCGCCGCGACCGCCGCACGAGCGCCCGGCGCGCTCTCGAGCGTGCGGCGGACGTGGCCGCGATAGCGCCATTGATTGTCCCGCGACCACAGAAAGACCGCGTCCGCGGTCGCCGCTTCACGCAGTTCGGGCGGCAGCTGCTCCCACAAGGGGACCGCAAACCCGAAGCGCCACGCGGCCAAGCGCTCGCGATACCGGGCCGAGCGTATGGCTTGCTTGAGGGCGTGCGCGCCGGCGGGCGACAACGCGCCATCCCGCGCCACATCGATCGAGGCGATCCGTGACCACGGACCATGGTTGCGCGGTTGTCCCTCCAACGCGCGACGGGCGGCGGCTTCCGCCGCGGTCAGCCGCGCCACGAGCGCATGCGGCTCCAAGTCGGGATGGGTCGCGGCGATGAGATGCAAACGCGCCAAGCTGTCCCAATAATGCGGCGACCCGCCTAAGGTCGGCGGGCGCGCGTACTCGCGCGCCAACCACCGACCGGCCATGCCGGCGCGCAAGCGCGCGCTCGGCGCGACCTCCACCGTCGCGAGAACGCGCGCCGCCACGCGCGCCTCCCACTCGACCCGGACGATCACCACGCCGCTCACGACGCCGGCGATGGCCATCGCCGCCGCCAAGACGGCGCCAACGCCTCGCCGCCAGGACAAGGCGCGGGACCGCGCCCTGCCGACGCGATCACCGGATTCGGTCGACATTCGATTTGAATTCATCGCTGCCGCTTCGTTTCTCCGTTACACATCTGAGGCTTCGTTTTGGCGTCACCTGCTTAAGACTTGCGTATAGTCAAGCAGGTGAAGAATTGCCTTACACCGTCTTTCTTCAGCGACGCGCCTTTGCGCTCCTCGCCGGCGCGTTGGCCGCCGGTTGCGCCCACACGATACCCGACTCGAGCCCGTTGCCGGTCGGCGCGCCGGCTCTGCCGCCCAACGGCTACGCCGCTTACTGCCTGCGCGCCGTGGATGATCCCGCCTGCGCGCCGGGACGTCCAGTCGCTGACCGGCTGCTTCGGGTCGCCGCCCCCGTCGCGGGCTCGCCCCGATCGATGCGTCCGGCGTCCCCCATCGGCTCCGCGCGGAGCGCGTGGCGCGCGCCGCCGCCGGCGCCGGCGCGTCCCGCCACAGAGCCTCGCGCGGGTCGTCGCGGCGGCGGCGGCGACAATCCGCCGCGGCTGGACGGCACGCTGTGGACCGCGCTGAACAGAATCAACACGCGAATCAACAACCGACTCAGCTACGCGAGCGATCAGCACGTCCACGCGCAAGCGGATGTGTGGTCGCGACCGTTGTCAGGCGACGGGCCGCGACGCGGCGTGGGCGATTGCGAAGACTTCGCGTTGGAAAAACGGCACGCCTTGCGCGCGATGGGCCTGCCCGACGACGCGCTTTCAATTGCGGTGGCGTTGCTGCCGGATCTGACGTGGCACGCGGTGCTGATCGTCTCCACAAGCCGGGGAGACTACGTGCTGGACAACCGCTATCCGGATGTGCGGCCCTGGCGTCTCTCGCCCTACTACTGGGCGGCGCGGGAGCATCAGGGGCGCATTCACGACTGGCGGCTCGTCTCGTCGAGCGTCGTGGATCGATAGGCGGCGGCCGCGCGTCGCGAGACCCGTCGGACGCACGCGGCCTAGTAGGCGCGCTTGTGGAAGAGGTGCGTAACCAACACCCACGGCGTGATCCCGATCACCCACAGGTCAAAAAACACCGACCACCGGTTTTGGTATTCCAAATCAAAGTGTAGACGGCGCGCCACATCGTCATCGGACTGGATCAAACCGCGTTCGCCTTTGATTTGGGCCAACCCGGTGATGCCCGGCTTGCACCGGAAGCGCAGGTTGTAATCATTCACGCGGGCGGCGAACAAGTCATCGTGCGCCAGCGCGTGCGGCCGTGGCCCAACGATCGACATATCGCCCATAATGACGTTGAAGAGCTGAGGCAGTTCATCAATGCTCGACTTGCGAATGAAGCTCCCCACCCGCGTAATTCTGGAATCGCCGGGCACCGCCTGTTTGATTGTGGCCCCGTCGTCCATCGTGCGCATGGACCGGAACTTCATGATCCGAAAAATCTGCCGGCCCTGGCCATTGCGGCGCTGGAGGAAAAACACCGGGCCGCCATCCTCCAATCGGATGGCCACCGCGACGGCGAGAAGCAAGGGGCTCACAAACACCAGCGTGGGGATGGCGACGAGAAGATCCACCACCCGCTTGGCGATGCTGTTGACGCCCGGACGAACAGCCACATCAGCGCCCTCAGCCGCGGCGAAGCCGGGATGCGTGTCGGTGTGCGCCATCTCGTCAACCGCCCTTTCCGACCAGGCCCCCGCCAGGCCCGCTTCTTGGGCGCGATCGCCAGCTGGCGCCACTCTGGGGCGCCGTGGCTGCAGGGGCGGCGTGTCTGAGTGAAAGGACTGCATGATTTGTTCCAGCACGTCTGAGGTCGTCGCGCTACCCTCGCCCATCACAAGAGCGATAGCGGCTTTGCCGCGCCGCCACAATGCACAAAGGCGTCGCGCCTGGGCCTCCCGCTGATCGATCGCCGCCGCGGATCACGGGGCCGGCGACCGCACGGTGCGCTGTACGCACGCATTGGCCCATAACGCGCCAAATCCTAACGCCGCCAAACACGCCACAGCGTAGATGTTGAGGGCGAAGTCCACGACGCCGTGCAGCGCCGTGGCCACCATGATCACCGCGCCCGCACGCCGCCAGTGGCGCTGACGCCCGGACGGCGCCGCCGCCCTCAGAACCGGCCACATCAGCAGCGCCACCGCCGCGAAAAACGGGACCGCGCCCAGAAGCCCCGCCTCCTCCACCCACTGCACATAGACGTTGTGGACCGCGCCGATGGGCGCCAGCGCGTCCACCGTCTCGGGGGTCATCGCCAGATTGTTGACGACGCCGAACGCGCCGAACCCATGCCCCGTGATCAGCGCCTCGCCCGCGGCGCGCGCGTGCGCGTCGATCATGATGATGCGCGGATCCTCCATCAGCGTCAGAGTCTCCCAGCGGAACGCCAAGCGGCCGCCGAACACGAGCGCCAGCAGCGCCACCGCGATCGCCACCGCCAGGGCTGCCGCGCGCGTCTGGCGATCGCGGGTCGCCGACAGCGCCTCCGCCGCCGCCAGCACGAGAACGCCAGCGAGCGTCACGGCGGTCGCGGCCCGCGACGCCGTCAGCATCAGCGCGCCGCCCGCAAGCGCGAAGGCCGCGCAGCTCACAGGCGCGGCGCGGATCACGCCCTCGAGGGTCGCCAGCGCTGGCAGTCCCTGAACCGCGCCACGGCGGACAATCCGCACAATCGCCGCCGAGGCGGCCATCACAACCGCGCCAAACACCAGACCGGCCGCGTTGGCGCTGGGCAAACCCGCCCTCAGCCGCCCCGCCGCGTCCGCGACGGTCACCTGCTCCACCCCATAGAGAACGAGCGCGCCGCCCGCATACGCCGCACCGGCGGCGATCAGCGCGCGCATCACGGCGTCGAGGCCGTCATGGTCGCGCCCCGCCGCCACGCCGATGACAAACGCTGCGCCGAGGCCGAACAGCTTCACCGTTTCCGCGCGGGCGGCGTGGGGAAAGAGCGCCGCCGGGCCGATGTCCGTGACGGTCGCCGCACTCCACTCCGGATGCGGCGGGGCGACGCCCGGCGTCGCTTGCAGCACGCTCCACACGACGACGCCGATGAACAAGATCGCCGCAAAGATCGGGAATGGCGGGTCGAGCAGGCGGGCGCGCCCCTCCGCGCTCGGCAGCCGCGCCAACACGCTGGCGCACAGCACGACCGCCAAGAGCGCTGAGGCCAGGCGGGTGTCGAGACCGCCCGCCGCACAGCCCGCCAACATGCCGGCGCACCAGAGCGCCGCTAAAGGCGGCGTCGCATCCGTCAAGCGGCGCCACATCCGTTGAATGGCAGGTTCAGTGCTGAGATGCGCGTAGCCGACGCGCCCGCCGCCGCCCTTGCGCCCCGGCGCTACGTCGCCGTGCGCCGGCCGCGCTGTTCGCTGCTCATCCCCCGCGGCCCAGCGCATCCGGGTCATGCGCCAGCCCCCCAGCCCAGCGCATCGCGCCGCGCAGAGCGCGGCGCGCCTCGCCTAGGAGCTGTAGTAGCGCGAGTACTCCACGGTTTGGACGCCATCATAGAGCTCGCGTCGCTGCGTGTTCACCTGGGACATCACAAGCGCAGCAGCCTTAATGCGCACTTTACGCAGCTCCGCAAAGGTGGACCGGACCACCTCGCGCTTCGTGTGCGCCCACCGCACGAGCACGACGACGATGTCGGCCAAACGCGACAGCGTCAGCGTGTCGGCGACGGCCAACAGCGGCGCGGTGTCGAACACAATGACCTCATACCGGGTCCGCATGTCCGCCAGCAGCTCTTCAAAGGCCTTCAGGCCGAACACGTCGCGCTGGGTGTAGTAAACGGGGCTGACCGTCAACACGTCCGCGCCGCTTTCGTCGGTGATCACGGCGTCATCCAAGGACACTTTGCCGGCGAGCACTTCCATCAAGCCGTTCTTGTGGTCGGCCGCGACCCGCTGGGAGAGCGAGCGCTGCCGCAGATCCCCGTCCACAATCAACACCTTCGTGCCGGACATGGCGAGCATGCGCGAGAAGGCGAACGACGTGGACGTCTTGCCCTCGCCCGGTAGGCCGGAGGTCATGATCACGACCTGCGAGCCCGCCTCCGCATGGGGCAGCACGACGGCCGCCTTCAGCGCGCGGAAGGACTCCGCGATGGCCGAGAAGGGTCTCAGCAGCACATAGTCCGGCAGATCCACTTTCTGCTTGTCGACTTTGGCTTCGGCTTTGCGCAGCAATGGGATGGAGCCGGCCACGACGCGACCGCCGACCAATCGCTCAAGCTCCTCGCTCGTCCGGAAGCCGCTGTCGAGAAGCTCCGCCACGACGACCATGCCGACGCCAAACCCCACCGACACGACCACAGAAGCCAACAGCATCAGCTTGTTGTTCGGGAAGCTTGGCGCGCCCGGCGCCGTCGCTGCGGACACAAGCTCAGCGTTCGCCTGCTCCACCTCGGTCGCCTCGCTGGATTGCTTCAGGCGGTTGAGGAAACTCTCATACAGCGCGCGCGTGGCTTCCGCTGAGCGTTGGAGTTCACGCAAACGCACCAAGGATTGGTTGTTTTCGCCCAACGCCACTTCCGCGCGCTTCAAATCCGACTCCAGAGACCGCACGCGCTCCGCCAGGACGGTGCGCTCGTTGCGGTAGCTCTCCACGATCCGATTCACTTCCTCGTCGATCTGGACCTCCAAATCGGCGAATTCGCGGTTGACCCGGATCATGTCCGGGTGGCGGGGACCGAGATCCACCCGCAGCTCCGCTTGGCGTCGGCCGACCTGCGCCTGCTGTTGGCGCAGATCCCGAATGACGTTCGAACTGAGCACTTCCGCGATGGTGTCCGCAGACTCGCCACGGTTCAGCCGCGACTGCAGCGTGCGCAAGCGCGCCTCGCTCGCCGCCAGATCGGACCGGGCGATGATCAACTGGGTGTTGATGCTCTTGATCTGCTCTTCGCCCAATGTGGAGCCGCCAAAATCCAACAGCCCCTCGGCCTGCTGGTAAGCGACCACGGCGCTCTCGGTAGCCTCCACCTCCTCGCGCAACGCCGTGACGCGTTCGCTCAGGAAGTCCGTTGCAGAGCGGGCGGTCTCATACTTCGTCTCAAGCTGCCGCTTGATGTATTGATCAACCAGCGCGTTGGCGATCGCCGCCGCGGAGGCCGGGTTCTCGCTCTCAACGCTGACATTGATCAGATAGGTCAGGTTCACCCGCTCGGCCCGCACGCGCTTGGACAACGCGGACGCGGCTGTTTTGACAGCCTCAAGCTCTTGCGCGTCGGTGCGCCCGCCCGCGTCCAAGAGCAGGTCGGCGTCGCTCACCACGGGACCGGCGGGGGATGCAGCGGCCGCGTCGTCCGCGATCAAAACGCCCGCGGCCGTCGAGACGTTGCCGACGTCGTTCAACGACACCCGCACCACCCCGATATCGTCGCCGAGATCGGGGTTGAACTCAGGATCAAATTGCAGATCAAGGGCGCGCACGACGCGGCGCAGCAGGTCCGCCGAGGTGATGATGGCCACTTCGGTGTCCACGGCGGAGGCGTTCATCCCTCCGGGCGTGAACGGGCTCAGCCCGATAATGTCTTGCTGGTTTGGGTTGATCTGAAAGGTGGCCGTGGCCGTGTAGCGCGGCGTCAGGTTGAGCACATACGCGGCGGCCGCCAGAAACACGAGCGTCGTGCAAAAGACGAACAGCACGAAGCGGCGCCGCGCCACCCGCATCAGGGCGTCGATGTCAATCAAATCCGTGCCGATCGGAGCCGGCGGCAAGCTCATCGGATCGACGCTTTTGTCGCGACCGGTCGAGCCCACACCCTCAAATGCCATACGCTGAAACCCTGGCGCGCCTTGTTCAGTCACCGCCCACCCCTTTATGTTCTACGCTGTATAATCGACGCCAACGCTCGCTTTAGAAACGCACTTGCAGTCCGGCGAACACGCGATTGATGTCGAAATCGCGACCGGCGAACCCGCTACTCTCCTGCTCCGTGCGCGCGACGTTCATCTCCAAGCTGTATCGGTTATTGAGCAGATATAACAGCCCCAAACCGTACTCGAAGCGGGTGTCTTCCCGGTCAATGCCCTCAAACTCTTCGAGGAAAAAGCCGAGCTCGCCATAGAGGATGATGTTGCGGTCGAGCTCGTGGTCGACGGTCACGTTCGCGGACGTGGCCACGAACCGGGAGGCGTCGTTCAAGGAGGTGGCTGTGACCTGGCGATCCGCCTCAAGAGACACGTTGGTCAGCGTGCTCACCAACCAGGTGAGATCGATGTTGGCGCCAAAGCCGTTCGACGTGTTGTCGATATCCAGATTGGCGTTGTTCGGGTCGTCGGGGTCGAACCCGACATCAATGAAGAGCGCGCGCCCCGTGTCCCCAAAACCGGTCACGAAGCTCTCGTCAAAATACTTCAGCGAGGCCTCGCCGCGGAGGACCTGCGTCAGATCAAAACCAAACCCGGTCAAGACCTCAAAACCGTCGGACGACCGGTCCAGGCGTGGGTCGTCGACGTCGTAATTGTTGTCTTTGTATATGACTTCAACCAAGCCGAACGTGGACGGCGCGAACTGGTACTCCGCACGGCCGGACGCGCGGTACTGCACGCGGTCGCGGAAGCTTTGGTCGACGATCCCTGGCGCGGACTGGAACGACCCGAGACCGCCCTGGCCGTTGTCCGCCAAGACTTGGTCGGTGAATTCTTGGATGTCGAAAAGTTGGTCGGACGCTTCGTTGAAGTACACAAAGAGCGAGGCGTCGAACGTGCCGATCAAACGCAGCTGATCGAAGGTGTGTCGCGCCGTTAAACCCGTGCGCCACACATTGAAGTTGATCGGACTGTTGGCGAACACGCCGTCTTGCTCAATGTCGCGAATAACCGCTTCAGCCGCATCGGCGCCGGCCACGTCATCGCCAAACGAGTTCCGAACCTCGTCGACCAGGGCCTGAATGCCGATCACGGCGTCCGCGGCGACCCGCCGATCAAATCCGTTCGTGAATGAGAAACGACCTTCAACGCTCGTGTTGCGGGCAATATCCAAACGCCCCCGGATCCCAACCGTCACATCCAAATTGGATTCATCGACGTTGTCGGTGTAGTAATCGTAGTCAGCGGTGTAGAAGGCGGCCACTTCATGCCGGCGCCAATCAGACTGCAACTCACCGGCGCCCAGGACATTGACAATCAAATCTTCGTTTGTGTTCCCGTCGCGCGCGAAGATGTTGTCCTCATAGCGCAACCCAACACGGAAGTCCGGACGACCCACAAAGCGCCCGAGAAAGATGCCCTGCGGATCGTATTCTGGCCGACGCCGCTCGCGCACTGTCTCATTCGCGCGGTCATCGATCAGCTGAGCCTCCGCGCCGATCACCCCAGCGAGGGCCAGTATCACACCGATCGCGGCGGACTGTTTCCACATCACGTAATCCCCATTCCTCGCTTGCGGGCCCTCTGTCCGGCCACCGCCGCGCCGTCTCGTTTACCCTACGCCGCCCCCAGCGCGCCAGCGCGGTATGCCGCACCGCAGGTGTCCTATACGGCGCCGGCTAGGGCGCTGTGTAGCCCGGATCGCCGCCGCCGCCGCCGGAGCCGTCATCACCAGGACCGCTGCCGGGATTGGGAGGCATCGGACCGCCATCTCCGGGCTGACCACCGTCTCCGGGCTGACCACCGTCCCCGGGCTGGCCGCCATCTCCAGG
>CAZGLY010000025.1:30064-48827 GCA_964526675.1 uncultured Caulobacterales bacterium
TGGCCGCCATCTCCAGGTTGGTCCGTCGCCGTGGTGGTGAACTGACCACCCGGGTTCAAACCACCGCTGTCACTGATTCCGTTGCCCAAGGTTGCGAGATTGACGCCCGCATCGCCCTGGGGCGAATTCAGCCCCTGCGCGGTGGCGGCCATCGCGCTCAACACCCGTTGCACCGCGCCGGTGAAGCGCGGGTCCGCGCTCGGCTCAACGGCCAGCTCCCCCGACAGCTGCACCATAGCGACTTGCTTCACGCCGAAATCCGCGTCGGCGAAGCCGAGGCTCGCGCCGACGACATTCACCATCTGGTCTTCGGTTGCGGCGGGATTGCGCGTCAACGCGAAGTCGGCCGCGCGCCGCACATCGGTCTTGACCGTTGTGACCGCCATACGCTCGGCTTCACTCAGCGGCCGGCCAGCCACGGCGTCCGACACGTCGGTCGCCGCGCGCAGGGCGACCGGCGCCTCGTCAGCGTCCTCCTGCGCCACGCTTGGCGTGACGGCGACACCCGCCGCTATGACCGAAACAGCTCCCCAGATCGCTTTCATCTCAGACCCGCCTCTACCGCTCGACGACCGAATCACTCACGACATGGACTGTGCATGATTCTGACCAGTTTCGTGATTCTCCCATGGCGAGAGCGATCAAGTGGTTAACGAGACGTCGCCGCGACCGTCGCGTGACTACAAACGCCGATCCGGCACGCGGATGCGGTCCCCGGGGAACACAGGCGTGGTTCCGGTGACCTGGATCAATCGCTCTTTGGATTCGCCATCACGCTGAATGAACACACGCCGTTCGTTAGCGCGGTACGTGTAGCCGCCGGCGCGCGCCACCGCCTCGACCACCGTGAGCCCCACCTCGAACGGATACCGATCCGGCGAGTTCACCTCCCCCAGAATTGTGAACGGACGGAACTCAACAATCTCCACATTGACCTGAGGATTGCGCAACAACCCTTGGCGTTGGAGATTCGCCTCGATCTCGCGCGCCAGCTGCGCGGAGGTCAGATCAAGCGCGCGGATGCTCCCCAGCAACGGCACCGACACCTGCCCCTCCGCGTCCACGGCGATGTTTTGGGCCGACAGATTGGGGTGGTTGAACACCAACACATTGAGACGGTCGCCTGTGCCAAGCTGGTACGTGGTAACCGCCAGCGCAGGTCCGTCGTCACCGCGTTCCGGAGCGGCGCGGGCTTCGCTCGTCGGCGTACCGTAAAACTCAGAATCAGACTGGCAGCCGCTCGCAAAACCCGCGAACGCCATGCCGGCCAAAATCCACACTATTCCCCTCATCGCCATCTCCTGGACGCCAGACGGTGCTCCCGCCATTCCTGGCCAACATGAGCCTGGAAAGCAAGGGCCGGGCCCTCTTGGGCGCCGACCGCGGCGATCACGACGCCCGCGCCGCCGCCGCCTTGATCCTGTCCAACGCGCGGCCCATATTCTGCAGAATGATAATTCTGGTATGCTCATGAACGCGACCCCCGATCGCCTGGACGCGGCGGTGGACACGGCGGCCGATCTGTTTCGCCGCAACGGCTATGATCGTGTGTCCATCGCGGATGTCGTCGCGGCCACGGGCCTCAATCGCTACGCGATCTATCGCGCGTTCGGCGGCAAGAAGGAGCTGCTCCTCGCCGCTTTGAGCCGTTACCACAATGGGATGATGGCGGAGCTGAACGCGCAGCTGGCCCAACCGCGCGTGTCCGTTATGGCCGCGCTGCAACAGTACTTCCGCGCGCCCCTGGCCGGCATGGTTCGCGGCGGCGACGCCCCCGGCTCCCTGCTGTGCCAAGCGGCGCTGGAAGTGGGCCCCATCGAGCCGGCCGTACAGGACTTCGTCGTGCGGTGTATCGCCGAGAAACGCGCCGCGTTGGAGGCCGCGCTCGCCCGGGCCGCCGCCGATCGCGAGCTCCGCGCGGACATCACGCCCGCGGCCGGCGCCGACCTTCTGATCACGACGATGTTCGGGCTCGGCGCGCAAGCGTATGCGGGCTTCGACATCGATCGCCTCACGACGAGTTTGGCGGCCGTGTTCAACTCGCTGAGGGCCGACGCCGACGGCGATCCGGCGGGCGCGCCGGCGACCGAAGCGCTTGACACTCAGAACTGAGGTTCTAATTGGAGCGCGTCGGCGTCACTCCACGCTGATGTTCGGATCACGGCCCGCGCGCGGCGCTGGGCTCTGCGACAGGACAGAACCATGGCGGACACTCCAGCGGACACCCGCAACCGAATCGACGCCTTTGCGTCACACCTCGCGCGTTCGGTGATCCGCCGGCGGGTCGTGGTCATCCTCGCCGCGCTGATTGGCGTCATCGCCATGGCGGCCGGGGCCGCCAATCTGGTGTTCGCGACGAACTACCGCGTCTTCTTCGGCGAGGCGAACCCGGAGCTCGTCGCCTTCGAGCGCTTTCAGAACACCTATACTAAGAGCGACAACATTCTGATCGTCCTCAAACCCTCCGAGGGCGACGTGTTCACGAACGACACGTTGGCCGTGGTGGAGGACCTTACAGAGCAAGCCTGGCGGACGCCGTTCGCGTCGCGCGTCGATTCGCTCGTCAACTATCAATACACCCACGCCGAGGGCGACGATCTGATCGTCGAGGATCTGGCCGCCGGGGCTGCGACATTGAGTCCGGAGGCTCTGGAGCGGGCGCGACGCGTGGCGTTGCGCGAGCCGGTGCTGCTCAACCAGCTCGTCACGCCGGACGGCGCGGTGACCGCCGTCAACATCGTGCTGCAATACCCGGAAGTCGATCCGCAAGAGGTGCCGCAGGCGGTGGCTTTCGTGCGCGCACTCGTCGCCGACACCGCCGCCGCCTATCCGGATCTTGCGATTGGTCTGGCGCACCAAGACCCCGACGGCGCAGGCCTCATCACCGCGCTGACGGGAGTGTCCATGCTCAACAATTCCTTTGTTGAGGCGGGGATGCTCGACCTGATGACCCTGTTCCCGATCATGTTCCTGGTGGTGTTCGTGCTGGTGACCGTGACGACGCGCAGCCCCTCGGGCGCGGTCGCAACCTTGGTTCTCAGCGTGCTCTCCATCATGGCGGGATTTGGCTTTGGCGGATGGCTGGGGATCCAGCTCACGCCGATTTCGGTGTCAGCGATGGTGATCATCCTGACGCTGGCGGTGGCGGACTCTGTTCACATCATCATGACCGCCCGCAGCGCCATGCGCGATCAGGGGCTGAGCAAGCGCGACGCGCTGGTGGAGGCGATGCGGGTCAATTTCTTGGCCGTCACCATCACATCGCTGACCACGATCATCGGCTTCGTGGCGCTCAACGCCTCCGATTCCCCACCCTTCCATGACTTGGGCAACATGACCGCCGCGGGGATTTTCGTGGCATGGGCGCTGTCGACCACGCTGCTGCCGGCGCTTTTGAGCGTAATGCCCCTAGGCGCGCCCCGCTCCACCACCGCCGACGCGGCGGCCACGCCCATGGAGCGGTTGGCCGACTTTGTGATCGCGCGCCATCGGGTGTTGTTGGTCGTCGTCGGCGCCGCCGCGATTGCGTTGGCCGCGATGATGCCGCGCCTCGAGTTCAACGACCAGTGGGTCGAATACTTCGACACACGGGTGGACACGCGGCGGGACAACGACTTCGCTCTGCAGCACTTCGGCCTCTACCCGATCGAGTTCTCTCTCGAGGCGGGGGAGCCGGGCGGCGTCAGCGATCCCGCCTTTCTGCAGAAACTCGAGGACTTCACGACATTCTTGCGGACCCAGCCGCAGGTCGTTCACGTCTACTCGATCGCCGACATCATGAAGCTGCTCAACCGCGCCATGAATGGCGATGATACGGCGTTTTACCGGCTGCCGACCGAACGCGACCTCGCGGCGCAATACCTCCTGCTCTACGAATTGTCGCTGCCCTACGGCCTCGACCTCAACGACCGGATCAACATCGACAAATCCGCCACCCGCCTGACCGCAACGCTGGCGAACGTGACGACCGCGGAGACGAAAGCGTTCCTCGCCGCGGCTGACGGTTGGCTGAACGACAACGGCCTGCCGTCCATGCGCACGCCGGCGGACCGCGAGACTCAAGCGACCGGCCCGAACGTGTTGTTCGCCTACATCACCGATCGCAATGTGCAGAGCATGATCCGCGGCACGATCATCGCCGTGGCCGCCATCGCGGTGGTGATGATCTTAGCGCTGCGCAGCGTTGGCCTCGGCGTGCTGACCTTAATCCCCAACGGGCTGCCGATCGTGACGACCTTTGGCGCGTGGGCGTTGCTGGTGGGCACGGTGGGCTTTTCCGTGGCGGCGGTCGCGTCGGTGTCGCTCGGCATCGTCGTCGACGACACGGTGCACTTCATGACGAAGTATCTGCGCGGCTTGCGTGAGCGGGGCCGAGGCAAGGCCGACGCGATCCGCTACGCGTTCCGCACCGTCGGCGCGGCGCTGGTGGTGAACACGGTGGTGCTGGCGATCGGCTTCGCCGTGCTGACCTTCTCGACCTTCAAGCTCAACGCGGATTTGGGGTTGCTGACCGCGCTGGCGATCGTGTTCGCCCTCATTCTCGACTTCTTGTTGTTGCCGGCGCTGCTGCTCAGTTTTGGCGGCACGCCCAAGCCCACACCGATCGAAGGAGCTTCCGATGCCCAGCCTCTCCCTGCGCAGTAGTCTCCCCGGCCGCACCCTCCTCGGCGCGGCGGCCGCCCTCCTCCTCAGCGGCGCCGCCGCGTGGGCGGAGGAGTATCCCGACTGGGCCGACACCGAGACGAAACGCCGGGGCTACGACATCGCCGCGGTGTCGGATCGGTCCGACGACGGCTTTGGCGACAGCCGCGCGCCCGCGCGCATGGTGTTGCGCAACGCCGCCGGGCAAGAAACGGCTCGGGATATGGAGTTCACCACGCTTGAACGCGAGAACGAACAGGTCGGCGACAAATCCTTAGTGGTCTTCTCGAGCCCCCGGGACGTCGCGGGAACGGCGTTGCTGAACCACGCTCAGATTCTGGAGTCCGATAATCAGTGGCTTTTGCTGCCGGCTCAAGGGCGGGTGAAACGACTGTCGTCCGCCAACAAATCGGGGCCGTTCGTGGGCTCGGAGTTTGCCTTTGAAGATTTCACAGCGCTCGAACTCAACAAGTACGAATACAACCACTTGGGTGAGGAGACGATCGAGGTCGCGGGCGAAACCCTCGCCGTGGACGTGGTGGAGCGCTTCCCCCTCTACGAGAATTCGGGCTACACGCGCCAGATCTCCTACATCGACCAAGACATCCGCCAGATCCGACGCGTCGTCTTCTTCAATCGCGGCGGGGTGCAGCAGAAGGTTTTGGATCTCCTGGATTATCGGGAGTATGGCGACGGCGTGTGGCGCGCTCACACCCTGTCGATGACCAACAGCCTCAATGGCAAATCGACCGACATCATCTACGAGGACTATGAGTTCGCGGCCGGTCTGACAGACCGCGATTTCGACAAGTCCGTACTGAACCGGATTCGCTAGGCCGTCGGCGGGGCCGCTTGCGGCGGCCCCGCTGCGCCATCCGCGCCCGCAGCGCACATCGGCAGGGGGACCTCCATGGGATCGTCACGCGCCTGCCGCGGGTCGGCCATCGCGGCGGCCGCGGCGCTCAGCCTCACCGCCGGCGCGGCGGCGCAGGACACGTCCTCATGGCGTGACGGCTTAGCGTTCTCCGCGTCGGTGGGGGCGGAAAGCCGGATTTTCTTCAACGACCCCGCGTCGCCGCGCCAGTTCAGCGACGTCACGCAGAACAGCCTCATCTTGAACGGCGACGCCGCGTGGGAAAGCCAGGACCGGCGTCACTTCGTCTACGTCAGTCCGTTCGCGCGCCTCGACGATCGCGATGACGAGCGGACGCATTTCGATTTGCGCGAAGCGTATTATCAATGGGCTGGCGACGCGTTCGAGGCGCGCGTCGGCGTCGGCAAGGTGTTTTGGGGGGTGACGGAGTCCCGTCATCTGGTCGACATCATCAATCAGACCGACCTGGTCGAGAACATCGACGAGGAAGACAAGCTGGGCCAACCGATGGTCGAGCTCTCGACCCTGCGCGACTTTGGCGAATTCACCTTTTACATCTTACCGGGGTTCCGTGAACGCACCTTCCCTGGGCCCCGCGGTCGCTTCAACCTGCCGCTTCCCGTGGTGGATGAGGCGGCGGAGTACGAATCCAGCGCGGAAAACCGGCGTGTGGATGTGGCCGCGCGCTACAGCCACTATTTCGGCGATTGGGACGTCGGCCTGTCGGTGTTTCACGGCACGTCGCGGGAGCCCCGGTTTCTGATCGCGCCTGAGGGCGACGGGTTCATCCCGTTTTACGACGTGATCACCCAAGCCGGCGCCGACGTTCAATACACCCAAGGCCCATGGCTGCTGAAATTCGAAGGCATTGTTCGCGAAGGTCAAGGCGATGTCTTCGCCGCCACCGTGACGGGCTTTGAGTACACATTCTTTGGGGTCACGGACTCCGGCGCGGATCTCGGGGTCCTGGCGGAGTATCTCTATGACGGCCGCGACGAAGACCCCGCGGTGGCCCCTTTCACCGTGACGCAAAACGACCTGTTCGCCGGAGCGCGGCTGGCGCTCAACGACGCCCAGGACACCAGCGTGCTTGCCGGCGGCGTCGCCGACCTCGAGACCGGCGCAATGGCCCTGCAGGTCGAGGCGGAACGCCGGGTGGGTCAGAACTGGTTTGCGGAAGTGGAAGGGCGCTTCTTCGTCAACGTAGAGGACGACGATCCGATCAGCACCTTCGCCCGCGACGACGCGTTGATCCTGCGTCTGACCCGTTACTTCTGACCGCGCCGGCCCGGCCGGCCGCAGATTTGGCTTGATCGCCCGCCCCCCACAGCTACGACTGTCAGACGCCACAGACCCGGTGTCGCGTCGTCACGACGCAGCGAGCAAGAAGCCTATGACCCTGCGCCCGCGGATCCTGCACATCGCCGCTGACTTTCCCAACGCGTATCGGCCCATCAACACGCTGGCCGTGCGCAACTTCATCGACCTGAACACTGAGGCGGATCATCTGGTGTATGCGGTCACGCGCACGCCGGATCCGCGTCAGGCGGCGCTGGAGCCGGGTGACGGGGCCGGGCGCGAGGGCGTGATTTCCATGCGGTACTGGGGGCTGCCCGGCGGCGTGAACCTGCCCCAGTCCATGGCGCTGATGGCGAAACGGATCGAGACCCATCTGCGAGAAACCGGCGAAAGGGTCGACGCGATCCACGCCCACAAGCTCACCTTCGAGGGACTGGCCGCGCTGAAACTCTCGCAGGCCCTCAACGTGCCCTATGTGTGCTCCGCGCGGGGCGAGGCCGAAACAAAAACGCTGAAGTACCTCCCATTTTACTTCAATCTCTTCCGAGACGCGGCCAACAAGGCGGAGGCGATCTACTTGGTCTCCGCGTGGGTGCGCGAGCTCTTGCAGCGCAAGCTGGCGATCGCGGACGACAAGTTCGTGCCTCTGCCCAACTTCGTGCAGCTGCCACAAGCGCGAACATCGTTCCACTACAATCCAAACCGCCTGATCTGCCTCGCGCACTTGGAAGTCTACAAAAAGAAAGGCGTGCCGGAACTGCTGGCCGCCCTGGCGCGGATCCGAGGCGACCACCCCGACGTGCATTTGGAGATCTACGGTCGGACGCCGGATGACGCCGTCGCGGAGATCAAAGGGCTGATCGCCAGCCTCAACTTGGATCGGCACGTAACCATTGCCAGTCAGATTCCCCACGCGGACATGATGGCGCGGCTGCCGGACTATGCCGGCATGGTCTTGGTCAGCAAGAACGAAACCTTCGGGATGGCCTACGCCGAAGCGCTCTACTGCGGCGTGCCCATCATCTTCAGCCGCGGCACCGGCATTGACGGGTTTGTCGACGGCGTTGAGGCGGCCATCGGCGCGGAGCCGTCGGACGTGGCGTCGGTCGAGGCGGCGTTGCGCCAACTGCTCTCCAAGCAACGGGAGCTGCGCACCTGGTTGATCAACAACATCTCCGCCGTCCGACAGCGTTTCGCGCCCGGGCCGTTCTTGCGCGATTACAACGCGCTCTTGCACCGCGCGATCGAGCGGCGCCGAGCCGCCGTCTAGGCGCACGGCGACCCGCCCGCCACGGCCCCCCTCACACGCCCGCTACGGCTTGGGCGGCGACGGCGCGCAGCACGTCCTCCGGCTGACCCGCCCGGATCAGCGCACGCAGGCCGAGATAGGTGGCCGCCAGCTCCGCCGCCTTGGCGCGACGGCGCGGCTCATCATCGCGATAGGGCGGCGACGCCGCCAACGCCGCCGCCAGCGCGGCGCGCAACGCGCCAATGGCCTCCGAAATCCACGCGGTCGTCTGCGGATCATCGCCGGCGTCATCCACGATCGCGTTGCACAAGAAACACCCACGGCGATCGTCGGCGGCCATGGCAGCGTCGATCACCCCATCCAACAGCCGCGCGACACGCGCGCGCGCGGCCCCCTCCGCCGCCAGCCAGGCTTGAGCCTCGGCCATTTCGTGAGCCTCGTAGTCCTTCAGCGCCCGGCGATAAAGCGCGCGCTTATCGCCGAACTCGCGATAGAGGCTCTGTTTGTTGAGGCCCGTCGCCGCCTCGAGGTCGTGCATGGACGTCCCGTCGAAACCGCTGCGCCAAAAGGCGTTCTTCGCGCGGTTCAAGGCCGCGCCGGGGTCGAAGCTGCGTGGTCGCGCCATCGCGCTCTCCTCCTCCTCCCAGTTTTGTGACCATTCGGTCCGAAATCGTTGTTGACCGATCAGTCCACAACTCACAGATAGAGGCTGCGCCGCCGTTGGCCAGGCCCGGTCGGCCGCACGCGACACCCATTCGACACCTTACGGAGGGACACAGCCATGACTGACTTGGCCACGACGGGTTCAGGCGCGACCACGCCGGGCGCGACCACGCCAGGCGCCGACCGCGCCGCCGGCGCCGACAGCCTTTAGGGGACACCTCATGACACATCGCCACGTGGACATCGCCATCATCGGGGCCGGCTCGGCCGGCATGCGCGCCTATCGCGAGGCCTCGCGCGTCGCCGACAACATCCTTCTGATCGAGGGGGAGCAATACGGAACGACCTGCGCGCGGGTCGGGTGCATGCCATCGAAGTTGCTGATCGCGGCCGCTGAAGCCGCCCACGGGGGGCCGCACGCGGCTCGGTTCGGCGTCCACTATGACGCGCCGCGCGTGGACGGGCGCGCCGTGATGCGCCGCGTGCGCTCTGAACGCGACCGGTTTGTGGGATTTGTGAACGAGGACGTGGAGGCCTGGCCCCTCGCCCACCGGGTGATGGCCCGGGCGCGCTTCACGTCGGACCATGATCTCGTCCTCAGCGACGGGTCCACCGTGACAGCCGACCGGATCGTCATCGCGACGGGGTCGCGTCCCGCGTCGCCGCCAGCGTTCGACGCCTTTGGCGACCGGTTGATCGTCAACGACAACGTGTTCGATTGGGAGGATCTTCCGGAGTCCGTGGCTGTGTTCGGCGCCGGCGTCATTGGCCTCGAATTGGGCCAAGCGCTTCATCGCCTGGGCGTGCGCGTGACGCTGTTCGGGCGCGACAATCTGGTCGGTCCCCTCACGGACCCGGCCGTCCTGGCGCGAGCGCGGGAGCTCTTCTCGGCGGAGTTTCCTTTTCATCCCCACAGCGACGTGACACGCCGCGCGCGCACGGAGGATGGCGTGGAGATCGACTATGTGGTCGACGGCCTCACCACAACAGAACGCTTTGACTACGCCCTCGCCGCAACGGGCCGGCGGCCCAATGTGGACGATCTCGGTCTTGAGAACACCAGCCTTGAGCTCGATGCGCGCGGCGTCCCCGTCTTCGACCATTTCAGCGGCCGCGCCGGCGACAGCGCGATCTTCATCGCCGGCGACGCCACCAACACCGTGCCGCTTCTCCATGAGGCCGCGGACGAAGGCCGCGTCGCCGGCTACAACGCCGCGCACTTCCCCGAGGTACGCCGGTTCACGAAAAGCGCGCCGCTGTCGGTGACCTTCTCCGATCCGCAGATCATGATGGTCGGCGAAACCCACCGCGAGCTGGTCGCCCGCGGGGCGGACTTCCGAACGGGGGCTGTGGACTGGGCGGATCAGGGACGCGCGCGCGTGATGGGCGTCAACGCCGGTTTGCTCCACGTCTATGGCGAATGCAACACCGGCCGTTTCCTCGGGGCGGAGATGATTGGCCCGCGCGCGGAGCACCTCGCGCACCTTCTGGCCTGGTCGCTGCAATCAAACATCTCCGTGGCGGAGATGCTGGAGCGGCCGTTCTATCACCCGGTGGTCGAAGAGGGTCTGCGCACCGCGCTTCGGACGCTCAATTTCGCCTTGGAAATGGGTCCACAGCCGCCGGCTCGCTGCATCGACTGCGGTCCCGGGGGCTGACCCCCCGACTGCGGAGGCGTCTCAGACGCGACCCGTCAGCGGCCGTCGGCGGACAACCGGTCGCGCCGCTGACGCAAGACGCGCCACAGGAACACAAAGAGGTCGACGGTGTAGCGTTTCGCCAAACGCCGCGGCTCTTGCATCAGTCGAAACAGGAACTCAATGCGCAGTTTGCGCATCCACGCCGGCGCCCGCGGAAACTTGCCGGCCAAGAAATCCAGATACGCGCCGACCCCGATAAACACGGTCGAACGGGTTTGGTTCATGTAATCGGCGATCCACATCTCTTGAGCGGGATTGCCCAGCGCGACGAGCACGACATGCGCGCCGCTGGCGTTGATCGCTTGCGCCACGCTCGCATAGTCCTTCGTGTAGCCGTGGTGATACCCGACCACGGCGGCGCCAAACCGCTCAGGAATGACGCGCGCACACGTCTCCACAACCTCCTCGCGCGCGCCAAACAAGAACACCCGCGCCTCTTGCGGCAGCGCCGACAGAAGCGCAGGCGTGAAATCAGTGCCGTTTAGGTTGTCCGGAAACGAGCGGCCGTAGAGGAGCTGGCCCGCCACATCCATCCCGACGCCGTCATTGATGACGAAAAAATCCTTCAGCATCGCGGGACCACGCGGGTGTTCCCACAGCGTGTTCAGAAGGTTGGCGTTGGCGAACGCCACCGGCGTCTTCGCGCCCGCCGCGAGGCGCTTGGTGATGTGCGTGATGGCGTCGTCCGTCGTGCAGACCGACACCGACACGCCGAGAATATCCAGGCATGAAAACGCGCCGCGCACGCTTGGATCGTAGCGCGCGCCGAAGGGTGACGGTCCCGGTCCCCGCGCGGATTCTTGAGACGGCTCAAGCACGGGCGCTGGCATAAATCTCCTCCAAACGCTCCACCACATGGTCCCAAGAGTGAGTGAGAGCAAAGGCGCGCGCTGTGCGTTGATCGTCGTGGCCAACGCCGTCGCGCCACGCCAAAAACGCCGCCGCGGCGCGCTCAGCATCTTCGAACTGCGTCAGCAGCCCCACGCCGGCGAGATCCACCGTTTCGCGGAACGCCGCGTTGTCCTGCACGACCGGCAAGAGCCCCTTGGACATGCCCTCCACGAGCGAGATGCCGAAGCCTTCATAGCGCGACGCCGACACCAGATACCGCGAGGCGCCGCACAGCTCCTCCATGCGGGCGCGATCGACGAAGCCGTGAAACGTCACCGCATCCGCCACGCCGAGGTCCGCGGCGCGTTGTTTCACGCCGTTCAGAAGGCCCTCGCTGTCGCCGCCGACAAC
The DNA here is from genome assembly GCA_964526675.1 of uncultured Caulobacterales bacterium. Taxonomy (GTDB): domain Bacteria; phylum Pseudomonadota; class Alphaproteobacteria; order Caulobacterales; family Maricaulaceae; genus CAZADA01. The sequence goes on from CAZGLY010000025.1 coordinate 41,733, forward strand.
GTGAAGACGCATGGCGGGATCCACGCGGCGCACCGCCGCCAGGAAATCGATGAGGAGCCCCACGCGTTTGTTCTCGGAGACGCGGCCGATGTAGATCATGTCGCCGCCATGGGCGATCGGCGGCGCAAAGGGTTCGATCGGGTTGCGCATCAACTCGCTCGCCACCCCGACGCGGCCCATGATGTCGGCGTCGTTTCGGCTGATCGCCAGAACCGCCGCAGCGCCCTTGAGCGAAAACCGCGTGATCGCGCTCAGATACACCTCTTTGACGCGCCGCAAGCTGGCGGTGTGGAAGAAAAGCCCATGGCTGGTGACCACGTAGGGCGGCGCGCCGACCAGCCGCGACAGATGGATCAGATCGAGCAACTGATCCGTCGCGTGAATGTGAACAATATCGAATTTCCGCAGCCAGAACGGGCTGAGAAATGGAAGAAAGAACTGCCGCGATCCGACGAAGCCGACCCGGTGGACCGGGGCGTGATACATGCGTTCCAGCCGGCTTAACCGCGCCGGCTGCCCAAACACGCGGTCAAGCGTGAGAATGTGGACGCGGTGGGTGCGCGCTTGGCGCTCCACCAGCTGTTCGACATAGGTTTCGAGCCCGCCGATGGAGGGGGTGTATTGACGCACGACATGCAAGATGCGCAGCCCCTTGCGCTCAGGGGCGGGCTCGTCGAGCGCGCCAAAATCGATTGGGGCGGGAGCGCTTTCAGACACGGTCATGGATGGCTCTCTCTCGCCGTCGGCGGCGGGCGCGATGGCGGCCGGCCAGAGCGGCGACGGGTTGGTTCAACATCTTTCCGAACCGATCGTAAAGGGGCCATTTGGGATTTCACGACGCGGCGGCGGGCGGTCGCCCGCGGCTGGTCATGTTAAGACCGCGTCCGGCGGTGAGGCGAGTGTGAGAGTGAGGCGTGAGCATGCGGTTGGCGTCGACGACGGTGTTGGTTGGTTGGCTCGCGGTGGTGAGCGCCATGGCGGGGTGCAGCCCGTTGAAACGGATCCCATTGGACGAAAGCACGGTGGAGGCGCGCCCCGCCCTTCTCGGCGCGTTTCTCGACGATGCGCCTGTTGAAACTGTGGCGCAGTGGCGCGACCGGCGGGCGCCGCTGCTGCGGGACGCGTTTCAACGCCATCTCTACGGCGCGATGCCAGAGCCAACCGCGACGCGGGTGGTGGAGCGTCGCGTCCTCGATGATGGCGCGTTGGGCGGCGCGGCCGTGTTGGAGCAGGTGACGCTGCGGGCTGGCGACGCCGCGCCGTTTAATCTCGCCATTGTGCGGCCGCAGGGCCCCGGCCCTCACCCCGTGATCGTCGCGCAGAACTTCTGCGGCAATCACCGCACCGTGCCGCGGCCAGGCGTGGAGACGCTGGGGGCCTATCCAGACTTTTGCGACAATCGCGTCATGGGCGCGCTGGTCACGGCCGTCATGGGCCGGCACCTCTCGACGCCCCCGCTCAAGACCATCGTGCGTCGCGGCTATGCGTTCGTGGCGCAGTATGGCGGCGACATCGCGGCGGACGACAGCGCCGCCGCCGAGCCCGCGCTGATGGCGTTGACGCCGCCCGGCGGCGCCTATCCCCGCACCGGCGCGATCGCGGCTTGGGCCTGGGCCTATTCGCGCGCGGTCGATTTCCTGATTGAGGATGGCGCTTATGACCCGGGGCGGGTGGCCGTGTGGGGACATTCGCGCAATGGCAAATCCGCGCTCCTGGCGGCCGCGTTCGATCCGCGGATCGACCTGGTGATCGCCCACCAATCCGGCACGGGCGGGGCGACGCTGTCGCGGAGCCTCAACGGCGAATCGGTGGCGCAGATCACCGAACGGTATCCGCACTGGTTTGCGCCGGCCTTCGCGGCCTATGCCGGGCGGGAGGAGGAGCTGCCGCTGGATCAGCATCAACTCCTCGCGTTGGTCGCGCCGCGGCCGGTTTTGCTCGGAAACGCTCGGCGCGACGGCTGGTCCGACCCATCGGGGGCGTTCCAAGCAGCCAAAGCCGCCAACGCCGTCTACGCCTTGTACGGCTCTGAGGGTCTGACCCAGAACAGCATGCGCGCGGTCGACACTGACGCGGATGTGGCCTTTTTCTTGCGCGGCGGCATCCATGGCGTGACGAGCGAGGATTGGCGTTTGTTCCTGGCCTTTCTTGACGCGCATTTCACGGCGCGCGCATCCTAGGCTGCGTGGTCGCGCCGAGACGACGGCGCCGCCGATCGGGGCGCACGCCCGTGCTGCGTTGCGACTCCTGAGCCGCGCTTGACCGGCCCTGGGTCGGTGTGGTGAGGACACGACGCGCGGCGCGGGCCGCGCAATGGCTGACGGATTGATCGCCCATGATCCGCGTGGTGACGCAGAATACACCGCTGGGTTTGCAGCGCACGGTGCGTTTCGACATGACGCCGCTGCTCACCATGCTGTTGTTCACCTACTTGTTGGGTGTGTGGACGCCAGATTACACGACCAAACTGGCGGCCACAGAACTTGTAGAAGCCTTGACAAAACGCGCAGCCACCGGTGGCGGGCGCAACACGCTGAACCAAATTTTTTGGTTGGTGATGTTCATGGTCACCTCGCTCTACGTGTTGCAGACGCGGCGCATTCAAGCACTGATCACTGTGCTCGTGCCATTCTTACCTTTTATTGCTTGGATCCTTGCAAGCACCATGTGGTCGGAGCACGTGTCCTCCACGATGCGCCGCGCCGTCTTGACCACATTGGTGATGGCCACGATCGCGTCGGTGATGGTCACATCCTCGTCGGTGCGCGAGTTTTGGCGCGGCGTGTATGGGGCGTTCTGGGTGTGCTGCGTTATGAACATCGTCGCGATCGCCGTGCCCGCCTGCTACGACACCAATGGGTTGTTCCGCGGCATCTACGGCAGCAAGAACATTATGGGCATGATTTCGTCTCTCGGCATCTTGATGTCGGTGGGGCTGGGGACCTTTCGGCCGCCGATCGACAAGAGCTGGCGACGACTGCTCATGTTTGTACTGTTCACAGTTACGCTGGCGCTCAGCTTATCGAAGACATCCATCGCCTTAACGACGGGCATTCTCTTGCTTGCGGTGGGCAATGGCCAGTGGAATCGAAGCATTTCTCAAAGAGCTCGCGTGCTCGGTGTCATAGCCTTCATCATTTTTGGCGGAATTGTCAGCTTCTTCTTCATTCTGAACATGAACAGCCTCTTGGCCGAGCTGTTTGACAAGTTCACCTTCACAGGGCGAACAGCCATCTGGTCTTATATCGATTCTGAAATTGATAAGCGTTATGTCCTTGGCACCGGGTATGGCGCGTTTTGGGGCATCGGCCCATCATCACCGCCGGTCAATTCTCCCATCCCGTTCATACGAATGCTGAACCAGGCTCACAACGGTTATATGGACCTGCATGTTCAGACTGGCATTATTGGACTCCTCCTGTTCGTGGCATCCATCATACATATCCTCGTGTTGCTGGTGAACGCGCGCGTGCGCTCCTTGCCTGGCTCATTTTTGTTCTGGTCCTTTATTTACTTTGGCATCCTGCATAACCTTCTGGAGTCCACGGCGTGGCGGGGTCCTGTGCCGGTGTGGATCATGTTCGTCTCCGCGGCGCTCTCCCTCACCATGAGCCGGTGGATTGAACGGCAGCACATAGCGATGGCGCGTCAGCGACAGGAGGCGATGGGCTACCGTCTGGCGTGAGTGCGTGAAACGGATGAACGCCCCGCGGCGACCTTGACGCGACAGCCTCCCCGGCGTATGCGATCGCCTTTCCGCCGGCGCGCCTCGCGCCGGTTTTCATTTATCACCCTGCGCGCGGCGATCGCGCTCGGGCGAACAAGGACCGGTGCGGCCGCAAGGACCTCCGGAAGACGCTATGAGCGCTTATGCGGTCATCAAAACCGGCGGCAAGCAGTATCGCGTCGCCCCCGACGACGTCATCGTGGTCGAAAAGCTGGCTGACGCGGAGGGCGCGGCGTTGGAGGCGGGCGCCGAGGTCGTGTTCAGCGACGTGCTGATGGTGGGCGGAGACGCCCTGACCGTGGGCGCGCCGCTGGTGGACGGCGCGGCGGTGACGGGCGAAGTGGTCGAGCAACGCCGCGGCGACAAGATCACGATTGTGAAGCGCCGGCCGCGCAACACCTACCGTCGCAAAATGGGCCACCGGCAGTCGGAAACGGTGGTGCGCATCACCGGCGTAAGCGCCGACGGCGCGCCGACGCCCAAGAAATCGAAGTCCAAAGCGAAAGCGAAGCCCGCCGCCCCGGCCGCGGACGAGGCGGCGGCGGTCCGCTTCCTGGACGCGCCCGACGGCGAGCCGGACGACTTGTCTCTGATCGGCGGCGTCGGCGAAAAGCTGGCGACGAAACTGAACGATCTGGGCATCTTCCATTATCGGCAGATCGCGGCGTTCACCGCTGACGATGTTGCGCGGGTTGACGCGGTGCTGAATTTCAAAGGCCGCATCGAGCGGGAAGACTGGATTGGCCAGGCGACGGAGCTGATGGCCGGCGGCGCGCCTCGCGCGGCGGTGGACAAGACGGCCCAAGATCGGCACAACACGGATCAGACACCAGCGACTGGAAACAACGCTGCGGATGACGCCGCGGAAGACGGCGGGGCGTAGGAGGACCAGGCATGGCGCATAAGAAAGCAGGCGGCTCATCGCGCAACGGACGCGACTCAGAAGGGCGACGCCTCGGGGTGAAAAAGTTCGCGGGCGAGACCGTGGTTCCGGGCAACATCATCGTGCGCCAGCGCGGCACGCGGTTTTTCCCGGGCGACAATGTCGGCATGGGCAAGGACCACACGCTGTTTGCTCTGACAGACGGCGCGGTGGCGTTTACGCGGAAACGCGGCGGACGCGCTTATGTGTCCGTAACCCCGGCCGTAACCGACGGCGAACGCGACGCCGGCTAAGGCGGCGTCTGCACAAGCGGCGTGTTCGACCGCCGCTCCTTGTAAGCTTGTGTGACCACGACGTGCGTGCCTCGACGGGGTTTGTCGCCCATCCGGCGTGTCGCGACGGAGGAGTCCATGCGTACCGTCATCGAGACCGAGCGGCTGCGCCTGCGCATGCCGACCGATCAGGACGCCATGCGCGTCTCCGCGCTCGCGGGGGACGAACACGTCGCCCGCATGACGACCGCCATTCCCCATCCTTACCCGGTTGAGGTGGCCGAAGGCTGGTTGATGCTGCTGGCTCTGCGCCGTCGACGCGGGACGGACTATGTGTTCGCGGTGACGACGGCCGCCGATGGCCTCGTTGGCATGATCGGGGCCCAACGCCCGCGGGCGGCGGAGCCTTTTGAACTCGGCTATTGGATGGGCGCGGCGTATTGGGGGCGCGGCTACGCCACCGAAGCGACACGCGCCATGATCGATTGGCTCCACGCTGATCTTGGGCAAACCCACGTCCGCGCAACGCACTTTCGCGACAACGCCGCCTCTGCGCGCGTGCTGGAGAAGTGCGGCTTCACCCGCACGGGCGACGTGACTCTGCGCTACTCGATCGGCCGGGACGCGCGGGTGGTGTGCGACGAAATGATGTGGGCGGCCACAGCAGACGCTCCCTGCGCCGCCTAGCTGGCGCGCGTGTGATCGCGCCTGGCCGCGACGCGTCTCGACAGCCGGGCCGCAAAGCTTCACAGTGAGCAAAAGACGTCCGCAATCGTCGCCAAGGGAAGACGCTCATGCCCGTTGACGCCGCAATCGCCGCAGAAACGGCGACCAATATCCGAAAGCTCGACAATTTTATCGCTGGCGCCGCTGCGGCGACGCGGTCGGGACGGTCGAGCGATGTGTTTGACCCCAACACGGGTCACGTCCAAGCGCGGGTCGGCCTCTCCAGCACGGCGGACGTCGCCGCGGCCGTGGACGCCGCTCGGGCCGCGTTCCCACGCTGGGCGGCTGTCAATCCTCAGCGCCGTGCGCGGGTGCTCTTCGCCTTCAAAGCGCGGGTGGAGCAGGAGATGGACGCCCTGGCGCGGCTGCTTGCGAGCGAGCACGGCAAGGTGGTCGCGGACGCTCGCGGCGACGTGCAGCGCGGCTTGGAGGTGATCGAGTTCGCGTGCGGCATCCCCCACGCCCAAAAGGGCGAGTACACCTACGGCGCAGGCTCGGGCATCGACGTGTATTCCATGCGCCTGCCGCTGGGCGTGGGCGTGGGGATCACCCCGTTCAACTTCCCCGCCATGATCCCGATGTGGATGTTTGGCGTGGCGATCGCCTGCGGCAACACCTTCATCCTCAAGCCGTCGGAGAAAGATCCGTCCGTCCCCGTGCGCCTCGCCGAACTCTTTATGGAGGCCGGACGCGACGTCGGGATCGACGTGACGGGGGTGCTCAACGTCGTGCAGGGCGATAAGGAAGCGGTCGACGCGCTGCTCACCCATCCCGACGTGAAGGCGGTGAGCTTTGTCGGCTCCTCCGACATCGCCCACTACGTCTATTCGACCGGAACGGCGCACGGGAAACGCGTCCAGGCCATGGGCGGGGCGAAGAACCACGGCGTGATCTTGCCGGACGCTGATCTCGATCAGGTCGTCAAAGATCTCGCCGGCGCGGCCTTCGGATCAGCTGGCGAACGCTGCATGGCGTTGCCCGTCGCCGTGCCTGTGGGCGCGAAGACCGCCGACGCGCTGGTGGAGGCGATGCAGCCGGCCATGGACGCCCTGAACATCGGAGTGTCCACGGACCCCGACGCCCACTACGGCCCCCTCGTCACCGCCGCCCACCGCCAACGGGTTGAGGACTACATTCAAATGGGCGTCGACGAGGGCGCGACGCTCGTCCGAGACGGCCGCGGCTTCACGCTCCAGGGCCATGAGGGCGGCTTCTTCATGGCGCCGACGCTCTTTGACCACGTCACGCCGGCGATGCGCTCCTATCGGGAGGAGATCTTCGGGCCGGTCCTGCAGATCGTGCGGGCGGAGAGCTTTGAGGAAGCGCTCGCCCTGCCCTCGCAGCACCAATACGGCAACGGCGTCGCCATCTTCACGCGCAACGGCGCGGCCGCGCGCGAGTTCGCCGCGCGGGTGGAGGTGGGCATGGTCGGGATCAACGTGCCGATCCCGGTGCCGGTGGCCTATCACACCTTCGGCGGCTGGAAG
>CAZGLY010000026.1:0-43428 GCA_964526675.1 uncultured Caulobacterales bacterium
ATCTGGAACCTTGTCTTCATGCAGTTCGAACAGGCCGCCGACGGGACGCGCAGCGCGCTGCCGAAGCCGTCCATCGACACCGGCATGGGGTTGGAGCGCATCGCGGCGGTGCTCCAAGGCGTGCATTCCAATTACGACACGGACCTCTTTCGCGCGTTGATCGCGGCGGGCGAGGACGCGCTCTCCCGCAAGGCGGAGGGCGAGGCCGCGGCGAGCTTCCGCGTCATCGCCGACCATCTGCGCGCCAGCGCCTTTTTGATCGCCGATGGCGTGAGCCCCGCGAATGAGGGCCGCGGCTATGTTCTGCGACGGATTATGCGCCGGGCCATGCGCCATGCTCATTTGCTTGGCGCGGAGGAGCCGGTGATGCACCGTCTCGCGCCGGCCTTAACCGCGGAGATGGGCGAGGCCTATCCGGAGCTCGTCCGGGCGGAAGCGGTGGTGAGCGAGACGCTTCGTCAGGAGGAGGAGCGCTTTCAGCGCACCTTGGGCCGTGGTTTGGCGTTGCTGGAAGAGGCCGCGGGCGGCCTGGGCGAGGGCGATCAGCTCGACGGCGACACCGCGTTTCGCCTCTATGACACGTATGGCTTTCCCTTGGACCTCACCCAAGATGCGCTGCGCGCGCGCGGCGTGAGCGTCGACACGGACGGCTTTGACGCCGCGATGGATCGCCAGCGGGCCGAGGCGCGCGCCCACTGGGCGGGGTCCGGCGACGCGGCGGCGAGCGCGGAGTGGGCGGCTCTCGCGCGGGAGATGCCGGAAACCGCGTTTCTCGGGTACGCAAAGACCAAAGCGAAGGGCGATGTGCTCGCCATTCTGGTGGACGGCGCGCGCGTGGCGCGGCTGGGCGTTGGTCAGGAGGGCGAGGTGCTGCTCGACCAGACGCCGTTTTACGCGGAGTCCGGCGGGCAGATTGGCGACACGGGCGTGATCCGCGCGGCGGGCGGCGCGCGCGCGGCGGTGCTGGACGTTCGAAAACGCGAAGGCGGGTTGTTCGCCCACCGGGTGCGGGTGGAGGCCGGCGCGCTCCTCCCCGGGCAACCGGCGACGCTGGAGGTGGACGCCGCGCGCCGCGACGCGATCCGCGCGAACCACTCCGCGACCCATTTGCTGCACGCCGCGCTGCGGCGAACGCTCGGTCCGCACGTCACCCAAAAGGGCTCGTATGTGGGGCCCGACCGGCTGCGTTTCGACTTCAGCCACGGCGCGGCGCTCTCGGCGGACGAACGCGCCGGCATCGAAGCGGAGGTGAACGCCGTCATCCGTCAGAACGCGCCGGCGAAGACGCAGCTTATGGCGCCGGACGCGGCGGTGGAGGCGGGCGCCTTGGCCCTCTTCGGCGAAAAGTATGGCGAGGAGGTGCGGGTGCTCACCCTCGGCAAGGATGTCGACGGCGCGCGCGCGCCTTACTCCGTGGAGCTGTGCGGCGGCACGCATGTGGAGCGCACGGGCGACATCGCACTTTTTAAGATTGTCGGCGAATCCGCCGTCGCCGCCGGGGTGCGGAGGCTGGAGGCGATGACCGGCGCGGGCGCGAAGGCGTGGCTTGACGGCCAAGCAGCGGCCGCGCAGCGCTTGGCGGACACGCTGAAGACGCCGTTGGGCGAAGCGGAAGCGCGCCTCGCGACCCTCCTAGAGGAGCGCAAGGGGCTGGAGCGTCAGCTGGCGGACGCGAAGAAGAAGCTTGCCCTCGGCGGCGGCGCAGCGGCGCCCGCCGCGCCGGAGGAGATCGCCGGCGTGAAGCTGATCGCGCGCGTCGCGGAGGGCGTGGGCGGCAAGGATCTGCGCGCCCTGGTCGATCAAGCGAAGGCGGAGCTTGGTTCCGGCGTTGCGGCGTTCATCGGCGTCAATGACGGAAAGGCCGCGCTCGCGGTCGGCGTCACGGCGGACCTCGCCGGGCGCGTGGACGCGCGCGAGCTTGTCCGCGCGGGAGCTGAGGCCGTGGGCGGCAAGGGCGGCGGCGGCCGCCCCGACATGGCCCAAGCGGGCGGTCCCCAAGGCGACCAGGCCGACGACGCCATCGGCGCCATCCGCGCAGCACTGAAGGCGGTGGCGGCGGAAGCCGTTTAGCGGCCGGATCCGGCGTCGCCGACGCGCCAGGGAGGAAAGCGCCGCGCGTCGCCGGCGTGATAGAGGCGCAGGCGGTTGCCGGCCGGGTCGCGCACGTCCGCCTCACGCCAGAGATAGCGTTTCGTCTCGGGCGGACGAAGCGGCGTGATCCCAGACGCCGCGAGCGCGGCCAACACGGCGTCAAGATCGTCAACCTCCAGATAGATCAACGGCCATTCGGCGCCGGGCCAGTCCAGGATCCGTTCGATGGAGAGCGTCGCGGGCGCGCCGCCGGCGTCCCCGGCTGGGCACTCGAACCGGGCGTACCGGGGAGGGGCGTCGACGATCTGGATCAGCCCGAGCCGCGTGTAAAAGTCCACGGACTGGGCGTAGTCCAGCGCGGGCAGGGTCACGTGGTTCTGTCGCACAGCAGTGTCTTCGCGGTGGTTGGAGCCAAGGTTTGGTCCGGCGCGTCAGCGCCTGAGGCCGTCAGGTCTGCGCGCCCGCCGCACGATACACCGCAACCGCGATGTCGGCGCGAACGCGGGTCATCACAAAAGGCCCGGAGCAAAACGGCGAGATCCGCCACACGCCACGGATCTCCACGAAGGCGGCGTCGCAGGCCCCGTCATAGGCGACCGTGTGATCCACGCCGCCCGCGCCGTCATAGGCTTTGACGAAGCGCACGGTCTCTGCCGCTTTCGATCCCGTGAGGCTGGCGAAGAGCCGGGCGACGCCGGTCGGGGCGAAGGTGTTTGGTTCATTGATGCGCCCGGTGAGGCGGCCATCCTCCTCCTCGAGCGTGGCGTTGAACGGCACAGCGCCAAGGTCGTGGGTGTAGACGCCGGTCCACTCGCCGCAGAGGGACAAGAAGACCGGCCGGCCCATGCCCGTCGTGACCTTAGGCGGCGATCATGGCGCGCTGCAGCCGTTCCGCCACCGCGTCCAAGAACCCTTCCGTGGTCAGCCAACTCTGTTGATCGCCAACCAACAGCGCCAAGTCCTTGGTCATGTGGCCGGTCTCGACCGTGGTGATGATCGTCTGCTCGAGTTTCTCCGCGAAGGCGACCACATCCGGCGTGTCGTCCATGCGGCCGCGATTTTTCAGGCCGTTCGTCCACGCAAAGATCGACGCGATGGAGTTGGTCGACGTCGCTTCGCCGCGCTCGTGGGCCCGATAGTGGCGCGTCACGGTGCCGTGGGCGGCTTCCGCCTCCACGGTTTTGCCATCGGGCGACATCAGCACCGAGGTCATCATGCCAAGGGAGCCAAAGCCCTGCGCGACGGTGTCGGACTGCACATCGCCATCATAGTTCTTGCACGCCCAGACATAGCCGCCAGACCATTTCAAGCACGCGGCGACCATGTCATCGATCAAGCGGTGCTCGTAGTGGAGGCCCTGCGCGTCGAAGTGCTCCTTGAATTCGGAGTCATAGATTTCTTGGAAGATATCCTTAAAGCGGCCGTCATAAGCTTTGAGAATGGTGTTCTTGGTCGACATGTAAACCGGATAATTCAAGCGGAGTCCGTAATTGAAGCTCGCCCGGGCGAAGTCACGTATCGACGAATCGAGATTGTACATCGCCATGGCGATGCCGGAGTCCGGGGCGTCGAACACTTCATGTTCGATGGTCGTGCCGTCGGCGCCTTCGAACTTGATGGTCAGTTTGCCGGCGCCCGGGAACTTGAAGTCCGTCGCGCGATACTGATCGCCAAAGGCGTGGCGACCGATGACGATCGGCTGCGTCCAGCCGGGCACGAGGCGCGGAACGTTCTTGCAGATGATCGGCGCCCGGAACACGACGCCGCCCAAGATGTTGCGGATGGTCCCGTTGGGGCTGCGCCACATTTTCTTGAGGCCAAACTCCTCCACCCGCGCTTCGTCCGGCGTGATGGTCGCGCATTTCACGCCCACGCCGTGCTCTTTGATGGCGTGCGCCGCGTCGATGGTGATCTGGTCGTCGGTCGCGTCGCGCGACTGTATCGATAAATCAAAATAGCGCAGATCAATATCAAGATAGGGCAGGATCAGCTTCTCTTTGATCATGGCCCAAATAATACGGGTCATTTCGTCGCCATCGAGTTCGACGATCGGGTTTTTCACCTTGATCACGGCAATGGGGCTCCGCAGTTGTGGGTGAGAGGGACGATCGGCGCGCGACCGCGGATTTGACGATCGTGATTAGCACTGTCAGGGGGGTGGCGAAAGCCGCCGCGCCGTCACGGCTTCGATAGCTCCGAAGCACGATGGCGCGGGCGGGCGCGCGCACCGGCGTCTTGCGATCGCCATCGGCATCCGTTAGCAGAGCGGCTCCGTCGCGCGGACCGTTGGCGCGCCGCCGCCCGCCTCGCAGCGTGGCGCCGTTCTCCCGAAGCGCCCTGACGGGCCGCGGCTGGTTCAGGAGTGCGACCCGTGGATCAGCCGCCTGTCACAGTGATTCTCGCGCGACCGCAGTTGGGCGAAAACATTGGCGCCGCGGCCCGGGTCATGGCGAACTTTGGCCTCTCCGACCTGCGCTTGGCCGCGCCGCGCGACGTCTGGCCCAACCGGGCCGCCTTTGCGATGGCCGCGGGCGCGCTCGGGTTCCTCGACGAGCCGTCGTCAGGCCCGCCGCCGGTCAAGGTGGCGGTCCACGACGATGTGACGGCCGCGCTGGGCGATGTGGGCTACGCGCTTGCCGCGACGGCGCGGCCGCGTGAGCTGGAGATCCCTGTACTTGCGCCGCAAGACGCCGTGGCGGCGCTGGCGTCCCGGGCGGCGGCGGGCGTGCGGGTCGCGGTCCTGTTCGGGCCTGAAGCGTCCGGTTTGACGAATGACGACATCGTGCAGACGGACGCGATCCTCACGTATCCCGTCAATCCCGGGTTTTCGTCCCTAAACCTGGCCCAAGCGGTGGGGGTCTTCGCGTATGCCTGGGGCGCCGCGCAGGCCGCCGCCGCTCCGTTTGAGCGCGATCTCGCGCCGGCCGCCAAAGCTGATTTCGAAGCGTTGATGGTCCACTGGGAGGAGGCGTTGGAGGAGGCGCGCTACTTCCACCCGGCGCACAAACAGCCGCTGATGATGAGGCACATGCGCGCGGCGTTTGCGCGCGCGGGCCTGACGGAGCAGGAGGTGCGCACGCTGCGCGGCGCGATCAAGGCGCTCCAGCGCCGTCGGGATTGAGTGTCGCGACAGCATGATCAGGCGGGTGCGGGGCCGCCAAGATCGCGTCAATCACACAGTCCATCGCTGTGGCGTAGGCCTCCGTGGTGGCCACCGTCACCAGCAATCCTTTAGAGGCGGCCAGCATTGTGAAGGCGAGGGCGTCGGCGCGTTCGGCGTCGAGCCAGAGGCGGCTTTGAAAGAACGCCCGCAAGCGGTTTTGGAAGTTCTGGGCCGGGTCGGCGGTTGCGTTCTTCACCGCCGCCACGCCCATCACCATAATCTCGGAGCCATGGGGCGCGGTCCGCACCAACGACACATGATCGCCGGTCCAGCGCATAAAGGCGTCGTGGAGACACACCGCGGTGGGCGTCTCCTCGCGCGCCAGCGCGTCGCCGGCCTGCGCCACCAAGCGCGCCGCGAAGCGCGTCAGCGCCCAGTCGCGCAGAGCCTCCTTCGTGCGAAACCGGTTGTACAACGTCTGCCGAGACACCCCGAGGGCGCGCGCCAAATCCTCCATCGAGGCGCGGCGAAAGCCATAGTGGGCAAACGCTTCCAGCACGGGGCGCGGATCGAGGGGGGGCTCAGCGTCCATGCTCAACATTGACAATATGAATCCAAAATGTCCAATTCGAACACTTTCAGCGCACGTCGGAGGGCCCTAGGCGGATGACGCAGCGGCGCGTCGACAGCGGCGTCACCCAGTGGTCGCCGGATCAGCTGCCTGATTTGACCGGCAAGCTGTACGTCATCACGGGCGGCAACAGCGGCATCGGGCTGGAGGCGGCGCGTCATCTTGCGCGGGCTGGCGGCGACGTCGTGATTGCGTGCCGGTCGCCAGACAAGGCGCAGGCGGCGCAGCGGGATCTTGCGGCGGACGCGCGCGGCGCCGTCGACGTCCTCAGGCTAGACTTGGCGGATCTCAGCGTCGTGCGCGACGCCGCCGCGGAGCTGCGTGAGCGCTCTGCGCGCATCGACGGCCTGATCAACAACGCCGGCGTCATGCAGACGCCCCGGCGACAGACGCGTGACGGCTTCGAGCTGCAACTCGGCGTCAATCACATTGGGCACTTTGTGTGGACGAAGCTCCTGCTTGATCGGGTGGAGGCGGCGGCCGGGCGCGTGGTCGTGGTGTCGAGTCTCGCGCACAAGTACGGCGCCATCGATTTCGACGATCTGATGATGGCGCGACGCTACGCCCCGACGCGGTCCTACACGCGCTCCAAACTCGCCAATCTGATGTTCGCGTTTGAGCTTGATCGGCGCTTGCGGGCCGCGGGCGCGCGGTCGATGGCCGTGGCCTGCCATCCTGGCTATTCGGACACGCGCCTCCAAAGCACGGGACCCACCGGGTTCTTCCACGCGCTCTACCGGGTGACCAATCCGCTGCTGGCGCAATCGGCGCAGGCTGGCGCGGAGCCCACCGTTCTCGCGGCGGCTGGCCGTGAGGCCAAACCGGGTGGCTATTACGGTCCGCAGCATATGGGCGAGGTCCGCGGTCCGGCGGGGGACGCAACGGTGGCGAACCGTGCGCGCGACACCCGCGCGTGGGCGCGGCTGTGGTCCGCGACGGAGGACGCGCTGGGCGAACGGTTTGATGTGGCTGACGCGCTCGTCGCGTCGCTCTAACCGCCCAGCCGATGTCCGCGCCGCGTGTCGTTGGTTGACAAACGTGACGGCAATTGACACACAGCGCGCTTCCTCGGCCGCCCATGGGGAAGGCTGGGAAGGCCACGGCCCGCCGTGGCTGATCATAACGGGACGACGCGCCGCCGCCGTTGCAATCGCGGGCCTCATGGGGAGGACCGCCGGCCCGCGTCACTGAGCGAGAAACCATGTCTAAGCGCCAGAGCGCCAAATACAAAATCGACCGCCGGATGGGTGAGAACATCTGGGGTCGCCCAAAAAGCCCAGTCAACAAACGCAGCTATGGCCCCGGGATGCATGGCCAAGGCCGCAAGGGCAAGCTGTCGGACTTCGGCATCCAGCTGCGGGCCAAGCAAAAGCTCAAGGGCTATTACGGCAACATCACCGAAAAGCAGTTCCGCCGTATCTACGACGACGCGTCGCGCCTGCGCGGCAACACGGCGGAAAACTTGGTCGGCTTGCTGGAGGCGCGGCTGGACGCCGTCGTTTACCGCGCGAAATTTGTGCCGACGGTTTTCGCGGCCCGCCAATTCGTCAATCACGCCCATGTCATGGTGAATGGCGTGCGCACGAACATCCCGAGCTACCGTTGCAAACCCGGCGACGTGGTGCAGGTGCGGGAAAAGTCGCGCAACCTGGCGCTGGTGCTCGAGGCGATTGAAAGCGCTGAGCGCGACACCCCCGACTACATTGAGGTCGACCCGAAGGCTATGACCGCCACCTTCTTGCGGGTTCCGGAACTCAACGACGTGCCGTACGCCGCGAAGATGGAACCGAACCTCGTGGTCGAATTCTACTCGTCTTAAATTTCGGTCATGTTCGGCGCCTCGGCATTGGGTCGCTTGCGCCCTTTCCGTTTTTCGATATGGTGATATCGAAACTCGATATCATTGGTCGAAAGGGGAAGGCATGAAGACGTATTTGGCCTTTGCGGTTTTGGGTGTGGCGGCGGTGGCCGCGGCCGGCTGCGTGATCGAAATCACCGACACCAGCGGCGACTCGGATGACGCGTATGTCCGGGTCAACGGCCACAAGGTGCACTCGGGTCGCGGCGAGCGGCTCTATGGCGTGGAGATCTCCGACGACATCGTGATCCGGGCGAAAAGCAACGGCTGCACCGCGAAAGATTTCTTCGAGGTCGAAGTTGACCGGGAAGGGAATGATCGCTTCGAGCTCACCTTCCACCGCGTCCGGAAAGACTATTGCGACGCGCCGGACGAGGACGGCGTCACCTTGGCCTTCACCCGTGAGGAGCTCGGCCTGCCGGATGATGCGCGCCTTGAGGTGACAAACCCCATCAGCCGCTAAGCGCGCGCTTTTGGCGTGTTCGTCGTCAACGGCGGGTCGCGTGACGAGCCCCCTGGACACCGCGTCCAGGGGGTTTTCGCATGGCGTCCCTAAAGAACGCCCGCCTGACCCAACAACGCGAGGATGTGCTCGCGGTGGGCCTCGGTTTCCGCGTTGTCGACGCCGTGGCCGAACAGGCCCGGACTGACGAGCCGGGCGACGGTCTTCAAACTCGCCAAGGCCGCGGAGCGTGACACCACGTCATACTCGGCCGCGCCGAAGAAGCTCACCACCGGTTCGCCCGTCACAACCCCAAGCAGCCTCCGCACATAAGCGATCTGCAACTGCTGCCGCAGGGTGCTCACCGAGCCGCCGATGTCGTCGGCGATCATGATCTCCGTGAGATCGGACAGATACTCCGACACCGGGTAATCGCCGCCATAGAGCCGGCTGTCCGTCAGCCGATTGAGCACGTTGGGGTGCATCAGGTGGTCGAGAATGCCCGATTGGATCGTCAGAACGCGACGATGGACGTGGGGGTCTTCGTTGACGCCGAAGGCGGCGAAGCCGCGCCGTTGCGGCTGCAGATAGCGCAGCAGGTCTTCGCTCTGGGCGAACGCGCCGACGCCAAAAATCTCCGCCTCCAGGAGCGCGATGGCGTCCTTTTGCTTCGCTTTCGGCACCGGGGTGAAGGGCGGTTTCGCACCCTCTTGCCCCTCCACCGAGCGCTCCTGGAACACGCCGCCGACCCAGCGGGACGCCACCCAACCAGCGCCCGCCTTTTGGGCGGTCAGAATGCTGTAGGCGATGAGAGCGTCTTGGTAGGCGTCGCCGTCGCCTTCGGTGAAGGTCGTCAGCACGTTGTCTAAAGCGCTGTCAATGAGCGCGATTTGACCCTCCGCCCACACCAAGCTGTCCGGTCCAAGATCGCCCACGTTGATCCGCGGATCGATGTTGATGCCGGGGAAGCGCATATCGTCGGCGTCGTTGCCGAAGATCAACGGCGTCTCTGTGGAGCGATCCGCGATCGCTTTCAGCCCCGCGGCGTCGAGGCCTGGCGTGTAGCCGTACTGGATCGCCCACACGTCGTAAGGGCCGGGGATGCGGTGGTAGTATTGACCTTGGGGCTGGCCCTCCAGGGCCAAGTTGGCCGGGGCGTAGTCCATCACCGAATTCGCGGGCACGGCGTCGGGATCCCCCAGGGCGCCCTCCGCGATGCCGCTGGACGACGCCATATTGTGGTTCAGCCCGAGCGTGTGGCCGACCTCATGCAGCGTCAGCATCCGCAAGGCTTCATCCAACAGCTGCGTCACCTCGAGCGTGGAGGCGCCCTGAGCCTGCAGGATCGCGCGCGACGCCATCAGATTGTGCTGGAGATACGTCGCGAAGCCGCAGGCCATGCGCCCAGACGCCATGCCCCGCGATCCTTGGGCGCGCAACGCCGCGCGCTCCGCAGGGGACGGCTCAAGCGCGGGCAAGAAGGCGGCCGCTGCGCCATCGACGCCGAAGATTTCCTGTTGCTGCACGCGGTTCGTGGCGAACACATACTCCAACATGATGTCCGCGCCGATGATTTGGCCCGTGCGCGGGTTGGTGAAGCTCGGCCCGTAGCCGCCAAAGGGCGGGTTCGGCGAGGAGGTCCACCGCAGCACGTTGTAACGGACGTCCCCGGCGTCCCAGTCCGCGTCGTCGGGTTGGACGCGAACCTCCAGCGCGTTGGAGATGCCGGCGGCCTCAAACGCGATGTTCCACGCGAGCACGCCTTCGCGGATAGGATCGCGGAACTCCTCCGGCGTGGTGTTTTCGATCCAAAACACCACCGGCTCGACCGGGTCGGACACCGCCGCGTCCGGATCCGCCTTCTCCAAATGCCAGCGCGTGATCAAGTCGCGATAGGGCGCGAAGTCCGCACTCGTCAGGTCCTCTTGCTGATCGAGGAAATAGCCCACCCGGAAATCGTCGAACCGCGGTTCGAAATCGTTGTCGGGCATGGCGATCAGGCTGTGCTGGATCGTCAGCGAGATCGCGCGCGCGTCGGTGACGCTGGCGTCGCCATAAGTGGACGGCTTCTTGTTGTCGTAGACGTACTCGACCGTGACGTCCGTGTTTTCCGGATAGCTGCGGAGCCCGACAACTTTGGTCTTGTCGTCGTTCAGGCCGCCCAGTTCCAAACCGTTGTCAGCGCCATATTCGTCGGGCGACGGCGACACCTGATGAAGGTCTTCTGAGGCGAACAGAGCGCCCGCGTCGATCAGATACGCCGAGCCGTCTTCCGCCTCGGCTTCAATCGCGATCTTGGCGAGCAACGCTTTGGTGATGTTCGCGTCGGCCGCCCGCGCGATCGCGTTGTCCGGATCAAAATAATAGGCCGTGTTCTCTTCGTAGAATTCAAGAGAGCCATAGTGTTCACGAATTGTCAGAACGGCTTGGTCGCGATAGGCGCCGCGGAAGTGAAACAGCAGCGGCGTGCCGTTCACCGTGTGTAGAAAATAGATGAACTCCTGGCCAAGCTGATCGTCGGCCACTTCCATATAGGTGGCCCCGCTCTCCGGGTCGCGGTATAGGGTGAACAGACCCTCAGTCGCCTCAAAATCTTCGACAAATTCGGTGAGAAAGACTTCGTCATCCTCCTCGCCGTTTTCGTCAGCGTCGGCGTTGTCGTCTTGCGCCCACGCCGCCGCGTGCAGCGCCGCGGCCGCCGCGACGCCGGCGAGCGACCATGAGCTGTGTCGTCCCCTCATCATGAACCCCATGTCCACCCTCCATTGCTACGCGCACGGACCGTTCGAACAGACGCCCGCGGCGATCGGCGCGCCAGCGAACCCATCCCATTATCGTTTCAATCGCATCAAAGCGGATCAAGCGGCATGACGTGAAATTTCGTCAATCCAAGCGCTCAGGGCGCGGCCGCACGCGGCGTCGGCGCGCCGTCGTCAAAAGGGGGCGGAGCGCCATGCTCCGCCCCCCTCCGATGCGGCGTCGAGGCCTCGATCTAGGTGTCTGAGGCGGGTTCTTCCGCGAACACGGTGAGCGCCGTGTCCGCAGGGACGGCTTCCAACGCCGCACGCTGGGCGTCAGCCATCACGATGCCGGTGCGCGCGTCATAATGGAGTTGCGCGGCTTTCAAGGCGAAGACGCCGGTCGCCGTGGGCAGCGGCGCCGGAGCGTCCGGATCAGGGGCTTGAGGGGCCTCGTCACTGCCGGTGTCCGCCGCGTTTCCGAACACGAACGGCGTCACGACCACGCCGAGCACAACGCCATCGTCGGTGAGCGCCACTTGCTCGACGTCGCCGAGGCGTCCGCCATCACGGCCATACACCCGCGCGCCGGCGATGGTCGCTTGCGGCTGCGCCAACACGTCGACACGCGTGAGCCCAGAAATCGGATCCGCTTGGTCACCGCCGGTTTCCGCCATCGCGGCCCCCGTGACGCACAACCCAACGCCAACGCCCGCCAACAACACCCGAAAAGCCATTCAACACCTCCAGAGTGAGCAAATTGTGCATGGCCGTTATGCCATGTTGCATAGCATCATAACCAATTCGTCATATTCAGACAATAAGTGAGAATAATTCTAATGTCACGCGTCGATCTGTCACATTGACGTTAGACGTTGAAACGGAAGTGCAAGACATCGCCATCCTGGACGATGTAATCCTTCCCTTCTTGGCGCATTTTTCCGGCATCCCGTGCTTGGGATTCGCCGCCCGCCGCCACAAAATCCTCAAAAGCGACGGTTTCTGCGCGAATAAAACCCTTTTCGAAATCGCCGTGGATCACGCCGGCGGCCTTCGGCGCCGTCCAACCGGCGCGAATGGTCCAGGCGCGGGCTTCCTTCGGGCCCGCGGTGAAGTAGGTCCGCAAGTCCAATAGGGCGTATCCCGCCCGGATCATCCGGTTCAGCCCCGGCTCGTCCAGGCCGACGGTTTCGAGGTACTCGGCGCGCTCAGCGTCGTCGAGCAGCGCAAGTTCGGCCTCCATCTGAGCGCTGATGGCCACCATGGGGGCGTTCTCGTCCGCGGCGCGCTCGGCCACACGCTGCGAATAGGCGTTGCCCGTGGCGGCGCTGGCCTCATCCACATTCGCAATGAACAGCACCGGTTTGGTCGTGAGCAGCTGCAGCGTGTCCCAAGCTTTGGCGTCTTGCGGATCGATCGCGGCGCGGCGGGCGGGGCGGCCGTCCTGCAATTCCGCCAACGCCAAATCAATCAAACCGATGGCGGCCTTGGCCTCCTTGTCGCCGGAGCGCGCCTTTTTCTCGAGAGGGGCGCGCCGGCGCTCCAAGCTGTCCAGATCCGCGAGCATCAGCTCGGTCTCGACCGTTTCCAGGTCGGCCAAAGGATCCACCCGGCCGTCCACATGCGTGACGTCGTCGTCGTCAAAGCACCGCAGGACGTAGGCCACGGCGTCCACTTCGCGGATGTTGGCTAGAAACTTGTTGCCCAGACCCTCGCCTTTGGATGCGCCGCGCACCAATCCTGCGATGTCGACAAAGTTCATCCGCGCCGGGATCACCTCTTTGGATCCCGCCAGATCAGCGAGCGCGGCTAAGCGCGGCTCGGGCACCGCGACGTCGCCGACATTCGGTTCGATCGTGCAAAACGGATAGTTGGCCGCTTGGGCCGCCGCTGTTTGCGTCAGTGCGTTGAACAGGGTCGACTTGCCGACGTTCGGCAAGCCCACAATTCCGCATCGAAAGCCCATAAACGCTCGCCTTGATGGTGTGACCGGGAAGGCGGCGCCACAGACCGCGACGCCGCCCCGTCACCGCGCCATAGACGATGCGCGCCGACTTGGGGAGTCAGCGGCCCTCATTGGCGGCGCCACGGGCGGCGCGGATGGCGGCGTGGATCTCATCAACATCAATGTGTTCGTGCACTTCAACAATCTTGCCGTCGCGCGTGCGGACCACGTCCACGAAGTCCGAGCAGACCAACGCGCCGCTCTCGCGGTGAATGGTCTCCACGTGCAGCAGCACGACGGCCCAGGCGCCATGCTCCAGAACGGACTTCACCGTGTAGTTTTGGTGATCGAATGCGGAAAACAGCGCCGCCAAAAACTGATCGAAGCCATCGGGACCCACCCACTCGCCGCCAAACGGCGTCACCGCGTCGCGCGGCGCGTTGTTGAGGATGCGCGCATCGTCTGCAATCAGAGCGCGAACCGCGTCAATGTTCCCGTTCGCGAAGTCCGCGTACGCGTACTGAACAATCGCCGACGTTTCCGTTTCGGCGTGTGCCAACTCAACCATCTATAACCCCTTTTCTGTTGTTGTTCGCGTCACGAAAACCACAGTCCCACCCGTGACAGCGTGTATGGTATGCGGCCACCGACAATGAAACTAGATCGAGATGTCGGCAAATAAAGACGGCGTGAGGTAGCCATTTGAACAGATTGACGGCGCGCGACGTCAGCAGCGCGCCACCGCAACACTGGTTGTGGTGTGCGGATGAGCGGTGCTGAGGTTGATTTTTCGGGACTCGGCGGCGCGGCCGGCGGGGGTCAGATTCCCGCATCGCGCGAATCAGGGCATCCGAATCGACGTGTGTGTTTGTAGGAGGAACCGCCATGTCGAGACGCCATACGCGCCATCTCCACAAGTTTTACGACGCTGACGCCGATGGTCCTGTGGAGGCCGCGCAAGCGCGCCGACGACGGCTCGACGCCGGTGCGAAGGACGGCAAGACGGTGGTTCAAATCGAGCGCTCGCCCACGCCGGCCTGCCTCGAACGGGCGGCGAAGCGCCTTAAGAGCGCACGCGCGGAGACACGTGTGCTCAAAGTGCAACAGTGGCACATGAAACGAGCAGAAGAAGCGATGCGCAAAGCGGGCGTCACCGGGGTGGTGAGCAACTTGTCGGGAACACGCAAGATGCGTGTCGACAGCAAAACCTGACGGCCTTGCGGCGCGAAGCGACGTTACGACCGGGGCAGCCGCCAAGGGAAGCCCGCCGAAGCGGGCTTCCAGAGCGGCGCAGGCAGCGTTAGTAGCCGCCGAGCAAACCGGAGTCGAACACGCGCGCGATGGCTTCGCCGGTCGTCCCCGTCGACGTCGAGGCGCAGTCCATGCGCTTGGCGAACTCGGCGCCGGAGACCAGAGAGCTTTTCAGCTCGCTCCAACGCTTGGCGCCGCGCATCGGCGGGACGCGGCGGTCCAGATTGAGGTCCGCTTTTTTCGCCGCGACTTGCGTCTCCAGGCCGTCGACGGCAGGGAAGTCGCACGCCTGGATCAGGCCTTCAGCGACGCCGAGCAAGGCCGCGGTGTTGTCCTCATTGAAGTCGACCTCTTCACCGTTGGTGATGGAGGAGACGAGTTCAGCGACCGACACGGCCTTGCCGGCCATTTGGGCGTGGCTGGCGGCGGCGAAAGCGACGGCGGCGGTCGTGGCGAGCAGGATGCGGTGCATAGCGTTTCCCCTTGGGCGCGTTGGCGAACGTGCGAAACCCGGCGGCGGGTCATGGGCGAGCGAGAGCGCTGCGTCCGGCCGCCGGCGCGCGCGGTGAGAGCCGCGCGCGAGCGGACCTAACCAGTCGAATGCGGCCGGAAATGGGGCCGCACTGCTCAGGCCTGAGTGGCGGATCCAGCCGCCTTTGGCGCGGGCGCGTTGTGGGTCACCTGGGTTTGGAAGGCGTCATCGCGACGGGCCGCGAGGAGGGGCGCGGCGTCGGCGATCGCGTCGAGCAGCGTGGTGAGCCAGGCCTGCTCGGCTTTCGCAAAGTCCGACAGCACATGGGGCATCACGCGAGCTTTGTCGCCAGGGTGTCCGACGCCGATGCGGCCGCGTCGGAAGTTGGGGCCAAGCACGCTGGTGATGGATTTGATCCCGTTGTTGCCCGCCGCGCCGCCGCCGGTCTTGATGCGGAACTTGCCGGGCGCGAGGTCGATCTCGTCGTGGAAGACGACGAGGTTGCTGACCGGGATTTTGTAGAACCGGGCCGCGTCGCCCGCCGCGCGACCGGTGTCGTTGTAGTACGTCTGCGGTTTCAGCAGCAGCGTTTTGACGGGGCCGTCCGGCGTGTCCAGCGCGCCCTCGGCCGCCGCGCCGTGGAACTTGGCGCGCCAGGGGCCGAAGCCGTGGCGCCGCGCGATGGCCTCCACGGTCATGAACCCGACATTGTGCCGGTTGCCGGCGTACTTCGCGCCGGGATTGCCTTGGCCGATGATCAGGAGCATGCGGCCCCCTTAAGCACGAGGCGCGGTCGACGGTGATCCGATGGCCGCCGTGGCGCCCATGGCGATTAAGCCTCGCCGCCGTCCGATCCCGAGATCCGGTCGCGCGCTCGGGCCAGCGACAGAACGGCGGCGAAGGTCCACATCTGCCCCAGTGCAATGATGGCGATCATCGTGATGACGCGCGGCGTCCACGCGAAGCCATGCTGCACCAAATGCGTGACAAACATGACGGCGCCGATGATCGAGATCGCCTCCGGCGCCCAGATCCGCCGCACGAGGTCGCTCACGGTGATGGAGGCCTTGCGCGTCATCGATCAGCCTCCGCCTTGGCGCGTCGCGCGGCCGACGACGTCAGCTTTCGTCAGCTTCGCCTTCGCCGTCGTCTTGCGCGGCTTCCGTCGCCGCGCGCGAGCCTTGGATGGTGGCGATGGTGAAGTCCCGGTCGGCGATGGTTGGGCGCACGCCTTCGGGCAACGTCACGGCGGAAATGTGGATCGTGTCGCCGATTTCGCGGCCGGCGAGGTCGACCACCAGCTCATCCGGAATGGCGTTGGCCGGGCACAACAGCTCCACCTGGTGGCGCACCACGTTCAACACGCCGCCGCGCTTGAGGCCGGGCGACGCTTCGTCGTTGGCGAACCGCACGGAGACCTCAACGGCGATCTCCTGGTCCTCTTCAACGCGATAGAAGTCCATATGGATCGGCGTGTCCGACACCGGGTCGAATTGAATGTCGCGCACGATTACGGACTGCTTCTCGCCTTTGTGGTCGATCTCGATGACCTTCGACAGCAGGCCGCCGCGGTTGAGGCCTTTGACCACTTCATTCAGCGGGGCGGAAATCGCCACCGGCTCCAACGCTCCGCCATAAAGCACGCCCGGAACTTGCCCCGCGCGGCGGGTTTCCCGCGCGCCGCCCGTGCCGGTGCGCTCGCGAACCTCCACCGGCAAAACCACATCGGCCATCTGTGTCTCGGTCCCGCGGACCGTCCTTCTTGTGCGACCTCCGCGGCCGCCATGATGCTAAGCGCCAAAACGAACAGCCCCGCAAGGGCGGGGCTGACGCGATCAGAATTGAGATCTGGTTGGATAAGCCAGCATCCACGACTTGGCAAGCGCGCCTCGTGCGCCGCGCGTCCGCTGCTTGGTCAGTCGGGCAGAACAGGGCGCGTGGCGATCAACGGATGGGCGGCGTCCACGTGATCGCGCGCCGTGATGATGTCGTCGCTGCGGAACAGCCCTTCGGCGCCCGCGAGGACGACCCCCAAAGCCAACGCGCCAACGCCCAGGCGGGTGATAAAGGTCAGGCCCGGGATGGGTTTGCTTGCAGACGGATTGTACGCCATGAGCCGCGCTCCAGTTCTTGGGCACGAACCACCATGGCGCCGGCGACGTCCGGGTGCGAGTATGAAGTCGCGGTACAGTCAACGCCGGGTCAAGCACACGCCGACAGCTTGCAACGCATTTGCCTTAAGCCTGCGCGGCGCGCGTGACGTCACACAAACAGTTTCGACACCGATTCCGAATGGGCGATGCGCCGGATGGCTTCGCCGATCAAGCCGGCGACCGAGATTTGCGTGATTTTCCCGCACTGCGCCACGGACTCCGGCTGCTCTATGGAGTCGGTGATCACGAGCTCCGACAGCTCCGAACCGTTGATCCGCGCGACCGCGCCCCCGGAAAGAACCCCGTGCGTGGCGATCGCGCCCACGTCGACCGCGCCCTTTTCGCGCAGCGCCGCGGCGGCGTTGCACATCGTGCCGCCGGAATCGACCATGTCGTCGATCAGCAAGCAGTGACGGCCGGTGACATCCCCGATGATGTTCATCACTTCCGAGACGCTCGCGCGGGGTCGGCGCTTGTCGACGATGGCGATGTCGGTGTCCAGGCGCTCGGCGAGCTGGCGCGCGCGCACGACCCCGCCAATGTCCGGCGAGACCACCAGCAGATTGTCGACGTCATAGTTCGCCCGGATGTACTGCTCGATCACCGGCAAGGCGTAGAGATTGTCGGTGGGAATGTCGAAGAAGCCTTGGATCTGGCCGGCGTGGAGGTCCATCGTCAGCACGCGGTCGGCGCCGGCGGTGGAGATCAGGTTGGCCACCAGTTTCGCGGAGATCGGCGTGCGGCCCCCCACTTTGCGGTCCTGACGCGCATAGCCGAAATAGGGAATGACCGGCGTGATCCGCCGCGCGGAGGCGCGCACCAACGCGTCAATCAGGATCAGCAGCTCCATCAAGTTGTCGTTCGCCGGAAACGAGGTCGGCTGGATCACGAAGACGTCCTCGCCGCGGACATTCTCTTCGATGGCGGCGAACACCTCCATGTCCGGAAAGCGTTTGATCTGCGTCGGCGTCAGCGGCGCGTCCAGATAATCGGCGATCGCCCCCGCCAGAGAGCGGTTGGCGTTGGCGGACAACAGCTTCATCGGATCGTCCTTGTGTGGCGAAAGGTCGTCGGGGGGAGCCGGCGGGAGTGTGTGTACGCCGAAGCGCGGCGCGCGCAAACCACCTGCGGGCGCCGCAACACCGGCGCGCCAATGTCCTACAAACGGATCACGGAAATGTTGCGGCCATAGTCCGCGTCGCCGCGGCGCACGCGCCGCCGATTGCTGAAGTACTGATCCTCGCCCGCGCAGGTGCAGGGCGGCAGCACGTCGACACCCGCGACGCCAGCCGCGCGCAGGCGCGCCGCGACATACCCCTTCAAATCGAAGTGGGAGCGATCGCTCCGACCAGGGGCGAAGAACGCCGCGTTGGCCTCGTCCGCGGCGACGAACCGCTCGGCGAACTCAGGACCCACCTCATAAGCGTCCTGGGAGATGCAGGGGCCGACGGCCGCCTGGATGCGCTTACGCTGGGCGCCGTGCGCCACCATCATCTCGACAGTTGAGGCGATGATGCCGGCCAGCGCGCCGCGCCAGCCCGCATGGGCCGTCGCGATCACGCCGGCGGTCGGGTCGCCCAGCAGGACCGGCGCGCAATCAGCGGCCAGCACGCCCAACGCAAGCCCGGGCGTCGTCGTCACCAAGCCGTCCGCCCGCGCGGGCTCCGTCGCCCACGGACCGTCAACGGCGACCGGGATCGCGGAATGGATTTGCGCCACGCTGAGGAGCCGCGCGGGATCGTCCACCCCCAACGCAGCGGCCACGCGGTGGCGGTTCGTGGCCACGTCCTCCGGCGCGTCCGCGGAGCCTGGACCGGTGTTCAAGCTGGCGTAGAGGCCGCGCGAGACGCCGCCGCGGCGTCCGAAGAAGCCGTGGGTGAAGCCCGCGGCCGTGAGGTTCGCCGCGACCGAAAACTCAAGAGCGTTCGGATCTTTCATGGCCCTTTGAAAACACACCGAAGCGGACGCGAAGACTGCCCGCGCGCCGGCGCGGCGCGCGTGACGCGGGCCCACAAAAAGCGAGCGTCGTGCGGTTGGAGTCAAGGCGGTTGGCGCGACGCCCCCTCTGAGGGACGCGCGTCACTGAGCGCCGCGGGCCGGTCCGAACCCGGCGGGCGGCGCCAGGCCCGGCGTCGACACGCACAACACCTTGAACAACGCGCCCATTTGGCTGGGATCGGTGAGGCGAAAGACCTGCGTGGCGATCCGCCCCTTCGCGTCGTCGTCCCGCCGCAACGCCGCCGCCCGTTGATCGAGGCCGAGCGCGCGCAACCACGCCCCTTGCTCCAAGGGGCCGGCGGTCTCGAGGCCCAAGGCGCGCGCTTGGGCTGCAAACGTGGCGAAGTCGACCCGCGCTGTCAGATCGGCGCGCCCGGGCGTCGCCAACGGATCGCTGCGCTGATGGCCGCGCACCGCCTGAAACGTGTCGCCCACCTCACTGGCAAGCGGGCCATAGTCGATGAACAGCGCGCGCCCGCCGTGGGCCGCAAGCCGGCTCGCCACACGCTCCAACAGCGCCTGGGTGGCGGGGCGTACTTCCACGATCGCGCCGTCCGGCGCGCCGCGCCGCAGCGCGTCCGGGATCAACGCGACATCGGCGTCGGCGGCCGGCAGAGCCGCCGCGACAAAGGCCAACGCGCCGTTGGGCTCCAGCCCCACCAAGCGTTCGCGCCACTGGCCGTCCGCATGAATGAACTGCCGGATGGGCAGGCAATCCACGAACTCGTTCGCCACAATCAGAGCCGGCTCCGCGCCGGCGGCGGGGAGGTCCGCCGCCCAGTCCAGCGCAAAGGGCGCTGTGGCCAAGGCCCGCGCCTGGGCGGCCTGAAGAGCGGGGCTCGCCTCAACCAAGGTGACCCGCAAGGCGTCCAGAAACGCCGGGCGCACCCGCGCCGCGCGCAGCATGTCGGCCATCATGACGCCGCGTCCCGGGCCAAGCTCGATCAGCCGCACCGCGTCCGGCGACCCCAACTCCAGCCAGCTCTGCAGGCACCAAAGGCCGACCAACTCGCCGAACATCTGGCTGATCTCGGGCGCGGTGATGAAGTCCCCGCCCGCGCCAATCGGATCTTTCGTCGCGTAATATCCGTCGCGGGGATCGTAGAGCGCGTCGGCCATGTACGCGCCCACGGTCAGCGGACCCTCCGACGTAATCCGGGCGCGCAGACGGTCCAGCAGATCCGCCGCCGCGCCGTTGGCCGGCGCGGCGTTCTCCTCGGCGCCAGGATGCGAACCCTCCGTCATCGTCGCGTCGTGGCGCACATTCGCGCGGTCGGTCAAGGCGCGCCCTCTGGCGCGACGGGATCGACGCGGACCGGACGGCCCTAAGCGGCTGCGGTTTTCGAGGCGCCGTTTGTCGGCGGCGGGGCGGTCGCGGCGGGCGGGCGCCGCAGCGCGTAGACCGCCAGGGCGACGCCAGCAGCGATCATCGGCACGGATAAGATCATCCCCATGGTGATCCCTAAGGGGAGTTGATCCAGTCCTTGATCCGGCTGGCGGACCGTCTCCACAAGGGTGCGCGACAACCCGTAGCCCGCCAAGAAGACGCCGGTGACGAGACCCGGACGCGCGAGGCCGTGGCGCACGCGCGTCAACCAGAACAGCACGCCCAGCAGCACCGCCCCCTCCAAGAACGCTTCGTAGAGCTGGCTCGGGTGGCGGTAGAAATCGAACCGTAAGCCGTTGAACTGCTCGAAAATGCGGTTCGCCTCGCCATCACAGGGGAACCGCACGGCCCACCAGGGCGCGTTCTCCGGCGTGGCGGCGGTCAACACCGTGTCGCCGGCCTTGACCGGGATCACGTCGCCGCCGCGCAGATACGCCGCGCCGTCCTCCGTGAAGGTGCGTTCGCGAAAGACGATGCGGCCGTAAAGCTCGCCGTTGACGAAATTGGCGATCCGTCCCAGCAGCAAACCCACCGGCGTGACGGCCGCGACCGCGTCGGCGATGCGCAACACGGGAAGATTGCGGGTGCGCGCCAGCCACGCCATCGCCAGGCCCACGCCGATCAAGCCGCCGTGGAAGGACATTCCGCCTTCCCAAATCACGAAGGCCTGGAAGGGGTTTTCCTGGAACCAGCCTGGATTGGTGCGGTGCATGTAGAAAAGCACATAACCCAATCGCCCGCCCAAAATGACGCCCAAGGTCGACAGGAACAGGAGTTCGTCCACGTCGTCGCGGGTGAAGGGCGCGCCCGCTCCCTTCGTCGACGCGCCCGCCGGCGACCACAACGCCGTTTGCTCGCGCAGGTACAGCACATACCGCCACGCGACGAGCAGCCCTGCGATGTAGGCCATCGCGTACCAGCGGATGTCGATCGGGCCGGGCAGGGGCAGCAAGACTTCGCTGAAGCCGGGGATGGGGCTG
This sequence comes from uncultured Caulobacterales bacterium, assembly GCA_964526675.1. GTDB lineage: Bacteria > Pseudomonadota > Alphaproteobacteria > Caulobacterales > Maricaulaceae > CAZADA01. The sequence goes on from CAZGLY010000026.1 coordinate 21,050, forward strand.
CAGGACTGATCAGGCATAGCGTTCCCTGCCAGATGATGGGGCGTGCTCAGGCCGGCCCAGCGAATGTCACTCTCGTCCTGAACGACGAAAACACCGATTGCGCGCGCGCCGCCGCGCCGCTATGGGACCGCGAGCGGACGATCGGTGAATAGACTCAGACATGCAGACAAAGAACCCCTTTTTCGATGATCTCGCGCAGTTGATGACCAACGCGGTGGGCGCGGCCCAAGGCGTGAGCGACGAGATGCAGGCGGTGATGCGCGCTCAGGCGGAACGGTTCGTGGCGGAGATGGATCTTGTGCGCCGCGACGAGTTTGATGCGGTGCGCGCGGAGAACGACGCGCTGCGCGCGCGCGTGGAGGCCCTGGAGGCCAAATTGGCCGGGCCGGGCGACGCCTAGCGCCGCGTTGAAATCCCCAGAAGCGCACGTGAGCCCACAGGCGGACGCACAAGCGCGTGTGTGCGCGCGTTGCGACTCGCTCACGGCCCACGCTAGCTTCCAGTGACGATTCGATTTGGCCCTGGGCTCAGCGAGGCGACATGCCAACGGTGATGACAGATTTCCAGACCCGCGCAGACCCCTTGGATGTGGTCGAGCAAGTGGTGACCGCTGAGCAGTACGCGTATGAGCGCGCGCCCGACGACGAGCTGCACTTCGCCGCGCCGGGGTCCTGGCGCGACCATCCGGTGTGGTTCGCCTGGAGCGACAGGCTCCAAACGCTGCATGTGTGCTTGGCCACCGGCGTGATGGTCCAGCCCGATCGACGCGCGGCGCTGTGCGAACTGATCAGCTTGATCAACGAGCGCCTGTGGTTGGGCCACTTCGATTTGTGGTCCGATGACGGCGCGGTGGTCTACCGCTACGCCCTGGCGCTGCCGAGCGGGGCGTTGCCCTCTCAAGATCAGATCACGGCGGTGATCGCCGCCGCCATTGAAGCCGGCGAGCGGTTTTATCCGGCCTACAACTACATGATCTGGGCAGGGAAATCCCCGCAAGACGCCGTCGCCGCCGCCCTGTTCGACACCGCCGGAGAGGCGTGATCGCGAACGCCTCCATTCTGTGGTCGCGCCGCCGCGTGTCGTGATGCGCGCTGTTCTGATTGGCGCGGGGCATATGGGAGGGGCGATGGCTCGGGGTTGGGCCCGGGCCCGCGACGCCAAGCACCTGCACATCATTGAGCCTGACACGGGACGACGCGCGGCGTTTGCGTCCATGGGCTTCGGCGTCGCTGAGGCGGTGAGCGCCGAAACGCCAGCGGCGGACGTGTTCGTGCTGGCGGTGAAGCCGACCCACATCGCCAGCGTGGCCGAGGCCGTGAGCGCTCACCGCGTTCCGGTGGCCGGCGCGGTCGTGCTGTCCATCGCCGCCGGCGTCACGCTGTCGCGTCTGAGCGGGTTGTTTCCCGAGGCGCAGGTCGTGCGCGCCATGCCCAACACGGCCGCTGAGATCGGCCAATCGATCACGGTGTGGGTCGCCGGCGCGGACATCCGTCCATCCGCGAGCGGCCACGTCATCGAGACGCTCAGCACCCTCGGCCGCGTGGAGCGCGCCCCCGACGAGGCGGCCATGGACGCGGTCACCGCGCTGTCCGGGTCGGGACCCGCTTACGTCTACGCGTTGACGGAGGCCCTCGCCGCGGCGGGCGAGGCCGAGGGGTTGCCGGCGGACCTCGCCGCGCGGCTCGCGCGCGAAACCCTGGTCGGCGCGGGTGCGATGTTGGCCGCGCGCGCCGATCCCCCAGCGGCCCTGCGCGCGGCGGTGACGTCGCCGGCGGGCACCACGGCGGCCGGTCTGTCCGTGCTGACGAGCCCCGAAGGCTTGCCGGATCTGATCCGTCGCACGGTGGCTGCGGCGGCGGCCCGGTCGCGGGCGTTGGGCGCAGCGGGCGACGAGCCCGGCCCGTGACCGCCGCCCGGCGACTTGCTCCGCGGGGCGGAGCGGCCATATCCCGCCTATGAACGGAATTCACGATGCCCACGCGACCGACGCCGATGTGTTGGAACGCGCCGCCACCGCCGCGTTGGAGCTGGCGGGAGAGGTGGGTTGGGCCCAGCTGACCCTCGCTCAAATCGCCCAGCGCGCGGGGCTTCCTATGGAGGCGCTTTACGGTCGCGCGGCGTCGAAGACTGATTTGGTGGACCTGCTGGCCCGTCGTTTCGACCGCGCGGCCGCCGCCAACTACAGCGCAGAACCGGATGAGACGGTCCGCGAGCGCGTGTTCGACGCGGCCATGGCGCGTTTCGACGCCATGGAGCCGCACCGCAACGGCCTCGTTGCGATCATGGAGCGCGCCGATCGCGATCCGGCTTTCGCGGCTCAGGCGTGGCGCAGCACCGTCGACACCGCGCGTTGGCTTTTGGAGCTCGCGGCTGTGGACACGTCCGGTGCGGCGGGGTTTGCGCGGGTGCGGGTGTTTGCCGCCGTGCTTGTCCGCACGACCCGCGCGTGGATGCGGGACGATTCCGGGGATCAAGCGCGGACCATGGCGCGCCTTGATCGACAGCTGCGCGACATCTCGGGCTTCGCCGGGGCCATGCGCCGTCGTTGGCGTCGCGACCGCGCCGACGCGCCCACGGCCGATCCTGAGGGCCCGCCGCCCATCCGCCCTCAAGGCGGCCCGGGCGGGCCGGCCGGCGAAGGCGGCGACGCTGAAGCGCCGGCGGGCTGAAACCAGGCGCGCTCCTTAGGCGTTTTGGCGTGTGAGCCAAGCCGGCGACGGGAAGAGAGTCCGCCATGCCCGAACCACGCCCCGCCTACCGTGTCACGCTGCAAACGCTTTTTGCCGCCGACGCGCCCCGTGCGGTCATCCTGCGCCGCGGCCCCAAGTCCCATTTCCAGATGATTGTCTGGGAGACGGACACCGATCGCTGCGTCCCCGGGCAATGGATGCGCGGACGGGTGTATCTGAGCGACCTCAGCCCGGACGGATCCAAAGTGCTGTATGTCGCCTCGCAGTATCATCGCGCCCGCTGGCGACGTGAGCGCGCCGTGGAGACAGGCGGCGCGACCCCGGTTGAACCGCTGTTCAGCCCCGTCGCGAAGACCGCCAAACGGAGGAGACGCAAGGTTCCGAGGTACATGAGGGACCCGACGGGCGGGCTCCAGCGCACGGCGCGTCATCCGCCGCGCCCCGTTGATCACAGTTGGACGGCGATCAGCTGTCCGCCCTATTTCACCGCGCTCGCGATTTGGCCGTCGATCGGCGCATGGACCGGCGGCGGGGCGTTTCAGTCGAACAAGCGGATTTGGCTGAACGAAGCGGCCCACGGACTGACGCCGATCGCCAACGCCCCGACCCCTCCGACGTTTCAGGTGCGCTCGACGATCGACGAAGGCGTCACGCTGCTCGGCGGGCCGCCGCCGGAGCCGGGAACGCCGTTGCACCAACGGCTTCGCGCGCGGCTGGAGCAGGGGAAGGTGCGCCGGATCTCGGCGTTCGATCCGACGCGCCAAGTGAGCGCTGAGACTGAGGCGGTGGCCCAGGCGCTGCGCGCGGAGGGGGTGATGTCGCTGGACTGGGTGGATGTGCGCGATGAGCGTGCGCTGTTGTTCGCGGGCGATGGTTGCCTCTGGCGCGTGGAGGAGTGGCGGCGACGGCCGGCGGGGCGGCTCCTGGAGAACGCGACCCGGGTGGCGGACTTCAACGCTGCTGTCTTCGAACGCGTGGCGCCGCCGGCCGCCGCCCTGCGCTGGTAGTCGCGGCCGCCGCGCTTAGGCGGGCAGGCGCACGCGCGCGCGCAACCCCCCCAGCGGGCTGTCGCTGAGAATCACGTCGCCGCCATGGCTGCGCGCCAAGTCCCGCGCGATCGCCAAGCCGAGCCCCACGCCCATGCGGTTGGGCTTCGCGCCGCCCTCGCCATTGGCGCCGGTCGGCCGGTTCGGTCGTGCGCGATCGCTTGAGCCGGCGTCATGGGGCAGCTGGTGGAACGGACGAAACGCCTCCTCGCGTTGGTCGCGCGGAATGCCGGGCCCGTCGTCGTCAATGTCGATCTCGATGGCGCCGGAAGCCCGCCGGGCGGTCACAGCCACGCGACCGCCATGCGCGATCGCGTTGGTCATCAGGTTCTCCACGCAGCGTTTCACCGCTTGGGCGCGCACCGGCAGGACCAGGTCCTCGCCTTCGTCCACGTGAATGTGCGCGTCGATGTTCACCGTCGCCGCGCCGTCGGCCCCTTTGGCCGCGTGTTGGGCGGCGCGCTGGGCGGTTTCGGAGACCAGGTCCCCAATGTCCACGGGCGCCGGCTCCTCGCCGCCCACGCCGCGCGCAAAGGCGAGGTACTCGTCCAGGATCGCCGCCATATCGGCGACGTCGCGCTTCATCGCTTCGCGTTCGGGCCCCTCCGGCAACAGCGCCAGCTGCAAACGGAAGCGCGTCAGCGGCGTGCGCAGATCATGGCTCACGCCGGCCAAAACCGTGGTGCGCTGATCAATGTGACGCTGAATCCGCGCGCGCATCTTCATGAAGGCGTGAGCGGCCTGGCGGACTTCGCGCGCGCCGGCGGGCCGGAAGTCCGGCGCGTCTTGCCCGCGGCCGAACCGCTCCGCCGCCGCGGCCAGCCGTTCAATCGGCTTCGCCTGGTTGCGGATGTAAACGAGGCTGACGGCCGTCAGCAGCGTGGTCGCGAGCACGATCCAAAACAGGAAGATGTGGCCCGTCGTGGCGAACACCTGGTCGCGCGGGACGATGAGGCGCAAAATCCCCGCTTCAACCTGCACGCGGATTTCGACATAGGCGGGATAGCGGGTGGTGTCGAACCAGAAGGCGTGTTCCAGCTTCGCCGACAGCGCGCTGCGCAGCGTGCGGTCCAGCACCCGAAAAAAGGACGACCGCACCGTCGTCGGCAAGCGCGCCTCCTCCTCCAGCACCAACGACAGACCCATGGTGCGTTCGGCGAAGGGCTGCAGCGCCAACGCGCCATCCGCGCCGGGTTCTTGCTCGTAGAGGTCCAGAACCACGGCCACATCGCCAGCGACGCTCTCGGACAAGCGGCTGGTGACGGTCGCCCAATGCGCGTCGAAAAAGGTCCAGCTGACGGCGATCTGCATGATCGCCACCGGCAGCACGATGATCAGCATCGAACGGCCGTAAAGGCTCTTGGGGATCAGATCTTTGGGCCGCCTCAACCGGATCAAGCGGATCACCCCTGTGGTTGCGTCGCGCGGGCGGGGCGCTAGCCCAACGACACGGCCGCCGCGACAAGCTTGTACCCGGCGCCGCGCACCGTTTGCAGATGCAAGGGGCGGCGCGGATCATCCTCGATTTTGCGGCGCAGGCGGGTCACTTGCACGTCCACGGACCGCTCCTGACCCGCTGATGTCGCCTCCGAAAGTTCATGCCGGCTTATGACGGCGCCCGGACGCGTCGCCAACGCGGTGAGCAGCGCCGCCTCCGCGGACGTCAAACGCACCGGCGCGCCCGCCCGCGTCAGTTCGCCCTCGCTCAGGTCAAAGCGGCAGTCGCCGAAATTCACCTCGCGCGGCGAGGGCGGCGGCCCCGCCCGACGCAAGATCGCCTCCAGCCGCAACACCAGCTCTTCCGGTTCGAACGGCTTGGGCAGATAATCGTCGGCACCGCGGCGCAAGCCCTCGATGCGGTCTTCGGGCAGGTCCCGCGCCGTCAGCAGCACGATCGGCACAGCGCTGTGGGCCCGCAGGCTCTGGGTCAGATCGAATCCGTCTTCACCGGGCATGTTCACGTCGATGATCAACAGATCAAAATCCATGCCCTCCAGCAGGGTGCGGGCGCGCTCGGCGTCGGCGGCCGTCGTGACGCCAAAGCCTTGACCGGTGAGATAGGTGCGAAGAAGCGTGCGGATGCGGTCGTCGTCATCGACAATGAGAACATGCGCGCGCGGAGTGGAGGCGGCGTCGGCCGCGGTCTCGGTGATCGCCATGGAACGTCAAAGAGCGCCTTCTTGACATTAGGGGGCCGACTTTCAGAATGCGCGTGGCCATGGCCGCCCGCAAGTCCTACGCCCCGCGCGGGCCGGGCTTCGGGGGATCGGCGTCTGCCGCCGGCGCGCCAGCGGCCCGTGCGTAGGACGGCGTTCGGGTGAACCGCGATGAGGAGGCTCCAATGGCCGACATAATCCCCTTTGACCAGCGCGACGGCGTGATTTGGTGGAATGGCGCGTTCGTGAATTGGGCGGACGCCAAGGTCCATGTGCTCAGCCATGGCCTCCACTATGGCTCCAGCGTGTTCGAGGGCGAGCGCGCGTATGGCGGGGCGATCTTTAAGAGCCTCGAGCACTCCGAGCGTTTGCGCCGGTCCGGCGAGCTGTTGGGGTTCGAACTCCCCGCGACGGTCGACGAGGTCGAGGACGCGAAGCGGGAAACCCTCGCGCGCATGGGGCTGGAGAACGCCTATGTGCGCTGCGTCGCCTGGCGCGGTTCGGAGCAGATGGGCATCTCCGCCCAAGGCAACACCATCCATTTGGCCGTCGCGGTCTGGCCTTGGGGCGACTATTTCGCCGACAAGCTGAAAGGCATCCGCATCACGATGGCGTCCTGGCGCCGCCCGTCGCCAGACACCGCGCCGGTCAAGTCCAAGGCGGCGGGTCTCTACATGATTTGCACGCTGTCGAAACACGCGGCTGAGGCGAAAGGCTTCGCCGACGCCCTGATGCTGGATTATCGGGGCCGCGTGGCGGAATGCACCGGCGCGCACATCTTCTTCGCACGCGATGGCGCGTTGCACACGCCGACGGGCGATTGCTTGTTGGACGGCATCACCCGCGCGAGCGTGTTCGAGCTGGCGGAGCGCCGTGGGATTACGGTGCATTCCCGCGACATCTACCCCGATGAGCTGCCCTTTTTCACCGAGTGTTTCATCGTCGGAACCGCCGCGGAGATCACGGTGGTGTCGGGCATTGACGATCTGACATACGCGCCGAGCGAACTCACGCGCGCGCTCATTGAGGACTATGACAACTTCGTCCACGGACGGCTCGCGCTGCAGGCCGCGCAGTAGCCCGGAGGGCGGAGGGACGCGGCTTAGCGCGCGTCGCGCGCCCGGCCGCCGCCGTTGAGCGTTTCCGCCATGGGAGACGGCGGCGCCGTTCTCTCGCCGCTTTCGTTGGTTATGGGCAGGTCAAACCAGATGCGGGTGCCGCGGCCTTCCTCGCTTTCAAACGCGATGGAGCCGCCCATCCGCTCGACTAAGCTGCGGCTGATCGCCAAGCCGAGGCCTGCGCCGCCGTGGCGGCGCGTCGCCGCGTCGTCGGCTTGCGCAAAATGACGGAACAGCTTCGCGTGCCGATCCGCCGGAATGCCGCAGCCGGTGTCGGTGACGACAAACCGCAGCGTTTCGCCGCGGCGCTGGACGTGCACCCGCACGCCGCCATGCTCGGTGAACTTCACCGCGTTTGAGATCAGGTTTGTGAGCACCTGGCGCACCCGTCCGCCATCGCCCGCCATCGCCCGCGGCGTCGCAGGGTCGATCTCCACATCAAAGGCGAGATCGCGATCGGTCGTTTGCGCCTCGAAGACGGCGCAGGCCTCGCGGGTGATCACGCCGGGGTCGAAGCGGGAATCGCGAATGTGATACTGGCCCGCCTCGAGCTGGGCCATATCGATGATGTCGTTGAGGATGGCGAGCAGCGACTCCGCCGAGTTGTAGGCCGTGCGCACCCGCGTCAGCGTTCCCGGCTCCAGTCGCTCTTGAGCCACCAACTGCAGCATGCCCATGACGCCGTTGAGCGGCGTGCGGATTTCGTGGCTGATGTTCGCCAAGAACGCCGTCTTCGCCTGGTCGGCCCGAGCGGCGTCCTCACGCGCCTCCAACACTTCGCGTTCGTAGTCACGCCGCTCGCTGATGTCCTGAATCACGCCGAACAGCCGATCCACATCCCCGGTGAACGGGTTCACGTTGGCGCGGCAGCGCAGGTGGAGCCAGATGTTGCGGCCCTGCCGCGTCGTGAACGGCAGCTCCAGGCTGAACGGTTTGCGGTCGGTGACCAGCCGCTCCATCGTTTCGATCAGCAAGACGCGCGCGTCGTCGGGGAAGTGCTCCAACATGTCCGAGAGCGCCATGTCGCGCAGGCCCGGGTCCGCATCCTGAAGGCGGTACGCGCCGTCTGACCACGCCACGGTGTTGCTCTTGAGGTCGAGCTCCCAGCTGCCGATGTGCGCGATCATCTCGATTTCGGCCATGGTCCGTTCGAGCTTCGCAAGGGCCGCTTCGGCCTGCTTGCGCGCGCTGATCTCGTGGAAGGACCAGACGGCGTGACGCTCGGATGGGGCGTCGCCGTCCACCCTCTCGACCGCGCACTCCAACCAGACCGGCGTGGTGTCCATCCGGTGCAGCGTCGCCGCAACCGGCGCGGCGCGACGGCCATCGGCCAGTTCTCGCAGCGCGTCCACCGCAGCCATGTCGGTGGCGGGCCCGCGCAGAACCGTCTCGATCGCCCGGCCCGCCAGATCTTCGATTTCGTAGCCGGTCAGCTCAGTGAACGCCGCGTTCGCCCACTGGCTCACGCCGTTTTCATCCGCGACCACCAGCGCCGTCGGGGCGTGGACCGCAGCGGCGCGTTCCCAGGTCTGCTCAGTCATGGCGGGGGGACGATCCATGGCGCCGTGGGAAACCGCGCCTACGCGGCGCGAATGCGTTCGAGGAAGGATGACACTTCGTCTTGGAGCATCGTGGCTTGACGGCCCAGCTCCTCCGACGCGGAGACCACGTCGCCAACCGCGGCGCCGGTTTCTTTCGCGGCGTCGAGCACTTCCACGATGTTGCGCGACACGTCTTGGGCGCCGCTGGCGGCCTCCTCAGTGTTGCGCGCGATCTCGCGGGTGGTGGCGCTCTGTTCCTCGATGGCGGCGTTGATGGCCGTCGACACTTGGCTCATTTCGTTGATGGTCTCGCGGATCGAGCTGATGGCGTCGACGGATTGCCGCGTGATGCTCTGCATGTCTTGGATCTGGACGGCGATGTCTTCCGTCGCCTTCGCGGTCTGGGTGGCCAGCGATTTCACTTCGGAGGCCACCACCGCGAAGCCGCGGCCCGCTTCGCCCGCGCGCGCGGATTCGATGGTGGCGTTAAGCGCCAACAGGTTCGTCTGTTCGGCGATGTCCGAGATCATGTTGATCACTTCGCCGATTTTGTCCGCCGCCTTGGACAGCGATTCAATCGTGTCGTTGGTTTGCTGGGCCCGTCCCACCGCGTCGGCGGCGATCTTGGCGGAGTGGTTCACCTGATCGGCGATCTCCGACACCGACGCGCCCAGTTGGTCGGTCGCGGTCGCGACGACCGAGACGCTGGACGTCGCCTCTTCAGCCGCGGCCGACACGTTGGTCGAGCGCGCGGAGGTGTTGTCGGCGATTTGCGCCATCGCGCGGGCCGTCGCCTCCAGCTCCTCGGACTTCGCCGCCACGCTGTTGACGACCGTCAGAACGACGTCGCCGAGCTCGGTGGCCAGGCCGTTGAGCGTGTCGCGTTTGGTTTCTTCGCTCGCCGTGACGTAGATCTCGGTCGCGATGCCCAAATCGAGCAGGCTCGCGCGGTTGACGGCGTCAATCATGCCGAGGATTTGAGCTTGCCAACGCGTGGACAAGGCCGCCAGACCGCGCGGAGCGTAGGTCCTCATGATGCTGTTGTAGATGCCGCTCGCGATGAACGAGTATCCACCGACAAAAAATGACGGGCTGAGGTCAAGCTTTGCGTGGATCCGCCAGATCTTCGTCACGGAGTCCATATAGCGCTGGTTGAACGTGCCCTCGGCGATCGTCAGCCAATGCTCGGTTTGCTTCTCTTTGACGTGGGCGATCAGGCTTTCATTGCCCTGAAAGTGCCGCCACGCCGCCGGCCATTCGCGCATATGCCCGTAGAGCTGATCGAGGATGATCGGAAGTTCCGTGCGCAGGAGCGGTCGAAGCTGCCGCAAGGCGTCGCGCGTGGGACCATCGATCCGTGCGAACTGAAGCCGCTCTGAGATCTCGGGCGAGGCCATGGGCGCTGCTCCTCTGTGGGCGTGGCCGTCGCGGCCGGGGCCGGCGCGCTCGGTATCCTATGCCCTCTCGCCGCTTATTGGCCGGTTAATCCGTTCTCTGACTTCGGGGTTGACGATGGCGACGCCGCGCGGGCCGCCGCGCGCGCGTACTGGGCCGCCGTCCACATCGACAGCCCGGCGGTGACGTAGATCGTCGCCACGCCCGCGGCGTGCAGAACGTCACGGCTCGCCGTCGCGGCGGGGTCGCCGTTGAGGAGCAGGGCCGGCGCGCGCGCCAACACCGTGACGCCGACGCCCACAAATCCGATCGCCGTTTTGAGCTTGGCGAGCCCGCTGGGCGCGCGTGCGCCGCCGCCGCCGTCGGAGAGGCGCAGGCGCGTCATCGCCGCGTCGCGCAGCACGATCACCGCCGCCGCGGGCGCGAGGATGGGGAACAGCACCGCCAGCCCCAGCAGCGCGGCGCCGATCACCACCTTGTCCGCGACCGGATCCCAGAACTCCCCGAACCGGCTTTCCACGCCCAGGGCCCGCGCTAGGCGTCCGTCGGCGAAATCGAGCAGACCGGCCAGCGCGAAGGCCGCCCCAGCCGCCGTCATCCAGACCGCAACCGCGTCGACCGGTGATCCGTTCCCGCGCGGTGTCCACCACGCGGCCGCCAGACATCCCAGAACGACAGGGGCAAGAGCCAGCCGCAACAGCGTCAACGCGTTGGGCGCCCACCACAGCGCCGGACGAGGGGCCTGCGGTCGCGGGATCTCCGGCGCGCGCCGCGAGGGTGGGGCGCGTTCGGCCATGGGGCCTCCGCGTGTGATCAAAGACCGGTGACCGGTCGGCGGCGTGCGCGCGATCGGGCGATCACTGAGGACGGCTTTTGTCGGTCATCCGATGCCACACGATCGCCACGCCGGTGAACAGCGGCACGCCGATGAACCATTTCAGGCTGGGAAAACTCTCGCCCTCGATATGATCCCAGACGCCGGCGACCACGGCGAACACCAAGCCCGCCGCCAAGCCCGCCGCGAGGCTGCGGCCCCAACGCGGCCCGCCGGAGAGGCCCGAGCCCGACGTTTCAGCTCTCTCTGAACCAGTCATAGATCTTCTTCGCCAATTGCTTGGACACGCCGTCAACCTTCTCCAGGTCCGCCAGATTAGCGCGTTTGACGCTGCGTGCGGAGCCAAAGTGTTCCAAAAGAGCCCGTTTGCGCGCCGGCCCCACGCCGGGAATGTCATCTAAGGGATTGCGCGTGGCGTCCTTCGAGCGCCGCGCGCGGTGAGTCGTGATCGCGAAACGATGCGCTTCGTCCCGCAGTCTTTGCAAGTAATAGAGCGTTGACGACGTCGGCGGCAGCTGAAATGGCGCCGCGCCTGGACGAAAAAACTGTTCCCGCCCCGCGTTGCGGTCCGGTCCCTTCGCGACGGCCGCGATCGGCACGTCCTGGATCGTCAGCGACAGCGCCTCAAGCACGTCGAGGGCGACGGACAATTGCCCGCGTCCGCCGTCGATCAGCACCAGGTCTGGCCAGGGCTCAGCGGCGCGCTCCGCCGGCGCGCCGGCGTCCGAGGCGGTCTTCGCTTTGGCCAGACGTTGGAAGCGTCGCCGCAGCACCTCGCGCATCATGGCGTAGTCGTCGCCCGGCGTGAGGTCCTGCGATTTGATCGAAAACGTTCGGTAGGCGCGTTTCTCAAAGCCCTCCGGCCCGGCGACGATCATGGCGCCGACCGCCTTCGCGCCTTGGATGTGGGAGTTGTCATACACCTCAATCCGCTCCGGCGGACGGGGCAGGTCGAACACCGACGCGACGCCCTCCAGCAGTGTCGCTTGGGCCGCGCGTTCGGCCATGCGCCGCGCCAGCGCCTCTTGGGCGTTGCGCCGCGCATGCTCCACGAGCTTCGCCTTTTCGCCCCGCTGCGGCGCGTGCACGCTCACCTTCCGACCCGCACGCAGGGAGAGGGCCTCCTCAAGCAGCGGGGCCGCGTGGAGCTCGTGGGACGCCAGAAGCAGCCGCGGGGCGGGCTTGTCGTCGTAAAACTGGCCCAGGAACGCCTCGAGAATCTGCTCCGGTTGCGCCTCGGCGTCGTGACGGGGAAAGACCGCGCGATCACCCCAGTTCTGACCCGCGCGGAAAAAGAAGATCTGGATGCAGGAATGCGCCCCTTCTTGGTGGACGGCGACGACGTCGGCCTCCTCCACGCCCGCTGGGTTGACCCCCTGTTCGGTCGTGATCGGCGCGAGCGCGCGGATGCGGTTGCGCAATTGCGCCGCTCGTTCGAACTCCAAGGCCTCCGCGGCGCCTTCCATCTCCCGTTGCAAACGTTTGCGCAGCGCATCCGACGTGCCGCTGAGAAACGCTTCGGCGTCGTCGACCAACGCGCCGTACTCCTCCAGCGTCACGGCGTCCACGCAGGGCGCGGCGCAGCGCTTGATCTGGTGAAGCATGCACGGTCGGGTGCGGTTCTCATAATAGGAATCCGAACATGTCCTCAGAAGAAACGCCTTTTGCAACGTATTGAGCGTTCGGTTGACTGCGCCGGCCGAGGCGAAGGGGCCAAAATATTCGCCTTGAATGGATCGCGCGCCCCGGTGCTTGAGAATTTGCGGGGCCGCGTGGTCGCGTCGGATGAGGATGTAAGGAAACGATTTGTCGTCGCGAAGGAGGATGTTGTATTTCGGCTTGAGCTTCTTGATCAGATTGCACTCAAGCAGCAACGCCTCAGTTTCGGTGTCCGTGACCACAAACTCCATCGCCGCGGTGTCCATGATCGCTTTGGCGATGAACCGCGTGTGTCCGCCAGAGCGGACATAACTCATCACACGATTTTTCAAATTCTTGGCTTTACCGACATAGAGCACGTCGCCGGTGCGATCGAGCATGCGGTAGACGCCCGGCTTCGGCGGCAACCGGTCGGCATAGTCCTTGATCACGGCGGGGCCGGTCCGGCCGGCGCGTTCATCGGTGGTGAGGGGCGTGGCCGTCGATGGTGAGTCCATGACGCTAAGATAAGCCCGCGCGCCCCGAAACGTGAGGGGGCTTGGGCCACGCTGGGCGCGGCGAGGCGGCCGCTATGGCGTGTCCGCGTCCGACGGACCGGGTTGGGACTCGTTCGCGGCGTGGTACGCGCGCTTGGGTTTCGGGCCGGACGGGCTCACCCGCTCGGCGACATCCGGGACGCCCACAAACACCGTCTCGCGAGCGCCGCTGACGCACGTTGTGTGATCATCATCGAGGGTGCACCAAATGTGGATCACCCGCACATCGCCGACCCGTTGCTCAAAAGCCTCCAGCCGACCCGGCCGGGCCACGCCTTCGCGCGCGCACCATGGGCAGGTGACGTGGGAGTCCGGCGCTTCGGCGAGCGCCATCACCGCCTTATGCGGCGGACGTTGAGCGGATTGGTCCCCGTTGGACGCGGGGCTGACGGACGGGTGGGCGTTCTGGCGCATGGTCCCGGCTTTCTACACGCGGGGCGGCCGCCACACCGGCCGGCCCACGATTCATCTAACCGGAAAAGTCTTGCACTCCCGCTAACGCTCTGGTGCGACGTTTACACACTGTTCACACTCTCAGGCGCGGGCGTGCGCCTTCACGCCTCGCCGCCTATACGCGATTCAGCGTGTTATGGGCATGCGTATGGCGAGCGTCGCCGCGCGCCCGGCGGCGCGGCTAGAGATCGTCCCGGCGACGAGTGACATCGCACCCCGCCGCGGCGGCGTGCGCTAAGGCGGCTGGTTTTTCGATGCGCACCCGCGCGCCGCGCACCCGCGCGTCGGTCAGACACCACTCCGCGATCCGGTGGGCCAAGGTCTCCACGAGTTGCACATGCCCCTCGCGCGCCATCGCCGTGACGGCGGCCGCAAGGCGTTGATAATCCACCGTCTCGGCCAGACGATCATCGCGCGGCGGGGGAAGCGGGCCCAAGTCCAACTCGACATCCACCAGGATCAGCTGGCGGCTCTCATGTTCATGCGGGTGCACGCCAATGGAGGCGTCCACCTGCAGGCCCCGCAGAAACACCAGCGTGCCGCGCCGCGACGCCTCCCGCTGGGCGCGGGTGCGGATCGTCTCCGGACGCGCCGGCATGGGGCGGGGCCGCGGCGCGCGGCCTCGGCCGTTCATTCGCTGATCCCCCAGACGTCGGGGGTTTTCCACGCGAGGTGCTGACCGCCGTCGACCAGCATGACTTGGCCGGTGACCGCGCGCGCCGACAGCAGATAGCGCACGCCCGCGACGATTTCCGGAGGCGGGGATCCGATTTCGAGCGCGGTGGCCGCCACCTGCGTGCGCCAACTCTCTTCGTCTTGGCGCCGGTTGCGCAGGGTGGGGCCGGGACCCAAGCCGTTGACCCGTATCCGCGGGGCCAGCGCTTGGGCCATCGTCACCGTCGCCCAAGCGAGGGCGGCCTTTGACATCGCGTAGGTGAAAAACTGAGGCGTGGGCTTGCGCACCCGCTGATCGAGAATGTTCACGACCGCGCCGTGAGCGTCCGCAGGCACTTGGGCGGCGAACGCCTGCGCCAAAAAGCACGGCGCGCGGCAGTTCGCCTCGAAATGGTGGTCCCAGCTCTCGCGGCTCATCGTCTCCACCGTGTCCTCTTCGAAGGTGGAGGCGTTGTTGATCAGCGCCGTCAGCGGTTGGCCCAGGGCGGCGGCGGCCGCGCTCGTGAGCCCGTCGACCTCCGCCGCGTTGGCGAGGTCGGCCTTCACCGCGACAGCGGGGCGGCCGCGCGCGCGGATCGCCTCAGCCGTCTCTTCGGCCGGCTCTTGGGAGCGGTTGTAGTGCACGGCCACGGCCCACCCATCCGCGCCGAGCGCTTCGGCGATCGCGCGGCCCACGCGCGCGCCGCCACCGGTCACCAGAACCGCGCCAGCCATCACGCCGAGGCTCCAAGACCGCGGGAGACCCGCGCGCTCTCGCCACACGACGGGCGGGCGACCGTTACGGCGTGGAGGCTCTCCAGCCGCGTCGCCAGTCGGCGAAAAATCGCCAGCGCGATGTTCTCCAAGGACGGACTCGCCAGGTCCGCCACGTCGTTCAGGTATGCGTGATCGAAGTCCGCCACCGCGTCCCGGATCAGGCGCTCCAGCTTCCAAAAGTCGTGGACGAACCCGCCGTCACGGTCCGGCGCGCCCGCCAGCTCGACCACGCCCTCAAACGAATGCCCATGAAGGCGGCTGAAGGGGTGGTCCGGGTCCTCATGGTCGAACCGATGGGCGGCCTCGAACTGGAAGCGTTTGGCGATCGTCACGACCATGGGGGCGGCGGGAGACGTGGGGGCGGCGTCAGTCATCTCAATGCAGGCGGCTACAAAACGCCCTGGATTCGGGCTGACCCGAGAATGTAGCCGATATAAGCGACCAGAAACACAACCCCAACCAGGCGCGGCACGCCCCGGCGGACCAGAGTGACGGCCAACAACGCCACCGCGGCGGCCAACATGACGGGAAAATCAAACGACAAAAACCCCTGCGGCGTCGGAATGCGCCCGACCAAGGAGGCCACGCCGCCGACCGCCAGGATGTTGAAGATGTTGGACCCCAACACGTTGCCGATCGCCAAATCCGTTTGGCGCCGCAAGGCCGCCGCCGTCGTCGCCGCCAACTCTGGCAGGGACGTGCCGATGGCCACAGCCGTCAGACCAATGAGCGCCTTCGGCATCGCCAGGGCGGTGGCCAACGCCACGCCGCTCTCCACGATCAGCCAGGCTCCCAGCGGCAGGCCAATGACGCCGGCGAGCACGCTGGCCCAGATCAACAACCACGAACCGGGCAAGTGCGCCGCGTCGTCGCTGTCGGGCGTGACCGCTTGCACGCCCGCTTCCGACGCCGGGTTCTGGGCCAGACGCCACATGCCGATCAGATAGGCCACGATCCCCGTCAGCAGAACAACGCCATGGACAGGGCCGAGGCCGCCGGTTGCGGCGAAGGCCACAAAAATGACGGCCGCGGCCAAGCCGATCACCGCGTTGCGTCGTACACCCTTGGGCCCTGGAGCGATCGGCGCGAACATCGCCGGCAAACCAAGCACGAGAAACACGTTCGCGATGTTGGATCCGACAATGTTGCCCAACGCCAATTCGGGCGAGCCGCTGGACACGGCGCTGGCGCTGACCATCAACTCCGGCGCGGACGTGCCAAACGCCACGATCGTCAAGCCGATGAACAAGGGACGCAGGCCCGCGCGCCGCGCCATCGCCGTGGCCCCGTTGACCAGGGTGTCGCCCGCCCAAAACAACACGACGAAGCCGGCCGCCAGCGCCGCCAGCACCACAATCAGCGGGAAATCTTGCATTCGGAGGGCGCGCTCCTGACGCGGCGCGAGAAATCACGCCACCCTTAAGACGCGGCTGTTATACCCGACCGGTCCGCGTTTCCTAGCGCTGCGGCGCCGGCCAACCCCGCGGGAGGGTGACCACAACGATGCACGCAGAACCCGCCAGTCACGCGCTGCCCTATTTGGGCGATGTCCTGGTGCTGCTTGCGGCCGGCTTGGCCGCGGCGCCGGTGTGCCGTCGTCTCGGGTTAAGCCCGGTGATCGGCTATCTGCTGGCGGGCGTGGCGCTTGGCCCCGGCGGGTTCAAGGTGGTCGCCGACGCCGAGGGCGTGCGGTCGATCGCCGAGCTCGGCGTGATCTTTCTGCTGTTCTCGATCGGTCTCGAGCTGTCGCTGGAGCGCTTGCGCACGCTCCGCTACTTCATCTTTGGCTTGGGCGCGGCGCAGCTCACGGTCACTACCGCGGTCGTCGCGGCCATCGCGTATGCGTGGGGCAATGGCGGCGGCGCGGCCATCGTGTTGGGCGCATGCTTCGCGTTTTCCTCGACCGCCATCGCGGTTCAGTTGCTGACGGAGCGGCGTGAACTCGCCAGTCCCGCCGGACGCGTCGCGTTCTCCATTCTGCTGTTCCAGGATTTGGCCGTCGCGCCGACCTTGTTGCTGATCCAGATCCTCGGCGACAGCACGGACGGCGTGTCCGGCGTCGCGTTGGCGCTCGGGGAGGCGGTGTTGCGCGCCGTCGTGGCCGTGGTGGTGATCGTCCTCGTCGGCCGGCTCGTCGTGCGCCGCGTGTTCCATGTGATCGCGTCGGAGCGCAGCGCCGATTTGTTCATGGGCTTGGTGGTGTTGAGCGCGCTGTTGACGGCGTGGGCGACGGAGCAAGCTGGCTTGTCGGCGGTCCTTGGCGCGTTTTTGGCCGGCCTTCTGCTCGCGGAGACGGAGTATCGCGCCCAGATTGAGACGGATATCGAACCGTTTCGCGGCCTGTTGCTGGGCTTGTTCTTCATCGGCGTGGGCATGACGCTCGATCCCAGCGCGGCGCTGGCGACGCCGCTGCGCTTGATCGCGTCCATCGCGGGGCTGGCCGTCTTCAAAGCGGCGATCATTTTTGTGTTGGCCTTGCTCTTCCGGAGCCGCGTGGCTGAAGCCGTGCGCGTGAGCCTGTTGCTGTCCCAAGCCGGGGAGTTTGGGTTCGTCGTGGTGGCGGCGGCCTTGGTGGTGGGGATTTTGCCGGAGGATGTGGGGCAGTTCATGTCCCTCGTGATCGCGGGGTCCATGCTGGTCGCGCCGCTGACGGACATTATGGGGCGCGCGCTGGCCGGCGCGGTCTCGAGGCCCAAGGACCGCGCGCAAGCCGCCACGGCCGCCGCCGGCGGCCACGTCGTGATCGCGGGGTATGGCCGCGTCGGACGCCTGATCGCCGGCGCTTTGAGTGACTGCAACGCGCCGTGGGTGGCGGTGGAGCGCGACGCCGGCGTGGTGGTCCAAGCGCGCACGGCCAACGAGCCGGTCCTGTTTGGCGACGCCGCGCGGGTGGAGCTTCTGGAGCGCGCGGGGCTGGCCAACGCAACGGCGTTTGTGATCACCCTGGATGATCCGATTGCGGCCGAGCGCGCGGTCTCCGCCGTGCGCGCCCGCGGCCGGGACGTGCCAATCATCGCGCGCGCGCGAGACGCCGCCGCCGCTGATCGCCTGACCCGGGCCGGGGCGCAGGATGTGATCCTCGAAAGTGTCGAGCCGGCGGTGCAAATGGCGCGTTCAGCCCTAGGGCATTTGGACGCGCCCCAGGCGGATGTGGACGCTATGGTCCAGACGTTGCGCGGGCGCGAGGCCGCATAGTCGACGCCGTCAGGCACCCGCGCGTTCGCCATCGACGCACTGCCCATCGCCGCCCGGTCTAACGCGCTCATCCGGAACGGCATTCCAGCGGTTCATCATGTGTCAACTCCCAGAGCGGAGTGTAGAGCCATCTCAAGTGTGCGCGTGCGGTGAAACAACTGGAAGTGGCAAGCCGTGACGGAAGAGATGGAGGCGGCCGACACGCCGCTGGCGATCGAAAAACGTGGGGCGTTCCTGGCGCGCATGGCGCATGAGGTGCGCACGCCCTTAACAACCGTGATCGGCGTCTTGGACATGCTCAAGCGCACGCCGCTCAGCGACGTCCAAGCGCGTCAGATCGCCCTCGCGGACACCGCGGCGACTGATCTCCTTGAACTGGCCGACAGGTTTATGTTGCACGCCGCGTTGGAGGAGGGACTGGTCACGCCCGAAGCGCGTCCGTTCTCGGTCGGGCGCAAAGTCGCGATGGTGCTCGATCAATATCACGCCTGCGCCCAAGCGAAGGGCGTGACGCTGACCGCCTCGGTGGACCCCAAACTCGCGACCTATCGGCTCGGCGACCCCGAGCACGTCTTGCGCATTCTGTCGGTGCTGGTCGACAACGCTGTGAGGTTCACGGACAGCGGTGCGGTCACGATCGACGCGCGCTGTGAGGGCGACGGCCAGGTGTGCGTGGACGTCGCCGACACCGGCCCGGGCTTCCCCCAGGCCATGGCGGACGATCTCTTCAAGCCGTTTCGACAGGGCGACGTCACGCGCACCCGTCACCATGACGGTGCGGGCTTGGGCTTAGCGATCGCACAGGGGCTCGCGCGGATGATGGGCGGCGTCGTCGAGGCCAGGGGCGAGCCGGACCGGGGCGCCACTTTTACGCTGTCGTTGCCGCTGCCTCCCGCGGAGGACGCACCGGCGGCGCTGAAGCATGAACGCCGCGGCAGTCTGCGCGACTTCACCGACTTACGGCGCACCCGCGTGATGCTCGTCGACGACAACAGCGCCCATCGCAAAGTGTTGACGGTCTTGCTGGAGGGACTGGGCCATCATGTCGAGGTGGCTGAGGGCGGCCGCGCGGCGCTCGACGCGCTGGAGCGGCGGCGCGTGGACATCATCCTCATGGACCTCAGAATGCCCGAGATGGATGGTTTTGAAGCCGCCCGCGCGATCCGCGCGCTCCCGGACGGGCGCTCTGCGACGCCCATTGTCGGCATCTCCGCCGACACCGACCAGAGGACGCGCTCGAAAGCCCTCGCGGCCGGCATGAATGCGTTCGCCAGCAAGCGCGTTGTCGCCCTGGAGATCGCGCGCGTGATCACGCAGGTGCTGGGGTCCAACGAGGATGAGCCGTCACAACGCGGCTCGGCGTAACGCGCTAGTCCATGCGGCGATAGTCGATCACATTGAGCACGAGGCAGGCCACGATCACTGAGCCAAGGGCCAAAAGCGCGAACATCATTGATCTCCGGTTTCCGTCGACATTTCCTCGTACCTAGAACGCACGCCATGGCGGGTCTAGTGCCGCCGCCCACGCGGTCGCCCAACGGCGATCGCCGGGACGGGTCCGCGGCGTTGGCGCTGCGGCTCTGGGGGAAAGCATGACTCAGATTCAGTTTCGGGACCGTGTGTTCCAATGGTGGTGGCGGCGCGCGCGATCGCTCACGCTCGGCGTGCGCGTCATCGCGATTGCGCCGGACGGACGCATCGCCTTGGTGCGCCACAGCTACACGCCGGGCTGGCATTTGCCCGGCGGCGGCGTCGAGCGGGGCGAGCGCGCCGCGGAGGCGGCCGCGCGCGAACTCACGGAAGAGACCGGCGCCGTCGCCCAGGCGCCGTTTGAACTGGTCAGCGTGCACGCCAACCACGCGCGGTTTCCCAACGATCACGTCCTTGTGTTTCGCACCCGCGTCGAGGACCCCGCTCCGCGCCGGCCGGACGCCGAAATCCTCGAGGTGATCTGGACCGATGCGCGTGCTACCCCCGATGGCACGACCGCGGCCACGCGCCGACGGATTGATGAGGCGATGTTCGGCCGTCCGCCGGCCTTGGACTGGTGACGGCGCGGCGGCCAGGAGGAGGCGAGGATGGCGCTCACGGAAACGCCGGAGGCTGCGCTCGGCGCGTTCGCCCCGGACTTCACTTTGCCGGACGCGTCCGGAACGATGGTGAGCCGCGACGCTGCGCGAGGGCCCAACGGCCTGGTTGTGGCGTTCATCTGCAACCACTGCCCCTATGTGAAGGCGGTGGCGTCGCGTTTGGCGGCCGACGCCCGGGCGCTTGACGCCTTGGGCGTGGGCGTTGTCGGGATCATGCCCAACGACTTCATCACCCATCCCGAGGACGCGCCGGCGCACATGCCGGCCTTCGCCGCGGAACACGGCATCACATTTCCCTACCTTGTGGATGAGAGCCAGGCGATTGCGCGCGCCTACGGCGCCGTCTGCACGCCGGACTTTTTCGGCTACGACAACGATCTGCGGCTGGCGTATCGAGGCCGCCTCGACGCGGGTCGCCTTGACCCGCCGCCGCCCGACGCGCCGCGCGAGCTGGTGGACGCGATGCGTGCGGCGGTGGACGGGCGCGCCAGCACCGCGGCCGTCCATCCGTCCATGGGGTGTTCGATCAAGTGGCGCGACGCCTAGAAGTCGGCGCGACCACCCCCGGCGCGGCGGGGCGCGGAGCGGCCTTGCTTTCGCCGGCCTTGGCGGTCATGCCATTTCCTCGGGCTTTTGACGCGACGACCGGCTGAGAACAAGCGGGCGGCGCGTTGGTGGTGCTGGGGAGAGCCATGCCGGAGGTTGGGCCGGGTGCGCGGCTCATGATTGACGGGTTGGCCGCGGCGCAGATTTTTCAGCGGCCGGAGGCGGCCAAACGCGCCATGCGGGCGCTGTCCAAGGGCGCGTGCGTGTCGGACCTAGTGGATCCGCCAGCGCGCGCCGAATGCGACGCGCTCCTGACCGCGATCACGGCGCGCACGCAGGTGGCCTTCGCCGCGTGGGCCGCGCGGCACGGCGCGCCCACAACCGAAGTCGAACGCGCGATCGCAGCCTTCGAGGTTGGAGCACACGCGCGGGTTGCCGTCGCCCTGCAACGTTTGCGTTCGGCGGATGATGGCGAAGCCACCATCGTGCAGCTGGTGCTCGACAGCGTGGATCTGGATCCCACCTTGACGGACGACGTGATTGTTCGTGATGTCGGCCGGGCGTTCTTGAAGGTGGCGCAAGCGGCCACGCGCGACTACGCGTCCGCGTTGGCGCGGTTGCCGACACGCCATGTGATGCCAGAACCCCAGGCGTAGCGGCCCGCGACGCCGGTCCACACACGCGGGAGAGGCGGCGATTTTCGCAGGAGAAGTGACTCGCCGCATGGTGGAGAGTGCGGCGTTGGCCCAGGCGGTCAGCGATCCGCAAGAACTCTGCGTGCTGCTGCGGGCGGTGTTTCAAGGCGTGCCGCTTCGCCAATTCGCTCCTGAACCGCAGAGGGCGGAGGCCGACGCCCTGCTGGCGGCGATCTCGTCGCGGGTCGCGGCCGATATGGAGACGTGGCGTCAGCGCCATGGCGCGCCCGTCGCCGAGATTGAGGAGGCGATCGCCCGCCTGGACGACGCCTTGGTCTACATTGCGGAGCCTGTGAGCGCCGAGGCGAGCCCGGGCGATGACGGCGAGACCCTCGCTCTCGCGTTGTGCGTGGCCGCGGCGAAGGTGGATCGCGACGTCGCGCAGGATGTGATCACGCGCGATATCGCGGCGGAACTTGCGCGTGCCGCGTTTGCGGCTGCTCGCGGCTATGCGCGCGCGCTGGCGACGCTTCAGCTCGAGCTGAAGCCTCCGCGGTAGGAGGTCGGCCGTTGGGCGCCGCGGTCAGTCCTTGCCCTTGATGAAGCCGGCCACGACGCGCACCACGCCTTGGATGATGAACGCCCCAATCAGTCCCGACAGCGCAACGTCCAGCCAAATCGAGACGGGCGCGCTCAAATCGACCGCCAGATACGCCCATTCGGCGGGATCGACGCGCAGTTGCGTGAACACGAACCCGACGAGAAAAACCCCCGCGAGCCCCAACAGCATATCGTAGAACAAGCCGAAGGGGCGGGGGCCTTTAATGACCACACGCGCGAGAAACCCGGCGGCGAGCCCGATCGCGATCCAGATCGTCAGCTGATCGATGCTCATGCACGCATAGGTGAAGAGCGTGGCGACCTCGCTGCACGAGGCGGCTACGTCTCCCGGTTGCGCCATAGCGCTCCCCAATTCGGTCTTGGGCGTGTCGGCGGCGGGATCGCCGCGTGCGCAAACCTAGTTGCGCATGCTCTTCGGCACCACGACGCGCA
>CAZGLY010000027.1:0-43281 GCA_964526675.1 uncultured Caulobacterales bacterium
TGGCGCGCCGCGCTCAAGCCGCGGGCGTGAAGCTTCGCGTCACGGAACAGGCGCGAGAGGACCTTGATCGCGCTTGGGCCTTCATCGTCCGTAAAATCCATTCATTACTGTACCAATAGCCTGCAAAATCAATCCGAGCGCCAAAATCACGAGACCAAACGTTGAAAGACGGCGCGCATTGAGTTCTCGGCTATAAAACTCGCTTCGGCGTATCTGCTCATCCGAGCTCCCAGCTATAGATTTGTGCCCGATGTCGATCAACTCCTTAGCTAATCTAAATATTTTCTTCTCTCTCTGCACAACAATCGGAACAAGAGTTACCAGAATACCGATCAAATCTAACAACAAACCACACGTCATAAGAATTATCGACAACCAGTACATATCGAGCTGCATCAAATTCAGCCCACCCACCAGGGCTCCGGTTGGGCGGAGAAGGCGGCCGCCTGCTCGAGCGCGGCGCCGAGGGCGAACATCCGCTCCTCCTCCAGCGCCGGGGCGATCACCTGCAAGCCAAGCGGCGCGCCATCGGAGTCGAGCGCGGCGGGCACGGAAATCCCCGGCAAGCCCGCGAGGTTGGCGGTCACCGTGAAGATGTCGTTGAGATACATCTCCACCGGATCATCGGACTTTTCGCCAAACGCGAACGCCGCGCCCGGCGTCGTCGGCGTCAGCAGCGCGTCGACATGGGCGAAGGCGTGGTCAAAGTCATCGCGGATCCGCCGCCGCACCTTTTGAGCCCGGAGGTAGTAGGCGTCGTAATAGCCAGCCGAGAGCACATAGGTTCCAATCAGAACCCGCCGCTGCACTTCCTCGCCAAAGCCCTCCGCCCGCGACCGCTCATACGTGCCCAGCAAATCCTCGCCGTCCGCCCGCGCGCCGTAGCGCATGCCGTCATACCGCGCGAGGTTCGACGACGCCTCGGCCGGCGCAATGATGTAGTAGGCGGGCAAGGCGTACTTGGTGTGGGGCAGAGACACCTCGACAATCTCGCAACCGGCGTCCTTCAGCCACGCCACGCCTTGGGACCAGAGCGTCTCGATCGCCTCGGGCATGCCGTCCATGCGGTACTCTTTCGGCACGCCGATGCGCATGCCCTTGACGGAACGGCCGCACGCAGCGGCGAAGTCCGGCGTTTTGAGCTTCAAGCTGGTGGAGTCTTTGGGATCATGGCCCGCCATCGCCGTGAGCATGATGGCGCAATCCTCCACCGTGCGCGCCATAGGCCCGGCCTGGTCCAGGGAACTCGCAAAGGCGACGATGCCCCACCGCGAACAGCGCCCATAAGTCGGCTTCACGCCCACAATGCCGGTGAACGCCGCGGGCTGGCGGATGGAGCCGCCGGTGTCCGTCCCCGTCGCCCCGAGGCAGAGCCGCGCCGCCACCGCCGACGCCGAACCGCCGGAAGAGCCGCCCGGCACCAGCGTCGCGTTGGAGTTCGCGCGCCGCCACGGATTGGCGACTTCCCCATACGCGCAGGTCTCGTTTGACGACCCCATGGCGAACTCGTCCATCGACGTCTTGCCGAGGAAGATCGCGCCGTTCTTCTTCAGGTTCGCCGTCACCGTGCTTTCGTAAGCCGGCGTAAAACCCTCCAAGATCTTCGAGCCGGCTGTCGTGGCCACGCCGTCGGTGCAAAACAAATCCTTGATCGCCAGCGGAATTCCGTCGAGCGGCTTGCCCGGCCCCGCACGCTTTGCGGCCTTGCGATCCGCGGCTTTGGCGGCTTTGAGCGCAGCCTCCGGCGTCTCGACCAAAAACGCCTGCAGCGGACGCGCCTTTTCCATGGCGTCGAGATGCGCGCGGGTCAGTTCTTCAGCGGAGATGTCCTTGGCGTCGAGCGCGCGGCGCGCGCCAGCAAGGGTCATGGCGGTGGGGTCGGTCATAGCGCGCGTGTGTAAGGCGATGGGCCGGCGCTGTCACTCCCGCGCGGCGGTCAATTGGGCGTCGAAACGCTTCTCCAGAATGTCGGCGAAGTCGCGCACCCGGCGCACATAAAGCTGCGCCTCGCGGCCCCGCGCGTAACCGTACCGCGTGGTCGGGTAAACCTCCCCGTCCTCCAGGAGCGGCAGCATCTCGCGCACATCCGCCCAGCGATTGCGGTCGAGGCCGCGCGCGTCCGCCAGCCGGCGCGCGTCCATCACATGGCCGTAGCCCACATTGTAGGAGGCCGCGGCGAACCACCAGCGATCGTCCTCAGGGATCTCCGCCGGCAAGCGCTCGCGCAATTGCCGCAGATACCGCGCGCCGCCGCGCGCCGATTGCACCGGGTCGCGCCGATTCTGGACGCCCAGCGCCCGCGCCGTGGCGTTCGTCAACATCATCAACCCCCGCACGCCGGTGGGGCTGACCGCGTGAGGGTCCCAATGGCTTTCCTGGTAGGCGACCGCCGCCACCAACGTCCACGGCACGTCCGCGCGCTGAGCCGCGTCCTCAAAAAGGGCGCGCCAATCCTGAAGGCGTTGGTCGATCGCGCGCAGGAACGCGGCCGCGTGCGCGGAGTCCACAGCTTCCGGCTCAAAGCCGAAATACTTCTCCTCCAACGCCTGTCGCAGCGTCAGCACGGCGGGACGTTGCAACCAGTCGCGCGCGGCGGTTTCCAGGTCCGCGCCGCGGCCGCTCAAGCCGCCGGCGATCGCCCAGCCCACCCTTCGGCCTCCCGGCAACTCCCGCACCGCCTCCAACCGCGGATAGTAGCGCCGATTGAGCGCGTAGACCGAGCTGTCAGCCAGCGCGCACTCGCCCGTCCCGTCAGACACCGCCGCCAACAGCGCATCGCCGGCTCGTTCGCCGACGACCCGCCAGTTCAGGCGCACGCCGGCCGTCTCCAGGCGCCGCATGGCGGCCATTTGCGAAGACCCCTTGGCGACATCGATGCTCGGCGTCGCCAAATCACGCCGAGCGTCGCGCGCGGCCCGTCCGGATCGGCACACGACCAGCTCCTTCACCTCGCGGTAATGCGCAAAACGGCGCGCGGCCAGACGCTCCGCGCTCATCGCAAGCCCAGCCGCGCCGAGATCCGCTTCGCCGGCGTCGACCGCCTCGAGAACCTCCGCCTCGTTGGCGAGCACGATGAGCGTCATCTCCAAGCCGAGATGCTCAGCGAAGGCGGCGGCGAGGTCGTGGTCGAACCCCGCCGCGCCGTCGCGACCAAGATAGTACGTCGTTGGCGCGTTGATGGTCGCGACCCGCAACTCCCCGCGGGCGCGGGCTTCATGCAGCACGCCGCGCCACGGGGCGTTGTCGCACGCGGCCAAAAAGCCCGCCGCGAGCACAACACAAAACGCGAGGCGGTGGTTGCGAGGGGGCCGCGCGTCCGGCCGTCCCTCTTGTGGCGCGCGCCCACGCCGCCCAGATCCCAGAATCAGCTCTCGCACCGTCCGGCCGGCGCGCCGGACGTTCTCGACGACACCCTGCCCAAAGGACCGTCCATGCGCACCGACGCCGCCCAACCCGTTCGCCTGGTCGACTACCGTCCGCCAGCCTTCACCATCACCGACACACAGCTCGACATCGCCCTTGATGGGGACCGGACGATCGTGCGCGCGCGGCTGGCGGTGGAGCGCCGCGACGCGAGCGATGAGCCGCTGACGCTCGACGGCGAGCGCCTTGAACTGATCGCCGTGTCCGTGGATGGCCAGCCCTTGTCGCCAGACGCCTACACGCATGATGAGACGAGCCTCGTGATCCCGGGGCTGGGCGAGCGGGCGGTGGTGGAGACCGAAGTCGCCTTTTCGCCAAAGGACAACACCGCGCTTTCCGGCATCTATCTGTCTCAAGACCGTTTGTTCAGCCAATGCGAGCCCGAGGGCTTCCGCCGAATCACATACTTCCTCGACCGCCCCGACATTCTGTCGCGCTTTGAGGTGCGCTTGGAGGGCGATCGGGAGCGTTTTCCGCATCTTTTGTCGAACGGCAACCTTGTCGACAGCGGAGCGTCCTCCGACGGGCGCCACTGGGCGCTTTGGCGCGATCCCTTTCCCAAACCGAGTTATCTGTTCGCCACCGTCGCCGGCGGCTTCGACGTGCTCGAGGACAGCTTCACGACCCGTTCTGGCCGAAATGTGGACCTGAAGCTCTATTCGGACCCCGGCGACAAAGCGCGGCTCACCTACGCGCTGGACGCGCTCAAGCGGGCGATGCGGTGGGATGAGGAGACCTTTGGGCGCGAATACGACCTGGACCTCTTCATGATCGTCGCCGTGCGCGATTTCAATTTTGGGGCGATGGAAAACAAAGGCCTCAACATCTTCAATTCATCGCTGTTGTTGGCGGATCCCGACACCGCATCCGATCTGGATTACGAGCGCATCGAGAGCGTTGTCGCCCACGAGTATTTCCACAACTGGACGGGCAACCGCATCACCTGCCGCGATTGGTTCCAGCTCTGTTTGAAGGAAGGTTTGACCGTCTACCGCGACCAAGCCTTCAGCGCGGATCAACGCGGTCATGCGATCCAGCGCATCAAGGGCGTGCGGCGGCTGCGCAGCGTGCAGTTCGCGGAAGACGGCGGCCCCCTCGCCCACCCCGTTCGGCCGGGCGAATACATGAAGATCGACAACTTCTACACCGCGACCGTCTACGAGAAGGGCGCTGAACTGATCCATGTCTTGCGCAACATCATCGGCGACACGGCGTTTGCCCACGGCATGGACATGTACTTCGAACGGTTCGACGGACAGGCCGCCACGATGGAGGACTTCATCGGCTGCTTTGCCGACGCGTCCGGCCAGGATTTGAGCGCGTTCCTGGCGTGGTACGGCCAGGCTGGCACGCCGGTCGTGACGGTCGAGGCGACGCACGACGCCGCCGACAAAACGCTGTCGGTCACGCTGCGCCAGACCACGCCGCCCACGCCGGGGCAGGCCGACAAAGCGCCAGTGGCGATCCCTGTGCGTCTCGGCGCGTTGGGGCCTGACGGCGAGTCGCTGCGTCTCGTCCGGGAGGACGAGGCGGCGCACGCCGACGCCTTTGATCACACGCTTGTGCTGACGGAGGCTGAGCAGACCTGGCGTTTCAACGCGGTGGCGTCCACGCCGACATTGTCGGTGCTGAGGAACTTCTCCGCCCCCGTCAATCTGGACATGGACGAGCCTGAGGACGCGTTGGCCCTGCGGGCGCGGGCGGACACGGACGCGTTCAATCAATGGGAAGCGCGCCAAACCCTTGGGCGACGCGCGTTGCGGGCGACGCTCAGCGGCGACGACGCCGCCGCAGAGCGCGCCGCGGCGGCCTACGCGGCGGCCGTTGGCGACACCGTGCGCGCCCGCGGCGTGTCGGACGGCCTCAAGGCGCTCGCCCTGACGCCGCCGGATGAAATGGAAATCGCGCAACTCGCCACGCCATTCGACCCCGACGCCGTGCGCGCGGCGCGGACCTGGCTCTCGCGGACCATCGCCGAGGCGGCGCCGCTGGAGGCCGTCCTCGACACGCCGCGCCACCCCTTCGTCACCGATCCCGCGGCGGCGGACGCCCGCGCGCTGCGCAACGCCGCGTTGATGCGCCTGGCGGATCTGACGCCAAACGCCGCGGCCGAGCGTGCGCAGGCGCAGTTGGACGGCGCGGACAACCTGACCGATCGCCTGACAGCCCTCGCGGCGCTGGACGTCGCTGGGGCGGACAGCCTCGAAGACGCGCTGGCCGCGTTCCACGCGCGCTGGCGCGACCAGCCGCTGATCATCGACAAGTGGTTTGCGCTGCAAGCCTCAACGCGTCGCGCCGGCGCGGCCGCGCGTGTCGCGGCGCTGCTTGAGCATCCCGACTATGACGCCCGCACGCCCAATCGGGTGCGCGCGGTGGTCGGGGCGTTCGCGTTCGGCAACCTCACAGGTTTCCACAGCGCCGACGGCGCGGGCTACGCGCTGATCCGGGAGCAGTTGCTGACGTTGGACGCGCGCAACCCCGTGCTGGCCGCGCGCCTGGCGGGCGCGTTCGAGGTCTGGCCCCGGCTCGAGCCCGGCCGCGCGGCCCAGGCGCGCGCGACGTTGGAGGCGCTGCAGAGCGAGACGGCCCTGTCGGAAAACACACGCGAGATCGTCACCAAAATGCTGGGGGGCGAAGCCGACTGACGCCCAAACCGACCGAACTCGATTGAATTGTCGCGTCGCGCGTCAATCGGCGTGAAACACCCTGTCGCTACCCTCGCCATGTTGTGGGAGGCGGCATGGCCACGAACGAGGATCCTCAGCACGACCGCAACGCCGGCTTCGCCCGCGCCGCCGCGGACGTTTTGATCGAGGTCGACTCCCAGGCCCGTATTCAGTTCATGTCCGGCGTCGCGCCGGTGGTCACGCCAGAGATCAACGGTCAGATGATTGGCGCGCCCGTCGCCGCGCTCATCGACTGGTCGGACGAGCATGCGCCGCACTGGCTAAACGACGCCTGCACAAGCGCCGCTGAAGCCACGGCCCGCTTCGGGCCGGTCACCGCGCGTGTGGCGGGCCATCCCGGCCCCGCGATCGTGCGCGGGGCGCGCGCCGACGACGGCTCGGGCCGCATCTTTTTGGCGATCACGCTCGAACGCCCCGAAGCGTTCGACGTGCTCGACGCCACGTTGGCGAACGGCGCGCTGACCTACGCGCTGCAGCCGATCGTCGTGATCGCCACGCGCGCCGTCGCCCGGTTCGAAATGCTGGCGCGCTTCCCGGACGGACGCGACCCGTACGACAGCGTGGTGCTGGTGGAAAAATATGGGCTGGCGGCCGCGCTCGACATGCGTGTCGCCGCCCAGGCGGTCGACGTCTTGGCGGGCGCCGCGCAACGCCGGAGCGCCCCGTCGCTTCCCGGACTGGCGGTCAACATTTCCGGCTTGAGCATCGCCCAAGACGGCTTCGTGGAGGCGCTCACGGCCCTTGCGGAGCGCTTGGGCGCTCGCCGCTCCGCCCTGACGTTCGAGATCACGGAGAGCGCCGCGATTGACGACCTCGCGGCGGCCAACGCCGCGATCCAACAGGTCCGCGGCCTCGGCCACCCTGTCTGTCTGGACGACTTCGGGGCGGGCGCGGCCTCGTTTCCCTATCTGCAAGCGTTGGAGGTGGACGCCGTGAAAATCGACGGTGGCTATGTGGGCCGGGCCATGACCTCGGCGCGGGACGCCGCGCTGCTGAAGGGCATGACGCGTCTGTGCAGCGACTTGAACGTGCCGACGATCGCCGAGTGCGTCGAAACGGAAGACCAGGCCGCGCTGTTGGCCGACTTCGGCGTCGATATGGGCCAAGGCTATTTGTTCGGCCGGCCCACGCCTTTGGCGGAGCACGCCCATGCCGCATAAAGCCGGCGGCAGTCGCGACGCCGATCGATCCGACCTCTCGCGCTTGAAGGTGTTGGTGGTCGACGACAACGTGCAGATGATCAACATCATCAAGACGATCCTGCGCGGCTTCAACATCAAGAACGTCGTCGAGGCGCGCGACGCCGCCGACGCCTTCGACAGAGTGCGCACCGAAGGCATCGACTTGGTGATCGTCGACTATTTGATGGACATGCTCGACGGCATCGACTTCGTCCGTTTGATCCGCACCGGCGACGACACGCCCAACCCCTTCATGCCGGTGATCATGCTCAGCGCGTACTCCGAGCGCACCCGGGTGGAGGCCGCCCGCGACTCCGGCGTGACGGAGTTTTGTTGCAAGCCCGTGCGTGCAGTCGACCTGTACCGCAAGGTGGTCGCGTGCGTGAACAATCCGCGCCCCTTCATCCAAGCGGAGGAGTACTTCGGGCCGTGCCGACGCCGCCGCAACGACCAAAACAACAAAAACGAGCGCCGCAAAAGCGAAGCGGCGGCTGAGTGACGCCACGCCCGTTTGGACGCCGCGCCTCCCAATGGCGCGCGCGCTGACGGCGTCCGGACACGGCCGCGTTGTGGAGAAGCGCCGGGCGCATACGGTGCGGGATTTGCCTCGCGGCCGGTGTGCTTTAGTCTTGCCCGCTGGCGTGCGGTGACGGAAGCCGTCGCCGCGGTGGGAGCGTGCGGGCGGCCATGGCGAACATTGACGAGTCTCCCCTGGCGGAGCCAGGCGGTCGCGGCTTTGACGATCCGGAAGGCGCAGCCTCCGGCGTCATCCCGGGCGGCGCGCAGGCCCGCCTGGTCTTGGCGCTCGTCGTCGTCTTCACGATCGCGTTTGTCGCCGTCATCGTCATGAAGCTGGAGCGTGAGCGCCAAGCGGTGTCCACGGCGGCGCAAACGGCGTTCGCGCGGGACGCCGCCGCCTATGCGCGCGATGTCAGCGCGCGCATGGCGTTGGCGCGCGGGGCGTTGATCGGCGCGGCCGGCGCGATCGAGTTGGACGCGGCGGAGGCCGACGGCGTCGACGCGGCCGCCCATCTGGGCGCATTGGCGGCGCGCCGGGACGTGGCGGAGGCGGCCCTCGCCGACAGCGCCGGGTCGATCCGGATCTCCACCGACGTGGGTCTGGAGCCCGCGTTTGTCGCCGCTTTGGAGGCGCAACGCAGCCGCGCCACCTGGACCGCGCCGATCGCGGAGGACCTCAGCGCCATCTATATGGCCGCGGACGCCGCGCTCGATTCCGGTCCTCGAACGCTGGTTATCCAGCTCAATCCGGACAGCGTGCTCCCCGCCGATGGCGGACCGCCGCTGGCGTTGCTGGACGGCGGGGGTCGGTTGATGACCGATTTCACACCGCCGCGGGATGTCGACGTGCGGACCCTGGTGGAGCGGGCGCGGGCGGACGGCGTCGCCGTCGTGGAGCAGGAAGACACCGCCGGCGACGCGCGCCGAGCGGTCGGCGTCGCCGCCGTGGGCGGAGCCGATCTGTACGTCCTCTATCCCGGCGTCCTGCGGGAAGATTTGGCGCAATGGCGGCGCACGATCGCCTTTTACCTCTTGCTCTTGCTGGCGCCGGTTCTGGTGGCGGTGGGGCTGTGCGCCGTCTTGCTGATGCAGATGGACAACGTCCGCCAGACCCGCCACGCCCTGTTCGCCAGTGAGCGGCGGTTTCGCCTCGCCGTGGAAGGCGCGCGCTGCGGCGTGTGGGATTGGGATCTGCGCAATGAAACGGTCTACATCACGGAATCGCTCGCCCGCATGCTGGGCCGGCGGCGTGGCGCGACCCTCGGCGTGGATGAGTTTCTCGGCCTCATCCGCCGCGAGGATCAGGACAAAGTGCGCCTCGCCATTCGCTCGGCGACGACCACGGGCGATGTGGACGTCGAGTTCCGCGCCGTCGGCGTGCCGATCACGCTTCACGCGCGCGGCCGCCCCTGGGCGGAGCTTGGCGGCCAACCCACCGGTCGCGTGGTCGGCGTGGCGATCGACGTCACCGAGCAGCGCGGCGCCCAACAGCGCGTCTTGAAAGCGGAGACGCAGCTGCGCCACGCGCTGGAGTCCATGTCGGAGTCCTTCGTGCTGTGGGATTCCCGTCGACGCCTGGTGCTGTCCAACCCGAAGTTCCGCGAGTTCTTCCATCTGGACACCAAGCTGGTGAAGCGCGGGGCCGCCTACGACATGCTCGAGATGGCCGCCCGTGACGCGATCAAAGGCGTCCATGAGGGGCCTCGCGGCGATACGACGGAGCTTGAACTCTCCGACGGCCGCTGGATCCACTTGTCCGAACGGGAGACGGTGGACGGCGGCCTCGTGTCGATCGGCACCGACATCAGCGCGCTGAAGCGCACCGAAGCGCAATTGCGCGACAATGAGCGGCGTCTGCGCCAGCTCGTCACGGATCTCAGCCTGGCGCAGGAAAATCTGCGTGAGCTTGCCCAAAAGCATGAAGAGCAAAAAGCGCGGGCCGAAGAGGCGAGCCGCTCGAAGAGCGAGTTTTTGGCCAATATGAGCCACGAATTGCGCACGCCCTTGAACGCGATCAACGGCTTTTCCGAGATTATGCAGCAGGAAATGTTCGGCCCGTTGGGTGATGCGCGCTACAAAGAATACATCGGCGACATCTTATCGTCCGGCCAACTTCTGCTGAATTTGATCAACGACATCCTGGACATGTCCAAGATCGAAGCCGGCAAGATGAAACTGACCTATGAGCGCGTGTTCCCGGACGAACTGGCGGACCAGTGCGCGCGCCTGATCCGCGGCCGCGCCAAAGAGAATGGGCTCGAGCTTGTGGTCAATGTGGAGGACATGCCGGAGATCAGCGCCGACCCGCGCGCTCTAAAGCAGATTCTCCTCAATCTGCTGTCCAACGCGGTCAAGTTCACGCCGCGCGGCGGTCGCGTCGAGATGCGCGGCGCGCGCGACGTCGACGGCGTGGCCATTGCGGTGATCGACACCGGCATCGGCATGGCTCCCGAAGATCTGGAACGCATCGGCAAGCCCTTTGAACAGATCGAGAGCCATCAAGCCAAACGCCACCAAGGCTCCGGGCTGGGCTTGGCCTTGTCCAAGCGCTTCGCCGAGCTTCACGGCGGGCGCATCGCCATCGACAGCGAGGTCGGCGTGGGCACAACCGTCACGCTCTGGGTGCCGCGGGTGCGGCCCGCGCACTTGGACGAAGACGAAGATCAAGAGGCCGCAGCGTAACCGGGCGTCGCCGTGAGACGCAACGACCACGGCCGCGCGCGCGGACGGCCTCATCCACCGGAAGAAGACTTGCTTTGACGATCATGGCGCGTTGCCGGACGTCCCCCGCCCCAGCGTCGGCCGCAACCCGCGAGGGGTGGTCGCGACGCGTGAGACGGTAACGTCAGCCCGGCGCGGGACCCGGGGGCCGCGCGCGATGACGGCGGTGCTGAACCGGCCGATCAAGATGCGCCCGCAACGACTCCAGAGCACGCCCCCGCTGATCGGGGGGAATCTCATCAATCACGGTCAGCAGGATCTCATGGCCGCGCGCGACCAAACGCGCTTCGGTTTCGCGCGCGCGTTCAAGGGCTTGCGCGACATCTTCGGAATTGTAGTCGTCAGCGAACATCGCGACCAACACCGCCTCGCGCGCTTCCATATTGGCGCGCACGAGGTCGACCGACGCGCGTCCTTCGCGAATGACTTTGCGGATGGCCGCGCGCCGCTGCTGGGGCGGCAACGCGCCGATCAGCGTGCGCGGCGTCAGCTCCCGCGTCCACACGCCGTCATAGACGCCCGCGCGCGCGTCGTGGCCCAACTCGCCAGCCACGATGGCCGCCGCCGGCTCCCGCCGGGCCGCCGCCCAAAACCCGACACCGCCCCCCAAAACCACAACATTGGCCAACAGCGACGCGCCCAACGCCCACATCATCCATGGACGCGGCTGCAACGGCCCGGCCCCCACGTCAGCCATCGAGCCGCAACCCCGTATACGCCGAGGTGAAGGCGACATCGATCAACGCTTCGCCAACATCGCGCGTCGCCTGCATCGCACCCACGCCATAGCCGACGCCCACGCTGGCCAAAAGCGCCAGGGCAAGTCCGCCCGCGATGCGCACGCGCGCCGCGCCAGCCGCCCCCTGCGGCCACGCCGGACCGCCCCATCCACTCGCCAGACCGCGCCACCACGAGCCGGCTTGCGCGCCCGCCGCGGCAAGGTCACGCGGGCGGGACGCCCCCGTTGGCGCGGACGCCAAGACACGCCCCATCAACGCCGCGCTCGGCTCCTGGGTCGGCGCGGCGTCCAACTGACGATCAAGGGCCGCGGCCTCGTTGAGCGCATGCTCGGCCACATCCGGCTGCTCCGCCGCAAACGCCGCCGCGGCCGCGCGTTCCGCCTCGGGCCAGCGCTTTTGGTCCGCGCCGTAGGCATCAAGGAGCGCGCGAAACCGTGCCTCGTCCATCGTCATCACCCACGCCCATCCTGCGTCGCCAGCAGATCCGCTGAGGCCTCCGCCAAGGCCGCCCGCAGCGCCCGCCGCGCGCGCGACAAGAGCGACTCTATCGCCTCGACGCTGATCTCCATAATCGCGGCCGCCTCAATGTTTGACAGCTCTTGATAATGACACAGCGTCAGCGCCGCGCGCTGCCGTGGCGGCAACGCGCTCATCGCCTGCTCCACCGCGCGCCGCACATCGCGCTGGCGCAACACGTCAAAGCCGTTCGGCCCATTATCGACTTGCTCCGGCGGCGTGTCCGTCACCGTTTCGCGGCGCTTTCGCAGGCGATCATAACAGAGATTCAGCGCCACGCGGTGCATCCAGGTCTCAAAGCGGGCGCCGCCCGGCCGCCACGAGCCCGCGTGTTTCCAGACCCGCAGAAACACCTCCTGAGCCACGTCCTCCGCCTCGTCCGCGTCCGCAAGCATGCGTCGGCCCACGGCGACCATCTTTGCGAGGTGGCGATCCACCAGCACACGCGCGGCGCGCTGGTCGCCCTGGGCGATTGCGGCCACGAGCTCGCTGTCAGGATCCTCGACGCGGGAACCACCGGAAGACGCCGTCACAGGGGGCTCCGCCCCACGTCGCGGCCAGAAGAGGGAGTGTGTCGCATCAAGCCGCGCCGTCATGGACCCGCCTTTGCCGGGGCAGCGTCGTCAAACACCGCGATCATGCAACGACGCCACGCGCGGCGCGCCGCCCAATCACGCGCGTCCAGGCCGGCCCGCTTGTGTCGCCCATGTCCCATGACACCCTCCCAATCCTGCCAGGTCATGGTGTTAGAACGCGCAAACGTCATCATTCCGTCGCCACCCGCGCCGCACGTCATCCGCCCGGGTCCAACGGCAAGACGATGGCCGCGCGCAAACCAGGGCCAACGCCATCGACCATTCCCGGTCCGTCATCGAGCTCGAGCCGTCCGCGGTGCATTTCCGCCACCGCTTGCACCAAGCTCAGGCCGAGCCCCACCCCCGTGGAGGAGCGGCTCTTGTCGAGGCGCACAAACCGCTGACGCACGCGATCACGCGACTCCAGCGGAATGCCGGGGCCCGTGTCGGTGACCGAGATCTCCGCTTCGCCGGAGCGCCGAAGGCGGGCGCGCAAAACAACCGCGCCGCCCGCGGGCGTGTATTTCGCCGCGTTGTCGAGAAGGTTGGCGACCGCCTGGGAGAGCAAGCCCCGATCGCCCAACACGAAGAGCGCCTCCTCGCTCTCCATCGCAAAGGACAACCGCTGCTCTTCACACAGGGGCTCATAGAGTTCGCCGAGATCCGCCACGATGTCTTGAGCGTTCAACCGCGTCAGCGCGCCGCGCCGCTCACCGGCCTCAAGGCGCGCGATCCGCAACACCGCGTTGAACGTGGACAACAGCTCGTCGGCGTCCTCGACCGCGGCGCCCAGCGCCTCTTCGGCCAAGCTGGGATCCATACGGGTGTTTTCCAACCGATTGCGCAACCGCGTCAGAGGCGAGCGCAGGTCGTGAGCAATCGCGTCCCCCGCGTGGCGCATCGCCATCATCAGCTGCTCGATCTTCTCCAACATCGCGTTGATGTTCGCGGACAACGCATCGAGCTCATCCATGGTGTGGCTGCGCGGGGCGCGACGGCTGAGGTCGCCCGCCATCACGTCCCGCGCGACCGCGTTCAGCGCCTCCAAACGCATGTTAAAGCGGCGGCTGACGATCACGCCGGACACCAAGCCGAGGGACAGCACCAACCCCATCGCCGTCCATCCGGCGTTGGCGATGCGGCCCAGCGCCCGGGCTTCATCCTCAACGTCTTGCGCGACGAGCAGCCGGTAACCGCCCGGCAGGACCGTCACGGCCCCACGCGCCCGCTGATCCGCGCTTTCCTCGTTGCTGAGCGGCCGCGCATACGTAAAGCGCACGCCGCCCTCGGTTTCGAGCGCCTGGTCAGGAAGCGCGTTCAGATTGCCCGAAATCCGCACGCCCCGTGGGTACGCCAACAGGTAGAGAAGCTCCGTGGAGTCCAGACTGCGTCGGACGACTTCTTGGTTGACGCGATTGAGCCCGCCGGGCGTGTAGACCGCGGTGATCGCGGCCACCTCCGCTTCGAGCGCCCGATCAACGCGGCGATTGATGGCGGACGCGGTCGCGGCGTAGACAAACACCAAAATGAACGCCGAGGACGCGGCGAACAACGCCGCAGCCAAAGCCGACAACCGGAACGTCGTAGTACGCAGAAAGGCCGGCAACGCCAAACGGTGACGCAAGCGCGTTGCGACGGCCGACGCGCTCTGATCGCCGGCGACGGGCGCGTCCAACGGCTCCGCGTGATCTGCGGGCGGCCGATCGCTTCGCGGCTCCGCAGCTGGCGCGCTGCCGGCGGGCGGCGATGTGACGTTGTCGACAGGCACTACGGGGTCCCCTCGCCTGCGGGATCACCCCTGCAATCGGTAGCCCGCGCCGCGCACCGTGTGCAGCAGACGGGTGGTGAAGCCCTTGTCAATCTTCGAGCGCAAGCGCGAGATGTGCACGTCGATCACGTTGGTCTGCGGATCGAAGTGATAATCCCACACCTTTTCCAGGAGCATGGTGCGGGTCACGACCTGACCCTCATGCTTCATCAGGAATTCAAGCAACTTAAACTCGCGCGGCTGCAGCAGGATTTTCTCCCCGCCGCGGGTGACGGTCCGCGCCAGCAAGTCCATCTCCAAATCAGCCACAGTGAGGTGGGTTTGCGCCACGTCCGGGTCGCGGCGCCGCGCCAGCGCCTCCACCCGCGCGATGAGCTCCGCAAACGCGTAGGGTTTCGTCAGATAGTCGTCACCGCCCGCCTGCAGGCCCTCCACGCGGTGATCCACCTCCGCCAGCGCGGACAGGATCAGCACGGGCGTCTGGTCGCCTTCAGCCCTCAGGCGCTCCACCATCGAAAGACCGTCGAGGCGCGGCAACATGCGATCCACGACCAGCACGTCATAGTCGCCGCCTTGCAGGAACTCGAGCCCCGCCACGCCGTCGGCGGCGTGATCCACGACATGGCCGCTTTCCTTAAGGCCCTTGACCAGATAGGCGGCCGCCGCAGCGTCGTCTTCAACAACCAACAATCGCATGAACGGCCGCCTGTCTCCCGTTGTCTCCGACCCTAAGCCCTTGATGCTACTCGTCCTCGAAGCGCAAGGGAACAAAGCGTCGGCCTCGGCCATCGGTCACCCAGACGCGAACGCTGCCGCGCCCCGCCTCTTGCGCCGCTTCAACGGCCCGACGGAAGTCGCGGTTGGACGTCGCCGCCTCGCCATTCACCTCAAGGATCGCCTCGCCCGGACGCAGGCCACGACGCTCGGCCTCGCTGTCCCGCGCGATCTCCACGATCACCAAAGCAGCCTCGCCGCCATTCAAGCCGAGCCGTGATCGATCCTCATTGTCCGCCCGACGCAGGCGCAGACCGAACACCCCATCGCCATTGGAATCGCGGCCGGCGCCGACGGACGCCTCCTGATCCGGGGCCGGGCGTTCACCGATGGTGACGGTGATCTGCCGCTCCTTGCCGTCGCGCAGGATGGTGAAGCGGTTCTTCTCACCCACTTCCAACCCGCCGACACGACGGGTCACGTCCACATTGTCCGTGACGGTTTGCCGGTTGATTCTCAGGATCACATCGCCGGGCTGGAAGCCAGCCTCCTCCGCCGGGCTGCCGGGGATCACCTCGCCGACAATGGCGCCGCGCGCGTCATCAAGGCCATAGCTCTCGGCCAAGTCCTCCGTCACGCTCTGGATTTGCACGCCCAACCAACCGCGCACCACGCGCCCGTCATCGATCAAACGCGCAACGATGTCGGACGCAATCTCCGCGGGGATCGCGAAACCGATGCCGACGCTTGCGCCGGTGGGCGAGGAGATCTGGGAGTTCACACCGACCACGTTGCCGTCGAGATCAAAGGTGGGTCCGCCCGAATTGCCGGGATTGATGGGCGCGTCGATCTGCAGGAAGTCGTTGTAGTTGCCGAACTGACCGCCGAGTTCGCGTCCGGTCGCCGACACAATGCCCGCTGTCGCCGTGCCGCCCAGGCGGAAGGGATTGCCCACGGCCACCACCCAGTCGCCGACACGGGGATCCGCCTTCGCAAACTCCACGTGGGGCAGCGGCTCGTCCGATTCGACCTTCACCACCGCGAGATCCGTCGATGGGTCTGTGCCGACAATGCGCGCATCGAACTCGGGACCGTCGCGCAGCGACACCGTCACCGCGTCGGCGTCGGCAACTACGTGATAATTCGTGACGACATAGCCGTCCTCGGAGATCACAAAGCCCGAGCCGGACGACAAACGCCGGCGCGGACGCCCATCCGCGCCTGGACCGCCAAACTCACGGAAGAACTCGCGAAACGGCGGGGGCAGCCGCTCCAGCTCTTCTTCAAAGCCTTCAAACCGCGCCACACGCTGTTCCGCTTCCACGTCAATGCTGACGACCGCGGGGCTCACCCGCTCGATCAAGTCGGCAAAGGACATCGGCGCGCCGTTCGCCAGGCGATCCTGCGCGTGCGCCACCGCCGGCGCCAAGGGCGCGGCGACGACCGCCATAACGCAGGCAAGCGTGATTGAGTTGAACATCCTCACCAGACACATCTCCTGTAGTGGCGCCCGTCGATCGCGAAGCGACTGCGCCAATCGCGGGCATAACAAGGATATGAGAACGGAGCGCTTACGCGTCAGTGACCCATAACTTACAATTGAGAAAGGCGGAGCACCCGGTCAAGCGCGCGCGTCCGCCCACGCGCCAGCTGCAACAACGTCCCGCGACGGCCGAAGGCCCGCCGCGCGCATCCCGTTGACGACAATCTCAGGCCTCTTCAGCCTCCCGCGCGCGGGTGCGCACGACCACCGGCGCATGAAGCGTCCGATGGACCGGGCATTTGTCCGCGATCTCCATCAGGCGCGCGCGCTGCGCCTCGTCCAGCGCGCCGGTCATGACGATCTCACGCTCGAACACGTCCACGCGCGCCTTTTCGTCCTCGTCACACGCGACGCAATCCTCCGCATGGGTCTTTTCGTGGGTCAGCCGCACCGTCACCCGCTCTAACGGCCAGCCCTTGCGCTCGGCGTACATGCGCATCGTCATGGACGTGCACGCCCCAAGCGCGGCGTTGAGGAGGCTGTATGGGTTCGGTCCCGCGTCATCGCCGCCAAGCTTGGCGGGTTCATCCGCGACCAAGACATGCTCGCCCGCCACGACATAGTTGGTGTAGCGGCCGGCGCCGCTTTCCGCGACGGTGACGCCCGACGGTCCCTCCGTGGGCCGCGGCGGCGTCGGGCGCGCGTCCCCGGCGTAGCGCGCGGCCCAACCAGCGATCACATCCGCGACATGAAGCGCGTCCGTCGGTTTGGTGAGCAGGTGGTCCGCTTGGTCCAAACCAATGAAACTCTTTGGATGCTTGGCCGCCAAGAAGAGCCGCGTCGCGTTGTCGACCCCCACCGTACCGTCCAGCGGCGAATGGCACACCAACAGCGGGCGGTCCAACGCCGCTGCGGCGTCCTCCACCTTATGGCCCTCAAGATCGTCTAAGAACTGGCGCTTGATGGTGAAGGGCCGTCCCGCAAGGCTCACCTTCGCTTCGCCGCGCGCCTCGATTTCGGGAACCGCGTCGCAGAAATTCGCCTTCACATGGGCCGCGTCCGCCGGCGCGGCGATGGTCACGACGGCCCGAACCTCCGGCAACCGCGTCGCCGCCACCACCACCGCGGCGCCCCCCAAGCTGTGACCGATCAGAACGGACGCCGGCGTGCCGCGGTCGCGCAGAAAGGCCGCCGCCCGCTCCAGATCCGCGATGTTGGTGGAGAAGTTTGTGTTGGCGAAATCGCCTTCGGAGTTCCCGAGGCCCGTAAAATCGAACCTCAAAACCGCGATCCCGCGTTCCGCCAAGTGCTGGGCGATCCGCCGCGCCGCCACGACGTCTTTGGAACACGAAAAGCAATGGGCAAAGAGGGCCCACGCGCGGATTGGACCACGCGGGCGATCGATGCGTGCGGCCAGGCTCGCGCCGTCAGCGCCCTGGAACTCCGCCTTCTCCGTCACTGTGGCCATGGTTACGCCTCCCGCTTGCCCGACCCGGGCGGACGCCCGCGTGCGCGCAACCCCCTCGCCGAGCTTGAGCGGGCGGTCAAGACAGCGCCGCGCCTCCAGGCCCGCTGTCCGCGCCGTTGGCCGAACCGTCTCCGCCACGAAACACCGAGACCGATGCGGCGGCCCCGACAAGGACCAGCGCGACGGGCGCAAGCCACAAGAGCAGGCCCGCCCCATGCGCCGAGGGGCGCAGGAGCGCGGCGTCGCCGTAGCGTTCGGCCATGCGCGCGCGCACGGCGTCATCGCTCAGCCCTTCCGCAACGGCCGCGCGCACTTGGGCGCGCATCCGCACCGCCACGGGCGCATCCGACTCCGCGATGGCCTGGCCGTCACACACGAGGCAGGCGATTTCACGCATCAGCGAGAGCGCCCGCTGCTCCGCCTCGGAATCGTCCAGCGGCGCGCCCGCCGCCGCGCCCGCCAAGAGCGCCGACCCCGCCGCAACCACGAGCCAAGCCCGCCAACGTGACGCCATCGTTCTGAGACTCATGCGCTCGGCTCCGCGACGCGTTCAGCCGGGCCCACCGCCAACGGCGCCGCGGGCGCGGGGGTGTCTGCGGCGACAGGGCGCGTCGGAACGCGCCGTCCCAACCGCGCCGCTCCCGCAAAGGCGAGAGCCGCGCCGAACGCGGTCAGCCCCGCGCCCCAAAACACCATCCAGATCAGGCGATTTTCCATAATGCGGACCGTCCACGCGACGCCGCCCTCCGCCGTCGGCTGAGCCGGACCAAGAGCGAGATAGAGATCCCCGCCCAACGACGCCCGAATGGCCACCTCGCTCGTGACGTCGCCCGTGGCCGTGTAGGCTCGACGTTCCGGCGTGAAGGTGTGGGTCTCGCCATTGGGCCGCGTCACCGTGATCACGGCCTGATCGGCGACATAGTTTGGCCCATCGGCGCGGGCCATCCGCTCCAGCGTCGCCGTGCTCCCGTTCCACGAAAACACGTCGCCGACCGTCATCAGGGCTTGGCGTTCCAACG
Source organism: uncultured Caulobacterales bacterium (assembly GCA_964526675.1). Lineage (GTDB taxonomy): Bacteria > Pseudomonadota > Alphaproteobacteria > Caulobacterales > Maricaulaceae > CAZADA01. The sequence goes on from CAZGLY010000027.1 coordinate 18,815, forward strand.
GGTATGCCGCACCAGCGGCGGCGCCAATCGCCAAGAGCCCCATGCCGGCGTGAGCCAGCGGGCCAGCCAGCAGGCTTGGCCGCAGCCGCGCCCGGTCGACGGCGGCGCGCCACTCGACGCCGCGGTCATCGCCCAGCGCGCCCAACGCATGGGCGGCGTGCAACCCGCCGCCGAGAATGAGCCACAGGCCCAGCGCGCCCGCCAGAGCCGGACCCCCGCCGGCTCCGAGCGCTGTCGCGGCGATCAGCCCAAGCCCCGCCACCGCGGCGACAAGCACGCCGGCGACGACGCGGTCCCGCCGCGCGAGACCGCCGCCCCAGGCCGCCAAGCCCGCCACCGGGCTCAACAGAAACGCGACAGCGATGATCGGCAGCGCCGCCGTGGTGAAGTAGGGCGGCCCGACCGTCACCGGCGGTCCGCCCGCCGCGTCGACGATCAGCGGCCACACGGTGCCGAGCAACACCACGCCCGCCGTCGCGACGATGAACAGATTGTTCAGCACCAGAAGGCCCTCGCGGCTCATCAAGCGCGCCGGCGGCGAGGGCGGACCGAACGTTCCTGAACGCAGCGCAAACAACGCGAGCGCCGGGCCCGCCGCGGCGGCCAGAATGATCAGCAACAAGAGCCCGCGGCTCGGATCCAGAGCGAAGGCGTGGACGGAGGTCAGCACCCCGGAGCGGGTGAGAAACGTCCCGAAGATCGACAGGCTGAACGCGCCAATGGCCAGAAGCGCGGTCCAGCCCGACAACAGGCCCCGCCGTTCGGTCGTCAGGGCCGCGTGGAACAGCGACGCCGCTAAGAGCCACGGCATAAGGCTGGCGTTCTCAACCGGATCCCAAAACCACCAGCCGCCCCAGCCCAATTCGTAATAGGCCCAAAACGACCCCAGCGCGATGCCGACCGTCAACGCGGCAAACGCCGCCAACGCCCAGCGCCGCATCGCCCGCGCCCAGCGCGCGCGCTGGGCCGCGCCGTCGTCACCGCCAAACCCGGCGCCGACGCTCAGCGCGGCGACGGCCAGCGCAAACGGGACCGCGAGCCCCACATAGCCCGTGTAAAGCATCGGGGGATGTATCGCGACGGCGGGATCCTGCAGCAGCGGGTTGAAGCCCGTCCCCTCCCATGGCGCCGCCGGAATGCGCCCAAAGGGGTTCGACGCAAACAGCGTGAACGCCAAAAACGCCGCCGCCAACGCCCCCAACACGGCCAGCGCGCGCGACGCCAGCGCCGGCTCCACGCCGGGCCGCGCCGCGAACATCGCCGCAAAACCGCTGAGGACCAGACACCAGAGGACCATTGACCCCTCGTGGTGGCCCCACGCCGCGGCGATCTTATAGATCAGCGGCTTTTGGGTGTGCGAGTTCGCGACCACGCTTGAGACCGAGAAATCCGACGCCAGAAAGGCGGTGATCAACACGATCATCGCAAACGCGACCAAGCCCGCCGTGGCGTAGGCCGCCCGTCGCGCCGCGCCCGCGGGGCCGAACCACCCGGCGCCCGCTTGCACGAGGCTGAGGATCAGCGCGAGGCTGAGCGCCCAACGCCCCCAGTCCGGGGTGAGCCATCCGCTCACGAGGCGTCCCCGCTCACGCCCACCGCCAACGCCGCCTCCGCGCCGGCGTCGCCACAGCTGCGCGCCAGGCTTGGGGCTTCCGCGATTTCCCGCGGCGTGTAGCTTTCGTCATGCTTGGCGAGCACGCGCCGCGCCGCGAAGGGCCCGCCCGGCGCGTAAACGCCTTGAGCGATCACACACTGGCCTTCCCGAAAGAGGTTTGGCACCACGCCCGCATAGCGGACCTCCAAGGCCGCGCCGTCGTCCACGAGGCGAAACGCCAACGCCCCGCCCTCTTGGCGCACGCTGCCCAGGGCCACCAGACCGCCGACGGACAGGGCTTGGCCGTCCGCCGGCGGAGCCGCAGCGATATCGGACGGGGTTTGGAAATAGGCGACCGACCGGCTCAGGCCTTCACTGGCGAGATACACTGCCAGCGCCGCGGCGAGCACGGCCACGCTGACGACCAGCAGTCTTTGGCGGCGTGGGAGCATCAGCGAGACCCCTCTTCGCGTTGTGACGTTTGGGAGATATCGGCCCGGCGCGCCTCGGCAAGCGCCAACAAGCCATTGGCCGCCGCATCGAGGATCGCTTCGGTCCCCGGCCGTGCGGCCGCGCTTTGCGCGCCTTCGAGCGCGGCCGCGGCCGCGCCCCAATCGCCGAGCTGGCCGCGCGTGCGCGCCAACACCAGCCAGCCTGCAAAATCGCTGGGATCGTCGGCCAAACGCGCGTCAAGGCGTTCAACCATCGTGCGGGCCATCGCGGTCACGTCACCGCCCGCCTCAAGGAAGGGCGCGGCCTGAACATCCGCGTCTTGCCCCGACGTCGGACCGACTTGGGGACGCGCGAGCAACCCGGCGGCCTCCGCGGCGAGCAAACGCGCGCGCCCGTCGTCCGTCCCGACGCTCTCGATCAGGTCGGACCACGCGTCCACAGCGCCAGGCGCGTCGCCATCTTGCAGCTGGGCGATCGCCAACAGCCGGCGCGCGCGAACGTTCTCGGGGTCTTGCAGAAGCGCGCCCGCCGCAAGCGCCCGCGCCCGCGGACCAACCGCGCCGTCGTCGCGAGCGGCCAAGGCGTCCGCCAAGTCCACAAGGATTTGCGCCGTGGTCTCCAGACGCAGAGACTTTTCAAAGGCGCCAATCGCGTCGGTCCACCGACCGACACGCGCCTCAGCGTACCCCAGGGCGCGCCAGGCCTCCGCGTCTTGAGGCGCGCGCTTGGCCTCCAGCCGCCGCAACGCCGCCAACGCGTCCGCAGCGATGCTGTCCTCCGGCGTGTCCTTCAGCGCCTCCAAGCGGCCAACCAACGGCGCGCCAGGGCGCGCCGCACCGCCGGCCAGCAGCAGAGCGCTCGTGGCGACTGCAGCCGCGAGCGCCGCCGACACCCGCGCCGCGCGTCGCGTCCCGCCCCAAACCACTGCGCCCAGGGCGGCCGCCGCCACTACGCTGAGAAGATAAAACGCCGCCACACTCCCGGCTCCGGATCCATCCACGAGTCTACAAGATGTAGCTTGGCGCGATCGGACACGTCCACAAGGGCCGCCATCGGTTGGCGCGTCGCGGCGTTATAACGCAGTGTGCGTCAGTCCATGTACCCGCACGTGCGCGGGCGTTGGCGCCCGCGAGCGCTAAACGCCGAGATCCTTGCGGGGCTCATAGGATTTCGGCGGACGCCACCGCGAAACAAACCGCTGCAGCTCCGGATCCGCCCGATCAGGCAGCACGATCGACAGCTTCAGAAGCTGATCGCCGCGACCGCGTTCGCCCTTCACGCCTTTGCCGCGCAACCTGAGGACCGCGCCGGAGTTGGCGCCACGGGGCACTGTCACCGTCACGGGTCCGGTCAAGGTCGGGACCCGGATCTTGGCGCCCAGCACCGCCTCAGTCAGCGTGATCGGCACATCAAGGCGGATGTCGTCGCCGTCGCGAACGAAGTGCGGGTGGACCTCCACTTCAATCTCAACAAGAGCGTCGCCGGGAGCGCCGGCGCGCGGGCTTTCCGCCCCTTGGCCGCGCAAGCGCAAAACTTGACCGGCTTTCACACCCTCGGGGATCACAAGCTCCAGCGCCTTGCCGTCCCCCATGGTCACTCGTTTGCGCCCGCCATTGGCCGCTTCTTCGAACCCGACCGCCAGTTTGTAGCGCACATCCGCGCCACGGGTCTGAAAGGGGCTGGCCCCATCCTCCGCGCCGAACACGCTGGAAAAGACGTCGGAAAAATCGCGAAAGCCCTGCTCGCCATGGCCGCCGGCGCCATTGCGGCGACGGCGCGCGCCATCAAGGGTTTCATTGCCGTCGGCGTCGATCTCGCCGCGATCGTATCGGCCACGCGCCACAGGGTCGCTCAAAAGGTTGAACGCGGCCGTCACCCGTTTGAAGCGTTCCTCAGCCCGCTTGTCGCCGGGCCTGGCGTCGGGATGCAGCTCCTTCGCCAGCTTGCGGTACGCCCGACGAACATCGTCTGCTGACGCCCCACGCGCCACGCCGAGCTGGGAGTAGGGATCTGTCACCGTGCTTTCCCGCCAAGTTGTTCGCCGCAAGCCACGCGCAGCGATCGCGCGGCCCTTCTGGGACGCGAGAACGCGCCTGCTATAGCAGTTTATCTTGGTGAGAGTCCGACGCAGTGCAAAGGATATTGCGGGTTTTGCTTTCGGGTTCGGTCACCCGGCGACAAAAACCGTGGCGGTTTGCGGCGCGCCCGGACCAAACGCATCAGACACTTGCGCGATGCGAATCGCGAAACTGGCCTTTGGCGCGTCTGGGAAGAGCGCGGTCTCCTCGTCTGTCGCCAACAGGATCTCCGGCGACGCCGTTTCTTGAGTCCAAAGCGGCGTGTCGTCGGCGTCGAGGATCTCGACGCGGTAGGCTTCACGCGTCTCGCCGAGCGGCGTTTCCGGGCTGACCCAATCATCGCCGCCAATTCGCGTCCGCCGCACCCAGCGAAAACGGACGCCGAAAACCTCCCGCTTCGCCCGCACATGAACCGGGCTGAGGGGACGCAGGTGAAGGGCCCGGTATGTGGCCGCGACCTCATGGACAAGGTCGGTCGGCGTGGTGCGCCCCTGCGGCGCGAACCGCCAGGTCAAGACGGCCTCGCGCTCGTGGGCGGCGGTTTCAGCCGGAAGACTGGCGCCATCAAGCAGCACAACAGCCGCGCCCGCAGGCTTCACGCCGGCCATGGCGGGATCGGTGCCCGCCAGCGCGCGCAGCAGACCGCTCAACCGATACTGGTTCGGCCCAACCAGAGCGGCGTCGCGAAACTGCAAGAGCTCCCAGGCGCCTGTGTCGTCCGCCACAGCCAAAGCGTTCGCGCCTGCATAGACGTCGGCGACCGCCGCAGAAGCCAGATCAGCCGCGATGGTCACCCACAGAGCGTTGCCCTCGTCCCATCGACCGAGCGGACCCGGCGCCAGCGTCTGGTCCAGGGCGCCGATCACGGCCGGTTGAACCAACGCCGCTCGTTCGGTCTCCACGCCGCCGGCGCTTGATCGCGCAAACGCGGTCACCAATCCCGGCCACGGCGTCGAGGCGGCAGCCACCCGGGGACCAGCGCGGTCGGCTTCACCCGGCAGCAGCGGCATGTCGAGCACCACGCCGAAAGGCCGCGCGGGCGGCGGCGGCGCCTGGGCGGCGGAGCCGGGCGCGGGCCCCGCCACCGCCGGCGGCGCCGCGTCGCCCTCGCGCTCCAGCGTCACGCGGCGAGAGGGCCCCTCCTCCAACGCGGTCACGCGCCAACCGCCGGGACCGAGCGCCGGCGCCGTGACGCGATCGCCGGTCTCCACCGCAAAACGCGACGGCGGCAAACGCAGGTTGACGCGCTCCACCCCCGCGGCGGCGTCCGCCAGGACGCCGCGCGCAATCCGCGCCGCAGCGTCATGATCGAGAGTGATCGGCGCGTTCACCGTCAGCGCGCGCCGGCGCTCCGCGTCGAGGCCGCGCGCGGACGCCGCCGCCGGTTGGTAGTCACGGCTCTCGTCATAGAAGCGCACACGCGCTTCACGCGGCTCGTCCCTCGGATCCGCGCGCCGGCGTTCAAAGCGACGCGCATCCGCATCGAGGGCCAACGCGTCGGGCGTGATCTCAACGACCGGCGGCGCGCCGCGTCGCGCGAAGCTGACGCCCATGCTCTGCTCCGCGGCGGTGAACTGGAAGACCTGCGCCAGAGGCTCGAGCGCCGCCCGCGCGGTTCCGGGAGAGGCGATCACATACCCGGCGACGAGCCCGTCCAACGCCGCAACATCCACATCGCCCGGCGCAAGACCCGCCCGCGCGCAGAGATCCGCCACAACATCCCCGAGCGGCGCGAGGCCCAGCCGGCCGTTCAGCCAATGGCCAAGACGCCAATTGCCGCCATCCGACCAGACATCGGTGCGCGCTGGAAAGTCTGGGAACGGACGCGCGTCCCAAGTCCACAGATGAATGGAGTCCCAAGCGAGCATCGGCCCGCCATATTGAGAGGATACTGGGTTGAGCCCCGCCGTCGGATCCCAATACCGCAACACCGCTTCAAGGGCCCGACGCTGCATGAGATCATCGCGTCCCCCGTCCGAGAAGTATGGAAGAAAGCTCTCCGAACTCTTCGGATCGAAGAACACGTTCGGCTGGTTCGCGCCTTTGTCGACCGCGGGGCAGCCAACCTCGACAAACCAGATCGGTTTCGATTGAGGAATCCAGGCGGTTGGCGCGCCGTTCTCTACGCCGCCAGGCCGGTCGTAGTGGGCGTTGAGCCACCAATTCCGCATGTCCTTGTAGCGAAACACCCAAGGCTTGCCGGCGCCGTCCGTGATGGGTGTCCGGGTCTGGCTCGCGCGATCCGCCGCCGAAGCGTAGTACCAATCATACCCCTCGCCTCCCTCAACGTTCGCCTCAAGATACGCGCGGTCGTATCCGGACGAGGCCGCAGCCGCGTCCAAATGCTCAGCGCCGTCGCGCCAATCGGAGAGCGGCGCGTACCAATCGATCCCCACCACGTCGATCGCCGGATCCGCCCACAGCGGATCGAGATGGAAAAACACATCACCGGAGCCGTCTTGGGGCTGATGACCAAAATACTCCGACCAATCGGCGGCGTAGGTCACGACGGTCTCAGCGCCGAGCATGCCTTTAACGTCCGCCGCCAGCGCGCGCAGCGCGGCCACAGCCGGATACGCGCCCGAGGCGTCTCGCACCCAAGTCAGACCGCGCATCTCTGAACCGATGACGAAGGTGTCGACGCCCCCGGCGGCCTCCGCCAGACGCGCATAGTGAAGGATGAGACGGCGGAACGACCATTCCTCCAGCCCCGTGAACGCAACGCCCCCGCTCTGGGCCACGAAGTCGCCAGGGGCGGCGGTCCCAAAGAAGGCGGCGATCTGGGACGCGGCGTCGGCGGTTTGATCCGCGCTGCTGGGCTGACCCGCGGCGGGATGCACCGTGATCCGGCCGCGCCACGGGAACGGCGGCTGCACGCTCCCGCCATAGGGATCCGGCAGGACGTTCGTCGCCGGGATGTCCATCAGCAGAAACGGGTAGATCCCAACCTGAAACCCCCGCGTCTTCAGTTCGGCGATCGCTTCCACGATGGCGTTGTCGCTGGGCGCGCCGCCAAAATTCGGCCGCCCATCGCCATCCTGGCTGACCAGCGCCGCGTCCTTGCGCGCCAGACCGCTGACCGACCAACTCAGGCCGCGGGTCTTTTTGTCGTGCGTCTCCACCTTCGGTCGGATCTGGCAGTGGCCCGCGCGCAGATCATCGCCAAACCATGACGTGACAAGCATCACCGACCGGCACTGCGGCAGGTGCGCCTCCAGATCGTCCAACGCCGCCTGAAGGTCGGTGCGGCCGCGCGCGTTGTTGACGTTTTCGAAGGTTTCCACGCCCGGTCCGCCATCGCGGCGCACAGGCGTCGTCGCGTAAGCAAACTCGCCGGAGCCGGGGATCAGCGTGACGCCGCGCGCCAGTTGCTCCAAACGCCCTTTCTCATCGGCGCCGGACAGAGCTTCAGCGGCGCGGAACACCTCAACATTGAGCTGGGGCAACCGGTTGCCGAACGCGTCCAAGGGCAGGTCTTCAAAGACCAGATACGCAACGCCGCGAAACGCGGGAACATCGCCGGCGCCCTCAACCGCTTCGATCAAGGGGTCCGGCGCTTGGTCCTCGGTCCCGCGATACACCCGCATCGTCACGTCATCGAGGACGAGAGGCCGCCCGTCCGCCCACACCCGGCCAACGCCGTCGATCGGACCTTCGCACAGGGCGACGGCGAAGCTCGCGGAATAGTCGAACTCGGTGACCCGCGGTCCGCCCTTGCCTCCGGCCGCGCGTCGGGTCCGGCGCTCCGTGAAGCGCGTGGCCCAAATCACCTGACCGCCCAAGCGCATGCGCCCGTAAACCAGCGGCAGCGGCGCGCCGGCCGTGGACGTCTGCAGCCGCAGCGTCTCCAGACGCGGCCCCTCAATGTCGCGAGCTGCGACCGCGCCGGAGAGAACATAGCCCAAAGCGCCCTGGAGCGCGGTTTGCGCCGCGCGCTGACCAACGGCAAGTGCAAGCTGGGCCATCGAGCCTCGGCCTCCTGTGTTCAATCGCGAAGGTTGGGAAATGCAAACGCCGCGGCGGCGCGGCGGCGCCACCAGGGAATGAAGGCCGTCTCGGTCACGGCGCGTCCCCAATAGGCGTGGAGCAATCGGTCCGGCGCGCTGAGAATGGCGGCGTGTTTCGCCGGCGCGCCGGGTCCCATGCGAAACAGGATCACATCGCCCGGGCGCGCGGCCGTCAGCGTGACCTCGCTCAACCAGCGCCGGGCCGCGTCACGCAGGGTCTCCGCCCCGGAGCGCTCCGCCCAATCGGGCGTGTAGGGCGGCGGCGCTTCGGGCTCAGGCCCCACCACCTCCCGCCACACCCCGCGCACCAAGCCAAGGCAATCGCACCCCACCCCGCGCACGCTCATTTGATGGCGGTAGGGTGTGGCGAGCCAGCCACGCGCCGCCGCGACGACGGCCGCCCGCGTCACAGATCGCGGTTGGTCCACAAGCTCGCGCCGTCGTGGAGCTCCCCGTCGGCCGGACCGGCCAGCAGCCAATCGTCGCCGGGGATCATGGGAAATCCGCGAAAATTCAAAACGTTGGCGAATTTGTCATGGCACGTCCGCCAGCGCTTGTCGCAGCCCGCCGTGATGGTAAACGCGTCGCCTGAGGCGATGGGCGCCGCCGGCGGCGCGCTCAGCGTCAGCGTGACCAAACCGTCGGCGACCTGATGGGCCTCCACGCGCGCCTCCGCGCCGGCGTTCGCGCCGCTCGTCCACGCCAAGCGCCCCTCCGCGAACCAAGAGGCGGCGAAAGCCGCAAGACCCGAAGCGGTAAACCGCCGCGTCGCCAGCCCAGTCAAAACAGCGCCCGCCCCGGCGAAGGTCGGCGCGGCGAGATTGGCCGAGCACCGCGCGTCGCCCAGTTCCGCGTCGCATCGTCTCTGCAACACCCGCCCAATCGTGGCGTCGAGTTGGGCGGCGAGCCCCCGCAGCTCGACTTCGAAGCTGAGCTCGCCCCGACGCACCTCCCCGAACCGCCCCCGCCAGACCCGCGCGTGGGAGCTGGGATCCAGCCAATCCACGCGCCGCACCTCGACAGAGGCGCCGTCATAACGCCCGCCGGACAAGTCGGTTTCGGTGATCGCCGCGGAGTCCAACACCCCGCCCAACGCCGCCGCGCCCGGAGCGAAGCCGTCGCGCGTGCTGAGCGCGCCAACGTCTTGGGCCGCGCCGGCGCGATACGTCAGCCCCTCAACCACCAGATCGCGATCGTGGTCGGTGAAGCCAAAGATTTGGCCGTCCAAGCGCTCGATCCGCCAACACCAACACAGCGTGGTGACGCCGCTGGCGAGGGCGGCGTTCAGGCTTTCAGGAAGCGCCCGCATCAGAGCAACAGCTCGATGACCGGCGCGCGCGGAACAGCGCCGGCGCCAAACGCCTCGACGCTCACATCCAACCGCTCGGCGTCAAACCGCACCGGCGTGTCGAAGACATACCCCGCGGTCAGCGCGGCGCCGGCCGCGGGCGCGTTGGCGAAGGTGACGGTTCCCGTTGTGGCGTCGACGGTGAAGTCCACGCCTTCCGTTTGGACTTGGCCATTGTTCGCCACCGACACCGCGCCTGCGACGGGTTTTGGGATTGGGCGGTCAACGCTCTCAGCGCCACTCGTATAGCGTTTGATAAGCGAGAAGTCGCGGGTGACCCCGTCGCCCGTACCCAAAGGCTGATCCACGGCGGAGGGCGTTCCCGACGGGAGACACGATGCGTGGTCGATGGGATCACGCCACCGAAAGCCATGGAGCGCGCCCCGCCGCGCCTCAAAGAACGCGATCAACGTGTGGAGATCGTCCAGAGTCTTGATGGCCACGCCGGCGTCCCAGCGCCGCCGCGTGTGCGCCCACGGGCTGTTGCGCTCTTCGCGACCACTCGCCAGCGTGACGATCTCGGTGCGCCGTTCCGGCCCGCCGACCGCGCCGAGGGCGAGCGCCAACGGAAAACGAATTTCATGAAAAGCGGGCATTGGGCGACATCTCCCTCTGCAGGTCCCTGGGCAGGTGCGGCCGGCTCTCGAGCCTCACAGCTCGCGCTGCCCCCGCGCCACGGCGCGCGCGATCAGCCCCGTGATCTGAGCTTCGGAACGGCGGACGGACTCCGCGTCCGCCCCGGCGGCGAAATTCATGGTCACCGCCACAGACGGCGCACGCAGAGGGGCGACATCGCCGGACTGCGCCGGCGTGAACACCTCCGGTCCTCGTTCGCCGACGAGGTAGGCGCCGCCCGACGTCACGGATCCGCCGTCAGCCCGCGCGCCCGCGAACACCCCGCCCGCAAGCGCGTTCAGCGCAGCCGCGAGAGGCCCCGCGCCGGCGTTCTCGATCACGCCATCGGTCAGCGCGTCTCGGGCCGCATCGGCCATCGCCCGGAACGACAGCTCGCCCCGGCGCGCGGCGCCCTCCAAATGATCGCCGATCGACTCGGACACGCGCGCGAACGCGGCGTCGAGCTCCGTGGCCGGTCCCTCGGCGATCGCGGCGAAGGCGGCCGCTGCGTCGCCAAACACGCGCGGGTCAACGCCAGCGCGACCGCGTTCGTTATCGGTGGTCATCATCACTCTCCATGGCGCTGGGCGCGTTGTCGGGATAGCGCGCGCTCAGCGCCTGAAAGGCCGCGCGGTCGAAGGGCGCCGCAGGCGTCAGGGGGGCCAGCACCGCAAGCCATTCGGCCAAAGACAGCCGCCAAAACGCCTCCGGCGTCAGCCCCAAGCGCAGCGCAAAGCTGAGCGCCGCGGCCCACGCGCCACTCACGTCCTGGTCTCCCCGTCACCACAAGCGCGCGTGAACACCGCCGCGACCGCCAGCGCCGCCCGCGTCGGATCAAGCGTCGCGCGCGCCAAATCCCCCGGCGTCATCGCGGCGCCGCCCGCGCGCGCCAGCACGTCAAGAACGACGAGCAGGTCTTGGGCGGACGCCTGCGCCAGACGGGTCGCGAGAGCCTTCAGCCCGGTCGCCCGAAACGCGCTCTCCAATTCGGCCAAAGCCCCCAACGTGAGACACAGCCGGCGCGGAACGCCGTCGATCGCTAAGACAACTTCTCCCCGCGCCCGGTTCGCCGGCCCGTCGTCATCGAAATCGTGCGCGAGGCGCGTTGGATCGCTCGACCGGGCCGCCGGGGCGTCGCTGGACGACACGTGAACCGTCGATGCTCGGCACGGCGGCTCAGCGCCACGCACGGGGGTCATGGCGGCCTCCTTGGACAGGTGTTTGGAGCTTGAACAGGGGGCTACGACGCAGCCGCGAAGGTCAGCGCGCCGGCCGAAGAGAGGGTCAGCGCGTATTGCGCCTCACCGTCATGGCGACCGGAATACTCCAGCGCCGAGACCAGGAACGGCCCCTCCAACGTGCCGAAATCCGGAATGATCGCCTGCCACGTCCGCGCTTCCTGGGAGAAGAACGCGGCGCGCGTCAGTTCATCGGCCGCAGCGTCCTTAAACAGGCCTGAACCCGACACGCTGGCGGATTTCACCCCCGCCCCGCCGAGCAGCTCGCGCCAGGCGTTGCTGTCGCTGTCGGTGGCGTCGATGGTGCGGGCGTTGAGCGAAATGGTCCGCGCGCGCAAACCCGCAACCGTTTCGAAGCTCGGCGACGGCTGCCCGTCGCTGATCTTCAACAGAATGTCCTTGCCGCGTTGGGCGGTCATCGGTGCGATCTCCTCTGGTTTCGATTCACGCGTCTGGAACCACCTCCGTCACGGCGCGCAGGCGGATGATCGCTTGGGTCGTGCGGCCGTCGGTTCCGCGGAACACGTCGGTGTAGACGGGGCGCAAGCTCACCAGCCGCCAAGCCTCGAAGCCCGCCGGCAGCGTCAGCGGCGCCGCCTCCAGGCTGGCGCGCAGGGCCGCGGCGATCGCCTTCGCCTCCTGCCGGCCGCCATAGCGCGACCAAACGTGCACGTGCACGACATGCTCGACCACGCCATCGTCGGCGTCGCTGGGCGTCGCCTCCGCACGGCCGAAGACGGCGAAGGGAAACACCGGATCCCAGGGCGGCACGTCGTAGAGCCGCAGGGGGTCGCCGAGATGGGCTGTAAGCGCCGCGTCGCCGGCCAGATGGGCGTAGAGCGCCGCCTGCAACGCCCAATCGGGTCCAAGGGATGAACCATCGGGCATCACCGCACCTCATCTTCGCAATCGAGAACGAGCCACCGATCTCGGTCTTCAACATCGCGGACATGGCGCACGCGCAGCGTCCGCGTCCCCGCCGCGCTCGACCAGCGCACCCGCCAGCCGGGGCGCACGTCGGTGCGGAAGCGAATCCAGACCTCAAACGCCGGCAGGCTGGTCAGAGCGTCGGCGACGACGCGTTCGCGCGGGGACTTCGCCGCGACAGCCGCCCACACCTCGCCGTGGGCCGTCTCCGTGATCGCGCCCCCGCCTCCCGCGTCGGCGGCCACCAGCGGCGCGAGCAAGGTGACCCGGCGGCGCAGCGCGCCGATCGTCGGCGGCGTCACAACCGCACCGGCCGATAACAGGCGAGCAAGCCCGCCACCGCCCGCGGCAGTCCGGCGGGATCGTCCTCGCCCGGCGCGCGGCGCTCATAGGCGTCCGCCACAAGCAGATGCACCGCCTCGCGCAACGGCGCGGGCACAGCGTCCGACGCCGCGCCATGGCCCGCATCGTAGTGAATGTCGACGCCCGCCATCGGCACGCCCGGCCGCGGCCAACACGCGCGCTCACGAATGGCGAGGCGTCCCGGCGCCGACACGGAGTCCAACACGTACGACGCTGGATCGAGAGTCTGAGCGACGCCGTCCTCATCGACCGTTTGCACGTGATGAACCGCGCTCACCGGTCCACGCGCCAAAGTGAACACGACGCCGTCGGGGCTGAGGCGGTCGCCCTCCTCCCAGCGATCGCGGATTTCACGCACAGTTTGGTTGATCAGCGCGTGGCCGGTCAGCCGCTCCACGCGCACGCGCGCAGCCGTGATCAGCGCGCTGATCAGGCTGTCCTCATGGGTGTGGTCGACGCGCAAGCGCGCCTTCGCCTCCGCGAGCGGGATCGGCTCGACCGCGGGCGGCGCGGTGATGTCGAGGGGCATGGAGATTCTCGCACCTAAGGAACGGGCGCGCGGGCCCCGTCGCCCGACGCGCCCGCGTCACAGATCAAAGCGCTGACGAGCCGGGTCAGCTCGCCGCGAACTTCAGGAGTTTGATGGCGTCGAAATCCTGCACGCCCCCGCCCACGCGCTTGGTCGTGTAGAACAGCACGTACGGCTTGGCGGAGAAGGGATCGCGCAGCACCTGCACGCCCGCGCGATCGACGACGAGGTACCCCCGCCCGAAATCACCGAACGCGATGGCGTAGGGAAGTGTCGCGTGGTCCATGTCCGGCATGTCCTCCGCCTCGACGACGGGATGACCGAACAATGTGGCCGGTTCGCCGAAGGCTTTCGGCGCTTGCCAGAGATAGTGGCCGTCGCCGTCCTTCAACTTGCGCACGGCCGCCGCAGTGCGCCGGTTCATCACAAAGCGCGCTTCAGCCCGATAGGGCGAGCGCAGCGCCGCCAGCAGGTCATAGAGCGCGTCGAGCGGCGTGGTCGCGTGGAAGCCCCCGGCGTTGCCCGTCGCGACATAGCCGATTTCCCCCCAGGCCGGTCCGGGGTTCGCGGACTCCGCCACCTTGGTGTAGCTCAAGAAGCCGGTGGGTTGGTTCGTCCCGGTCCCCGTCACGAACGCCTTGCCCTCTTGGGCGGCGAAGACGTGTTGCACCTCCTCGGCCAGCCATTCGTCCATGTTCACGTGGGTGTCGTCGAGCAGCGTCTGGGTCGCGGCCGGCATGGCGTAAAGCTCGGCGGTGGGAAACTCTAACGACACCAAGGTCGGTTCGGTTGTCGCCGCGCTGCGCGCCGTGGTTTCGTCGGCCCAGCCCGCGAACGCGTCACCCAAGCTGACCGGCTTTTTGTAGAGAGCGCCGCTCACGGTTTTCACCGACGCGATCGCGCGGATCGGGCTCACGTCCGCCAGACGCCGATCAATGACGCTCTCAATCTCGGGCGGGACAATGTAGGCGCCGGTGGCGCCGTCGCCGGTGACCGCGAGATCCTTCGTCTCCAACACCGCGGAGATGTCGCCCGAACGCATGTAGCCTTCAAAGGCGGTCTTGCGCTCGCTGACCATGGGGATCGCGGGACCGAGGCCGGCGCGGCTCGCGTTCAGAGCCAGACGATCGAGCGTGGACTTTTGCTCGTTCAGCGCCGCGTCGAGGCGCGCGACTTTCTCCGCCGTCAACGCGTCAACCTGTTTGCGTTCGAGCTCGGCGAGGCGCGCGTCATTGGCGTCCTTGAACTGCTCAAAGGTGCATAGGAAGTCCGACAACGCCGCCTTGGCGTCGACAGCCATTTTTGTTTCCTTGGTCATGAAGTCCCTCTCACTGGCGATAACCGATTGTCGTCAAAGGCGATCCGACGTCGTCGAACCCGCGGAGCGGATCCTCACGCGATCAGGGCGAGCGGCGGCGATGGGCGGACGCGCAAACGCGCCTGTGGCAGCATCGGAAACGTCACAAGCGACACCTCCCACAGCTCAACGCGGTGGAGCTCACGCACGACCCGGCCGAACGCCGCGACGTAGCGCCGCCGCGATCGGCGCGTCTGAAACCCGATGGACAGGCCCTCCACGACCCCCGTGCGCACCAGCCGCGCCGCCGCGCGTCCCCGCGGGCCCTGCGGCGTGATCCGTCCACGGACGTAAAGCCCGCGCGCGTCCTCACGCGCGTCCTCCCACACGCCCACAACCTCCGAGGGGTCGTGTTGGAACAGCATGGCGAGGCCAGCCGCGCCCTGCCCGGCGAGACTGGCGGCGAACGCGCCGGGGCGCACGACGTCGCCCGCCAGGTCCGCCTGATCAAACAAGCTGGCGTATCCCGCGATCGTCAGATCGCCGGTCGTTTCGGTGTTCATGGCCGTTCCCCAAGACGCGACGGCGAGCCCGTCAATCGGCGGCGGCGTCGCGCGCCGGCAGCCGCGCCCCCAGGCGCGCCTCAATGCGGTCAAGCTGCAGACCCAGCGCGCCGACCTGCGCCTCAAGGCGGGCCAGACGCTGCACCTCCTCCGAGCGGCGGGCGAGCTGAGACTCCAGCTGGCTGATGCGCGCCCCGGCCGCGCCCGCCCACACCAAAGCGCCGGCCGTCTCCATGCCGATGGCGATCATCAGCGCCAGCGACACATGCCAATCCACGGTCAACGCCGTGCGCTTCCGGGGTTTCTCCTTCCGGGCTGGACCGGCCTCGACATCGTCCGCACCGGTGGGCGCGTCCGCGCGTTTCGCCATCGTTGCGATCATGGCTCGACCTTCGGAAGACCGGCCAAGGAGCGCCGTTCAGCGTCCGTGATGAAGTCGGTCTCGGAGAGACGCCGCCATAACGCCCCGCGTTCTTCGGCAAGCGCGGGAACGTCGGTTTCGTCGGCGCCCACTTCCAAGTCCGCGCCGAGCCAAGGCCTGAGCCAGCGCTCCAGGGCCCTGGCGGTCTTGCGGGTCAAGGGGAGGACCGTTTGACGCCAAAAAGCGAGATTGGCCTCTTTGAAGTTCGCGTAGGTGTTGTCGCCCGGCAGACCAAGCAACAGCGGCGGCACGCCGAAGGCGAGCGCAATCTCGCGCGCCGCGATCGTCTTGGCCTCCACGAAATCCATGTCCGCCGGCGAGAGCCCGAAAGGTCGCCACTCCAGCCCGCCCTCCAGCAAAAGCGGCCGCCCTGCGCGGTTGGGGCCGCTGTGGGCCTCGTTGAGCTCGGCCTTCAGGCGGTCAAACTGCTCCTCGCTGAGGCGATCACCGGCCTCCCGGCTGGAGTACACCAGCGCGCCGGACGGCCGCGCGGCGTTGTCGAGCAACGCCTTGTTCCAGCGGCCCGCCGCGTTGTGCGTGTCCACCGCGAAAGCCGCCGCCCCCAACGGCGCGAGCCCATAGTGATCGTCGCCCGGATTGAAGATTTTCATATGCAGCACTTGGCTGCGGCCGCTCACGGGGTCGCGGTGATACCGTTTAGGCTTCTCCGCCGGTGCGCGAGCGTAGTCCCATCCCATCGCAAGCCCGCGCTCGTTGGTGGCCACGCGCACGCGGTCCGGCCGCAGCCCGTAGAGTTCGCGGATCGTCCCGTCGAGATCGACCGCCTCCAAAAAGGCGTTGCCCCCCACCTGCAGGTGGCCAAAGAAGGTCTCGAGAAGCTCTTGGCCCGATTGTTCCGGGTTTGGCGCCTGCAGCAAAGCCGTCGCGGGATCATCCGCGTCCGCGGCGACGCCTCCGCGACGCGGCCGCAACGGAACGGATGCGGCCGCCTCCGCCACCAAACGCACGCACCGAAACGCGATCGGATTGCCGCCGTAGCCCTCCTGGGCCAAACGCGCGAATGACGCGGCCCCGCCAGCCGACCACCCGCCGGCGTGCAGACCATGGAGCGCAATGAAGGAGCGCGTCTCCAAGGGCGGCGGCTGCGACCGCGCGTCAACGCCAACCCAGCGACGCATGCGCTTCAGCATAGTGTTCATTCCTTGCTCGTCCCACTTCCAGCGCGGTGCTCAGACCGACCGCAACCGCGGGCCGTCCGGCGCATCGATCAGCAGCGCCCACAGGGCCCACACCAGCGCGTCCACCCGATCCGGGCTGCCGCGAAACTCCGGCGCGCCAAACGCGCACATCTCGTCCTCCAAGGCGGGGAACCGTCCCGCGTGACGCACGCGCCCGCGCTCGTAGAGCGCTGCGATAGGCTCCGCGCGGGCCCGTTTGCCGCGGCTCGCGCGCACCGCCCGAACCGCCAGGCTCGGATCCGCCACGGCCAGGACGGCGTTGACCATTGCACCGCCTTGGTTCACCTCCGCGATCACCCGATCGGCGCCATAGGCGGCCGCCGTCTCCGCAACGCGCGCCGCCCACGCCGCTGGGCTGAGGCCTTGGACCGTACGGTCCGCGAGCACCCACGCGCGCCGATCGGCTCCCGCACCCGCCGCGCCCGCCACAACCAGACCGCAGGCGTCCGCGCCGGCTCCCGCCTCCGCTGGAGGATCGAGACCCACCACAACGCGCTCCAGCGCATCCAAGGCCGGCGGTTCTCGATCGAACGCCTCCGCCACAAGCGCCCGGCTCCACAGCGCGCCGGGACGGTCCTCGACGATGACGCCGTCCAACTCTTGGCGGCCAAGCGCCGTGCCGGCGTATGCGGCTTCCACGGCCGCCAAAAACGCGGGCGACAGATTGGCCGCGTTCGCGCGTGTCGCCGCACGCGTCAGCACAACGTCCGGTCGCTCGACCAGATCCGTCAGCGCGGGCGTGGGCCGCGGCGTCGTTGTGACGGCGAGCTGAGGCCGCGGCCCCAGCCGCAAGCCCATCTCGATCATCGCCAACACCTGCGCGCCATCCGGCCACGCGCAAAACTCATCCGCCCAGGCGTCCGCGAATTGCGGCCCCCGCAACCGGTCCGGCTCCTCCGCGGAAAACGCGTACGCCACCGCCCCGTTCGGCCAGACCAACCGGCGACGGCTCGGTTCATAGATCGGGCGGCGGTCCGGCGGGGCGATCGCCCGCAAGCCGCTTGGCCCCTCGATCATGACTTCACGCACATCCGCGAGCGTCGCGCCGATCAGCGCCGCGCGCGCTTGGCGCCCTGCCGCTCGCTCCAGCCGCGCGCGCAACCACTCCGCCCCGGCGCGCGTCTTGCCGGCGCCGCGGCCGCCGAGAAACACCCACGCCCGCCAATCACCGGGGGGCGGACGTTGATCCGGGCGCGCCCAGCTCGCCCAATCATGCTTCAGGATCGTCGCCAGCGCCTTCAGGGCCGACGGGCTCAGATCCGCGAGGAACCGCCGCCGCGCCGAGGGCGGCAGCGCAGCGATCGAGGCGGCGCTCAAGCTCGAGGCGAAGCGCCGGGAGCGCGGCCGCCTCGTCGTGCGCCTCGTCCACGCCATCCTCACCCCCGACCGGCCGCGCCATCTCACCCGCCGGCGCGCCAGCCCGTCGCTGCGCGGCCCGCAAGGCCGTCAGCCGCTCCGCCGCCCGCGACAGACCTTCCAGCGCCCGCACCCGCTTGTCCGGATCGGCAAGCCCGCCGCTCAGCGACAACGCGCCCTCAACGCCCGCAATCTCGGCTTCCAAGGCGCGTCCGAGCGCGATGACCGCGCGACGCGGGCTCAACCAATCCTCAGCCGCCGCGCGCGCCGCTAAAGTCGCGGGGCGCAGACCTGCCGCCGCCGCGATGTCCTCCAGCGCGACGCCGTCCTCAAAGGCTTCACGCCAGCGGGCCCACGCCGCGGCGGAACGCCGTCCGGGCCGCCGCCTCGCCGCCGCCTCGTCTCGACCCGCTTTTCTGACCATGCCCCATCATAGGGTCACGACCGCGTCGGTCGGATTACTGAGCCGTAAACGCCGCAAGATCGTTGTAAGAACTCAGAAACCACCGCCGCAGTCGGGGGATGTCGTCAAACGTGTCCCCGTTTCGCCCGCCCCCGCGACGGCGGACCGCTAGAACGCGGCCCGAAAACCGGCGGTGATGGCGCGATCTTCGCCAGGGAAGAAGCGCTGGTTGCCAAAGGCGAAGTCGGCTCGCTCGGCGTAGTCGCGGTTGGCGAGGTTGCGCACAAGCACGAACGTCCGCAGCTCTTGGGTCACATCCCAGGCGAACCGTAAATTCAGCAAATTGTGACCGTCATAACTCTGGGTGTTGGCTTCATTCGTAAAATACTCGCCAACGTAGACCCACTCCAATTCCAATTCAAACGGCTGCGGCGTCCACAACGCCCGCGCGTTCGCCAGCCATCGCGGCGCGGTGTCGACGGTCGCGCCGCTGACGATGCCGTTGGACGCCTGGTCGAACCGGTAGGTGTGGCGCGCGTACGTCGCCGAGCCGCCCAAGACCAGCGTGTCGGTCAGCGTGAGGTCGAGCGCGGACTCAAGCCCGACGTGGCGCGTGCGGCCGTCCACAACGTTGAAGCCATCCGCATCGCGGAAAAAGAAATTGCGCTTGTCCATCGCGAAGGCGACCGCGTCGAACGCCAGCGGCCGTCCCAGAGCCTCAGCGACACCACGCCAACCAAGCTCCACGCTGTCGATCACCTCAGGGTCCGCGGCCGCGGGATCCTGATTGGTCTGAATGCGGTAGAGATCGGTGGTCTGGGGCGCGCGCGCCCCGCGGGCGTACCGCAGAAAGACCGTCTGGCCGTTATCGAGTTGACGCAGCAGCGCGAGCTTCGGCGTCGCCGTGACAAAGGTGTCCACGCGATCGTCGGGCCGGCGGAAGCGGCCAACATCGCCGGTGACCTCGGTGTCGTAGTCGAAACGGGTCGCCTCGACGCGGAACCCCGCCTCAAGCCGCCAACGCGGGCTCAACGCCACTTCAGCTTCGCCGTAGAGCGCGCCGACCTGGGCGAGGATCGCGTAATCATAGTGGATCCCTTGAAGGAAGTCGTCGGCGAGGAAAGGCGGAAGACCCAGTTCTTCCGGCGTCTGCGGTTGAAACTCCTGCAGATATCCGCGCGTGAACTCAAAGTCCGCGCCAACCGTAGCCTCCACGCGGTCTGACGGCGTGAAGTAATACGCGCTCAGCGCGCCAACGCTCCAATGCCCGTTGTCCTCCACCCCTTGGGAGGGGAGGAAGTGCTGCAGGAACTCCATTTCCGTCCAGCGCAGAAACGGGGTGAAGGTGAACGTCCCGTCGTCACCCACATCGACACTCACGCGTGACTGCAGCCGCGCCGACTGGGCGTCGCGATAGGCTTGCGGGAAATCGTTGACCCGCGACGCGGCACTGTCGCGGAAGATCTCATCGCCTTGGGCGAACCCGGCGGTCTCCTGGTTGAGATTGGTGAAGGCGGCGGTCGTCGTCGCCGACCACCCCAAGCCTTCCACATCCCACCGGGCGAGGATCTTCTGTTGGTCCACCCCGGCGGGCTCGCGAAAGCTGTTGTCGTTGAGGACGTCGATCCCCAAGAGAAAGCCTTGGGATTCCCCGGAGACAGACCCGATGACTTGCGCCTTGGTTCGTTGAAACGTGTTCAACGAGGCCTGCAACGTCGCCCCCGTGTCCTGGGGCGTTGGCGTGAGCACATTGATCAGCCCGTGCACGGCGTTGGAGCCGTAGAGCGCCGAGCCCGGTCCGCGCACGACCTCGAGCCCGCCAGCCAATTCACTCGCGGACTCAAACAGGCCATTCACGTTGGCGAAGCCCGCGGACCGCAACGGCACGCCATCCTGCAAAAACAGAAACGACCCCGCGCCCGCCCCGCCGGTGAGCACCGGCGAACGGATGGCGGTCAGATGCTCTTGGCCCGACCCGCGATGAATGTTCACCCCCGGCAATCGGTTCAACGCTTCTTGGGGGTGGTCCGCGTCAATGCGCGTCAGCGACTCCGACGACAACACCGCGGTGGCGCCCGCTTCCGCCAAATAGTCGACCGCCCGGCGTTCGCCCGTGACCACAACGCGGGGCAGAGCCTCAGAAGACGCGCGGTCTTGCGCGACGAGCGGCCCGGTAAAAACCACTGGGCCGAGACACGCGCCAAACACGGCCGCGGCGGTCAACCGTTGCGGACGCACAACCATCTTAGTCTCCCCCGCCGACGGACCCTGCATCGTGGTCGTCGCCGTCCTCCTCGCCGGGCCACACAACCGCGCGCTCCTCGAGATCCAGTCCGGCGGCTTCAGCCTCGTCCTCACCAATAACGCGCCCACGCACGGACATGCCGGCCTCGTGCACGGTTTCGCGGGACCCCGACACCAGGTGGTGCCACCAAGGCAGATCCTCGCCACGCGCGACCAAGCGATACGCGCATGTGCGCGGCATCCAGTCCAGCGCGTCGACGCTCTGGGGCGTCAGGGTCACACAATCAGGAACGCGTTTCGCGCGCCGAGCATAGTCGACGCACCGACACGCCTGACGGTCGAGCAAGCGGCACGCGACATCGGTGTCGACGACCTGGCCGGTGTCCTCATCGCGCAAGCGCACCACACAGCACTTGCCGCAGCCGTCGCACAGCGCCTCCCACTCGTCGCGAGAGAGCTGCTCCAGGCGTTTGCGGCGCCAAAACGCCCGGTCCGTCATCATGCCGCCTGGATTACGCGGCTTGTGCGCCCGTGCGCAATCGCGCATCTGTCCAGTGTTCCATCATCAGCGCGCGGCTCTGATCACAACGATGTTTCGCAGCTCAGGCGTTCCTTCTGAAGATCCCACGGGCGACGGGCCCGGCCCGCGGCTGCGGACAACGCGCGCCGTCGTCACGACCGTGGCCGCCGTCGTCACCGTTATCGCGGTCGCGGTGATCGGGGCGTATCTCTATTTTTTCCATGACATGCCGCGCATCCCGCCAACCGCGGAGTTGTGGCGCATCAAGCGCGAAACCAGCGTGACCTTGTTGGATCGCGAAGGCCGCACGCTGGCGGTGCGCGGGCCGTACTACGGCGAGGCCGTCGACCCCGGACGCTTGCCGACGTATTTGATCAACGCCTTCATCGCGACGGAGGATCGGCGGTTTTGGGAGCATGAGGGCGTCGACAGCCGTGCGCTGATGCGCGCGTTCGTCGCCAACTGGCGCGCCGGCCGGGTCACGCAAGGCGGCTCGACCATCACGCAGCAGTTGGCGAAAGCGTTGTTCTTGACGCCGGAACGCACGTTGCGCCGCAAGGTCCAAGAGATCTCGTTGGCGCGCCAGCTTGAGCAGCGTTTGGACAAACCCGAGATCCTCAATCTCTACTTGAACCGCGTCTTCTTGGGCGCGCGGTCCTATGGCGTCGACGCCGCCGCGCGGCGCTATTTCGGCAAGTCTGTCCGCGACGTGACCTTGGCTGAGGCGGCGTTGCTCGCGGGCCTGCCGAAAGCGCCGGACCGCCTCGACCCCACGCGCAATCTGGAGGCGTCGCGAGCGCGCGCGCTTGTGGTGCTGGGGGCCATGGAGGACGCCGGCTTCATCACGCCGGAACAGCGCCAGCAAGCGGTCAACAATCCCGCTCAACTCGTGCCCACGCCCGAACTCGACGACGAGGCGGGCAGCAACATCGGCTTTGTGTTCGACGCCGCGATGGTGGAGGCCCAGCGCATTCTCTCCCAGCGCATCGCGGACGTTCCCGATTTGCTGATCCGCACGGCGATCGACGCCGACATTCAGCAAGCGGCGGAAACGTCCATCGCGTCTGTGTTCGCCGAGCCCGAACCGGACGTGTCCGAAAGCGAAGCCGCGCTTTTGGCGCTTGATCGCGACGGCGGGATCGTCGCGATGGTGGGCGGCCGCGACTACGCGCAAAACCGCTTCAACCGCGCGCTGGACGCCCGCCGCCAACCCGGCTCGGCGTTCAAAGCCTTCGTCTACGCGACCGCGCTGGAGGCCGACCGTCAAACCAGCGACCTCTATCCCGACGCGCCGGTGGACATAAACGGCTGGAGCCCCCGCAACTACACCGAAGACGGCGTGGGCGACGGCTATTCCTATCGGGACATGACCATCCGCGAAGCGTTCTCTCGGTCCATCAACACCGTCGCGGCGCGGGTGATTGTCGATGTGGGACCGGACAGCGTCGTCGCCCTTGCGCGGCGTTTCGGCGTCGGACGTCCGCTGGAGGCGGTGCCGTCGCTCGCGCTCGGCGCGGTCGAGCTGACGCTGAAAGAAATCGTCAGCGCCTACGCGGTGTTCCTCAATGATGGCGAGCGTCGCCCGCCATACTTGATCGCGGAGCTGACCGACAGCCGCGGTGAAGCGATCTATGTCCACCCCACCCTTGAGGCCGAGACCGTTTACGACGCCGAGCGCGCGCGTCAGATGCGCGGTCTGCTGCACGCTGTGGTCGCCGGGGATCGCGGGTCGGGCCGGCGCGCCTTGATTGATTGCGCGCAAGTCGCGGGCAAGACGGGCACCACCAACGAATTCCGCGATGCCTGGTTCATCGGCTTTTCGCCCCGCTACGTGGCGGGGGTCTGGGTTGGCAATGACGACAACACCCCCCTGCCCCGCGTCACCGGCGGCTCCGTGCCGGCGGAGATCTGGGCGCGCTTTATGGAAGCCGCCCACGCCGACTGCGATCGCGCGACGCTGGACCTGCCGCCGTTCATCGCCCGTTCGCCCCAGGCGCGGCGCATGGTCGAGTATTACAACGGCTTGATCTCCGCCTTCGAACAGATGAGCGACTGACCCGTCCTCCGAGCGCCACGGTTTCTTTACGCACGCTCGTCACAACGGCCGTCAAACGCAGCGGCCGAGGGGTCATCCATGGACGCCGAAGAAAGCGAGCTGGCGAAGCTGGTCTCGCTGGCGCGGGCTCGCTCGCCGGAAGCGCGCCGCGCGCTGATCCGCGACATCGTGGACCTGTTTATGGACCGGGCGGACGCGCGCTCGGGGCCGGCCCTCGCCCATGTGGACGACATTCTGACCGCGTCCGTCTTCAACGCCGACGACACCACACGACGCGAGCTCGCCGACCGCTTCGCCACCAGCGCGACCGTGCCCGCCGAACTCGCCCGCCGCCTGATGGCGGACCCGATCGCCATCGCCGAGCCGCTGCTGATCCATGAGAACGGCGTCGACGAAGCCGACTTGGAACGCGTCGCCCGCGAGGGCGGCGTGGAGCACGGCCGTCGCCTCGCGGACCGCCCGCGCCTCTGCACGGCCGTCTGCGACGCCCTGATCGCACGGCGCGACGACGACACGCTGGTCGCGCTGGCGAAGAACGACACCGCCAACCTGTCGCGGCCGAGCCTTGAAGCCATGGTCGACGCGTCGGAAAATCTTGAGCCTCTGCGTCGTCCGTTGGCCGATCGCGCGGACATGCCAGCCGACTTGCTGCACGAAATGTACTTTTTGGTGGAGGCCGATCAGCGCGCGGCGATTTTGGAGCGCACGGCCTCCCTCAGCGAGGATGCGGCCAAGGCCGCGTTCGACGCCGCCCGCGACCGCCTCTACCGACTGATGGACGCGCGACCGCCCGACTACGCAGACGCGTTGAAGTTTCTGGAAGCGCGTTTGGTGCGCGGCGCGGTCCGCCCGCAACTGCTGCTGCAAACCCTTGAGGAAGGCCGTCGGACCCGCTTCTTCGTCTGCTTGGCCCACATCACCGGGATGAGCTTCGAAGCCGCCAAGCGCGTCGCCGAAAACCCCGAGTCCGCCCCGTTCGCCGCAGCCTGCCGCGCCGCAGACATCCCCACAGCGATTTTCGTGGCTCTGGCCCTCTTCCGGCCGACGCGCTCCGCCCGCCGAGACACCGACCCAGACATACTGCAGCAGGTCTACAACGAGGTGCCGATCGAGGTCGCCCAGAGCGTCATGCGGTTCTGGCGTGTGCGCGAACGCGTCGACAAACAGGCCGCCACCCGCGCGGCCTAGACCGACGCGGCGGGCCTAGTTCGCGGGCCGTCCCGACAACGACGTCGCGCTCGCGGCGGTGGAGCCGG
>CAZGLY010000028.1:0-24711 GCA_964526675.1 uncultured Caulobacterales bacterium
CCTCGGCGGCGTTGAGGTCGCCGCGGGTCTGGGCCACCAGGCCCAGATTGCCGAGTTGGTTGGCGGAAAGCTCTTTCATGCCTTCCGCGTCGCTGATCGCGAGAGAGCGCCGGAAGAAGTCCTCGGCGGCGTGGAGGTCGCCGCGGGTCTGGGCCACGGCGCCCAGATTGCCGAGGTTGATGGCCTGGCGTGCTTTGTCGTCCAGCTCCTCGGCGACCGCCAATGCGCGCTCATGATAGTGGCTGGCTGCCGGGAGATCGCCCGTGGTGCGCGCGATGAGCCCGAGGCCGTTCCACATATTGCCGACCTGGCTGCGGTCGCCCGCGCGTTCCGCTGCGTCCAGCACGCGGCGGTAGGCCTGCTCCGCGTCGCCCAGTCGGCCGAGCCGCCTGTACAGATTCCCAAGTTGGTTCTGGGCCTCAGGATCCTCCGGCGTGAGCGCCGCCGCCTTCTCATAGGCCGCGAGTGCTTTATCGGTGTTGGTCAAGAACCACAGCGCGCCTGCTTGGCGGTGCGTGGCCGCCCGCTCCTCACGCATTTTCCGCTCCGCGTTCGCAGCCACCGCCTCCTGCTTGGCGACGAGGGCGTCGAGATCCGCCGCCGCGCCTTCAGGGTCGTCCTCGGCGCGATCGAGCGCGGCGCGCTTGCGCATGTCCGTCGAATGGGCGAGCGCCTCCAGATCACGGGCGATCGTGCTTTTGAAGTCGTCCGGTCCCGCATCTGAGCCGGGCTTCGGCAGCCGCGCAATGATGGTGTCGGTGAGCTCATCCACTTCGCGCTCGAGCTTGGCGGTGGGCGCCACGCGCCGACGAATGATGAGGCCGAGAATAAGCGCGATGAGGCTGGCGACGCCGCCCACGGCGAGGATCTTTTGAAGCGGCGTGTAGGTCAGGAATTCCCGCCATGCATCGATGAAGAACGCTTCGATCGCTGAAAGCTCTGCCATCCCGGCCCCCGTGTCGTACGCCCCACAACAGTTGCGCCACGCGCGGGCGCCCGGGTCAAGCGATCGTCGGGCGGTCGGACGCGGCGCCACGCCCTAGCCTCGTCGCCGCGCCTCGGCCAAGCTCCCGCGCCATGACCGCGCCCGACGACACGATTTTCGCCCAAGCCTCCGGCGCTGGCCGCGCGGGCGTGGCGGTGCTGCGCCTCTCCGGCCCAGCGGCGGGCGCGGCCTTGGACGCGCTGATCCGCGCGGACGCCCCCCGCCGGCCGGAGCCCCGTCGGGCGAGCCTGCGCCGCCTGCACGACGCGTCCGGCGCGGCGCTGGATGACGCCCTCGTCCTTTGGTTTCCTGCGCCGGCCAGCTTCACCGGCGAAGACTGCGCGGAGCTCCACCTCCATGGCGGGCCGGCGGTGATCGCGGCGGTGTCGGACGCCCTCGTCGCGCTGGGTCTGCGTCCCGCCGCGCCGGGCGACTTCACTCGCCGCGCGTTTGAACACGGCAAGCTCGACCTCACCCAAGCCGAAGCGATCGCGGACCTGGTCGACGCCGAAACCGAGGCGCAGCGCGCCCAAGCCCTGGCGCAGCTCAAGGGCGCGTTGGGCGCGCTCTATGACGGCTGGCGGGCGCGCCTGATCGAGGCGATGGCCCTGCTCGAAGCGGAGATCGACTTTCCCGACGAGGGCGACGTGTCCGACGCGCTGACCGCCCGGCCAAGCCGGGTTCGCCCGCTTTTGGACGCCTTGGCCGCCGACATCGCCGCGCATTTGTCCGACGCCCGCCGCGGCGAGGCGGTGCGCGAGGGCTTCCACGTCGCCATCATCGGCGCGCCCAACGCCGGCAAGTCGACGCTGCTGAACGCGCTGGCGGGCCGCGACGCCGCCATCGTCACCGCCATCCCCGGCACGACGCGCGACGTGGTGGAGGCGCGCCTGGTGCTCGACGGCTTCCTCGTGATCCTCGCCGACACCGCCGGCTTGCGCGCCACGGACGACCCCGTGGAGCGCGAGGGCGTGCGTCGGGCCGAGGCCCGCGCGGCGGACGCGGATCTGCGCGTGCTCGTGGTGGACGCCGCCGACCCCGCGCCCGTGGCCGACGCGCTGACGCTCGGGCCGGACGACGTGCTCCTCCTCAACAAGGTCGACCAGGCGGGCCCGCGGCGCGACCGGGACGCTGCCCGGGCCGGCGACGGCGGCGCGCCGCCTCAGGTGCTCGAGGCCGCCGCGATCTCGGGCCCGGACGACCCGGGAGTTCAGGCCGTGCGGGCCCATCTTGCGCGCACCGTGCGCCGCCGTCTGGGGGGCGCGGAGACCGTCAGCCTCACGCGCGCACGCCACCGTTTGGCGTTGGAGCGCGCCCTGACGGCCGTGTCCGACGCGTGCGATCGGGCGTCCGACGCCCCGGAGCTGGCGGGTGAATCCGCACGCGCGGCGGCGCAGGCCTTGGGCGAAATCACCGGTCGGGTCGATGTGGAGGAGATCCTCGATCGCGTCTTCGCGGACTTCTGTATCGGGAAGTAAGAGTCCGCTTGACTCCCGTGTTTCACGTGAAACATGGAATCCAATTCATGAGTCGATGATCATCAAATCGGACAAAGTTGAATCTGTTGTTTCACGTGAAACATGGATTCACTGGACGGGATGTTCACGGTTTGAGTCCAGTGGACCTGAGTCCCTCCTGGTCCGGAGTCAATCAAGCCCGAGCGCACCCGCCGCCCAATCGCGCTGTCCAACGGCGTCACACATCGTCAGACTCGAGGCGCCGCGCCGCGGTCCAGAAGCGCCGGGTTCCGTCCGCGCCTTGCGTCGACCGGCCTGCAGCGCCCATGGAAAACGCGCCCGTCAGAGCGTATCTCCAGGCCCATGATTCACGTGAAACACCCCGAGCCCGGAGCGGACCCGGCCTACGACGTCATCGTCATCGGCGGGGGCCACGCAGGCTGTGACGCCGCCGCGGCGGCCGCGCGCTTGGGTGCGCGCACCCTGCTGCTGACCCACCGGGCCGACACCATCGGCGAGATGTCGTGCAACCCGGCCATCGGCGGTTTGGGCAAGGGCCATCTCGTCCGCGAGATCGACGCGCTCGATGGGGTGATGGGCCGGGTCGCGGACGCGTCCGGCATTCAGTTCCGCTTGCTGAATCGTTCCAAAGGGCCCGCCGTCCGCGGCCCCCGCACCCAGTCCGACCGCTTCCTCTACAAGCGCGCGATGCAGAACCTGCTCGGCGGCTATCCCAATCTCACGATCCGCGAAGCCGCGGTGGAGGATCTGATCTTTGCGTCCGGGCCGGAACGCCGCGTTGTCGGCGTGACGACCGCCGCAGGCGAAGAGATCCGCGCCGGCGCCGTCATCCTGACAACCGGCACCTTCCTCAAAGGCGTCATCCACATCGGCGCAAAGCGCATCCCGGCGGGGCGGGTCACGTCCTCCAGCACCCGAGCGACGGGGCGGCCACAGACCGGCTCCGGCGCGCCGCTGTCGGACGCCGCGGTCGAGGCGCCGGCCATCGGGCTGTCGGACACGCTCTATGGCCTCGGCCTGCGCATGGGCCGGCTGAAGACCGGCACGCCCGCGCGCCTCGACGCCGCGACGATCGATTGGGACGGCATGGCGATGCAGCCCGCCGACGATGAGCCTGTGCCGTTCTCCTTCATGACGGAGCGGATCGCGGTCCCGCAGGTTGCGTGCGGCGTGACGCGGACGACCGAAGCGACGCACCAGGTCATCGCGGACAACATCGATCAGTCGGCGGTTTATGGCGGCGCTATCGCGGGCCGCGGTCCCCGCTATTGCCCCTCGATCGAGGACAAGGTCGTGCGCTTCGCCGACCGCACATCCCACCAGATTTTCCTGGAGCCGGAGGGGCTGCCCGACAATCCCGACGGCGGCGTCATCTATCCCAACGGGATCTCGACCTCGCTGCCGGAGGCGGTGCAGGCGGCGTTCCTGAAGACCATCCCGGGCCTCGAGCGCGCGCGGGTGATCCGCTACGGCTACGCCATTGAGTATGACTATGTGGACCCGCGCGATCTTCTCCCGACGCTGGAGGTGAAGGCCGCGCCGGGGCTCTACCTCGCAGGCCAGATCAACGGCACCACCGGCTATGAGGAGGCCGCCGCCCAAGGCCTGATCGCGGGCCTGAACGCGGCGCGCGCGGCCGGCGCTGCGGGCGCGGACGTGGTGGGCGATCCCATCGTGTTCGACCGGGCGGAGGGCTATCTCGGCGTCTTGATCGACGACCTCGTCACACGCGGTGTGACGGAGCCCTATCGCATGTTCACCAGCCGCGCGGAGTACCGGCTGACGCTGCGCGCGGACAACGCGGATCAGCGGCTCACGCCGCGCGGGATCGCGCTCGGCTGTGTCGGCGCCGAGCGGGCGCGCGCCTGGGAGGCCAAACGCGACGCCTTGGCCGACGCTCGCGCGTTGGCGGCGCGCTTGAGCTTCACCTCCACCGAGGCGGCGCGCGCAGGCTTGGCGGTGAACCAAGACGGCAAGCGCCGCGACGTGTTCGACCTGCTGGCGTACCCCGACATCGGCCTCACGGATCTGGCGGGCATCTGGCCGGAGCTCGGCGCGCTGCCGCGACCGATCGCCGAGCAGATCGAGATCGACGCCGTCTACAAAGGCTATCTCGAGCGGCAGGAGGCCGACATCGTCGCGTTCCGCCGGGATGAGGATTTGGCGCTGCCGGCGGATCTGGACTACGCGGGCGTCGGCGGGCTCTCCAACGAAGTGCGCGAGAAGCTTGAGGCCGTGCGTCCGCTGACCCTTGGCCAAGCCGGTCGCATCGAAGGCGTCACGCCCGGCGCGCTGACGGCGCTGCTGGGCCATGTCAAACGCCAGGCGCGCGAGCGCGCGGGCTAGGACGACCCGCGCGGCCGTCGGCGTTTTCCGGTAGGCTCCTCGCTGAGACGGACCGAGGTTGGGATGCGGGGGCTGGGATGAGCGCGACCAACGCAAACGCGGGCGTTTGGAGTGGGGCGCGCGACGTCGCGATGACCCTGTGGGACGACGTCTGGAGCGGCTATCGCGGGTTGCCGGCGGACGCCCAGTTGGTCGTGGGCGCGGCGTTGGCGGCGCTGGTCATCGGTCCGTTCGGCGTGATGTGGAACAACGCACGCGCCAACCGCCTGGCGCGCCTCCGAGCGGAGGCGTTGCATCAATCGGAAGAGCGCATTCGCGCCGCGACGGAGCGCCGGTTGGCGCGCGACGCCGAGCGTGCACAGCAAGGGTTTTGAGCGATGGAGAACGAAGCGCCTGCGGCGACGAAACGGCTGGCTCTCATCACAGGCGCGAGCGCCGGCATCGGCGCGGCGTTCGCGCGCATCTACGCCGCGGAGGGCTGGGACCTGGCGCTGGTCGCGCGCCGCATCGACACGCTCCACGCTTTGGGTGAGGCGCTTCACGCCGCCTATGGCGCGCAGGTGTTCGTCATTGGGGCGGACCTGGCGGAGCCGGACGCGCCGAAAGCGGTCATGGACCAGATCGCCGCGACCGGCCGCCATGTCGACGCGCTGGTCAACAACGCGGGTTTTGGGCTCACGGGCGGCTTTCACAACACGCCTTGGGCGGATCAAGCCGCGTTCGTCCAGCTGATGGTGACCGCGCCGGCGGAGCTGGCCCATCGCTGCTTCGCCGGCATGATGACGCGCGGCTATGGGCGGATCATCAACGTCGCGTCCTTGGCGGCGCTGACGCCGTCCTTTGAGGGCCACACGCTCTACGCGGCGTCCAAGGCGTTTCTGATCAAAATGAGCGAAAGCCTGACCGACGAGGGCCGGGACCGCGATGTGAAGGTGATTGCGTTGTGTCCGGGCCTCACCGTCACAGAATTCCACGACGTCAACGCCACCCGCGACCAGATCAACGCGAGCACGCCGCAGCACATGTGGCAGACGGCGGAGGTGGTCGCGCGCGTCGGCTTCGACGCGCTGGAGCAGGGTGGCCGGCGTCCCGTCGTGGTCAGTGGCGGGCCCAACAAGTTCATCGCGTTCTTGGCGCGGATCCTGCCGCCGACCTGGGCGCGCGCCGTTGCGGAGCGCCCCTATCGACGGCTGCGCCGAGCGGATGCGTCGTCGTCGCCACGCGTTGGCGCGTCGGGCCCGAGCGAATCCGCATAGCCGTTCACCAGCCGCAAGCCGCACCACATTTTGGCCGCGATGCCGGCGCACCTCGCCGCGCCATGAGCGTAATCGATTGGAGCGGGCCGGTCCCGCCGCGCGGATGGGGCTTGAAGGTCTCGATCCGCCCTTTGAACGCTGCGTGGTCTCAGCAGCTGGCTCGCGTGGGGACGCGGCTTCAGATCGTGGGGGACGAAGCGCTTTGGCGGGGCAAAGAGGGCCTCGCGCATATGGCGGGCGCGCTGCGCCACAAACTGGCGGGCGTCGGGGTTTCCTCCAGTGCGGCGCGCGCCTGCGAGCGCCGTGAGGCGACGGCCGAGGGGCCCGCGACAGCATCCGTCGACCGGGTTGGGGATCCGCGCCGCGACCCAGCGGCCTTTGAGGACGGCCGGTCCCATCCGATCACGGCCGCCGCGCCGGACCCGGATGACCTAGCGTGCCTGTGGACCCAATCCGCCGTGCAGACCGCCGCGGTCGCCACAGCCGTCGTCCAAGCCAGCGTTGCGGCGTCCTTCGCGCTGATGGCGCCGTCCCTGGCGTCGTGGGCGAGCGCGGTGGACCACGCGTGGGCTCGTGAACGGCCGTCCGCCTAAGGGTAGGGCGCAGTGAGCACAGCGCCGAGCCGCCACAGCCCCGCGACCGCGGAGGAGTTCGCCGCGGCCGCGGGCGTCAGCGCGGACGCCGCCGCGCGGTTTGAGGCGTGGCGACAGCTCCTCGCGACGTGGAGCGCGCGAATCAATCTGGTCGGCGCCTCGACGCTCGGTGACTTCTGGAGCCGCCACGCTCTCGACAGCGCTCAGCTCGCGGCGTGGGCGGAGACGCCAAACGCCCGCTGGATCGATTTGGGCTCCGGCGCGGGGTTTCCCGGCCTCGCCGTGGCGCTGGTGCGGGCCGATCGCCGAATCAGCGGCCCGCCAATCGCGCTGGTGGAGGCGAACGGCAAGAAGGCCGCCTTCTTGCGGGAGGCGGGGCGAATCACCGGGGCGTCGGTGGACGTGGTCGCGGCGCGGGCGGAGACGCTGCCCGCCGGCGGGGCGGATGTGGTGACGGCGCGGGCGTTCGCGCCCTTGCCCGATCTGCTCGCGCACATGCATCGTCTCGGGGGAGGCGAGAGCGAAACGACGGGTCTGTTTCTGAAAGGACGGACCGTCGATCACGAAATCGCGGCGGCGCGAAAACTCTGGTCTTTCGACCTTAATCTTCGCGAGAGCGCGGCTGGCGATGACAGCTGGGTCGTGCGCGTAACAAACCTTGCGCCGAAATCCGCGCCGTCGTGACTTGCACGTGCCGCGCGATTGTAAAAGCGGCATGAAGCAAAGGGGTTAACGAAGTCCTAATTCGAGAAATCTTGGATGAGGACGGGGACTCTTGCACTGGCTCTCATTTCGGCTTAGGTTTTTCTTAACTCGGGCGGGTCGCGCTGCGAAGGCTGCAACAAGACAGTCAGCGACCTCCGGTACAGACCACCGGTGGGGTGGTTTCGGGCGAAGGCCGTCGACAGTTGGTGCGGCCGCGCAATCAGCTTAGCCAGCGTCGATGTTGTGAACCGCGGCCCGCGAGAATCGCGGCCGTTGAACAGTGAGGCTGGACCCATGACTCAGGCGCCGGACAAGCCGGTGAGAATCATCGCCATCGCCAACCAGAAGGGCGGCGTGGGCAAAACCACCACCGCAATGAATCTGGGCGCGGCGGCCGCGGCTATGGAGCAGCGCTGCCTGATCATCGACATGGATCCCCAGGGCAACGCCTCCACGGGTCTCGGCCTCAAGCAGGCGCAGCGCACCGTCACCACCTATGAAGTGCTGATGAACGACGCCGCGATTGCTGACGGCGCGGTGGAGACCACGGTGCCGGGTCTGGACATCTTGCCGGCGGTCGCGGATCTCGCGGGCGCGGAGGCTGAAGTGCTCGGCGAGGACCGTCGTCATTATCGGCTGCGCCGCGCGATCGAGCAGCTGCAGGCCCACATGGCGGAAGGGCGCGCGCGCGAATACCGCTATGTCTACATCGACTGCCCGCCGTCGCTGAACGTGCTCACCATCAACGCGCTCACCGCCGCCGACACGGTGCTGGTGCCGCTGCAGTGCGAGTTCTTCGCGCTGGAGGGGATCACGCAGATGGACCAGACGATCTCTTTGGTGCGCAACAACCTCAACCCGAGCCTCGAGTACGAAGGCGTGCTGATGACCATGGTCGACGGCCGCAACAACTTGGCGAAAGAAGTCGAAGCGGATGTGCGCGGGCACTTCAAAGAGCTCGTCTATGAGACGGTCATCCCGCGCAATGTGAAGGTCGCCGAGGCGCCGGCCCACGGCCTCCCGGTCATCTTGTACGACCGCACCTCCGCGGGTGCGCAGGCGTATCTCAATCTTGCGCGCGAAGTGTTGCGGCGCGACGGCGTTTTGCCGCTCGCGGCTTAGGGAAGGGGTGGTCATGTCGGCTGCGAAACCACGCCGTTTGGCTCGGGGCTTGGCGTCGCTGATCGGGGATCCCGATCAGTCGATCGCGCGCGCCGAACGCGTTGCGGCGCTCGAGCCGCAGGCTGACAACCGCCCCCGCGTGGTGTCGGACAACGACGCCGAGCGGCCGCAAACCGCCACGGTGGACTCCATCCATCCCAACGCGGATCAACCGCGTCGGCGGTTTGACGGCAAGGAGCTCAACGAGCTTGCCGAGTCCATCGCCGAAAAGGGGATGCTCCAGCCGATCTTGGTGCGTCCCCACCCGGACGATCCCGCGACCTACCAAATCGTCGCCGGCGAACGCCGCTGGCGCGCGGCGAAGCAGGCCGGCCTCGACGTGGTGCCGATCCTGGTCAAGCGTTTGTCCGACCGGGAAGTGCTGGAGATCTCGATCGTCGAGAACGTCCAGCGCACCAACCTCAACCCGATTGAGGAGGCTCGCGGCTACAAAGCCCTGATCGACGAGTTCGGCCACACCCAGGAGGAGATCGCCCGCGCAGTCTCCAAGAGCCGGCCGCACATCGCGAACTGCATGCGCCTTCTTCAATTGCCGGAGGGCGTGATCGATCTGATTACGGACGGCAAACTCTCCGCCGGCCATGCCCGCGCGATCGCGTCCGCCCCCAATGTGGAGGAGCTGGCGACCAAGATCGTCAAACAGAAGCTCTCCGTGCGCGAGGCCGAAGCGATGGCGCGCGCCGCCTCCTCGGACGGGGAGGGGGGCGAGCGGTCGTCGAGCGCCCGTCCGCCCCACAAGGACGCGATGATGTTGGAGCTCGAACGGGCTGTCGCCCTCGCGCTTGGGGTGCATGTCGACATCCGCCGCGGCGCGAACGACAGCGGCGAGGTGCGCGTGCGCTTCGCCCAGTACGACCAGCTCTTGGAAATCTGCCGCCGCCTGCAAATGGGGATTTAGCCGGCGGGCGGGCTACCCCAGCACCCTGGCGCAAATCGCCGCCAGGCGCGCGATGTCGTCTGTGTCATGATACAGGCCAAAGCCGAAGCGCAGCACATCGTCGCGCACATCCGTGACGACGCCGGCCTCCGCGAGGGCGGCGCGCCAGGCGGCGGCGTCGCGATGGCGGTACGCCAAGAACCGCGCCCGTGGACCTGGATCGAGCGACGCTGTAAGCGTCGCCTCCCGCAGCCGTCCGGCGCGGCCCTCCGCGACATCCGCGGCGAAACGATCTTGGAGCGGCCGTACATGGGCGCTGATCGCGGCGGTGGTCAGCCCCTCCTCCTGCAGCCTCCGCCGCACGGCGAGAAACCGATAGAGCCCTGAGGGATCAAACGTCGCGCCAGCGAAGCGCGCGCCACCCTCCGCATAAGGAACGTCGCCGCCTTGGGCGTCCGCCAACGCCTCAAAGGCGGCGTACCAGCCCGTGTTCGCCGGCCGCGGCCCGAAGCCGGCGGGCGCGTGCAGGAAGCACGCGCCTTCCCCCGCCATGGCGTATTTGTAGCCGCCGGAGAGATAGAACGCGCGGTTGGCCAACGCGCTGAAGTCCGTCTCAACGGCCATGAACCCGTGATAGCCGTCCACGATCAGCCAGTCCGACCGTCCCTCCAACGTGTGCGCGAGGGCGGGGAGATCCGTCACGACGTGGCCGGACATGAAGAACACATGGCTGAGGAACACCCAGTCCGCCTCCGCGTCGCGCACGGTGTCAAGAAAGCGCGAGGCGAAACTCTCAAAGGGGGCGACGGGCACGCGCGTGGCGATCGCCTGGCCCGCGTCCTCCCACCGGCGCAGTTGGCGCGACAGGCTGTGGAACTCGCCGTCGGTGGTGATCACGCGCAGCGGCCGGTCCGGCGGGAAGCATGACGCCATCCGTACAAGGAATTCATGCGTGTTCGGCGCGAAGGTCACGGTGTCAGGGGAGGGCAGCGCCAGCTCCGCGGCGACCTCCGCCCGCACGGCCGGGAGGATCTCGCCGAACACCCGCTCCCATTTGTGATCAGCGAGACGTGCGGCGTCCGCCGCGGCCTCGGCGTGCCCAACGAACGCGGCGTCGGGCCACAAATGGTGGCTGTGCGCCGCGACATGCAGGCGCTCCGGCGCGGCGGCGAGGGACTGCGAGAACAGGCGCTTGAAGCTCACCGGCGCGCCTCACAAGGCCGTGCGCACGGACCAGAGCTCAGGGAAACAGCGCTGCTCCAGGCCGGTGAGCAGGTAGTCAACCCCGGACGTGCCGCCGGTGCCGCGCTTGCGCCCGATCACCCGCTCCACCGTCGTCACATGGCGGAACCGCCATTGGAGGAAGGCGTCCTCCAAATCCACCAGCTTTTCCGCGAGCGCGTAGAGATCCCAGTAGGCGTGCGGGTCGCGGTAGACCGCCAACCACGCATGCTCGACGCCGGGATGCGGGTGGTAGCGCTCCCGCACATCGCGGTTGAGCACCTCCGCCGGCGTGGGGATGCCGGCTCCGGCGACGCGCGCCAGCGCCGCGTCATACAAGGTTGGCGCGTTGAAGCGCGCCTCCAGCGCCGAGCGCTCGGCGCCGCCCTCGGGAAACCGCCCGAGGTGGGCGGCTTTCTTCAGCCCCAAGATGAATTCGAATTCGCGGAACTGACAGGACTGAAAACCCGAGCCCGAGCCCAGTTGGTCCCGGAACGTCAGATAATCGGGCGGCGTCAGCGTCGCCAGAATGTCCCAGGACTGGGTGATCAGCGTTTGGATGCGCGACACCCGCGCGAGCGCCTTCAGCGCCGGCTCCACATCCGCGTCCGAGAGCCAGGCCTGGGCGGCGCTCAGCTCGTGGAGGATTTGCTTCAGCCACAGTTCCGTCGTCTGATGAATGATGATGAACAGCATCTCATCATGGCGGCCGCTGCGCGCCTCTTGAGCGCTCAGGACCGGGGCGAGGCGCAGATAGCTCGCATAGGTGACCGGCGTGTCGGCGTCGTCGCTCACAAGGCGCTCTCCATGCGCCCTAGTCGGTGATCAGCGCGCGCAAACGCGCTTCGAACACCGCGGGCTGATCCAACATAATGAAGTGTTTCGTGTTGGGCACGGTTTCCACCGTGATCCGGTCCAGCGCGTTGTATTGGGCGGCGTAGAACGCTTCGGTCGCGGCCTCGTCGAAGGGCAGCCCCTCGTGCCACGCCACCAGCACGGACACGGGCGCGCGGATCTCGCTGAGGCGTGGGCGGGCGTCCGTGGTCATCACGTCGTAGCCGGCGGCGGCCATGGTCTCGCGATCACTGGCCAGGGACCAGGCGAGCACCCGCTCGCGGTCCGCGGGCCGGGTGACCATGGTCGCGTCGATGGCCGCCTCTTGGCTGGCGCGGAATTCCGCGTTCGTTTGGCCGCGCAGCGTGGCGGCGAACAACGCCGCTTGCGGCTCGATCAGCTCAGGCGTCGCGAGCGGATTGATCAAGACCGAGAAGAAGGGCAGGGCGTCCACAATCACCGCCTCGCGCACGAGGGCGGGGTGCTCCGCCGCCAGCAACAGCGTCGCTAAGCCGCCCAAGCTGTGGCCGACCACGACGGCGCCCTCCGGGATGTCATCCGCAAGATAGGCGGCGAGGTCAGAGACTATGTCCGTCAAGACGTCGGAGGCGGCGCCGCTCGGCGGCGCGCCGGCGAACCCGGCCACCTGCGCGACATGCACGGTGTGGTCCGCTTGCAGCGCGTCCCGCGCACCGTCCCACACCGCCCCGGATGAGGCGAGGCCCGGCACAAACACCACGTGGGGCCCTTGGCCTGTGCGAGTGAAGTCCACGCGGTCCTGCGCCAGAGCCGCGGGTGCGATCGCCAACAGAACGACGCCGGCGGCGAGGGCGACGAGACCCCAGCGTCGAGGCCACGTGGTCGCAAAGAGCAACATGACGGCTTCCCATCGTGTTCGGGTGGTCTGGGTGCGTGGATCGTCCTGGAGCGATGCAACCATAGGCGGGACGCGCGGCGTTTGCGAGCCGGCCGCCGCACCCGTCTTAGGCGGTGGCGGTCATCGCTGAGGCGCTGCGACCGGTGCGACCGGTGCGACCGTGAGCGTCGCGCCGCGGCCGAGGGGGGCGAGGATCGCCAGCAGGCTGTCGCGCGCCATCGCGACGCAGCCGGCGGTGGGGTTCAGGGCCGCGGCGGAATCATTGGCTTGCGCCGGCGCGCCGTCCGGCCGCTTCGCGCAGTGCAGGAAGATCGCGCTGCCGAGATCGGCGTGCGGCGGGTCGTCGTTGTGGCCGAGCACCACGACCACGTCGTAGAGCCCGTCCTCCCGGAACATCGCCTCGTGGCGGGCCGGATAGGGGAGGCGTACGGGGCGGTTGTACGCCGGATCCGCGGGGTCGTCGCACCAGCCGTCGTCGGGACGGATCGCGCGCCCTGGGAGGCCTGTGGCCACCGCGTTGATCCGGTCGGCGCGATAGAGCACCCGCCTCAGAGCCCACACGCCGACCGGCGTGGCGCCGTCGCCCTCGCGTTTCTCGCTGGCCGCGATCACGCCCGCGCGGCCAAAGGCGCACGGAAAGACGCGTCCCTGCGCCTCGAGGACGCCGCGCGTGGGCGCGTCAGGCGCGCAGCGGGCGTGGATGGCGATGTGGTTCGTGCTTTGCATTGCGGTTTCAACGCCTCGTGGCCTGGGGGTCTCCGGGGCGGTTGTCGCGCCCGCCACGCGCAAAGACTAGCCAGGGGCGCGGAGTCATGAAAAGTACGCACCGCGGATGGGGCTTCCCCGTCCGGCGGCTGATCGGATTGTTGGGAGCAGCGCGCCATGTCCGCCCTGAAAACGATTCTTCTCGTGGATGATGACGATGATCTGCGCGCCGCTCTGGCGGAGCAGTTCGACCTCTACGACGAGTTCTCCATCGACACCGCCGCCGACGCCGGCTCCGGCGTGAGCAAGGCGAAGGATGGCCGGGTCGATCTCGTGATCCTGGACGTGGACCTGCCGGACATGGACGGCCGCGAAGCGTGCAAGCTGATGCGCAAGAACGGCGTCCACGCGCCGATCATCATGCTCACCGCCCAAGACACCGACGCCGATCAGGTGTTGGGCCTGGAGGCGGGGGCGAACGACTACGTCACCAAGCCCTTCAAATTCCAGGTGCTTCTGGCGCGCGTGCGCGCCCATCTGCGCAGCCACGAAGCCAGTGAGGACGCGATCTTCCAAGTCGGACCTTATGAGTTTCGTCCCAGCATGAAGCTCTTGGTCACGTCGGACGACAAGAAAATCCGTCTGACGGAGAAAGAGACGAACATCCTGAAGTATCTCTATCGCGCGGGTCCCAAGGCGGTCGGGCGCGAAGAGCTGCTGGAGGAGGTGTGGGGCTACAATTCCGGCGTGACCACCCACACGCTGGAAACCCACGTCTACCGGCTGCGTCAAAAGATCGAGCCCGATCCGAGCAATGCGCGCCTGCTTGTGACGGAAAGCGGCGGCTACCGTCTCGTTCCTTAAGTTTTCCGTTATGGGCGGGGCGGGCGGGGTTGCGACAAAACCGCGCACAACGGCGGATATGGCCGGGAATCGGCCGCTTGCGGTACCCCGTTATTCGTCTGGGTCATTTTCTCCCCGACTTTGCCCAAAAAAAGCACGAATTACCGCGAATTTTCGGTATCTAGAAACGCATCCCCGCTTTGTCTGTGAGCTTTGAGTCAAACATGCTGCGTCGGCGACGCCGCGTCCGCGGCGAGGTCGTGTCCGGCGCGTTGACGGCTTGTGGGCGAAACGGCGCTTCGGCCGGTCATGGCCGAAAGCATCAGCTGCACGCGGGGAGCGGTGATGATACTTAGAATCGATAACGGACGAGCACTCATGCCCTCAACCCCCCCGCTTCCAGCGAACGAACAAGCGCGGCTCGACGCGCTGGCCCGGTATCAAATAATGGACACGCGGCCGGAGCCGCGGTTTGACCGGATCACGCGCCTCGCCGCCACGTTCTTCGAGGCGCCGATGAGCGGCCTGAAGTTCGTCGAGCGCGATCGGATGTGGGTGAAATCGGCCGTGGGGTGCCCGGCTGCGGAGGTGGCGCGTCGCATCGCGTTTTGCGCCTACGCGATCCTGAGCGACGACGTGTTTTATGTGGCCGACGCAACGCGCGATTGGCGCTTCGCCGACAGCCCGTATGTCCGCGAGGCGCCGTTCGTGCGGACCTATGCCGCGGCGCCGCTGATCAGCCGTGACGGCTACCCGCTGGGCTGCTTGAGCGTCGCGTTCACCGAAGCGCGCGCGCTCAACCGATCGGCCTTCACGGTGTTGGAGGATCTCGCGGCCATCGCTGTGGACGAGCTTGAGCTGCGCATTGGCGAAGTGGGGGCCGGCGAGCCGCCCGCGCCGACGCCTGGTCCCCGGCTGGCGGATTTTGATCTGCGCGATGAAACGCCGCCGGAACGTCCAAAGCGACGGCGTCCCGCGAACGACAATGGCGACTAGCGAGCCACGCGCGCCGGGAGCCTAGATGTTCAGGCGCACCGTGACGGGGATGTGGTCGGACGGTTTGTCCCAATCGCGGGTTTGGGCGTCCACGCGGACCGCGTCTTCCCCCTGCGCGGCGACGCCGTCGACGAGCTGGGGCGACCCCCACACATGATCCAGCCGCCGTCCGCGATTGGATTTCCGCCAGTCCCGCGAGCGATAGCTCCACCACGTGAAGAGCGGCGTCGGCTCCGGAATGGCGAGACGCACGAGATCGGTCAGCCCGCCCGCTTCGCGCGCGGCGGTCAGGCCCAACGTCTCCACCGGCGTGTGGCTGACCACTTTGAGGAGCTGTTTGTGGCTCCAGACGTCAAACGCGCCCGGAGCGATGTTGAGGTCGCCCGTGATCACGACAGGTTCGGCCGCGAAGCGCGCCGCGGACATCTCGAAATACGCGCCCATCCGCGCGACGAAATCGAGTTTGTGGGCGAACTTGTCGTTCGCGTCGGGGTCGGGTTCGTCGCCGCCGGCGGGAACGTAGTAATTGTGGATCTCAACGCCCCGCACGCGCGCCACCGCGACCCGCGGGTGGTCGTTCATGCAGTGGTCCGGCGCGGCCAGAGGTTCCAACGGATGCTTCGAGGCGATGGCGACGCCGTGCGTTCCGCCTCGGCCGTTGAGCACGAGATGCGGGTAGCCGGCGGCTTCAAACGCCTTCACGGGGAAGGCGTCGTTGCTGCACTTGGTCTCTTGCAGGCACAGCACGTCCGGCTCGGTTTCGGCGAGAAAACGCGACACCTGGTCGGCGCGCAGGCGCACCGAGTTGATGTTCCATGTGGTTACGGCGAGAACAGGCATGGCGGTGGGTCATAACGCCCTTCGCGCCAAAAGGGGAGGCCGCCGAGCGCGGACGCCGTCTTAGGATTGGGCGCGGCCGCGCGTCGGGCGCTGGCCGCGTTGAACGCGCGTACGACCGAGGTCGCTTCGCGCCGGCTTCCGTCAGAGATCGGGTCGGCGACCCGGCTTGACGTGGACGGGCGGATGCGGCGCTTAAGGCGCTGTGTGTCGGCGGCGCGCGCGCCTCCAGGAGTATCAGCATGACAACCACGCCGCCCCCTGACGTGAACCACACCTTTTCCGACGCTGATCTGGCGACGCTGAAGGCCTATGGCGACGTGCGCCGTCATGAGGCGGGCGAGGTCCTGATCCCGGAAGGCCAAGCGAACGCGGACTGTCTGGTGACCGTGTCGGGCGAGACGCACATCCTGGTCGAGGGCGCGGACGGCCCCCAACGGGTCGGGTATATGGAGCGGGGCCAGTTCGCGGGCGACACCACCGTGTTGACAGGCCAGGCGGCGTTGGCGCGCACCGTTATGGGCGTCGCCGGCGAGGTCTTGCACATACCCCACGACCGGTTTCAGAAACTGCTCGTGGAGAACTCGGCGCTGTCGGACGTGTTTGTTCGGGTCTTGGCGGCGCGCCGGGAGTTCGGGCGCAGTCGGGGTTTGACATCCACCATCGTGATTGGCGCGGCCACGGACCGTGTGCTGTTCGCAACGCGTGATCTCCTGGCAAAGCACGGCGTGAACCACGCATGGCTGGACCCCGAGACGGACGCCGCGGCGGGCCCGTTGATGGAGGCGCGCGGGGTTGCTCGCGATGACCTGCCGGTGGTGCTGCGCGGATCAAACCTGGTCCTCAAGCGCCCCAGTTTGGCCGAGGTGGCGGAGGCCTACGGGCTCGATTTGTTGCCCGACGGCGCGACGGCGGACGTGATTGTCGTGGGCGCGGGGCCGGCGGGGCTGGCGGCTTCGGTGTACGCTGGGTCAGAGGGGCTTTCCGTGGTCACCTTGGACTCCCAAGGCCCAGGCGGTCAGGCGGGCACGTCCTCGAAGATTGAGAACTATCTGGGCTTTCCCACCGGCGTTTCCGGCCGCGAGCTGGCGGAGCGCGCGACGGTCCAAGCGCAAAAGTTTGGCGCGCGGGTGGCTGCGCCGGTCAACGCCGCGCAGTTGGTCCGCGACGGCGGCGCCTATCGCTTGACCCTTAAGGATGGCCGCGCGCTGCGCGGCTGCGCCGTTGTGATCGCCACCGGCGCGCAATATCGCCGTTTGCCCATTCCCAACTTGGAGCGGTTCGAGGGGCGCGGCGTCCATTACGGCGCAACCCCCATGGAGGCCCAGTTGTGCGGCGGGCAGGAAGTGGCGGTGGTCGGCGCCGGCAATTCCGCGGGCCAAGGCGCGGTGTTTCTCTCCCAAACCGCCAAGGCCGTGCACGTGCTCTACCGGCGGGCGGACATCCGCGAGACCATGTCGGAGTACCTTGTGCGTCGCCTGGAGGAGACGGCGAACATCCATCTCCATCCCTCCACGGAAATCACCGGGCTTCACGGGCTCGACGGTGCGGACGCCGCCGCCGACCGGCTTGCTGCGACCGACTGGACCAACCGGGCCACTTGCGAGACCGTCCGCCGCGATGTCCCCTTCGCCTTTTTGTTCATCGGCGCGGCGCCGTTCACGGATTGGCTGCCGGACACCGTGGCGCGTGACGCGAAGGGGTTTCTCAAAACCGGCTCCGACCTGGAGACCATTGATCTGGTGAAGGCGGGATGGCCGCTTAACCGTTTGCCGACGCGCTACGAAACCAGCTGGCCGCGGGTCTACGCCGTGGGGGATGTTCGTACGGGATCCGTCAAGCGCGTGGCGAGCGCCGTGGGGGAGGGGTCCGTGGTGGTCAGCGACGTTCACGCCGCCTTGGCGGAGGCGGGCGTCTCCGTCGATGCGTGAGCGGCGTAGCCGGGCGCGGGCCACGTAACGGCTGGGTGTTTGGCGCTACAAGATGTTCAGCGAGCGGCCCGCCAGGCCGACCGGCCATCGGCCGCGGATGTAGAGCTGATGTCGCGCGAACAGCGGATGGGCGGCGGCTTCCTCTCCCGTCTCCGCCGCCAGAAGCGCCAACGCCGCGCCATGCGCCGCTTGCACCGCCCCGCCCACTGCGGCGGTGTGCACGTGCCGATCCATGCTGTCGCCAAGGGCGGCGGCGTCCTCCGCGGCGGCTTTCGCGGTGCGCCCGACGACATCCGCCACAAGCGCCAGGGCCACGCGCACGCCTTCATCGGTGACCACGTCGAGCGCCGCGGCCGTGAGCGCCGCGCGGGCCATTTCTTCGGCTTCCCAACCGTCGCCGTCGAAATCGAGTGACAAGGCCGCCTCCGCGGCGTCATCCCAATCGCCAAGAGGCGCGGGCTCCACGTCGGTGAAGCCCAGGCCGTCCAAAAACGCGCGCGCCGCCGCCTGATCGCCGCCATCGAGGGGTTCGCCGAGGCGGGCGAAATATGCTTCGCCCTTCAGCGCGTCGGCAAACGCGCGCACGCGATAGAGACGCGGCGCCTCCGCCAGAAGCGTCTCGAAATCCGCGCCGTCATCGGCGGCGTCAAATGTGTCAGACACCGTCACACCTCATGTCGCACGCACCCGGGCGGATGCGGCCAGTGCGGGAGAGAAGGTAAAAATGCGGACGCCCGACCGAGAGGGGGGGTCGGTCGGGCGTCCTTCTGCGCTCCTAAAAGCGCCGCGCCGGGAGGGGATAACACCGGCGCAACCGCGGGAGCGGGGTCGAGACCATGACAGCGGGGGGACAACGCCAGGTCTCAAGCTGTCCGCGGCTTGCTGTATCATAGTGGCAACACGCTCCGGGAAAATCAATAGGCGCTGACCCTGATCCTTGGCCGTTGTGCGACCGCAACGCTGCGACGTCACCGTCCGCCGCGTCGTCGCTCCGGCGTGCTTACGCGGAAGAGAGAGGGCTGCAACCGCACGTCCCGCTCAGCTTCCACGAGCGTCGTACGCGTCAGGAGGCCGGCCCCATCAAGGACCTCCCAGCCTTTCAACTCCAACGAATCATCACCGCCCGCGAACAAGAGGGTTAAGGATCCGTCAACCTCGCCCGTGGGGTCGCTCATGGACGCGGCGATCTCATTGGGCCCCGCCGCCACCCAGGTCACGGCCGCGTCGCGGCGCAGATTCACATCCTTCTTCACGAAGAGGTGAAGGGGGGTGGCCCTCAGGGCGATTTGGTCCGACTGGCCCAGATCGGGATAGTCCAGCTGCACGATGGACCCGTCCGACGTGATGACAGCCGGATCCACATGCGGCGGATCATAGGAGAAGCGAAACCGGCCCGGTCGATCGAGCAGCATTTCACCGGCGGCCTCCATCACCGTCTGACGGGCCGAGACGTCCACCACCGTTTGTGTGAAGCGCGCGCGCACCGTGTCGATGGTGTTGAGATAGGCGTCGATGCGCGCCACCAGCGCCGCCGCCTCCGGGGTGAAGGGCGCGTCGGGGCTCTCCGGCGCGAAGGAAAACCCCGCAGCCTCGAGACGCTCCGTCTCCTCAGGCGACAAGGCTGGAGCCGGCGCGCTCTCCGGCGTGGGGAGCGGGTCGGCGTCGGTTTGGGCCAGAGCGGAGCTTGCGCCTGCGATGACGATGAACGCCGCCGCGGCGGCCGCGGAAGGGCCTCGTAAGCCCTGGCGGCGGGAGAGTCGGTGTGATGTGGTCATGGTCAGAACATGCCCTCACGGGTTCGCCGCGCCAAGGGCGGCGCATGCGGCGCGTGCGCCTGGACGTCGCCTCGGGGAGACGAAGCGAAGATGGCCTCCACAACCGCGCGCGTCGGTCTGGTCACAAACGCCGCCGGCTTCGCCGGCCCGCCGGCGGTAGACGCCCTTTTGGCCAATGGGTTTTTGGTGTTCGCCCACGACCGCGCCTTTGCGGATGACGGCGTGTGGCGGCGGTTCGCGGACGATCGATCGGGATTGCGGCGGATCAGCGCCCACGATCCCGCCGAGATCATCGCGCGGCTTGGCGATGAAGCTCCGGCGCTGCACGCCCTTGTGAGCAACGACCACGTTCCCGCTCCGAGCCATCCTCTCGAAAGCGCGCCCATGGCGGGGCTGCACGACAACCTCGATGCGTTGGTGCGCTTCCCCTTCGCCCTGGTCCAAGCCGCGCTGCCGGTGATGAAGCGCCAGGACGCCGCGAACATCGTGATGATCACATCCAACCGCACGCGATTGCCTTTGCCGGGCGGGGCGTTCCCGGACGCCGCGCGCGCGGCGGCGAACGCCATGGTGCGCTCTTTGGCGATTGAGTGCGCCAAACACGGTGTGATGGTGAACGCCGTCGCGCCCAACTTCCTCTACAGCGAGGCGTATTATCCGAAGGCGGTTTTCGAGGAAACGGCCGCCGGACGCGCCCACATCGCCGAGAGCGTCCCGCTCGGTCGCTTAGCCGAGCCGCGTGAGATCGGCGAGCTGATCCTCTTCCTCGCCACGGTGAAGACCCGGTTTCTGACCGGCGCGATCGTGGACTTTTCCGGCGGCTGGCCGTTCG
Source organism: uncultured Caulobacterales bacterium (assembly GCA_964526675.1). GTDB lineage: Bacteria > Pseudomonadota > Alphaproteobacteria > Caulobacterales > Maricaulaceae > CAZADA01. Next base: position 20,274 of record CAZGLY010000028.1, read on the forward strand.
GCCCGCCCCGCCCCGAGCAGCCTGCGCGCGATTAAGCCCGCTCGCGGGCGATGCGGCTGGCGGTGGCCCCGCTTTGGTCGACGTATTTGGCGTCGCCGCGTGCGCCGTAGTGGCGCTGCGCCGGGGAGGAGAGGGGCTCAAAGCTGATCGCGCACACCGCCATGCCAGGCCGCAACCCCAGCGGCAGCCGTCCGCAATTGTAGAACTCCAGCACCAATTGGCCGCTCCAGCCGGGGTCCACGAAATGCGCGGTGGAGTGCACCATCAGGCCAAGCCGCGCGAGGCTTGAGCGGCCATTGATCAGCCCGCAAACGTCCGCCGCCAGCTCCACCCGCTCCAGCGTCGCCCCCAGCGCGAGCTCGCCCGGGTGGAGGTAGAACACGTCCTCCTCCGACAAGGTGATTTCATCGGCCATGGTCCGCTCGATCGCGGCGGCGATCTCTTCGCGCGTGGCGCCGAGGTCGATGTGCGAGCCGGTGTGCATGGAGAAGACGCGAAACGTCGGCCCGAGCCGCAGATCCACGGACGCGCCGTTGACCGCCGCTTCCGGAGGGGGCGGCGTGATCGTGATCTTGCCCGCGTCAATGTGGGCGAGGATGTCGGTGTCGGAGAGTTTCATGCCGTCCTCCCGCGCCGTGCGTCAGCCGTGGAGCCTAACGTGCGTCGCCGCGGTGCGCCATGGCGGGCCTTGGCGCACGCGTTCGGACGTGGAACAGTCCCGGCCGTGTTTGGGGTGCGCGTGTGTAAAACGGGATGCTGGCGCGCCGACGAAAACCCGTGGGAGACGCCGCCATGACTGACACCCTCCATTCCCCCGATGGCGTCGAGCCGCCTCGCGACGCGACGTTCACCCGCCGCGGCGCGGCGGCGTTGGCGTTGGGCGCTGGCCTGGGCGCGGGCTATGCGGCCGCGATCCGTCCGGTGAACGCGCAGGATTTGATCACCACCGACGCCGAAGGCCTCGTGACGGAGATGGTCGAGATCACGGCCGAAGATGATGTGGTGGTGCCGGCGTACATCGCGCGTCCGGCCGAGGGCGGACCCTTCCCGGCGGTGATCGTGGTCTGCGAGATTTTCGGGATCCACGCCTACATCGAAGACGTGTGCCGGCGCTTCGCCAAGGCGGGGTACTTCGCCATCGCGCCGGCGTACTTCCACCGCGCCGGGGATCCGTCCCAGTACACCTCCGACGAGCGGGAGAAGATCTTCGAGATCGTCAACGCCACCCCGCACGCCCAGGTGATGCGCGACAGCCGCGCGACGTATCAGTACTTGCAGATCGAACCCTACGCCGACGCCGACCGTTTGGGCGTCACCGGCTATTGCTGGGGCGGACGCATCGTGTGGACCTACACCGCCGCCAACCCGGCCGTGAAGGCGGGCGTGGCGTGGTATGGCCGCCTCGCCGACGCGTCGGACACGCCGAAGGACGCCGACGGCGAGCCGATCTACCCCGTTGACGTGGCGGACAAGATCAACGGCCGCGTGCTGGGGCTTTACGCCGGCAAGGACCGCGGCATCCCCCTCGACACCGTGGAGGCGATGCGCAGCGCGCTCAAAGCCGCCGGCGACGACGCCAGCGAAATCGTCGTCTATGACGACGCCCAGCACGGCTTTCACGCCGACTACCGGCCATCGTATGACAAAGCCGCGGCCGAAGACGGCTGGGCGCGTCTGTTGGCGTGGTTTGAAGCCAAGGGTGTCGTGTGACGAGCGCGTCGGACGCGAACGCGGCCGGACCGGCGGGCGCGGCGTCCTCGGCGCGCAATGTGCTGGGGGAGGCGCTGGTCCCGTGTTCCATGGATCCGCTGACCGGCTTCTTTCGCGACGGCTGCTGCGCCACCGGTCCCAGCGACCACGGACGCCACGTCGTGTGCGCTGAAGTCACGACGGCCTTCCTCGATTTCACCCGCGCCAGAGGCAACGATCTCAGCACGCCGCGGCCGGAGTTTGGCTTTCCCGGCTTGAAGCCCGGCGACCGCTGGTGTTTGTGCGCCGATCGCTGGCGCGAAGCGTGGGAGGCGGGCGTGGCGCCGCCGGTGGTCCTGGCGGCGACTCACGCGGCGGCGTTGGCCATCGTGCCGCTTGAGGACTTGAAAGCCCGTGCGGTCGACGAAGCGCAGGCCAGCCGCGAGGGCTGAGGAAGGATCAGCGTCATCACCAAATGGGTTCGTCAATACGGCGCGCACGCGTTCGTCACGGTGTGCGCGGGAGCCTTGATCCTCGCGCCGGGGGTGGTTGCGGCCGGGCTCGGCGGGGCGACGCAGAGCTTTCTGGCTGTGTTTGGCTGGGTGGTGCTGGCGGCCTCAAGCGGGGCGGTGGTGGTGTGCGCGATCGCCGCCCTTGGTCCGCTGGGGCGGGTGCGCATCGGCGGTCCAGCTGCGCGGCCGGAGTTTTCGCGCCTCGCTTGGCTGATGATGCTGTTCGCCGCCGGCATGGGCGCCGGCTTGGTCTTCTGGGGCGTGGCGGAGCCATTGATCCACGCGGTGAGCCCGAATCCTGGCCTTCCGGCCGATGCGGATCCGAGCCGCGAAGCGATGGCGCTCGTCCTGCTTCATTGGGCGCTGCATCCGTGGGCGATTTACGGCGTGGGCGCCATCGCCATCGGCTATTTCGGGTTTCAACGCGCCCAGGAGCAGACCGTCGAGGAGCGGGTGACGGATGCGTCGCACGCCCATCTGCGGCCGAGTGCGGCGTTGGGTTTGTCGGGATTGGCGGCGCGCGGGGCCGACCTGATCGCGCTGTTCGCGGTGATCTTTGGCATCGTCGCGTCATTGGGGCAGGGCGTGATCCAGATCGCCGCCGGCCTCGGCGGGGGCGTGGGCGGCGGCCAGGGAACGGGCTTGCTCGTGTTGGGCGTCCTCTTCGCCTGCTACATGGCGTCAGCCGCCACGGGGCTGAGCCGTGGGATCAAATGGCTGAGCGAAGCCAACCTCGCGCTCGCCATCGCGTTGCTGGTGTTTGTGTTCATCGTCGGCCCCACATTTGAGGCCGCGCGGACGACGCTGCTGGGCGTGGGCGATTATCTCGCCCGGCTTCCGGGGTTGTCCGCGGACCTGGGGAGCGCGCCGGAGACGCGTCAGTGGACCCGCGATTGGACGCTGACCTACTTCTTGTGGTGGATCGCGTGGATCCCGTTTGTCGGCGTCTTCATCGCGCGGATCTCATACGGCCGATCGGTGCGTGAGCTCGTGGCCGGCGTGCTGGTGGTTCCTTCTGTGTTTACGTTCGCGTGGTTCGGAACCATGGGCGGGGCCGCGCTTCATGCGCAGCTGGTCGGCGGCGCGGACTTCGGCGTGTCCGACTTTGTCACCGCGCCGCTGGCGACTTTTGCCCTACTGAGCGAATTGCCGTGGGCCGGCGTGACCCAAGCCTTGGCGATGATCCTCGTGTTTGTGTTCCTCGTGACGAGCGCGGACAGCGGGGCGTTCGTCCTCGCGATGCTGTCGGACGAGGGGGAGGTCAATCCGCCGGTGGCCGAACGCTTGTTTTGGGGGGTCGCCATGGCCGGGCTGACCATGGGGGCGCTGCTGACCGGCGGCGGTCAGGCCACGATGCGGGCCCTGGCGGTTGCGGGCGGGGTGCCGATGCTGGGCATGATGATCGCCATGGGCGCGCGGCTCGTCGCCGCGTCGTGGAGGAACCGGCCCGGCTTCGCACGACCCATGCCCGAGCGTTGACGACGCGCGAGCCGGGCCGTGTTTTGGCCGGCGCGCGCAGCTGCGGGCTTGACGGTTCCTCTTCACCTCGCGAACGTCGCGCTCTCGCGACCGCGGCGGTTGGAGCGGCCCCTGGGCGGACCTTGGGGCGTTCAGACTCCGCGTTGGCGCGAGCCGGGTCACAGCCGCGACGAGGGTGCTGGGGATGCGCTTTCAAAAACCGCCCAAAGGCGGCGCGCCAACGGATCGCCAAGCCGGCGACCCAAGCGCGGCCGGCGCCTCGCCGACGGAAGACCCTCGGGTCACCGCGGCGCGCGAGGAGTTCGCGCGCATGCGTGTGGAGATGGAGCGCAGCATGGCGCTCTTGGCGCGGCGCAAGGCGGCGGCGGAACGCGCGGCGGCGGGTTTGCCGCCGGAGCCCGAACCTGAGCCGGCGGTCGCGCCGCGTGTCGATCCCAAACCAACCCGCGCGCCCGCGGTCAAACCCGACACGGTGCGGCAGGCCGCGGCGGAGGGTGGGGCGTTGTCGCCAGGTCGGCCGCTGATCCACCGGTTGCTGGCCTCCGCGGCGGCGCTGGTGTTGGTCTTGGTGTTCGCCGCGCTGCGTTGGGGCGGCTTCGCCACGCCCGCGCCGTCCGGGCCGTCGTCCGCCCCCGCAGAGACGGCACAGCGGGCCGTTGAACCGATCGCGGAGCCCGCCGCCGCGCCGAGCGCGGTGCGGGTCGTCGATCGCGCCGCGATGGCGCGGGATCCGAGTGTCTCGGCGGGACCCGCCGCAA
>CAZGLY010000028.1:24811-31374 GCA_964526675.1 uncultured Caulobacterales bacterium
GCGCGGCGGCGGACGACGCCGTCGTCGAGGACGCGCCGGTGGAGACGCCGATCACCGAGGTTCGAGCCGATGACGTGGCGGAGGAGGCGACGCCGGTCGCCACCGCTGGCGAGGCGGCGCGCGACGATGCCCCGGCCGAAAGCAATGCGGCTCCGGTGGACGAGGCTGAGGCGTCGCCTGACGCCGTCGAGGAGCCCGCCACCGATGATGCGGCGAGCGATGCGGCGGGCGAGGACGCGGTTGATCCCGATGGTTCTGCGATCCCGGCCCCCGCCGCCGATGCTCCGGCCGACGACGAAGCCACCGCAGCCGAGGACGCGCCAGCCGAACCCGAGGCGGAGCCGACGCCCGTCGAGCCGTCGCCGCCCGTCACGGCGGCCGCCGATGAGGTCGCGGACGTGGTTGAGGAGGTCGCCGTTGAGGACGACGGCGTTATCGGCGCGGCTCAGATCAGCGAGGCTCAGCAGCTGCTGACCGCTATGGGCTATGGTCCGGATGACGTGACGGGAGCGATTGGGCCGCGCACCGCGATCGCCCTTGAGGACTTCGCCGCGCAGTTCGCCCTCAGCGACCAGACGCTGACGCCGGAAACGCTGGCGGCCATCCGCGACGCCGCGGAGGCTGAGCACGCCGCTCTCCAGTCCCGCAACAATCCAGGGCTCGCGCGGGTGAACGCGATCCGCGTCGCCCAGGGCTTGCTGGGCGACATGGGGTACGCGCCTGGTCGCGCCGATGGCTCGGCTGGCGCGCTGACGGTCGCGGCCGCGGAGGATTTCGCCGAGGCCACGGGCGCGGTGTTCGACGGCTTTGATCCCGCGTTCGTCACCGTGCTCGAAGACGCGTATGAGGGCGGGCATCTGGCTCTTGTCGCGCGGAACGACCCGGACGCCGCCCGACGCAGCGTCGTGCTCGCGGCGCAGCGTCTGTTGGCGCAGATGGGCTACGATGCGGGGCCGGCGGACGGCGAAATCGGTCCGCGCACGGAAGACGCCGCGGCCGCCTTCACCGTCGATCGGGACTTGGAGGCTCTCTCCTGGACGCCCGAGTTTGTGGCGGCCTTACGCACCGCCGCGGAGGAAGGCCACCGCGCCGACGCCGAACGCTAGAACGTTGCGGCGGCGGCTTGGGTCATGAACGTAAACTCGCGGATGTTCGCCGCCGCGATGGCGATCTTGGCGTAGGACCACGGACCCGTCGACAGGAGTTCCTCGAAGCCCTCGTCCAGTCGATCCGCGTCCTCGGCGTGGCGCGTTAGGAACGCCTCCAACCGACGCTCGACCCACGACCCATAATCGGCCTCGTGCGCCGCTTGACCATCCAGCGGCCCTCCGTCGAGCAGGGCGGCTTCGGTGACGCGCGCATGCTCTGTGTAAAGATCTTCGATCAGCCGCCGCGCCGACAATCGGCCCCAGTGTTCCTCAAGCGTCATGCTCCCGAGCGCGCTGCGCAGCGCGTCAAACCGGAAGCGCGCGCCACACGCGTGATAGGTCCGCGCGACCATCTCCAAGGGCACGTGATGGCGCGTCGCCAGGTCGATCACATCCGACGATGAGATCAGCGGCCGCAGCGCCACGACTTCCCGCGCCAGCGCTTCCGGCGCGCCGGCCTCGGTGAGTTCGGCGATGCGCGTTTCGCCCTGTTCGCGCGCGAACGGCGAGATCACATCGGTGGCGATGGCGCGCAACTGATCAACGCCGGGCCGATACGCCGCGATGGTGTCTTTCAGCGGCCGCGGCTTCTGGCGGTCGGCCCCCCGTCCGCGTCGGACGAGCCAATAGGTTTGGCGGCGCAACAGCACGATGAGCTCGCGATAGAGCGCCGTTTGCACGTGCGCCGGCGCGCGATTGTCCAGATCGTGTATCCGCTCCACCAGGTCGCGGAAGCCAAAGATCGCTTGGGCCGCCGCGAAGGCGCGCGCCACGGCGTCGGTGTCCGCGCCGGTGCTTTCCCGCGCCCGATGGCTGAAGGTTGGACCGCCGACATTGACCATTTGATTGGCGAGGACCGTGGCCACGATTTCCCGCCGCAAGGGATGCTGTCGAATGTCGTTGGCCAGGTGCCGCACGGCCTGGGGGAAGTAGGCGAGCAGAATGGCGTTGAAATGCGGATCGTCCGGCACGGTCGAATTCAAAATGCGCGTGTAGAGCACATTCTTAGCGTAGGCGGACAACAAGGCCGTCTCGGGGCGCGTTAGGCCTTGGCCTTGAGCTTTCAGCTCGCGGAACACATCGCTGGGCGGCAAGCTCTCCAAGTCGCGGTCGAGCTCCCCGCGCCCCTCAAGGCGCTCGATGAGGCGTTCGTGGGCGTCCAGGTCCGCGGCCGCGGTGGTCTCGGCAATCGTCAACCCGAGGGTCTGGTCATAGTTGTGGGTCAACACATGAGCGGCGACGTCCTGGGTCATGCCGGCGAGAAGCGCGTTGCGTTCCTCGGTCGTCATGCGGCCTTGGCGCACGACTCCGTTGAGCAGGATCTTGATGTTCACCTCATGGTCGGAGGTGTCCACGCCCGCGGCGTTGTCGATAAAGTCCGCGTTCAAGCGCACGCCTTGCCGTCCGAGCGCGACCCGCGCCGCTTGCGTCGCGCCCAGATTGGCGCCTTCGCCAATCACGGCCGCGCGCACCTCCGGAGCGTCGATCCGCAACGCATCGTTCGCGCGGTCGCCCACCTCGAAATTCTGCTCATGGGGCGCTTTGACATAGGTGCCGATGCCGCCGAACCAGAGCAGCTCGACGGGCAGTCGCAACAAGGCGCGGATCAAATCCGCCGGCGTCGCGCCTTCACCGGTCAGGCCCGTCAGTGCACGGATCTCCGGCGTCAGAAGGATCGCCTTGGCGCTGCGGGAGAACACGCCGCCGCCTTTGGAGATCAAGCTGCGGTCGTAATCGCGCCACGTGGAGCGCTCCAGGTCGAACAGCCGCCGCCGCTCCGCCCACGTCGCCGGCGGATCGTGGGGATCGGGGTCGATGAAGATGTCGCGGTGGTCGAACGCTGCGATCAGCCGGATGTGCCGTGACAACAGCATGCCGTTGCCGAACACGTCCCCGGACATGTCGCCGACGCCGACGGCCGTGAACGGCTCCGTCTGGATGTCTTTGCCGCGCTCGCGGAAATGCCGCTTCACCGCCTCCCACGCGCCACGCGCGGTGATGCCCATCTTTTTGTGGTCGTAGCCCACGGATCCGCCGCTCGCGAACGCGTCGCCCAGCCAGAAGCCTGCGCGTTCGGCGATGTCGTTGGCGATGTCGGAAAACGCGGCCGTGCCTTTGTCGGCGGCGACGACGAGGTAGGCGTCGTCGTCGTCCCACACGACCACGTCTTTCGGCGGCACGATCGTGTCGTTGACGAGATTGTCGGTGACGTCCAACAGCGCCGCGATGAAGGTGCGATACGCGCGCACCCCCTCCGCCAGCACCGCCTCACGGTCGCCGCCGCGCGGCAGCCGTTTCGCGAAGAAGCCGCCTTTCGCGCCCACGGGCACGATCACGGCGTTCTTCACTTGCTGGGCTTTGACGAGGCCAAGAATCTCCGTGCGGAAATCGTCGCGACGATCCGACCAGCGCAGGCCGCCGCGTGCGATCGGGCCAAAGCGCAAATGGACGCCTTCGACATGGGGCGCCCAGACGAAAATCTCACGGAACGGCTTGGGGTCCGGCACCGCCTCCAACTCGCGCGGGGCGATTTTGAGGGCGATGCGGTCAAGCGGTCGGCCATGCGCGTCGCGTTGATAGAAGTTGGTGCGCTTGATCGCCGTGATTAGGCCCGCGATGCGGCGCAACACCCGATCCGCATCGAGGCTTTCCACCGCATCGAGCGCTTCATTAATCTTGGTGCGGATCTCCTCCTGACGCTCGTCGCGCGCGGCGCGATCGAGGCCAAGCTCCGGGCTGAACCGGGTCTCCGCGAGCTCCAACAGCAGCTGAGCGATCGCAGGGTTGTCGGCCAACGCACGTTCTTGCAGCGACTGGCTGGGATCCATGCCCGTTTGGCTGCGGTAGCGCGCGCATGCGCGCAAGAAACACACGGACCGCCAGTCCGCGCCGAGCGTGATGATCAGCCGGTTGAACCCGTCATTCTCGTTGCGGCCGTCCACCGTGGCTTGAAACGCGCTTTCAAGCGCCGGGCCGATGACGTCGATGTCGAGGCCTTCCGCGCCACACGCTTCTTTTGGCGCGCGCGCGCGATACTCATGGATCCAGATCGGTTCGGGATCGTCCTCGCCGTCCGCCGGGCCGGGCTGGATGGCGAACCCCACTTCGCTGCGGACATAAAGGCCCATCGCTTCGAGGATGGGCATCACATCGGAGAGCGGCGTGGAGTGGCCGCGCTGATACTGACGCAAACGCAGCTCGTCGGGGGGATCGCCAGGCGCTCGGCGCGCTTTCGCCGCCGCGCCGTTGGCCGGCAGGGATTCGATGACCGCCACGTCCTCAAGCGCCTGGTCGGGGCTGAAGGCGTCGCGATAGCCGGCGGGGAAAGCGTTGCGGTAGCGCTGAGTCGCGCCGAGCGTCGGGGTGGGGGCGCCCGCGCGTCCGGCCGCGTCGTCAAAGCCGTCCTGCCAGGTGCGCGTCAGCGCCGTGATCTCCGCTTCCAGCGTGGACAGCGAGGGGCGGGGGTGATTTCCCGGCTCGACGGTGATGATGTAGTGCACTTGCGCCAGGGGCGAGGCGTCGAAATGGGGCGTGAACTCGGCGATCCGCCCGCCATAGCCCCGCGCCAGGGCCTTGCCGATGTTTTCACGAACGCTGGAGTTGAACCGCTCGCGCGGGATCGCTGTGAAGGCGGAGACATAGCGGTCATAGGGATCCGGCCGCACGAACAGGCGGGTCCGCGGGCGATCATGGGCGTGCGCCAAGCCGAGGCCGATGTTCAACAGGTCGTCATCGGAACTCTCAAACAGCTCATCGCGCGGGTAGCGTTCAAGGATTGACCGCAAGCGTTTGTAGCTGTGGCTGTTGGACGCGAAGCCGGACCGCGCCAGCACCCGGCGCACCTTGCTGCGGATCAGCGGGATGTCCTCCACAAGCGCGTGATAGGCCTCCGCCGTGAAGAGCCCCACAAACCGCGTTTCGCCGACCACGCGCCCGTCCGGGCGGTAGCGCTTCACGCCGACATAATTCATGTCGGTGCGGCGGTGGACGCGGGACCGCAGCGTCGCCTTCGCGACGATCAGCGGCTCCGGCTGCAACAGCATCTCTTGAACCTGAGGCGAGAGGATCGCCGGCTCAGCGGCGCGGCGCAGCACATTGCGCGTCAGGTCGCGCAGAATGCCCAGATTGCTGTCGGCGATGTCCACCGGCTCGTCCGGCAAGAACGCGCCGTCGGCGTCGGTTGGAAACTCGTAGTCGCGCACGCCGAGAAACGCGAAATGATCGCCCCTCAGCCACCGCAGAAACGCGAGCGCTTCCTCACGCTCCTCATCGCTCACGGCCACCGGCGCGTTCACCAGTTCATGGGTGACCTGGTCCATGCGCGCGCGCATTTCCGCAAAATCGGCCACCGCGATCTGGACATCCGCCAGCGTGTCGCGGACGCCCTGGGCCAACGCGTCGCGGCGGGCGTCGCTGAGGGGTTCGATTTGCACGTGGATGAGTGAGGTGCGCTGACCCGAACTCAAGTCGCTGCCGCCTTGCGCGTCCGGCAGCGCCACGATCGGGTGGAACATGGCGTCGATGCGCACGCCTTGATCGTTGACCTCCCCCATCACGGAATCGACGATAAAGGGCTTGTCGCGGGTCACCACCTCCAGGACGTCGCGCCCGAGCGGCGCGCCGTCCGCCCGCCGCCCGCCGATCACGCGCACGCGCGTGTCCCGAGCGTCCGGTTGTTGGGCCCACGCCCACAGGTCCGCGCACACGAACACCCAGTCGTCGAGGTTCAGCTCCGCAAAGTCGTCAGCCGTCGCGGTGGCGTGCACCTGCGCCAAAAACTTGAGCGCGGCGGAGTGCATCGTGCCGTTCGCGCAAAAGATCTCCGCCGCCATGGCTTCCGCCCGCGCGCGCAGCGCTTCGAAAGTGAAAGCGTCCAGTTCCTCGACGGTGTCCATGGCGGCTCTCCCTCGCTCGACGTGCGCGTGACCGTAGCCGCCGTGCGCGCGCGCGCAAGCGCGGCCAACGGGTGACGGAAGGTCGCCGCGCAGGGCGGTTTGAGGCGGACGCGCGCAACGGCGCTGTGTCTTTGGGGGAAGGGGCGGGGCCGTCGGGCGGGGACTGGTCCCGACGGCCCCTCAGGCCTCGCTCTGCAGGCTGGGGGGACGCACGCGGAGGCCTGTTTCGTAAAGCCATGCAATGGCTTATCACTATTCTGCGTTGATTCTCCAGAGGTCGAAAGGACGTGAACGCAAGTGTCGTATGCGCGTCCACTGCCTTTGTCCCACACGCAGCTTTCAAGAGAACTCTATCGCGCGCCTTGGGTTAACAAACCGTCTCCGTCCACAGACATTATTGACACCCTCTCGAAACGGTGAGGCTGTCCGCCTGGCAGGTGCTAGCGGGTCGGCTCCTCGGCGGCGGGCTCCTCGGCGGCGGGCTCCTCGGCGGCGGGCTCCTCGGCGGCGGGCTCCTCGG
>CAZGLY010000028.1:31474-40847 GCA_964526675.1 uncultured Caulobacterales bacterium
CAGCCAGGGCGTCGACGGGCGCGCCATCCTCCGCCGCCATCGCCTCATCTGCAGGGGCGGACGTGGCCGGGGACGGGGACGCTTCGGGGGCCTCCGGGGCCTCTGGCGTCGCGACGTCCGCCGCCAGTTCAACGTCCACGTCGCTGGCGACGTCACTCGGCTCAACGGCCGGCGCAACGGCCGCCGGCGGGGCGGCTGGCGGCTCCGAAGCCGTCGGCGCCATGGGTTCGGACGCGGCGTCGAGGGTCTTGGCGAGCCACATGGCGTACGCCGCGCGTGCGTCTTCGGCGGCTTTCGCGTCGACTTTGAAGGACGACCCGGGCTCAAGCGTGGTCTCGTCGAAGGCGTGGGTGACCCCCGGGATCAGCGTCTCCGACACGGTCACGCCGCTTTCGCGCATCTTCGCAATGGCCGCGCGCACCTCCGACTCCGGGGCGAGCGTGTCATCGCCCGCCAGCACCACATGCGCCTCAAGGTCCGTCCAAGCCCAGCCCTGCTCGCGGGTGCGGGCCGGGAAGCCCGTATAGGGATAGGTGAGATAGACCGCCTTCACGCCCGCAAGTCCGGCCTCCGGCGCGGAGGCCAAGTTCCGCGGCAGCGTCGTTTCGAGGTCCATGCTCATCAAGTCCATGATCGCCCAACCGCCATGGCTCCAGCCGGCGACCGCGATGCGCTGGGCGTCCACCCAGGGAAGAGAGCGGACATACTCCACCGCCGCGAGCACGTCGCCCGCCCGCTCCGACCCGCGCAGGCGAATGCCGCCGCAGACCCACGCCAGCGCGTGCGCGCGATCGATGCCGCGCGGCAGCAAGCTGTCGACGATCACGGCGCCGACGCCCGCCGCCTGCGCCGCTTGCGCGTACTCGCGCATGATCGGCTGCACCTCGCCATTGGGATCGACTTGCCCGCCGCAGCCGTGGAACTGGATCACGACCGGGAAGGGGCCGTCGCCGTCCGGGACATGGGTTTCGATGTTCTGCGCGAGCAGCGCTCCAAGGGCGGCCGGGTCGCGCTTCGGCAGCCACCAGCCGCCAATGTTGCCCGCGACATAAGTCGCCGCGACGGTCGCGACGCCAACGACAATCAAAAGCAACGATAAGATGATCCGCATCGTGATCCCCGCGCGCTTGGTCCCGCCGCCCCCCATGGCCACGGCCCATCTTGCATACCAACAACCCTCCCGGGACGCGACCATTCCACTGCGCGCGCGTTGCAGGTGTCGGCTGTGGCGGTCAGTGGCGGAAGTGGCGCAGCCCCGTGAACGCCATCGCGAGGCCGGCCGCGTCCGCCGCGGCGATGACAGCCTCGTCGCGGATCGAGCCGCCCGGCTGGATGACCGCCGTGGCGCCGGCCTCAGCCGCTTGCATCAGGCCGTCCGGGAAGGGGAAGAACGCGTCCGACGCGCAGGCCGAGCCGCGGGTGCGCGGCTCCGGCCAACCGGCGGCCGCGGCGGCGTCTTCCGCCTTGCGCGTGGCGATGCGCGCGGCGTCGACGCGGCTCATTTGCCCGGCGCCGACGCCAGCGGTGACGCCGTCCTTGGCGTAGACGATGGCGTTGGATTTGACGTGCTTCGCCACACGCCAGGCGAACAGCATGTCCGCGCGCTCCTGGGGCGTTGGCGCCCGTTTGGTGACGATCGTGAGATCGGCGTCCGTGATGCGGCCGGCGTCGCGCTCTTGGATCAGGACGCCGCCCGCCACCGACCGCACATGCCGGCTGGGCGCGGACGGATCGGGCGCGCCATGGGTGATCAGCACGCGCAGGTTCTCGCGCGCGGCAAGCGCGGCGAGCGCGTCCTCCGTCGCGTCTGGCGCAATCACGACCTCGGTGAAGATGGCGGCGATCGCCGTCGCCGTCTGCGCGTCGAGCGTCTGGTTCACGGCGACAATGCCGCCGAAGGCGGATACGGGATCGCACGCCAGAGCTGCGGCGTGGGCTTCCGCCAAGGCGGCCCCGGACGTCAGATGCGCCACGCCGCAGGGGTTGGCGTGCTTGACAATCACCACCGCCGGCCCGTCGGCGGCGTCGAACTCTGCGACGAGCTCAAACGCCGCGTCGGTGTCGTTGATGTTGTTGTAACTGAGCGCTTTGCCCTGGATTTGGCGCGCGGTCGCCGCGCCAGGGCGTGGATCGCCCGTGAGGTAAAGCCCCGCGGCTTGGTGCGGGTTCTCCCCATAGCGCAACGCGTCTGCGGCGCGCCGCCCGCCGACGGCGGCGTGCAAGCCCAGGCCGATGTCCGTTTCCGCGCGCAGCCACTCCGCCACCGCCGCGTCATAAGCCGCCGTGCGGGCAAACGCTTTGGCCGCAAGGCGGCGACGCAAGGCCAATGACACGCCGCCATCGGCTTCCAGGGCGGCGATCACCGCGTCGAGGTCCGCCCCATCGACGCACACCGTGACATGGTCGTGGTTCTTCGCCGCCGCGCGCAGAAGCGCGGGGCCGCCAATGTCGATGTTCTCAAGGACGGCTGCGAAGTCCGCTCCCGCCGCGCGCGTGTCTTCAAAGGGGTAGAGGTTCACCGCCACCAGATCGATCGCCGGCACGCCGTGCTCCGCCATCGCGTCTTGGTGGCCGGGGTCGTCGCGCTTGGCCAGGATCCCGCCATGGACAAGCGGGTGCAACGTCTTCACCCGACCGTCCATCATTTCCGGAAACCCGGTGACCTCCGCCACATCGCGCACCGCGACGCCCGCGTCAGACAGCGTTGCGTGCGTGCCCCCCGTTGAAACCAGCTCGACCCCCGCCGCGGCGAGCGCCTGCGCCCGCGCCGCGAGGCCGGCTTTGTCCGACATGGAGATCAGGGCGCGGGCGGGGCGCAGCAAATCGCGCGGGGCGGAATCGGACACGGCTCTCCTCCACCAAGAGCGCGTCGGGGATCGGAACGATCCAGCGCCCCCTTGGGCGCAGAGGCGGTAGCACGAACACGCCCGCGGCGCGACCGGTCCCCGTGCGGAGAGGGCGGCGCGGATCCGGCCCTAGGCCGCGGCGCGCGCGTCCATGCGCGCGAACTCCGGCGTGAGATGCTCGAACGCCGCTTGGATCCCCGCGATGTCTCGCCGCCGGGCCTCCGTGATCAGGCTCTCCAAGCTCGGACGAAGCTGCCGCAACGGGATCATCGGCGCCAGCGCGACCAGAACGCCCTCAGCCGCGGTCTCCCGCACCTCCTCGGCCGCGTAAAACATCGCCTCGTGCAGCTTCTCGCCCGGCCGCAGACCCGTGTGGACAAGCGCGATGTCGACGCCCGGTTCGAGGCCTCGCAGACGGCACAGCCGCCGCGCCAGATCCTCAATCCGCACAGGTTCGCCCATATCGAGCGCGAACACCCCGCCGCCGCGCGCGCTGACGCCCTTGCTCAACGCTCCGGCCTGCAGGACCAACGCCGCGGCTTCCTCCGTCGTCATGAAGTAGCGGGTGATGTCGGGGTCGGTGACGGTGATCGGCCCGCCGCGGGCGATCTGACGCTCAAACAACGGCACCACGGAGCCGCTGGAGCCCAGCACATTGCCGAAGCGCACGGAACACGCCCGCATGCGCCCGCCATCGGCGTCAAGCGCCTGGACAAACAACTCCGCCGCCCGTTTCGAGGCGCCCATGACGTTGGTCGGGCGGACCGCTTTGTCGGTGGAGATGAGGATGAAGGATTCCGCGCCGGCCGCCCGGGCGGTCTCGGCCACATTGACCGTCCCCAGCACGTTGGTCAGCACCGCTTCTGCGGGGTTCGCCTCCATCAGCGGCACATGCTTCAGCGCGGCGGCGTGCAAAACGACTTCCGGCGCGGCTTCGGCCATGACTTCACGCATGCGCATCCGGTCCCGCACATCCCCGAAGAAGGCGTCCGCGGCGAATCCCTGTTCGCGCAGGGTGAGTTCGATTTCGTAGAGCCCGTACTCGCTTGAGTCCAAAAGGCTGAGCCGCGCGGGCTCATAGCGGGCGATCTGACGGGACAGCTCGCCGCCAATGGTGCCGCCGGCGCCGGTGACGAGCACCCGCCGCCCCGTGATCAAGCTGCGGACCCGCGCCGCGTCATGCGGGCGTCGCGGCCGGTTCAGCAGATCCGCAACATCCAGCGGCGCGACTCCATTGCGCCCCGGCGTGCCATGCGGGCGCACAAGCGCGGCGCCGAGCCGCCCGGCGGCGGTGACGATGGCGTCGAGCCGCGCGCTCTGCAGCGGGGTCTCCACCACAATGACCGCCGGCCGCGCGCCTTCGGCCCGCGTGACGTCTGTGATGGCGCGTTCGATCTGATCCAGGCCGCCGGCGATGCGTCGGCCCCGAATGACCCGGCCCGCTTGGCCGTCTTCCAGGGTCACCAGAAGGCGAGGGCGATATGGGGCGTCGTCGCCGCGACAATCGCTCTCACGCAAGAACGCGTCCAACGCGTCCGGTCCGCCAACCAGGATCGCCGCCGGTCGATGGTTGCGCTCTCGGCGCACGATTGCGCGCCATCCCACGCCGGTGGCCATGGCGGTCGCGACCCGTGGCGCGATCAACAACAACGCCGCCAACGGCGCTTCAATCGCCAAGCTCGAGCGCGGGAAGCCCTCCAGCCGGTTCAGCAAGAACCACAGAGGCACAAACACCAGGTTCGCGACCAACAGCGCGCGCAACACCCGCAGCAGATCGCGCAGATCCGTGAAACGCCACACGCCGCGGTGCGCGCCCATCAGCGGAAACGTCACCGCGCACACCGCACCGAAAAAGGCGGTCGCCGCCCAGGCCGGCGCGGTGGCCGGCGCGGTGGCCGGCGTGGTGGTCGCCGGGTCGGTCGCGAAGGCGTAGCGCAGGTGCACCGCGACCCCCATGGCCGCCGCACACGCCGCCGCGTCATAGACCGTCAACAGCACCACCCGCGGCGATGGACGCCGCAGCAGGTGGCGCAAGCGCGCAAGCCAGAACAAAGACGGACGAGGCGGCGCAGAAGGTTGGGTCATAGGGATGGAGCTCGGCCGATGCGTTGCAGCGCCCAGCGGGCGCGGTTTGGAGGGCGGTCCACCGGCGCGTCGGGATCCGCGACGCCCCGCAAAACCAGTTGACGGCTCCGCTGCGCTCCGCCTCCGGCGGCAAGATACACTGATTCCTCCACGCCCACCGGTCCGGTGTCCGTGCGAAACCGCCAACCTTCGCCATTGGGGAGGATCAACAAGGCGCTGCGTCCATCACGAGCCAAAGAGGTGCGCACTGTCGGATGTAAGTGGAAACGAATCGCGTATGGCAGTCCCGTTTTCACTAACGACGGCGCGTCTTCGACCGGTCGAAACAAGGTGTCCTCCGCGCGGACGTCCCCGCCCTTCGCGGACACGAAGATGCGCCGCCGGTGCACGACGCCGTGGCTCGCGCGATAGCCTTCGTGGCTCGCGTCCAACCACACCCCAAGCTCTTCTTCGTTCCGACGCGCCGCCACGCTCGCCGCCCCGCGGCGACCCCGCAAGGCCTCCAGCGGACCCACGGCCGCGTCGAGCCGCGCGCTGGACGCGTCGTCGACCACCAGCGTCGAATGCGCCGCCGTGGCCCGGATCGCTTCGCGAAACCGGTTCGGCTGCCCGGGCGACCATCCGCAATTCACGATGAGGCGGCCGCTGGGCGCGGAGAACTCAAACGCCAGGGCGCTCGCATGCGCTTCGCGTCCAAAGTCGCCCGACGCCGGCGCCCCCGCGTCCAAGATCAGCACCGCGCCATCGGCCTCCACCCGGTGATAGCCGGTGTGCGGCGCATAGCCGAAGGCGCGCGCTTCGGCGTCGGCGCACGCGAGCACCGCGTCGATGAGCGCGCGGTCGCCCTCGCCGCCGCCATGAAACGCCGCAAGACCGCCGTCGCTCATCTGAAAAAAGCGCACCATCGGCGCCATGCGGTCCATCGCGCGGTGAACCGCTTCGGGCGCCTCGCGATCGAGATCCGACAACAAGCCATCCAGCGCGTGCAGATCCGCCAACAGGGACGCCACCGTCGCCGGCGAACGCCCGACATGGCCGCCATCAGGCAGGATTTGCGACTCCAGCTCCTCCCCGAGCCGCGCCAGCCCAGCGTCCAACAGCCGCGCGCTGTCGGCCAAGCACGCGCCCGTCGCCGCCAGGGCGAGCGCGCACGTCAGCCGCGCCAACCCGTCCCCAGCCGTCTCCGCCGCCCGCTCCAGGTACCGGGCTTGGCGCGCCAAGGCGTCAAGCCGCGCCGCGACGTCGCCGTGGACGGTGTCGAACAGAATCGGCGCGGCCGCCAACCACCGCAGCGTCCGATGGCCGATGATCTCGGGGGACCACGCCGCCGCGTCCCAGCGGCCATACCGAGCGATCCAGCCGTCCACCAGGGTTCGCGCCAGCGCGGCCGCGTCGTCATCGCCAGCCCCGACGTCGTCGAGCCAGTCGAACCGATGCAGCCACGCGCGGAAGGCGGGAGAAGGGGGCGTGGCGTCCCACACCGTGTCGGCCGGCTGGGCGTCAACGCGTTCATCGCCATGGACGAACGCCCCGGCCGCCAGGTCTTGCGCGCGCTCGGGATCGCCAGGCGCGCGCGGCGCCAACGCGGCCGCGAGGCCCGAGGGGGCGGGGCCGCGCAGCAAGAGTTGTCGGTAAATGGGCGCGCGGCTGAGATCCGCGGCGAGGCCGCGACGGAGGCGTCGCCACGCGTCTCCAGTCCCTTCGCCCCGTCCGTGATACGCCGCCATCGTGATGTTCGTTCGCCCCTAGGGCCCTCTCAGTTGAGCAATGTTCTCAGCATAGCGCGCGGCGCCGCCGCGAAACACCGCCGTTCCGGCCACCAGGACCGTCGCGCCCGCGTCCACGCAGCGTCGCGCCGTCTCCGGGTTGACGCCGCCATCGACCTCAAGCTCCGCCGCGCCCCCAAGCGCGTCCAGCCGTCGCCGCACCGCTTCGATCTTGGTCAGCTGGCCGTCGAGAAACGTTTGCCCGCCGAAGCCGGGGTTCACCGTCATGATCAACACGAGGTCGATCGCCTCCAGCACATAGTCGATCGCTTCCACCGGCGTCGCGGGGTTGAGCACGACGCCCGCCTTCGCCCCGGCCGCGTGGATCGTTTGCACCGTGCGATGCAAATGCGGCCCCGCCTCCGGATGCACGGAGATCACGTCGGCCCCGGCCTCCGCAAAGGCGGCGATGTAGGGGTCCGCGGGGGAGATCATCAAATGGCAGTCGAGCGGTTTGGTCGTGTGCGGGCGGAGCGCGCGCACCACCGACGGCCCAAACGTGATGTTCGGCACGAAGTGCCCGTCCATCACGTCGCAATGGATCCAATCCGCGCCCGCGCGGTCCGCCGCCGCCACTTCCTCACCCAGGCGCGCAAAGTCGCTCGCCAGGATGGAAGGCGCGATTTTCACCGCCATCGCCATGCCCGCCGCTTACCAGCGTCAGTAAGGTTAACGCAACCGCCGACGACGGCTCACCGCGGGACGATGCGCGTGCGCGATCCGCGTTCGATGAAAACGGCCGCGCCCACGGGGATGGCTTGGTCGTCCGTTTGCGTGACGCTGATCAGACGCCCGTCATCGAGCCGGATCGTGTAGGCGAAGGCCGTTTGACGCGTCACCGCCTCTTCCGCGGCCGCGCCGCCGAGACCGCCGAGCACCGCGCCGGCGATCGCGCCAACCGCCCGCTCCGCGCCGCCGCCGCCGAACTGACCGCCAATCACCGCGCCGGCGGCGCCGCCGGCGGCTGAGCCCACGCCCGACTTCGTGCCTTCGACCTGAACTTGGCGCACGTCTTCAATGACGCCTTCCTCGATCCGCGCGACCTGGCCCACCTGTCCGCGCGAATACGTGTCCGACCCCAAATCGGAGGCGCAGGCGGCGAGGAACGGCAGGCCGCCCAACGCGGCGGCGGCGATCATGCGTGTCCGAGACAGAGCCATGGCGATACTCCTTTGCGATAATCACGATACCCAAGCGGCTGAGACGCAATTAAGGCGGTTGTGGGACGCCGCAAACCAACGACCGCCGCGGCGCGTGGTCGCTTTGGCCGGCGCGGCGACCAGTGTCGATCGCGTGACGGGGATCATGGCGTCTCACGCCGCAGTTGGACAATAAAAAACCCGTCAGCGCCCCGGGCGTCGTGCGTGTCCACGGGCAGATGGGGAAAGGTGCGCAGCGCGCCCTGGGGGTCGCCCAACGCGGCGGCGCGTCGCGCGAACGGCGGAAGCGCGCGGGTCGCCGGCGCCGCCAGCTGGACGCCGACGCCCAGGGCCGCCAAGGCTTCGCGGGCCGCCGCGACGATCGGCGCGCCCTCCTCAGGCTGCAGACTGCAGGTGCAATAGACGATGACGCCGCCGGGCCGGGCCGCGCGAACGCCCGCGACGAGCAAATCCGTTTGAACGCGGGCCAGGGCCGTCACGTCATCGGGGGTTTTCGCCCACGCCACGTCCGGCCGCCGGCGCAACGTGCCGGTGGCGCTGCACGGCGCGTCGACCAACACCGCGTCAAACGCGCCGTCACGGGCGGCGAGGGCGGGCGCCTCGCGGCCGTCGCCGCTTTCCACCGTGGCGCTCAGTCCCGTGCGTGCGAGGTTTTGCCGCAGGCGTTTCAGCCGGGGCGCGGATCGATCCAAGGCGGTCACCGCGCACCCCGCCGCGGCCAGTTGCAAGGTCTTGCCCCCCGGCGCGGCGCAGAGGTCCAACACCCGCGCGGTCGCCGGCGCCTCCAGCGCATCAAGCATCAACCGCGCGGGCAACGCCGCCGCGGCGTCTTGCACCCACCACGCGCCGTCGTCAAAGCCGGGCAGGGCGGTCACATCGCCGGCCGCGTCCAAGCGCACCGTCGTCGCCCCCACGGCGCGTCCGCCCAAGTGCGCGGCCCACGTCTCGGCCCACGTCTCGGCGTCGTCCTTCACGGTGAGGTCGAGCGGCGCTTGCTGGCCGCTGGCGTCCGCCAGGGCCGCCGCGTCCTCCGCGCCATAGGCCGCGCGCCAGCTGTCGATGAGCCAACGTGGCCAATCATCCTCCGGGCCGAGGTCCGCCACGCACGCCGCGCCATCCTGCGCGACACGCCGCAACACGGCGTTGGCCAAGCCGGCGTACCGGGCCGTGTCGGCTCGAGCGCGCGCGGCGGCCACGGTCTCGCCCACCGCGGCGTGCGGCGGCGTGTCCAGGAAGAGCAGCTGGGCCGCGCCGGCCCGCAGCAGCGCGCGCGCGGCGGCCGGCGGCGCGCGGTCCAAGCAGGGGTCGAGGGCCGCATCGATCCGGCCCAGCCGGCGCAACGCCGTCGTCGCGATGGCGCGCGCGAAGGCGCGGTCCCGCGGGGCCAAGAGCGCCAGTGTCGGGTCGCGATCAAGCGCGTCGTCGAGCGCGCGTCCTTGGTCGAGAACCGCCACCAACACGTCCGCGGCCGCGCGCCGCGCGCGCACGCCGGGCGCGTCGTCGGGCGCCGTCGCCG
>CAZGLY010000029.1:0-5544 GCA_964526675.1 uncultured Caulobacterales bacterium
CCTTGATGTCGAGCACGCCGGCGTTTTGGAGAGCCTCGGAGTCATACGCGCCGATGGAGATCGGCACGTCCTGAACACCCTGCTCGCGTTGTTGGGCGGTCACGATGATGGTTTCAACGCTGCGTCCTTCGGACGCGCCGTCCTGCGCGAGCGCAACGTGGGCGCCCGCAAGCGCGAGCGCGACGCCCGAGGACGCCGTCAGCAGCGCCCGTTTCATTGTCGTGTGTGTGGTCATCGTTTCTCTCCCACTCGCGCCGTCGAGTTCCATCGGGCGTCGTTGTGTTTCAAGCGGCGCGCAGCGTCGAGTCCCCCGCTGCGCCTAAACTGATCTCTCTATAAGCCACCGGCTTGCGTGTCGTGCCGTCCGAAAGTGGAGAAGGCAATTTTCACGGCCGATGATCACAAAAATGCAACGATCTCCCTCCGCGCGCCGGCGGGTCGCGACCCTTGGATCCCTCCGCCGACGTCCCGTTTCCCCCTCGGACGTGTTCAGCGCCGCCGCAGCCGCCTGAACGCGGCTCACCATACGGCAAGTCCCGCGCAATATCTCAAGCTCGACCTTTGACGAACCTCAGCCGTCGAACAACGCCTGAGCGCAGCGATTGAAGCGGCGAGAACTTAGACTTTTATGAAAATCACGCCCCAGCCGCGCGCGCGCCGGGCCGGTCGTGCTCGCTCAACAGATCGTCGACGAAGCGGATGTGGCTGCGCAGCCGGTACACATCGTCATTGTAGGGCAGCGGCACGGGCGTTCGCCCGGCCTCCATAAGGATGCGCCGCAACTCCGCGCGAATCAGACCGCGCGCCTCAGCGTCCGGCGCCGTGCGACCCGCTTCCTCCAGCGCGCGCAACTCCCGATACCAGCGCACGATCCGGCTGCGAATGCGCCATCGGTAAAGCGGCGGCGCGGCTTTGGTCAGCGGGTAGAGCAGCGTCGCGATCGGAATCGCCAGAACCCACAAGCGCTCAAACAGATTGGCCGCCCAAAACGGCAACATGGCCCGCAGCACGCTCGGCCCGCCGCGATCGAAATAGCGCGCGGCCTGCGGCGACAGCGGAAAGGTCACCAGGTCGCGCGTGGGAAACGCGCCTCCTGGACTGAGCAAGGTTTGCCCTCGAAACGCCTCGTGCGCCGCTTGGAGAATGAGCGCCTGAAGCGCCGGATGGAGATCCGTCCGCGCCACCAAGGCCGCCGCCGACGCCACCAAAGCGAGGTCGGAGCGCGGCGCGTCCGTCGCCAAGTCCGCCGCGCCCCGCGGCAACGTCACCGCGGACACGAAGCCATACCGTCGCTCATAGGCCGCCGCCCGCGACAAGCTCAGGGGAACCACCGTCGGATCCGCCAGCAAAGCGGCGATGTAGGGCCGATCGGGCGTCGTCACGAACGCCGCCGCGTCAACCCGCCCGGCGCGCAGAGCCTCCGCCGCCGACGCGCCGTCCAGGGGCGACAACATCACATCCGCCGCCGCGAGTCCGTTGTCGTGCAGGAGCGTGCGGACCAGCGCGCGCGTGCCGGACCCGTCCGCCCCAGCCGCCAGGCGCACGCCCCGCAGATCGCGGAGGTCCGCCACCGCGAGGTCCGCGCGGTGAAACACCCACAGTGGCTCCAGAAAAATCGCGCCCAGCGACTCCAGCGGCGCGCCGTCGCCAATCGCGCCGCCCGCTTCCATGCCCTCGGCGACGCCCACCCCGCCTTGTACAATCGCCACGTCGACGCGCCGCTCATCCTCTGCGCGCAGCCGCGTCACATTCTCCATCGACCCGTCGGTGGCCACCAACTCCACCGTGACGCCGTCTTGGGCGAGACGCGCCGCGATGGCGTCGCCCGCCGCCGCGTAAGCGCCGCCCGCCCCGCCTGTCGCCATGCGCAGGGTGCGCGGCGGCGCGGGGTTGATCACAAACGCGACGACCAAAACGATGACGATGCTGACAACCAGAGCCGCAGCCCAAACCAACAGCCACAGCCGCGCCTCCCGACGCGCATCGGACGCGGATGATGATGACGAACCGGCGTCGACCATGGCGAATTCCCCCGCGCTGGACCCTGGACGCTCTTCAGCGACGAGTGCGTTGATGCCGCCGGCGGGCGTCGCGCGCAAGACGAACGGCCATTCTCACCCGATCGCCGGCGGCCCGTGAACGGACGCGCGCGGCATCACGGGCGGCGGGCGCGGCGACGAACGCAGGGTGGGACGTCGCCACCGACAGACCCCGCGAGACCCAAGCTCACACGGACCTTTAGCGGTCGCCGGACCTCGAGCGTGTCACCCTCAATCGACAATGTGATGGCCGCCGTCGATGTAGTGGACCCCGCCATTCAGGTTTCGCGCCTCGTCGCTCACCAAGAACGCCGCGAACGCCCCGCAGTCTTCGATCGTCACCAGGCGGCCGGTCGGCGTCTCGTCCAACACGGCCTCCACCAAGTCGTCAAACGCGGCGATGCCCGAGGCGGCGCGCGTGTGCATCGGGCCTGGCGACAGCGCGTGCACCCGCACGCCCTTGGGTCCCAATTCGAACGCCAGATACTTCGTCGCGCTTTCCAACGCCGCTTTGACGGGTCCCATGATGCCGTAGTGCGGCACCACCTGCACCGCGCCGAAGAAGGACAAACACAACAACGTCCCGCCCTCCGTCATCATCGGCTCCGCCCGGCGCGCCATTTCGATGAACGAATGGCAGGACACCGTCATCGCCACCGCAAACCCGTCGCGACTGCAGTCCACGACGCGCCCATGGAGGTCGTCGCGCGGCGCAAACGCGATCGAGTGCACCAGAAAGTCCAGGCGCCCCCAGCGCGTCTTGAGTGTGTCAAAGACCGCGTCGAACTCCCCATCGCGCGTGACGTCCAAGGGCAAGATCACGTCCGCGCCCAGCTCCTCCGCCAGCGGGCGCACATAGGGCTCCGCTTTGGCGTTCAGGTAGGTGATGGCGAGGTCCGCACCGGCGGCGCGCATCGCTTGGGCGCAGCCGTAAGCGATCGACTGGTCGTTCGCCACGCCGACAATGAGACCTCGCTTGCCCTTCAAATCAAACATGATCCGCTCCCCAGCGCTGGCCGAAGCGTCCGGCCGCTTTGCGTCTCCTGACCACTCGAACAGCGCGATTGTGCGTCGCCGCACGGGTTCTACGCGATCGCGCCGCGCAACGACACCGGATGGAACGCGACATGAGGTGTCACCCCCGGAGATCGGATGGTGTACTCCCCAGAAACCGCCGGCGGCGACGCGGCGCCCCGGCGACCACCGCGCCGACGTTTGGGAGATGTGACCTATGGCCGATCCGCTCGAGCGCTGGCGTGCGGTGGCGCGCGCGGCCTTCGCCGAGGAGCGCGGCGATCGCCTCGAGCGGGCCTGTGAGGCGATCCTCAAAGAACGCCCCGAGGACCTGGAGGCGCACCGGCTTCTGGCGCGCGACGCCCTGCGCGATCATCGTCTGAGCGAGGCTGAGGAGCTCTACCGCGCGGCCGCCGCGCATCATCCCACGCGCCCAAGCGCCTGGGCGGACTTGGCGCGCGCCCTCGTGGAACGGCGGACCCTAAGCGAGGCGGAAGCGGTGTTGGCGGCGGCCGCGCGGCGCGGCGTGCGCACCGCCGCGACGTTGACCTTTCTCGGACGGTTGCGGCTGGCTCTCGCCCGTCCGGATGACGCGCGCAATGCGTTCGAGGGCGCTTTGGATCTCGACGCTGACTATGGCGACGCGTATCGCGGGCTGGCGGAAGCCGGCGGCTTGATCGCGGGGGACCCTTGGCGCGCTGCGGCCGAACGCCGGCTGGCTGAAGGCCGTTTCGCGCCGCACGCGGCGGCGGCGGCGCAGTACGCGATCGCCCAAGCGCTGTGGGCGGAGGGCGAAACACCCCGCGCGTTGAGCCAAACGCTGGAGGCTAACGCGCGCCAACACGCCCTTTGGGCCGGCGGCCCTGACCCGTGGACCCCGGCGCTGAAGCGGGCGGCGCGCGTGGCCGCTCGCGGCGCGCGCGTGCGCGAGGCCGCCCCCGAAACCGATCCCGTGATGATCGTCATCCTCGGCCCGCTGTGTGGCGGGGGCGCCGTGGTGGAGGAGGCGCTCGGCGCCGCGTCGACCATCGCCCTCGGCGGGGCGACGGGGCTCCTTTCGGGCCCCATTGCGCAAGCGGCCGCCGATCGCACGCGCCGCCCGCCGCCATCCTCAGCCTGGCGCTTGGACGCCGAAGACCGCACGGCGCTCGCACGCGACTATCTCCGCCGCCTCAACGCGGTACAGCCCGCTGAGGAGTTTGCCAGCGACTGCGATGAGGCCACGCCCGCGTGCGCCCTGCTGGCTGTGGCGTTGTTCGGCAACGCCCGTTTTGTTCGCGTGACGCGGGAGCCGCAGGACACGGCTCTGGCTCTCCTGCGCCACGCGAGCCCATCCGGCTCGCCGCACACCTGCGATCTGCGCGGGATCGGCGCCGGCCTCGCCGCCACGGACCGCGCGCTGGAGGCCTTCGCCAACGCCGCGCCGGTCACCACGGTGGCCTATGAAGACGTCGCCGCCGATCCCGCCGGCGCCGGTCGGCGTCTGGCGCAGAGCCTCGACATTCCGCTTGAGGAGAAGGCGTCGCCGTCGCCCGCGCCTGCAGGCATGGGCGCGTGGGCCGCCGCCAGCGCGGCGCGCCGCGTGGCCCCCGGCGAGGCTGCTGGATTGGACGAGACCGCGGGACTGGGCGCGGCGCTGAGGCCGCTCACAGAGATGTTGCCGTCGTGACGCCCTGCGCGCGCGTGCAGTCCTTGGCGTCCTAGCCTTGGCGTCCTGGGGCGCGGGGTTTGTTCTGGCGCGTCTTCCTGCTAAGGCGCTCGCAATGCAACGCCCAAAACGATTTCAACGCGCCATCGCGCGCGTGTGCGCGGCGTGCGCCGCGCTTGTTGTGTTCGGTGTCGACGCTTTGGCGCAAACCGCGCCGCCGGCGCTGATTGCGCGCCCGTCACTCGGGTTTGCGTTGCCGGCCGGCTTTGAGGCGACGCTCTTCCACACCGGCGTTGAGAAGCCGCGGCATATGGCGGTCTCATCACACGGCGTGGTCTACCTCATTCGTCGAGAGCGCGTGGGCGGCGCCGGCCTCCTCGCGCTGAAGGACACGGACGGCGACCACCGCGCCGACGTGGCTGAGCCCTTCGGCCGTTTCGCCGGCTCGGGGATCGCGGTGCGCACCGACGAGGCCGGGCGCGAATGGCTCTATGCGTCCAACACCACGGAGATCTGGCGATGGCCGCTAGCGCCAGACGCGGCGGCGCCGAGGGCGGCCGCGGAACGGATCGCGCGCGGCTTTCCGCGCCAGGCGGAGCACCCCTATAAGCCGATGGCCTTCGACGGCCGCGGCGGCATGTACGTCATGGTCGGCGCGCCCTCGAACGCCTGTATGAAGCGCCGCCGCACCAAAGGCTCCCCGGGGGTTCGTCCCTGCCCCCAATTGGAGCGCCACGCCGGGGTGTGGAAGTTCGACGCGGACGCGCAGAACCAGCTCCAGGCGCAAGGCGAACGCTTCGCCACCGGCGTGCGCAACATGATCGCGTTCACCTGGAGCCGCAC
>CAZGLY010000029.1:5644-11939 GCA_964526675.1 uncultured Caulobacterales bacterium
AAGGAGCCGTTGATCGGCTTTCCCGCCCACTGGGCGCCGGGCGACATCGTCTTTTATGAAACCGACGACGGCGACGCGCTTTTCCCCGAACGCTATCGCGGCGGCGCGTTTCTGGTGTTCAAGGGCGGCTGGGGCCGCAATCCAAGTCCCCCGCAACAGGGGTTTCAGGTGGTCTACGTCCCCATGGCCAATGGCGTTCCATCGGGGCCGCACGAGCCCTTCGCCACAGGTTTTGAGGGCCCCGAGCCGCCCGTCAGTCTTGGTGATGCGATCTATTCTCCCCTTTCGGCCGCGATCGGGCCGGATGGCGCGATGTATCTCAACGATGTGCGCCAGGGGGCGATCTGGCGGATCGCCTACACCGGCGCAGCGGCTGTGGCGGATGCGGCCGCGCCGGCGCCGTCGATCCAACCGGACGCCGAGCGGGAGGCGCGCCGGGCGCGGTTGGCCTTAGCGGCGACCGCCCATCCCGATGGCGCGGCGGTCTACGCCCGCGAATGCGCCACCTGTCACCAGGCCAACGGCCTTGGCGCGGAGGGGTTTGCGCCGGCGCTGGAGGGCTCGACCGTGCTCGCCGCCGGGCCGGACGCCCTGACGACCTACGTCCTGCTCGGGGCGGAAAGCGACGCGTACGCCAACATCATGCCCGCCTATCTCGACGCGGAGCTCACGGATGAGGAGCTGGCGTCGGCTCTCTCCTACGCGCGTGCGGCGTTCGCCGTTGAGAGCAACGACAGGGCGGTCCAAGCCGCGGACGTCGCCGCGATCCGCGCCGCGCTGGCCGAGGAGGGCGCGCCATGAACGGCCTCATCCTTGGCGATCCGTTCGCGGCGCTGAACCCTGTTGGCGACACCAGCCTGATGATCGCGGCCGAAGCCCTGGCGCGCGGTCACCCCATGTTCTATGGCGAGGCGTCCTCCGTCAGCGTGCGCGCGGGCGATGGCCGCCCTGAACCCTTTGCGCTCGCCCAGCCGCTCGGCCCCGCGCCGGCCCCGCCCGGCCCCGATGGAGCAACCTCCGCCACAGGGGTCGCGGTCACAACCGGCCCGGCGCAGCGGCTGGCCTTGTCGGACTTCGACACCGTTTTCGTGCGGAAGGATCCGCCGTTTGACCAAAGCTATATGCGGCTCCTGCATTGCCTTCAGTATGCGCCGCCGCAGACGCGCGTGCTCGCTGATCCGGGCGGCCTTCTGCGCTTCACCGAGAAGCTCGTGCCGACGCGCCTCTTTCCCTTCATGCCGGACACCTTGATCAGCCAAAACCTGGATGAGGTGGAGGCGTTCTTGGCGGAGAAGGGCCGCATCGTGTTGAAGCCGCTCTATCGCGGCGGCGGCGCCGGCGTGATCCGCATCGACAAGGACAGCCAAAACCTGCCGGCGCTCATGGAGCTCATGGGCCAGTTGTATCGCGAGCCGGTGTTGGTGCAGGAATACCTCCCGGAGGTGCGCCAAGGGGACAAGCGCGCGCTGCTGGTGGAGGGCGACGTGGTGGGCGCGTTTGCGCGGATTCCGGACGACACGGACTTTCGCTCCAACTTGCGCGTGGGCGGCGGCGCTCAGGCGACTGAGCTGACGCCGCGGGAGCTGGAAGCCTGCCGCGCCATCGCGCCGGAAATGGCCGCCCATGGCGTGGTGCTCGCGGGCGCGGACTTTATTGGCGAACGTCTCACGGAGGTGAACGTCACGTCGCCCACCGGCGCGCGCCAACTCGAGATGCTCACCGGTCTCTCGGCGGCGGCGGCCTATTGGGATGCGTTGGAGCGCGCCCCATCGGCGGCGCCCGCGTGATCGCGCCCCATCGACACCCCGGCATGAGCAGCCCGCTATGAGCGCCCTCACCACCGCCGCCACCGCCCCGCCGTTTGGCGCGTTCCCGCCAAGCGCGTTTCACCAAGCGGTCCTGTCCGTCACGCGACGCTCCGCGCCCACGCGCACGGGACGCCTCTGGACGAGCCCCCTGCGACGCCTCGTCATGGCCACGATGCGCAGCCCCGTGGACGTGGAGACGTTTGGCGCCAAAACTCGGCTCTACCCCCACGACAATCTGGCGGACAAACGCGCCCTTATTCGTCCCAAGCTGTTCGACGCGGAGGAACGGGCCGCGATCGCCGCCGCCATCCATCCCGGGTTCGTTTTCATCGACGCTGGCGCGAACACGGGGCTCTACTCCCTTTTTGTGGCGGCGCTGGCGGGCCCCGCCGCGCGGGTGCTGGCGATCGAGCCGCAGCCCGTGGTCAAGGAACGCCTGGCGTTCAACATCCTGGCCAACGGCTTTGAGTCGGTGATCACCCACGCCGACATCGCGCTCGCCGACGGCCCCGGCGAGGCGGAGTTGCAGCTGGCGCAGAGCAACAAAGGCCAAGCCGGCCTGAAACGGGGGGCGGAGGCCCAAGCGCTGACGCCGCCGCGCGCCTATCCCGACGCCGAGACGCCGTCGTCGCCGGGCGACACCGTGCGCGTCGCGACGATCGGTCTCTACGAACTCATGGACTATCAGGGCGTTCAGCGCGCCGACGCCCTCAAAATCGACATCGAAGGCGCGGAAGACTTGGTGATGCCGGCCTTCTTCGAGCGCTGCCCGGCGGAGCGGCTGCCGCTGATGATCATTATGGAAACGCTCTCGCGCAGCTGGACCGTCGATTGTGTCCAACTCGCCAAAGACAAGGGATATCAGGCTCAAGTCCAAACACCGCGCAACATCGTGCTGACGCGGCGGTGACCCAGACGCCTGACCACGTTCATGACCAATCCAATTCGCATTCACGAACGTCACGACGACAGCTTCGGATTTTACTTCGAAGCGACGGCGGTCCTTGAGCAATCTCGGTCAGAATACCAAGACATTCTGGTGTTCGACACCACCGATCACGGCAAGATCTTCATGCTCGATGGCCTGACCATGCTCACCGCGCGGACCCATCACGTCTATCATGAGATGATGGCGCATCTGCCTTTGGCGTGTGTGGAGCGCGCCAGCGCGGCGCTGATCATCGGCGGCGGCGACGGCGGCGTGGCCACCGAGCTCGTCAAGGCGCCGGAGATGGAGCGCGTCGTCGTGGCTGAGCTCGACGGCGCGGTCGTGGACACGGCCAAGCGTTGGTTTCCCGACGTCGCTGCGGGCCTGGATGATCCGCGTGTGGAGACGCGCATCGGCGACGGCGCGGCTTTCCTCGCGGCGCAGGCGGACGCGTTTGATCTCGTGATCATCGATTCCACGGACATTTGCGATGAAGCCCATCCGGGCGACGCCGTGGCCTCGCCCTTGGCGACGGACGCGTTCTACGCCGACTTGAAGCGCGCTTTGCGCCCCGGCGGCGTGGCGATCCAAATGCTGGGCAGCCCCACGTTTTACCGTCGCTCCATGTCGCCGCTGCTGCGTCGGCTCAACGGGCTCTGGCCGCATTTCACGCCGGTGATGGTTCCCACGCCGTTCTACATCACGGGCGATTGGGCGTTGGGGCTGATGAGCGTTGACGGCGACCTCACCCCGCGTCGCGCGCCGGCTCCCGCGAAGGAGCTGGCGTACTTCAACCTCGCGGTGGCGGCTGGCGCGCTGGCGCTGCCCAATGATGTGCAGAGAATGATGGAGGCCGCCCCATGACCACCCCCTTGGAGATGGTGATCGCGCCGCGGGCGCGGGATTTGGGCGGCTTCAGCGTTCGCCGTGCGCTGCCCTATGTGAAGAAGCGCGCCGTCGGCCCCTTCGTCTTTTTGGACGAGATGGGCCCCGCCGCCTTCGCCCCCGGGCAAGGGATCGACGTGCGGCCGCACCCCCATGTCTGCCTGGCGACGGTGACCTTCCTGTTTGACGGGGAGATCACGCACCGCGACACCACCGGCGCGTATCAATCGATCCGGCCCGGGGACCTCAATTGGATGCACGCCGGACGCGGCATCGCCCATTCCGAACGCACCGGCGCGGACGTGCGCGCCGCAGGCCACCGGCTGCACGGGCTCCAAGCCTGGGTGGCGTTGCCAGAAGACGCCGAGGAGACGGACCCGAGCTTCCAGCACCACCCCGCAGCAACCCTGCCTCAGCTCGCCCCCGCGGACGGCGTGCGCGCGACGCTGATCGCGGGCGCGGCGTACGGAGCCGCGTCGCCGGTGGCCGTCGCGTCGCCCTTGTTTTACGTCGACACGCATTTGGAGGCGGGCGCCGCGATCCCCGCGCCGGACGACCATGAGGCGCGCGCGGCTTACGTGGTCACGGGCGTTGTTGAGCTCGGCGGCGAACGCGTGGAGGCCGGATCGCTCGCCGTGATCGCGCCCGGCGCCGCGGCGCGCCTGCGGGCCGTTGACGGACCCGCCCACATCATGCTGCTCGGCGGCGCGCCGCTGGGCGAACGCTTCATGGAGTGGAACTTCGTCGCCAGCACCCGCGCGCGCGTCGACCAAGCGAAGGCCGATTGGATCGCGTCAGAAAAGAACGGCTGGAACGGGCCCTTCACATTGCCGGCGGGCGATGATCACGAGTTCATCCCCCTGCCCGACGCGCCCACGCCGCACGAACCCGTCGAGCCGACGGCCGATTGCCCCACCACGTGACGGCGCGCGCGGTATCTTAGGGCCGCGCCTCGGGCTCCGGGGCCGCGCCCGCGCGCATCGTGACGAAGAGGGCCTCGGCCTTCTTGGTGGGCATCTCCTTGAGGATAGCCGCCGCTTCGCGAGGCTGCAGCGCCGTCAGGAGCCGGGCGCCTTCGTCCAGGGAGGCGTTCGCCAACACGCCAGCGGCGTCCCGGGGACGCAAGGCGCGCAACACGTCGATCCGTTGCGCCTCCGCGACGTCCTCCATCCCGTCCAAGCGGTCGATTTCCTCGGCGACGGACCGTTGCAGCGCTTGCACGGCGCGCATCTGCTCGCGCAAGTCCGCCACGGCCGCGTCCAAGGTGGCTTGCGCGGCGGCGATCCGTGCTTCTTGAGCGTCGAGACGCGCGCCGCGAGCCTGGGCCAAGGCCAGCACGCGCTCGCCCGCGTCGAACCGGCGGCTGAGATCGGGAGCAATGCCCCCCTCGATCTGCGCGCGCCCGACCTGAGTGGTCAAGGACGGGCATTCGCCTCCGAGCATCAACGGCTGGTGCGCCACGTCGCGCGCCCAGGGGCGTTCGTGCTCGCCAAAGTCCCGCGCGACGGACGGGCCCGTCGCCGTCGCGATCAACACCACTGACGCGCTGGCCTTCAGCCACGTCCGCACGCCTCGGCGCGGCGCCCGAGGAGCCGTCGCGTTGGGGCCTGGACGCCGAACGTTACGTCCCTTGGGCATCGCCGCCTCCGGGTGCTGTCGTCGGCGCGCCGTCCGCGCCAACCGCGAGGCGCACCGCCACCCGACCATTGCGGGCGCCAACCGGCCCCTCCCCAACACGGCGGCCCTGGCATTCCAACACCGCCTGGGGCCGCGCGCCGGTGTCCGGCAACGCAATGACGTCGCCCGCCCGCCACGCCATCACTTGGGACAACGGCATGCGACCGGCTTCCAGTTGGGCGGTGACCCGCACCGGCGCGGCGGCCACGCGGCGGCGCATATGCGCGTCCCAGGTTTCGTCGCGACCAAACTTCTCGCCCATGAACATCTGACGCAGCTGAGGTCGGACCGGCTCCAGCGTCGTGTAGGGCATGATGAGGTGGAGTTCGCCATGGGCGCCGGCCACCTCCAACCCGATGCGCGCCTCCACGGCCGCGGCGCTGGCGCGCGCGATCATGGCGAAGTGCGGGCTGCTTTCGACCCGATCGATCTCAAACTCCGTCGGCCGCAACGGCCCAAACGAGAGTTTCAGAACTTCCGCGAAGGTGGCGAACACGCGCTGGGTGAGACGCCGTTCAATCGGCGTGGGCTGGCGGACCTGACGTTGTTGCGGGGCGGCCGCGCGTTCCCCGCCCAACAAAATCTCCACCATGTCGTAGATCATGCGCTGATCCACGGCCACGAGGCACTCCCCGCCCCAGCCGGGCGCGCGAATGACCGCGACCAAGCACGGAAGCTGAATCTGCGCGGTGAAATCGCCAAAACGGCCGGAGTCGATGCCTTGCAGGGTGGCCTCGGCGTTGGCCGACATCAGCTGCATCAAGCGTTCGGTGAACTGCCGCACCACGCGCTCGAACACAACGTCGAGCATCGGGAGCCGCTCATAGCGCGCGATCGCGGCGTCGGCGATGCGCTCCATCACGCTGCGCGGATGCTCCGGGACGGGCGGCGGCGGCGCCGGTTCTCCGCCCAGCACCATGTCGGCGTAGGCGGACGCGTCGAAGCCGGTCTCCGGCGCGCGTTCCGCGTCGGGCGTCGGGGGGCCTGACACGGCGCG
>CAZGLY010000029.1:12039-38005 GCA_964526675.1 uncultured Caulobacterales bacterium
TCGGTGGCGGCGGGATCGCTGGTGTCGTCGATGCTCATTGGCGGATGAACTCCACAATCAACACGTCCGCAAGCGCGTCGGCCGCATCGCCCAGAACAACCGCGGCCCGGCGATGAAAGGCGGCCCGCAAGCGCTCGAAACCGGACGCGCCATAGAGTTCGTCGGGATGCAGCGCGTGGAGATACCCGATGAAGGTGTCGAGGATCTCTGCTTGCTTGGCTTCGACATCGCCGACACGGCCCGGCTCCACCCGCAAGACCGCGCGAACCTTCACAAAGCGAGGCGCCGCGCCCGTCGATAAGTTGGCCACCATCTCCGGCAGTTCGACATAAACGCTGGAGGCGCTGACGATCACCCGCGCTTGCTCCGTCGCGGCGAGGGCCACACGGTCGCCGCGCCAGCCCAGCAAGAACGCCGCCGCCGCAACGCTCGCCACCCCCGCGCCCATCAACCAGCGCCAGAGAGGGCGACGCCACGCCGACGGTGCGGAGGAAGACGATTTGTCTTCAATTTGAGCCGGACTTTCCATGAATTGCGACCACTTGCCTTCCATGTCTGACATATCAATCAGTACATCGAGCTATTTGATCTGATCTTAAATCCTCCGTGCGAGCGTTGGAGCGTCCTCGCGGGGCCGTCTTCGCGTCCCCCGATCCGCAGGAGCTGTATGCGCGTGTCGGACCTGATCACGAATCTTCGGGCCTTGGCGCAGACCCTGGGCCGCAGCCGCCTGATCGCGCTGGGCGTCGTCGGCGCGCTGGTGTTCGCCGGCGTGGTGGCCGCGCCCATCGTCTTGACGCGGCCGGACATGGCGCCGCTGTACGCCAATCTGGACGATCAAGAGGCCGGCAAAGTGGTCGCCGCCTTGGAGCAGATGGGCGCCCGTCATGTTGTCAGCGGCGACGGGGCCATCCTGGTCCAGGCGGATCAAGCCGCACGTTGGCGCATGGCTCTGGCTGAACAAGGCCTCCCGCGGGCCGGAGGCCTCGGCTACGAACTGTTTGATGAGCAGCGCACGCTCGGGCTGACGACGTTTATGCAGCGCATCAACCGCACGCGCGCGCTGGAGGGCGAACTCGCGCGCTCCATCTTGGCGCTTGAAGGCGTGGAGGGCGCGCGCGTTCACTTGGTTCTGCCCGAGCGGGACGCGTTCACCCGGGAGCCGGCCGCCCCCACGGCCTCCGTCGTCGTGCGCACGCAGACCGCCGGCGCGCTGTCGGCGGATCACGCCGCGGCGATCCGTCATTTGGTCGCCGCCGCCGTGCCGCGGCTCGCGCCTGACGCCGTGACGGTGCTGGACGCCGCCCATGGCGTCGTTTCCGCTCCACGCGGCGGCGCGGCCGCCAGCGCCGCGGCCGCCGGGGATGCGCGCCGGCAAGTCGAAGCGGACTTGCGGTTGGCGGTGGAGCGTATGCTCACCCCCGTGCTCGGGGCCGGGAACATCCGGGTGGAGATCGCGGCGGAGTTGGTCACCGCACGCGAGGTGATCCGCGAGCAAACCTTTGATCCGCGCGGCGGGGCGTTGCGCTCTGAACAAACGGTGGAGGCCAGCGACGACAGCCGCGAGAGCGACGAAACCGGCGCTGTGACCATCGAACAAAACTTGCCCGAGCCAAACCTCAACGAAACGGGCGAGTCCTCGGCGGCCAGCTCCTCTGAACGGGTCGAACAGACCCGCAATTATGAGGTCTCCTCCCTCACCCGGGAGCGCGTGCTCGAACCGGGCGACGTCAAGCGGGTGGCGGCGGCGGTCATCGTCAACGCCGCAGCGCCGGGGCTGACGGTGTCCGGAGCCGACGGCGAAGGGGCCGGCGCGCTTGACGCCGCGGCGCTTGCGCGCATTGAGGAGCTCGTGCGCGCGGCGGTGGGCTTCACGCCGGCGCGCGGCGACGTCGTGCGCGTGGACGCTCTGCCCTTCACCGACGCGCCGCTGACGGTCACGAACCAGCCGCTGTCGCCCACGGAACTCGTCGCCACGCATTTGGACGACACCGTCAAATGGACGGCCGTGATGATCATCGGCGGCCTGGTCGTGCTGTTTGTGCTGCGCCCCGCCATGAACCGCGTGCTGGACGTGCGCGAGGAGGCGACGGAGCTCGCCCAGACGTCGCTCACGCCGCTCGGGCGGGTCGCGGCCGCCGGCGACTCCGATGACGCGGAAGACCCGGTCGAGGGCGCCGAAGACGGCGACTCAGCCATTAAGGCGCTGCCCAGCCCCACCATTGAAGACACCCTCGATCGCATGATGGACGTGCGCGCGGTGGAGGGGCAGGTGCGCGCGTCCTCGCTGCACAAGCTGGGTCTCATCGTCGAGGAGAACCCGGACGAAGCGGTCGCGATCCTCCGCAGCTGGATCTATGAGGAGGCCGCCTGATGGCCGCCCGCGCCGCGCTTTATCGGTTTGAGGACTTCGACCCCCCGCGACGGGAGGCGAGCCCGCCGCCGCCCGACCCGCGCGCGCTCGAGAGGGCCCGCCAGGACGGCTTCGCCGATGGGCAAGCCGCGGGACGGCAGGAGGCTGAAGACGCGTATCGCGCCAGCCAAGCCGCAGTCGATCAGGAAGCCCAGGCCGCCCACGCCGCAGGGCTTGCGGCCGCGACGGCGGCGTTTGATGTCCTCGGGGCGGCCGCAGACGAGGCCCGTGAGCACGCCGCGCGCGCGGCGGCGCGGTTGGCGGCGGCGTGTCTTCAGCGGCTGGTCGCCAATCTCAGCGAAGGCGAAGCCCAGGCCCGCGCGGCCGCCTTCGCGCGTGAAATCGCGCAAGCCGCGGCCGATCAGCCGACGCTCACCGTGCGCGCGGGCGTGCGCGCGGCCCAAGTCGCCCATGACGCCCTGGCCGCCGGTCGCGCGGGCGCGCTCGAGTTGGTCGTCGATCCGGGTCTCGCGCCCTACGCCGTCGTCGCGGACTGGGAGACCGGCGGCGCCCAGTACGACGCCCTCGCGGACGCGGCGATCCTGGAGGATCTCATCGCGCGGGCCTGCGCGACGCTCGCCCCGCCGCCCCCCTCGCCGCAGTCGCCCAACACCGAGGAGCCACTATGACCGACAGCCCCTTCGCGCCCCTCGAGGACGCGCCGCAGAACGAACCGGACCCGGCCGCCGCGGAGGCCCCGGCCCCGTCGCCCCAGGCGGTCATCGACGTGCCCGTCGACGTCCAAGTCGTCTTGGGTCACGCCCGCATGACCGTTGACAAGGTCATGCGTCTTGGACGCGGGGCGGTCGTGGAGATCGAGCGCCGGGTCGGCGAGGCCGTGGAGGTCTGCGTCAACGACCACCTCGTGGCCCGCGGCGAAGTCGTCATCGTCGATGGCGACAAGCTCGGCGTCGCGCTGACCGAGGTCATTGGCGCTCAGCCGAGCTGAGGCCGCCACGTCATGAGCCGTCTTGCGTCCGCTGTTGCGATCGGGATCGCCGTCCTTGCCGCCCCGGCGGCCGCGGACACGCTGACCCTTGATCTCGACGGCGGCGAAGGCGCGTTCGCCAGCCGCTTGGCCCAGCTGATTCTGTTGGTGACGGCGATCAGCCTCGCGCCGGCCATCGTGGTGGCCGCCACGGCCTTCGTGCGCATCGTGGTGACGCTCTCGATCCTGCGCGCGGCGCTCGGGTTGCAGCAAACGCCGCCCAACATGGTGCTCGTCAGTCTGGCGCTCTTCCTGACGACGTTCGTCATGGGGCCCACCATGGAGCGGGCCTGGCGCGAGGGCATCCAGCCGATGATGGCGGAAGAGCTTGATCCCGAGCAGGGGTTGATCGCCACCGCCCAACCTCTGAAAGCGTTCATGAACGACCAAGTGGACGCGCGACACCTTGCGGCGTTCGAACGGCTCTTGGCGCAACGCGACGCCGCCGCGTCGGACGCGGACGCTACTGAGGGCGTGCTCGGGGCGCCGGCGGGCGAGGAGGCGGTCAACGGCGCCTCCGCGGACCCGCCGCTGCAAGCCCTCGCGCCCGCCTTCATCGTCTCGGAGTTGAGCCGCGCCTTTGAGATCGGCTTTTTGTTGTTCTTGCCGTTCCTGGTGATCGACCTGGTCGTGGCGGCGCTGTTGATGTCGATGGGGATGATGATGCTGCCGCCGGCGGTCGTGTCGCTCCCGTTCAAGCTGATTTTCTTTGTCCTGATCGACGGTTGGCGTCTGGTGTCGGAAGGCCTGGCGCTGAGTTTCGCCCGCTGATGTGAGGAGATGGCGCGATGTCCACCGCCGTGAAAACCCGCGATTCCTACGCCTTGCTTGCGGGCTCGGAGAAGGCCGCAATCCTGCTGTTGGCGCTCGGCGAAGAGCGTTCGGCGCCTCTCATGGAGAGGCTGGACGACGCGGAGCTGCGCATGGTCAGCCGCGCCATGGCGAGCGTCGGCAACACCACCGCCAGTGTCTTGGAGGAGCTGATCCGGGGCTTCACGGAACGTTTCGCCAAAGGCGGCTCGGTGATCGGGTCGCTCCAAGCGACCGAGCGGATGTTGAAGAGCTTCCTGCCGCCGGAGAAGGTCACCGACGTCATCAACTACATCCGCGGTCCCGGAGGCCGCTCAACGTGGGAGAAGATGTCGGCGATCAGCGAGACGCTGCTGGCGAAGTACCTCCGCGGCGAGCACCCGCAGACGGTGGCGGTCGTGCTCGCCAAGATCGCGCCTGACCACGCCGCGAAGGTGATCGGCCTTTTGCCCGAGCCGCTGATCGCGGACGTGGCGCGGCGCATGATCAAGCTCAAATCCGTGCCGCCGGAGCTGTTGGCGGACGTGGAGGAGATGCTCCAGCGCGATCTCATGCTGAACTACGCCGCCAACGACGCCGATGACAGCCATGAGCACATCGCCGAGATCCTGAACCGCGCGGACGCCGAGACGGTCGAGCGGTTGATGGGCGAGCTGGAGAGCGCCGATCCCGACGAGGCCGCCCGCATCAAGGAGCTCATGTTCACCTTCGATGATCTCTTGGAGTTGGACGCCATCTCCCTCTCGACCGTGGCGCGCGCCTGCGACACCGACACCCTCGCCTACGCGCTCAAGGGCTGCAGCGCGGATCAGCGGTCGAAAGTGTTCGCCACCCTGTCCGAACGCGCCGGCGGCATCCTCCGCGACGCCGTCGACACCATGGGTCCGGTGTTGTCGCGGGACGTGGAGGCCGCCAAGACCGCCATGGTCAACAAAGCGCGTGAGCTGGCGGACGCGGAAGTGATCGTGATCCACGCCGCCGACGATGACGCGCTCGTCTATTAGGCGGGCCTCCCTGCCCAGCCGTCGGCGTCGCTAGGCGACGCGCGTCAACCGTGCTCGCCAAGCCGCGCTGTTGTGGGTGGCCACATAGGCGGCGACATCCTCCGCGCTGACCACCTCCAACAGCGTGTCGCCCTCGATCCACACCGTTGCGAGGCGATACCCGCCGTCGCGTTGGACGATGCGCGCCGGCCACCCCGCCCGCTCCGCGATGGCGAGAACGTCGGGCAAGCTCTTCGTGCTGGACACGTTGATGTGGGTCGACGAATAGCGCGGCGTCACCGCGGCGAGCCCGCCTTGAGCGTCCTCACGGCCCGGCCGCACGAGCCGGTCCTTCGGGTAGATCTCGATACAGCTGCCATGATCGTCGTCGGCGAACACGACGTAGCCGCCCGGATCCGGCGGGCTCGGCACGGCCGCGCCGTCCCACAGTTCGGCCAACACGGCCGCGACACCCGCCGGGTCGCGAACGGCGATGGAGACATGACGCAACATGGGCCTTCCTCCTCTGTCTTTGCGTATGTGACAAGACTGTGACACACCGTCGCGGCTTCGGCATTGCGCCGTTGGTGGAGGATCGCGGCCGGGGCTAGCGCCGTCGGCGCACGCGACACTGGATTTCCGTTTTCGGGCGGGTGGTCAGGCGCGCGGCCGGGCGCACGCTGTGCGGCTCCAACACCTCGAAATCGTAGCGCGCGCCCAACCGTGCGAGGATCAAGCCCGCCTCCACCGTCGCGAAGCCGGCGCCCACGCACACGCGCGGGCCTTGCCCGAATGGCAGGTAGGTCCCTGGCGTGATGTCGGCCTCGCGTTCCGCGCTGAACCGATCGGGATCGAAGCGTGTGGGCTCCGACCAGTACCCCTGATGGCGATGGATCACCCACGGCGCGATCATGATCATCGCGCCGCGCCGCGCCCGCTCCTCGCCAATGCGCGTCGGCTCCGCCGCCACGCGCGGCAGAAACGTGATCGGCGGATAGAGCCGCAACGTTTCGCGGAACACGTTGCGCACATAGGTGAGGCGTTTGACCGTCTCAAAACCGAGCGCGCCGGCCCCGTCGACCTCCGCGCGCAGCCGCGCCAGCGCCTCCGGCTGTGTGGCGAGCAGAAAGAACGCCCAGGTGAGCGCGCTGGCGGACGTCTCGTGGCCCGCCAGGAAAAAGACCCCCAACTGGTCGATCAGTTCGTCCCGGGTGAAGCCCTCGCCGGTGTCGGGATCGCGCGCGGCGATGATGTCGGCGGCGATGTCGTCGAAGTCGGCGTCCGGCGCCATATGGGGGTCGACCATCGTCCCCAAATGCGCGCGGATGCGCGCGCACGCCTCCAACGTCTCCGGCCGCTGCGGGATGTCCGAGAATGGCGGATCAAAGATCAAGCGCTTGATCTCGACATTCGCAACGCTGCGTTCAAAGAGGGCGAAAGCGTCGAACACGTCCCGCGCCACGCCGTCCGCCAGCGTCCGTGAAAACACGGTGCGGCAGATCACGTCCGCGGTGAGGTGGCTCATCGCGAGGTCCAGCGAGAACGCCTCCCCGGTCTCCGCGAGGACGTCAAGGCGCGCCTCATACTCCGCAACCGCGGCCTCCATGGCGCCGAACGCGCGGTTCACGCGCATGTGCGAGAAGGCGGGATCGATCATGCGCCGTTGGCGCCGCCAGGGCGCGCCGCTGGCGACAAACACGGATTCGCCCACCAAGGGCTTGAGCGCGCCGACCATCAGGTCGCTCTTCGGGAAGATGTCCGTGGGATCATCCAGAACGGGCCGGGTCAGCGCCGGGTCGTTCACAACGTGGATGGAGCGCCGGGAATAGCCGAGATAGCCGCGCGGCACGCGATAGGCGTGATCCGGCAGCAGACTCAGGAGATCCGGGTCGCGCCGCCACATCACGCGCAACAACGCCGCCAACGCCGGCAACGGCGTGGGGTGCGGGGGAACCTTGGCGTGGGGACAGGTGCTCATAGCGGACTGATCATGATGGCGTCGCGGGGGAGAACGGGGCCGCGACCTCGCCGCAGTGTCAAGGCGCGACGACAGAGCGCGTGCAAAGGACGCATGACAGTCCTAAAGTGTCGTCATGGACGTTTTCCACACCCTCGTCGCCGCCCACATCGTGACGGGCTCCGTCGGGCTCCTGGCCTTTTGGGGGCCGGTGCTGTCGCGCAAGGGCGGGACCGCGCATGTCCGTCTCGGTCGCGTTTTCACGCTGTCAATGCTGACCACCGGGACCATCGCGGCCGGCATCGCCACGACCACCCTGCTCTCGCCGCTGGAGACCCATCCCAAGTTCGAGGACGCCGCGCTGGTGCGGGGCATTTTCGGTTGGATGATGCTCTATCTCGCCGTGTTGACCGTAAGCTTGGCGGTGCATGGCTGGCTGACGGCGATCCACAAGCTTGATCGGGCGAAGATCCGGGATCCGCGCAATGTCGCGTTGCAAATCTTGGTGATCGTGGCGGCGGTGAATTGCTTCGTTCACGGCCTTCTGATCGATCAGGTCTTGATGATGGGCATCGCCGTGGTCGGCGTCGCGTCGGGGCTGACCAACCTCTTTTATCTCTACCGCCCCAAGCCTGGCCGGATTGAATGGCTGCTGGAGCACATCAAGGCGCTGGTGGGCGCCGGCATCTCGGTCTACACGGCGTTTCTGGCCTTCGGGGCGGTGCGCCTCGCCCCCTCTTTGGCGCTCAATCCCGGCTATTGGGCCATCCCGCTGACCATCGGCGTCGCCCTGATCATTTACCACCAGCAGAAGGTGATCCGCCGGGCCCAACCGGGACGCAAATCCGGCGCGTCCCCGTCACGCGGCCTCGCGTCGTAAGCCCATGAGCCAAGACCTGTGAGCGCGCGCCGACGGGTCGTGGTGATCGGCGCGGGCCTTGGAGGGCTCGCGGCGGCGGTCGATCTCGCCCGCCAGGGCGTGGACGTCACCGTGCTCGAACGCGCCGCGACGCCGGGCGGCAAAATGCGCGAGGTGGCGGTCGACGGCGCGGCGATCGACGCGGGTCCCACCGTTTTCACCATGCGCTGGGCGTTTGAGAGCCTGTTCGCCGACGCCGGCGCGCAGCTTCAGGACCGGCTGACGCTGCAGCCGGCGAGCATCCTCGCCCGCCACGCCTGGGTTCAGGATCGCGGCGATCCAAACGCGCGGCTCGACCTCTTTGCGGATGTGGACCGGTCCGCCGACGCGATCGCCGCCTTCGCGGGGCCGAAGGACGCGGCGGGCTATCGCGCGCTCGTCGCCCGCAGCAAGGCCATCCACGACACCCTGCGCGACAGCTTCATGGCCGCGCAAAAACCGAACAGCCTGTCGCTCGCCGCGCGGTTGAACTTCGATCTCGCAGCGCTGTGGCGCACGGCCCCGTTCGCCACGCTCTGGGACGCGCTCGGCGAACACCTCGCCGACCAACGTTTGCGCCAGCTGTTTGCACGGTACGCCACCTATGTCGGGGCCTCGCCCTTCCGCGCGCCGGCGACGTTGATGCTCATCGCGCATGTGGAGCAGGACGGCGTGTGGCTGGTGGACGGCGGGATGCGCCGCGTCGCCGACGCGCTGCAAGCGCTCGCGGAGGAACACGGCGCCCGCTTCCGCTTCAACGCCGAAGTGGCGCACATCGAGGTCGCGGGCGGTCGCGCGTCGGGCGTCACCCTGGCGGATGGCGAGCGCCTTGAGGCGGACGCCCTGGTGTTCAATGGCGACCCGGCGGCCTTGACGACGGGGCTCTTGGGCGAGGCGGCGCGGCGCGCGGCCCCGCCCACACGCCCTGAGCAGCGCTCGCTGTCGGCGGTCACGTGGTGCGTGCGGGCGCGCACGTCAGGCTTTCCCTTGAAACGCCACACGGTGTTCTTCGGGTCGGATTATCCGGCCGAGTTCGGCGCCATTTTCGGCGGGCCGATGGACGACCGATCGGTGAGCCTGTCCCCGACGGTCTATATCTGCGCGCAGGATCGCGACGCGGGGGACGACGAGGCGGCTTGGGACGGGCCAGAGCGCCTGTTGATTTTGATCAACGCGCCGGCGATCGGTGATCGGCGTCCGTTGGCCGCGGCTGATCACGCCGCCCTGGCCCAGCGCGCGACCGATCTTCTGGCGCGCTGCGGCCTCACGCTTGAGCACGGCGCCGACACACTCAACGCCGGCGTCGTGACGGGGCCGGAGGGGTTCCACGACCTCTTCCCCGCCACGGGAGGGGCGCTCTACGGCCGAGCCAACCACGGACCGTTCGCCGCGTTCGACCGGCCCGGGGCGGCGAGCCGGCTGCCGGGCCTCTATCTCTGCGGCGGCGGCGCGCATCCCGGCGCCGGCGTGCCGATGACGACGCTCTCAGGCCGCCTCGCGGCGGCGCGATTGCTCGCGGACCGCGCTTAAAAGAACGGGTTGGACGCGTCCACGTTGATGAAGCCCTTCACCGTGCCGTTCACCCGACGGCTGCGGCGGGTGATGACGCCGCCATTGCTTTCCGTACCCGGACCGCCTGGATTGCGGGTGTTGAATTCGATGGTGTTGATGACGGCGCGGCCGTTGGCGTCCGTTTCAACGCCGGAGACGATCCCGCAATGCTGCGCCTGGAAGCAAGACCCCGAGGCCTTCCAGTCGAACAGCACGATCCACCCCTGGCGCACGCGGCGGTACTCGCTGCGGCTGACAAACCGGCGGGTGCCCAGCGCCACATGGTACATGTTGATGACCGACACCGTCGGGTAGAAGTGGTAGCGCGCCACCTCCGGCAACACGCTGCGGATCTTGGTGATGCGCCGGCTGGACAAATCGCCGGCGTGCCGCCGCGCGTAAGACAACGCTGCGACGTAGGAGATCCCCGCCGCGCAAAACGGGTTGGGCCGGTTGTCCGGCCGCCGATACGGCAAGCGAAAGACGTTCAGAAACTCCGTGATCTCGGCTTCGTTGGCGCCGCGGGACATGCCGACATAACTCGAGGCGGCCTCCGCGAAGGCGGCGCCAAACCGGCCGGTGCGATCAAAGAACGACGCGCGGCGTTGCCCCGAGGCCAGACGATCGATCGCCGCGCCCTCATAGGTCAACGTCTCCTCCGGCCCGTCAGGATCGCCCTGGTGGACTTCGGTCAGCGCGTCGTTTCGCGCCCACGCCGCGCCTGAGAGAAGGGCCGTCGCGCCAAAGCCGGCCACCGCGTCGCGGCGTGTGAGCATCGTCGTTCCTCGTGTCGTTGCGGCGGGGCGGAGCGCGCCTAGCGCGCCACCAAAAACTCCGGACAGCCTTCAAGCTCGTTGATGTCGTCCACCGTCAGAAGCCGAGTCTCGCCGCGCAGGCGCGCGGTGAAAATGTCGAACCGGTTGGGCTTGCCTTCGGGATTTGAGAACTCGCGAATGCTGCGCAGCGGGACCCCCGCGCGGATCAAGCGCCGGGCCAAGGTCCGCACCAGGTCGGGATCCGTATCCGGGTGGCATCCGATGGCGTTGACCGGCGTGTCGAGCGTGACTTGGCGAACGACGTGCGGCACGTCGAGCTCCGTCAGCACGTCAAGCACCGCGGACCCGTCAGCGGCCTTGCGATAATAGTGCACCGCGACGCGGCTGAACTGACGGTTTGTCGTGGCGCGAATGGCGTGGGGCTCCGGCTCGCTGCGGCGCGGATCCTCAAAACGCGCGCGATTGCCGGTGCGGAACACCATCTCGCCCGCGCCGGCCGTCACCCAGCCCCATTGGGGCGTCAGGTCGCCGCGCGGCGACAGATTCCGGCGAAGCCACAGGCTGACTTCGCTCGCGGTGACATAGGGCGTGCGGGGATCGTCGCCGCCGGTTTCGATGCCTTGGATCAGCAGGTCGACGAGCGGGCTGTCGGCGGGGGTCTTCTCATACTCGTTGCCGACCGTGATGTACTGAGCCGACGGGCGACCAAGCTGCTCCCAAAAATTGATGCTGGGCAGCGGATGGCCGATGCGCGTGGCGAAACCGCTGCGTTGACCGAAAATCGCGCCGGAAAAACACGAGTCGATCAGGAAGAGCGTGTGCCGCGCCCGCGAGTCCTCGGCGAACGCGCGAATGTCGCGATCCGTCACGGAGCCCTCGCGCATGCGGGCGATGAAGCTGGTGAAGGCCTCGCCGCGGATGGAGTCCGGGCTCGGCGTGTCGCGGGCCACGAAGAAGCCCACCGGATCGCGCGGGCCCGGCTGCGGGTTAAGCCACCCATGACCGGCGAAATAGATAATCGAGCGGGTGCGCGGGTCCACCTTTTCCTGAAGGTAGAGGTTCACCGCGTCTTTGATCTCGCGAGCGGTCGCGTCGGTGATGGTGGTGACTTGGAAGCCGCGGTCCGTGAGGAAGGCGTCCAAGTCACGCAGATTGCGACGCACGCCGCGCAACGACGACCATTCGTCGTAGTCCGATACTCCCACCAACAGCGCCGTGGAGCGCTCATAGAGCGGGTAATCGCCCTCAATCGCCGGCGCTTTGAACGCTTCTGCGTGGGCCTGGGCGCCAACACACGCCGCCAAAAGCGCCGC
Organism: uncultured Caulobacterales bacterium; assembly: GCA_964526675.1. GTDB lineage: Bacteria > Pseudomonadota > Alphaproteobacteria > Caulobacterales > Maricaulaceae > CAZADA01. Next base: position 23,729 of record CAZGLY010000029.1, read on the forward strand.
AATCACCGCGCCCCACAACCGTCCGCCTGCACCCATATCGGCCTCCGCCCATCACCCGCGCCGCCCGGCTCCACGATCGCGTCGCGTGGCGCTCCGGCGGATATCTCTGCGGAGTATGCGTCCACGGTCAACGCGGCGAATCTGAGGCGCGCAGGAGGCCGCACGGCCGTCCGTGCTCGCCGCGCCTCACGCCGGCTTGCGGAACGCCAATACCTTGGTGAGAAAGCCCTGGCCCTGGTGTTCGGGCGTGAGGCCGGCGTCGGTGAAATGGGCTGTCAGATCGTCCGTGGCGTAGTGGGCGTAATAGGGCTCGTGGAACACCCGCGGAAACACTTCCAGCATCTGATCCAGGTTGGGATCATCGCCGTGCTGGAGGCTGTCGGCGAGCACGACGAGGCCACCCGGCGCGGCCAGACGCGCCATCTCCGCGGCCACGATCGGGCGCACGCGCGGCGGCAATTCGTGGAAGAGGTACACGCACGCGACCACGTCAAACGACCCCGCGTCGAACGGCGCCGCCTCGGCGTTGCCTTCCACCACCGCCGCGTGTCGCCAGGGCGCCAGACGCTCCCGCGTTTCCTCGACATAGGCGGGCGACAAATCGAGACCCGTGGCCTGCAGCCGTGGAAACGCGTCTAAGGTCTGCTCCAGAAACCGACCCGACCCGCACGCCACGTCCACCATCCGCACGTCGCGCTGGTCACGGCCGCGAATGTGGCGGGCGATCTCCGCCAAGGCGAGGCGGCGCATCGCGTCCGCGGCGCCGGTGAACAGCACCTCCACTTGGGTGTCGTACAGCTTGGCGGAGCGGCGGCTGAACCAACCGTCTGTCTGATAGTGAAAGTTCTGCAGATAGTACGTGGGATAGCGGGTTTGGTCGCCGCTGACGGCGGGACGCGCCGCCGAGTCCCGCACCTCCACCCCGGCCTTTTCCCGGCGTCGCCGCGCCACTTCCGGCGCGTCGGCGAACATCAAGCGGCTGCGCGCCAGCCCGCGCAACAGCTCGCGCGGCGACGGCCCCTTGGGCGCGGGATAGAGGCCCGCTTCGATGTTCGCCAAATCCTGCTCAAAGAGCCGCATGAACGCCCGCCGCGTCGCGCGTGGTTTGGGGGGCGCGGCCTTCGGCTTGTACGGGAGCGCGCCAGGCTCCGTCGTGATCGGGGCGATGCGCAACAGGGCCGCATAGTGCCCCGCATACCACGCCACCCGCGCCGCCTGAGCCGCCGCGTAGCGCGCCCGACCCGCCAACCGCGGCGTCGAACGCGCGACGTCGGCCGCCCGCGCCAACGCCGCGGAGGATTGGCCGCCCACTCGTCCCAGAATTCCTTGGCTCATCGCGTGAACACTCCCACCACCTCGACGTGCGCGCTCCACAAAAACTGGTCCACCGGCTGCACGCTTTCCAGGGCGAACCCGCCATCGATGAGGATTTTCGCGTCCCGCGCAAACGTCGCGGGATTGCAGGACACCGAAACCACACGCCCCGCCGCCGACGCCGCGATTTCGCGCGCTTGCGGGCCCGCGCCGCCTCGTGGCGGGTCGATCACGACCACGTCGGGTCGACCCAATTCGCGCGCGCTGACCGGCGTTCGGGCCAAGTCGCGCCGTTGAACCAGCACGGGCTTCAGCGCCGCACCCGCCGCAGGCGCGCGTTTGACCGCCCGCGCCAGCGCGCCCGCAGCCGCCTGATCGCCCTCGAAGGCGCGCACCTCCATCCGCATCGCCAAACGCAGCGTGAAGGTGCCCAACCCCGCAAACAAATCGACGGCTTTCGCGGCGCCTTCGCTCGCGGCGGCGACCTCGCGCGCCAAGGCGGCCTCGCCATCAGACGTCGCTTGCAAGAACGCGCCGGGAGGCGGCGTCACGGCGACATCGCCAAACCGCACCTCCGGCGGACGCCGCTGCAGCAGGGCCTCGCCCCCGCGCGTGATCCGCGCCCAATCCTGATCTTCGGCGATGGCCGCGAGGTCGCCCGCCAGCCGCGCGTCCTGGCGCGCGCCGCCGCCGCGCACGTCAACGTCCAAGCCCGCGTCCGTCCAGGTGGCGTGGAGGTCCGCGCGTCCGGGACGGCGCAGGAGCGCCTCCGCAACGCGGCGAAGCGCCGGCCGCGCCGCGGCCAAACGCGGATGCAGAACCGGGCACTCCGCGAGATCCACGACATGGTGGGACCCCCGCTGCGCAAACCCGAACGTGAAGCCCACCGCCTTCGCGCGCACGCCGTGAAACACCGCCCGCCGCCGGCCCGAGCCGGCCGCCTCGACCACCGGGCGGACGTCGGCGTCCACGCCAGCGCGAGCGAGGGCCGCGCGCACCAGACCCCGCTTCCATGCGAGATAAGCCCTGCGCTCCACATGCTGGACGGTGCAGCCGCCGCACACGCCAAAATGAGGGCACACAGGCGTTGCGCGATCCGGGCTCGGCGTGAGGACCTCCACATCGCGCAAGCGATCGCCGTCGAGACGGCCGCGCACCCGCTCCCCCGCCAGCGTGTACGGGACGTAGAGCGGGCCGTCCGGGCCCTCCGCGACGCCGTCGCCACGGGCGCCCAGGCGATCCACGACACTCTCCGTGAGGTCGGTCGAGGACGAAACATCCGCCGTCATGGCGCGCGCCGGGCGTAGATCAGAATCTCCTGATTGCCGTCGCCGCCGCGAATGGGGCTCAACGTCGTCGCACGCACCGGCCAGCCCAACGCGGCAAGCTCACCGCTCACGGCCTCAAGCGCGCGGGCGACGACGGCGGCGTCCTTCACAATCCCGCCCCTGCCGACGTGGCCCGGCCCAACTTCGAATTGCGGCTTGAACAGCGCCACCAGGTCCGCGGCCGCGGCTGCGAGATCCAGCGCCGCCGGCAAGACCTTCCGCAAACCAATGAAACTGGCGTCGCAAGTGATGAGGCTCGGCGCTTCGGGAATGAGCGCGCGCGTCAGGGCGCGCGCGTCGGTCTGCTCAAGCACCACGACCGCCGGATCCGCGCGCAGGCGCGCCACGAGTTGGTCGCGCCCGACGTCCACAGCGTAAACGCACCCGGCGCCGCCCGCGCGCAGCACGTCCACAAAGCCGCCCGTCGCCGCGCCGACATCAAGACACACGCGATCCGCGGGCTGCACGCCAAAGACCGAAAGCCCGTGCGCCAGCTTCAGCCCCGCCCGCGACGCCCACGGATGGGCGGGCTCGGCCTCGATCGGCGCGTCCGGCGTCACGATCGCGGAGGGTTTCGTGATCAGCCGACCGGCCACGCGCACGCGGCCGGCCGCGATCGCCGCGCGGGCTTGGGTCCGGCTTGCGAACACGCCCCGGGCGACCAAAGCGCGGTCCGCCCGAGCCGGCCGCGCGGACGCAGCGGGGAGATCGGCGTCGAGATCGGATGGCTCCGTCATGGGGCCATCATGGCCAGCTTTTGCGCCCGGCACAGCCCCTCGCGAGCCCGTGACCGCACGCGACTCCCGCCACGCCTGCGCCACGTGTTAGAGGACCCGCGCAATCGCTCTGTTGGCTAAAGGAAGATCCATGCGCCTCGCTGCTCTCGCCGCCCTCGCCATCGCCGCGCCCGCGCTCGCGGAGACGAAGGCCGACACCGCGCCCCACGCCGACGAGGGTCCGGGCGTTTACATCGTCAATCTCCAGGATGGCGACGTTGTCTCCTCCCCGTTTCGGGTCGTGTTCGGCGCTTACGGCATCGGCGTCGCGCCGGCGCTGACGGAGCGTGAGAACACGGGCCACCACCACCTGCTCATCAACGAGACGTTGGAAGGCGAGGAGCTGGAGTACGCCATCCCGGCCGACGACAATCACCTGCACTTCGGCGGCGGGCAGACGGAGACCGTCATCGACCTGCCGGCAGGATCCCACACGCTGCAGCTCGTGTTCGGCGACCTCAACCACAATCTGTTTGAGCCGCCGATTTGGTCGGACGTGATCACCATCACGGTGGAAGACGCGCAGCCTTAGGGAGCGACGCGCTCCAACGTCACTTCGTTGCGGAACACAAAGTCGTCGGAGCCCTCTGGCTGGACGTCTTTTCGCATCGTGTAGGCGTCCTCCGCCATCGTTTCGACGTAGCGCATCAGGGCCGGTTCGCCGTCGTCCTGCCCTCGCTCTTCATAGGTGGCGGTCCACCCCGTGTCCGTGGCCGTGAACGCGGTCACGCGGCGCAGGGCGATCTCAACGTCGCCGTCGCGGAACAACGTCACCCGAACCCCCTGCCCGCCGACCGGCTGCGTCACGGAATGGGCGAACACCTCTTGACCCGGATCGGTGTAGACGAGATCGGCGGTCAGATACCCGCCGTCGCCCGCGGCGGTCCACATCACCCGCACGGGGATCTCCTCGCGGCGGTTCGACTGATAATCGCGGTAAGCGAGCGTTCCCTCCCAGTCGCCCGCCAAACGGGGCGCCAGGGTCGCGAAGTCGTATTGCGCCTCGGCGGCCTCATCCGCGCTCGCCGCGGGCTCGGACGCCTCCGCGTCGCCCGCCGTCCCATCGGCGTCCTGGGCGTGGGCCGCCGCCCCGACCATGACCAACGCCAGCGTCCACACTGCTTGCTTCATACCGCTCTCCTCCCACCGCCGCCGCGGGCGCCGGCGCATCGTCCGGTCGCCCGTCGGCGAAACCGTGTCTTCAGGTCCGCGCGCTAGGCTCGGTCCACCGTCCCGTGAGACCGCCACCGGAGCCCGCTATGCGTTCGACCCCCGCTGCGGCGCATGCGCCCACAGCACGCACCGCCGCCGACGCGACGATCGACACCCCGCCCTCCACCGCCCAAGAACGGTTCTGGGCTGGCGCGTTTGGCGACTCTTACGTCGATCGATGCCAAGGCGCGAGCCTTGAGGCGGCGCGCACCAAGCTCTGGGCGCGGATTCTGAGCCGTTGCGCTCCTCTTCACTCGATCACAGAGTTTGGCGCGAATGTGGGCTTGAATCTGGTGGCCCTGCGGCGACTGCTGCCCAGCGCCGCACTGCGCGCGGTGGAGATCAACGCCAAAGCGGCCACGCAGCTGCGCGCCCGCGACGCGGCGTTGGGGCCGCTGGAGGTGATCGAAGGCTCCCTGCTGGACACAGCGCCGGCGACGGTCAGCGACCTCGCGTTCACATGCACGGTGCTGATCCACATCGCGCCGGAGCGCCTCGACGCGGCCTATCGCCAATTGGCGCAAGCCGCCAGCCGCTACGTGGTGTTATGCGAATACTATAACCCTACGCCCGTGAGCGTTGCTTATCGCGGCCATGACGAGCGCTTGTTCAAACGGGATTTCGCCGGTGAATTCCTGGATGCGCACCCAGACTTCCAGCTTCTCGATTATGGATTTCACTACCATCGCGATCACAATTTTCCGATGGATGACTTCACCTGGTTTTTGCTGGAACGCCGGTCCGTCGTTTAGTCCGCCGCGCCCGTCACGGGAATGAAGATCTCCGTCATTTGATCCTCGGGCGCGACCGTCTCGCGATCGGTGATCATCGCCTCCCAAATCGGGCCCGCCGGCTCCATGCGCCGCGCGGCCACATAGGCCTGGAGCTTTTCGTACAGCGTCGCCGCGCCGCGCGGATCGCCCTCATGCACCGCGCGCACCGCCGTCCCCGCGGGCGAGCGACCAAGCGCCACGGGCCCTTCGCCTCCCGAAAGATCGCCGTCATAGGGCGCCGCCACCTGAAAGCGCCACACGGGAGGCCGCCAATCGAGCGTCACGGTGTAGATCGGGCCGGCCACCGCCACCCGGCGGCGCGCGAGAAAACGCCGGACATCCTCCAACGCGGCGTCGAACGCCGCTTGATGATCGTCGCCATCGCCGCGCACCGTGCGCTCCGCGTAGGCGATGGCCCGCGATGTCAGCGTGATCACCTCCACGTCGGCGTCCGCGAAATCCGCCGCCGGCGTGGTTTCGGCCAACCCCTTAAGCCGCTCCAAACCCCGCTCGAGGTCGCGGCCGAGCCGTTGATCCAGACCGAGGCTCACATAGCGCTTCACGATGTTGAAGCCGAAGCTGGTCTCCATCGTCCACGTGGCGCGCACGCCCTCGTCCTCGGGCGTGATCGCAATGGACATGCGCGTCTGGCCGCGCGGTCCGAAATCGACGTCGCTCTCAACGAGCGCGTAGGGCTCCGCCGCCACCACGACCATGTGTCCGCGAAGGCCGTCGTCGGTGGTCCACGACGCGCGCGCGCCCACGCCCATGTCGGGGCCGTCGAAACGGTACGCGGCGTGGGCCGCGCCCATGGGCGACCACTCCGGAAACGTCGCCGGGCGCGCCGCCAGCGTGTACACGGTCGCCGGCGGGCGCGCGATCATCACGCTGCGTTCCACGCGCACGCTTGCGGGCAGAATGAGCCCCGCCATGACGGCCAAAACAGCGAGACCCGCCAGGGCGAGATAGGCCCGCACCACAAACACCATGCGCCCGCTCCCCAAACACTCCCCCGATGGGGCTACCACGCTCGCGGTTCGGGAGCGAGCCTGCCTGCGCAGGGTTGGCGCTCGCCGCTGCGGCCGGCGCGTGACGCGTGCTTCTCGGCTTGCGGAGATCGGGCGGCTGCGCTCAGCTAGAGCCCATGCGTTTTACGTCCGACACGGAAGCTCCCGCCCACCCCGCGATCCTGGCCGCGCTCGCCGCCGTCAACGACGGCGCCGCGGCGAGCTATGGGGCGGACGCCGCCACGGCGCGCGTCACGCGCCGGCTCGGCGAGATCTTCGAGGCCGAGGTGAGCGTGTTCCTCACCGCCTCCGGCACCGCGGCCAACGCCCTGGCCCTCAGCGTGTTGTGTCCGCCCGACGGCGCGATCCTCTGTCACCGCGAAGCGCACATTGAACGCGACGAACGGGGCGCGCCGGAGTTCTTCACGGGGGGAGCGAAACTGCGTCTTCTGCCCGGTGATGACGGACGCATCGCCCTGCCGGCCCTGGAGGCGGAGTTGGCCGCGCGCGATCCGAGCTTCGTTCACGAAACGCCCGCGCAAACCCTCTCGCTCACGAACCTGACGGAATGCGGCACAACCTACACCCCGGAGGCTCTTGCGGAACGCATCGCCCCCGCCCGAGCCGCCGGCCTCACGGTGCATTTGGATGGCGCCCGGTTCGCCAACGCGGTGGCCAGCCTGAACGTCGCGCCCGCGGACCTCACATGGCGCGCCGGGGTGGACGCGGCGTGCTTCGGCGCGACGAAGAACGGCACCTTGGGCTGCGAAGCCATCGTGCTTTTCGGCGACGCGCGGACGCGCTTCGACCATCTGTGCGCACGCGCCAAGCGCGCCGGACACATGCCCCCGAAGATGCGGTATCTCGCGGCGCAAATGGAGGCCGTGCTTCAGAACGACTTGTGGCTGACGCTGGCGCGCGACGCGAACGCCGCCGCCCAGCGCTTGGCGGCGACCCTCACCGCGTTGGGCGGCCGCCTGGCCTACCCTGTCGACGGCAACGAAGTGTTCGTTGCGCTGCCGCAGGACACGGTGTCCCGGTTGCAGGCGGCCGGCGCGGCGTTCTACCCGTGGCCAGGCGGGCTTTGGCGTTTTGTGTGCGCCTGGAACACCAACGCTGAGGACATTGACGCCATCGCCGCTCTGGCCGCGCCGTCCACGGCCTGACCCGCCGACGCCGCCGGCGAACCGGAACCGGCGCTCACGTCGCGCGGCGCAGCACGCTCCACATATTGTCGTTGGTCGGCAGATTGGCCCAGGCTGGCCGCGTCGCCGCAAAACCGGCCAGGCCCGCCATCTGCTCCAGGCTCGCCGCGGTGAAGTAGTTCAGATGGTCGGGCAAGCGCACGCCGCACCAGGATGCGCCCATAACCGCCGCGTTCCACGAGCCATAATTCGGCACCTTCACGACCACCGGCGCGCCCGGACGCATCACGCGCGCCAGCGCGCGCAGCACGCCCAGGGGATTCTCCTCATGCTCGAGGTACGAATTGAGCATCGCGCCCGCGAAATGCTGGTCCGGGAACTGCGCAACGCCTTCGGCCGCCGGAGCGTGGACGCACCACCCGCCACGGACGCGAAACGCCGTGTCCGCGGCCGCAGCGAGCTCCTGGGAGATCTCAACGCCATGGGGAATAAACTGGTCGGGCAGCTTCAACGCTTGGCGGCCATCGCCGCAGCCGAGGTCCAGGATTGGTCCGGGCTCGGCCAAACGTTCAGTGAAACGACGCGTCTCCGGCCGCGGAAAGATGTGCAACCGCCAGCGAGTGCGTTCGTCCAACCACTGCACCACGGGCCGCGCCCGCCGCCGACGCTTGGCTTCCGCGGCGGCCGCCTTCTCCCACGCATAGTCGTTCGACAGCGACTCCAATGGCGGCGCGGCGGTGAGGTAGGTGAAGCCGCACTCGCCACAGCGCCCAAGGCTCCACGGACCCCGCGCGACGCCCACCGGACGCGGCGCGTCCGCCCCGCACATCGGGCACGCCCGCGGTCGGGCCTCCAACACGTCGCCCATGTCGTCCGGGCCGAGATCTTCCGCCGCCGCCATCATCACACTCCCATGCGCGTCCTTGCCGTCGCGACCGCCAGTCGGCCCGCGCGCGCGGCGCCGCGCCGCAAGGCCGTATGAGCCGGCGGATGTCGCGTCAGCCAGCCGAATTGTGTACAAAACTGTCATGTCACGCCGCGCGCGCGCCGTCGACGGCCAAACGTCCCGCGCCGCGCCAACCCCGAGTCACGAGTTAGAGGACCCGCTATGGAGCTCAATCCAGAGGAAGTGCGCGCGATCATTGAGCGCGCCCGCGCGTTTGACGCGAAGCAGGAAGGCGTCGACGGCGAGACCGGCGCGCGCTCAGGCGACGACGCGGAGGCTGACATCCTCGAGGAAAGCCCGGACGACGCCGTGCGCGACGAACTCTTTGACGAGATTGAGGGCCTGAATGTCGACCAGCAGACGGAATTGGTGGCGCTGATGTGGATCGGCCGCGGCGACTACGACGCGGCGGAGTTCGCGGACGCGGTCGCGGAGGCGAAGCGGCGGCGCAGCGGCTCCACCGCCGCTTATCTGTTGGGCTCGCCCATGTTGGGCGACGAGCTGGCGGAGGGCTTGGAGGCCGTGCTCGCCCGCGAGGAGGAGCAATAGCCGGCGAGGGCGCCTCGAGCGCCGGCGCACGAGGTCTCCGCTACAGCTCGTTGTAGCTGCTGTAGGATTGGAAGAAGTCGTTCCGCCATTTGAAATTCGTGAAGGACATGCCGGCCGTCACGTCGAGGCCCTCCACCCAATGCCACCAGCCGATGGGGATGAACATCGCCTCGCCGGGGCCAAGGATCGCTTCAATCACGGTCGGCTTGTCGCCCTCGGCCGGGCCGACCGCCAGATCCTCGCCCGTCCAACGGCTGTAGACGTGCATCCAATTGCGCATCAGCCGCGTTTCATAGCTGGGCACCAGACGAACGCGTTTGCGGCCAAACACTTGAACGAGAAGATTGTTCGTCAAATCATGATGGTAAGGCGTGATCGTGCCGCGGGGCCCCAGCCAAAAGAACCCGTCGGCGTGGTCGTTCTGCTCCAAGTATTGCGGCGCCTGAATGACGTCATCCCACAACACCGCCAGCGCCTTGCGGTTCCGGCCTGAATTGTTGGCGGTGATGTAGAAGTTGTTCGTCTTTTCGTCACGGCGAAGCAACTGCAAAATGTCACGAAACGGCATCACCCGCACAAATTTCTGACGTTTGTGCTCATATTCGGAGCTACGATCCCGGCCGAACTGCACCTCGATCTCGGCGTCGCCGGCGACCTCTTCAAAATAGTCCAGCGACCATTTGGTCATCGCGGGCCAATCCGCGATCGCGTCCGTCAGTATGACGGGCCGGTGACCGGCATAGTACGTTTCGAAAAACTCATCGGTGGACACGCCCGCGCGTCGGTCAATCGTGGGGGACGGGCCGGCCCCGAGACGCCAGTGCGCCGCGTAGAGATCCAAAAGCCAGTCACGCTTGCGCAACCGCGCGCCGAGAGCCGTCACCCCGCGCAGATAGGGGTGGTTCTGCGCCGCGCGGACTTCAGCGATCGCCGTCGGGCGCGCCGCGCCGGCGTTGACCAGGCCCTGAACGATGCTGTCCGGCGCATGGCCTTCCATCAGCTGCTGGGCGATGGCCGCCCGCCAGCCATCGGGAAACGGGTTGGCTTGGGCGCGCGCGCTGTCGGCGCGGCGTTCCTTGCGGTTGCGCGGGCTTGGCTTGGCGGCGGTTGCCATGGCGGTCTCCAAGAAGGCGCTGACGCGGCACTCTGGCGGCTCTTAACGCCCGCGCCAAGACCCGCAGCCAGACGCATCCGACGGATCCACGCACCGTGGTCCGACAGACGCGGTCGCATCCGGTCGCCGTCAGCCCTACATTGCGCCTCATGGCCAAGACTGCAGCGCCCGGCGTCACCGCCGGCCCCACGGGCGCGGAACTCGCCGGCTGGGTTCCCCACCGCCCCGAACGCACCTGGGAGAAGTCCGAAGGCGGCGTCGCCTTTCGCGTGGACAGCCCCTTTGAACCAAAGGGCGATCAACCCCAAGCCATCGACGACTTGGTGGACGGCCTGCACCGCTCCGAACAAGACCAAGTTCTGCTGGGCGTCACCGGCTCCGGCAAGACGTTCACCATGGCGAAAGTCATTGAAGCGGCGCAGCGCCCGGCCGTGATCCTGGCGCACAACAAGACTCTCGCCGCGCAACTCTATGGCGAATTCAAGAAATTTTTCCCCGACAACGCGGTAGAATATTTCGTTTCTTATTACGATTACTATCAGCCGGAAGCGTATGTGCCGCGCACCGACACCTACATCGCCAAGGAAAGCTCGATCAACGAGCAGATCGACCGCATGCGTCACGCCGCCACCCGCGCCATCCTTGAGCGGGATGACGTGATTATTGTCGCGAGCGTGTCGTGCATTTACGGCATCGGGTCGGTCGAGACCTATACCGCCATGACCTTCAGCCTGCGCGTGGGCGACCGCGTCGATCCGCGCGCGCTGATGAAGGACCTGGTGGCGCTTCAGTACACGCGGAACGACCAGGGGTTTTCCCGCGGCACGTTCCGCGTTCGCGGCGACGTGGTGGAGATCTTCCCGGCCCACTATGAGGATCGGGCCTGGCGCGTGTCCTTCTTCGGCGATGAGGTTGAAGCGATCGTCGAGTTCGACCCGTTGACGGGCAAGAAAGCCCAAGACCTCGGCTTCGTGAAAGTGTACGCGAACTCTCATTACGTGACGCCCCGGCCGACGTTGCAGCAGGCGATCAACTCGATCAAAACCGAGCTGAAGGACCGCCTGGCGTTTCTCGAACAGAACGGCCGTTTGCTTGAAGCGCAACGGCTTCAGCAACGCACGGAGCATGACCTTGAAATGCTCGAGGCCACCGGCTCCTGCGCCGGGATTGAGAACTATTCCCGCTACCTGACCGGGCGGAAACCGGGCGAGCCGCCGCCGACCTTGTTTGAGTACATCCCCGACAACGCGATCCTGTTCGTCGACGAAAGCCATGTCACGGTGCCGCAAGTCGGCGGCATGTATCGCGGCGACTTCAACCGCAAACGCACGCTGTCGGAACACGGTTTCCGTTTGCCCTCCTGCATGGACAACCGTCCCCTCAAGTTTGAGGAGTGGGACGCCATGCGCCCGCAGAGCGTGCATGTGTCCGCGACGCCGGGCGGGTGGGAGATGGACCGCACCGGAGGCGTGTTCGTGGAGCAAGTCATCCGCCCGACAGGCTTGACGGACCCGCCGGTGGAGGTGCGGCCCGTGTCGAAAGACGGGTTCTCCCAAGTCGATGACGTGATCGCGGAAGTGAAAGAGGTGGCGTCGCGGGGCTATCGCAGCCTGATCACCACGCTCACGAAGAAAATGGCTGAAGACCTCACGGAGTACATGCACGAGCAGGGCGTGCGCGTGCGCTACATGCACTCCGACATCGACACGGTCGAACGCATTGAAATCATTCGCGATTTACGCCTTGGCGCCTTTGACGTCTTGGTGGGCATCAACCTGCTGCGGGAGGGTCTCGACATTCCCGAGTGCGCGTTTGTGGGCATTTTGGACGCCGACAAGGAAGGCTTCCTCCGTTCCGAAACGTCGCTGGTTCAAACCATCGGCCGGGCCGCGCGCAACGCGGAGAGCACCGTCATTCTCTATGCGGACGCCGAAACCGGCTCCATGAAGCGGGCCATGGCTGAAACGGCGCGCCGGCGGGAAAAGCAGATCGAGTTCAATGAGATCCACGGCATCACGCCCGCCAGCGTCCAGTCCCGGATCGCGGATGTGATGGCGAGCGTCTACGAAGGCGATCGGGTGACGGTCGGCACCGACGGCCTGGTCGAGGGCGTCGGCCCCAAGGGGCGCGACAACAAGGCGAATCGCCGCCGCCGGCAGCTGCCGGACGGCCGCGCCAAGGGCGCTGGCGGGATTTCCGCGCGGGACCGCGGCCGGCGCAAGACGGCGGGCGTCGCGGAAGACGGCCAGGCGGCCTACACGCCCGGCGCGGACGGCGAGGCGGGATTGGGGCACAATCTGCGGGCCGTCATCCAAGACTTGGAGACGCGGATGCGCGAGGCCGCGGCGGACTTGGAGTTCGAAGAAGCCGCCAGTCTGCGCGATGAAATCAAACGCTTAGAGCAGCAAGAGCTCCTGCTCGCGAACGACGCCTTGGACCAGGCGGACGGCGGCTCGTCGCCCTAACCGTGGCGCCCCGCCCTGTCGGCGCGGCGGGGAAACCGTTGCGCAGGGCGGCCAAGCGTGCCACCTAAGGGCTACTGTTCGGGCGATCGATTGGCCCGGGAATGCGACGACCGCGCCTCCCATCAGGGCGTGCTGACCTTCCCGACACCTTGCGACCTGAGCACGTCTCGCGGGGCCAAGTCGGTCTCGCGTCATTTCGGGAAGGAACTTCTTCATGGCCACTGGTACGGTCAAATTCTTCAATCACTCCAAAGGCTTCGGCTTCATCACGCCGGAAGGCGGCGGCGGCGACGTGTTCGTGCACATTTCCGCGGTCGAGCAATCTGGGCTGCCGGGCCTCAATGATGGCCAAAAGGTCACCTTCGACACCCAGCCCGACCCGCGCGGCAAAGGACCGAAAGCGGTCAATCTCGCGCTTGCGGACTGATCTTTAGGGCGGGCCTCGCGCCCGCCCTCTCCTGTCCATCCCAGCCGGCGTCACCGCCCGCGCGTCGCCGCGACGCGTTCGGGCTCGTCGTGCTCGGGACACGCCTCCAAAACATTTGCATCGCGCCCCTTCGCGTGTCAGAGCGAAGGTGTTCAGGCGGACCATCAGCCTGGGGTCGCCGCCCGTCCGTTCACGCGGGGCGGTCGATGTCCCGCAGCGACGTGACGACCTGAGCATGCCTTTGCGCGCGGCCCAGGTCGTGCGCTTTGATTGCGGTGAGGACAGACCCAATGGCCACTGGTGTCGTTAAATTTTTTAATCAAACTAAAGGCTTCGGCTTCATTACGCCGGACGATGGCGGGAAAGACGTGTTTGTGCACATCTCCGCGGTGCAGCGCTCGGGCATGGATGGGCTGATGGATGGCCAGAAAGTCTCCTTCGACACGGAACCCGATCCGCGCGGCAAAGGGCCAAAGGCGGTGAACCTCGCCGCCGCGGACTGACGTCGGCGCACCGACGCTCCCGCGCGCCGTTCGGATCCTTCGACACGCTGAGCCGCGCCGGAGCTGCAGCCCGCCACGGCGGGCGCACTTTAACGATTCCCAAGCAGCGCCCCGCGGCGTAGAAAACCGATCTGGGGATTGACGGAGGTGCGTCCATGATTTTGGGGGTGACGGTGGCCGTGGCGGCGGTCGGGCTCGTGGGCGTGTGGCTGGTCGCGAGTGGTTTTGGCCGCGTCTTTCAAGGCAAGATCGGTTCTGCGGGCTTTCGCACCATGGTGGGAGGGCTGTTTGCGGCGGCCGCCGCGGTGGCCGGCCTTTTTGGCCTCAACGCGCGGACCTACGATCGCCTCACGACGGAACGGCCGGTGGCTGTGGTGGAGTTGCGCCAGACCGGCCCGCAAGAGTTTGACGCGGTGCTCCGTTTCCCCTCGGTGAGCCCGAAGCCCGTGGATCCGACGGTGTTCGCTCTTCGCGGCGATTCCGTGCGGCTTGAGGCGCGCATCGTTAAGCTGCAGCCGGCGGCGGTGATCGCGGGCGCGGACACGTGGTACCGCATCGATCAAATCTCGGGTCGGTATGACGACGCCGACCAAGGGCGCGTCGCGCCGCCGTCTCCTTACAACGTGGTCACGGATGTCGCGGTCGACCTGACCGCCTTGCCGTTCGGTCTGTCGGAGCGGCTGGTGCGCGACGTCGCCTTCGGCAGCGGCGCCTTCGC
>CAZGLY010000030.1:0-36926 GCA_964526675.1 uncultured Caulobacterales bacterium
GCTTGGACCCGCGACTCGTAAACCTCTAGCTGACGCGAATTAACAGAATATGAAAAGCTAACGCGGAAATCAAGGGTGTTTTTCCGAGTCTTACTGCATTCACCCCACCGCGATAGGACGTCGTGCACGAATTGCGATAGACGCCAGGGCTCTCCCAGGACGCGGCCGCCCGGGCGGAGGCGCGCCGTCGCGACGGGAGAGCGGGAGGGAGACCATGGCGCAAGACATCGCAGGCGAGCATCGCCCAACACCCAGCATCGGCCTGGCCCTTGGCGGCGGCGTGGCGCGCGGCTGGGCTCACATCGGCGTGGTGGAGGCCCTGCTGGATGCGGGCATTGAGCCGGATGTGGTGGTGGGCTCCTCCATCGGCGCTCTGGTGGGCGGCGCGTATCTGGCGGGCAAGCTCGACACGTTGAAGGAGTGGGCGACGGGGCTCAATCGCCGTCGCCTGATGGGCTATCTGGATGTGCGCTTCTCTGGCGGCGGGCTGCTTGCGGGGGAACGTCTCGCAAAGAAGATGACCGAGCATTTGGGCGATGTGCGCATTGAGTCGTTGCCGAAGCCGTTTGTGGCCGTCGCGGCGGAACTCGCCACCGGCCATGAGATTTGGCTGCGCTCAGGCGAGTTGGTGCCGGCGATCCGGGCGTCTTATGCGCTGCCTGGGGCCTTTACGCCTGTGCGCATCGACAATCGCTGGTTGATCGACGGCGCGTTGGTGAATCCGGTGCCGGTGTCCGTCTGTCGGGCGCTCGGCGCGCGCTTGGTGATCGCCGTGAGCATGAACGGGGATTCCTTCGGCTCGGTGATGGCGCGGCCGGAGGACTTGGAGAAGGACGAAAACGGCGAGCTGCTCTCCACAGCTTTGTCACTTAATAAAGTGCGTCCGGAGCGTTTGGTGATGCGTCAGCTGTTCGGGTCGGAAAAGGGCGCGCCGGGGCTCGGAGCGGTCATGCTCGGCTCCCTCACTCTTATTATGGATCGGTTGGGACGTTCCCGGATGGCCGGCGATCCGCCGGACGTCTTCGTGATCCCCAAGATCGGCCACATCGGCTTGTTGGATTTCGCGCGCGCGGAGGAGCTGATTGGCTTGGGTCGCGCCGCGATGGAGATGGAGATGCCGGTGCTGCGTCACGCCTTGCGGGTGTTGCGCTAGCGCCGCGGCGGCCGTTGCGGCTACGGCGCCCACGGCCGATGGCGCTGCGCCCAGGCGTCAATCAAGGGGAAACTGAGCGCGCCCGCGGCCAGCCCGCCCAAATGCGCCGCCCACGCGATCGGCTCCAAGCTCGGCTCGAAGCTCCCCGCCACGCCGATCAGCAGGTTGATCACAACCCAGGGCGCAAGGGCGACGAGGTACGTCCCCGACCACAGTGGCGGCAAACTTCGGTAGATGCCGGCCCGCATGACATAAACAGCGCCCGCGATCAGTCCGGACACTCCCGTTGACGCGCCCACCATCCAGGCCGGGCGACCGTCGGTGCGGGTCATGGCCTGCCAGGCGAGCTCCGCCAACGCGCCGGCGGCCGCGCACAGAAAGAAGAACACCAGAAACGCCGCCGCACCGGCGACGCCATAGCCAAACCGGCGCGCCACGCCGCCGCCAAACGCCAAAAGCGCCAACAAGTTCAGGCCCAAATGCGCCCAGCTGCCATGGGCGAAGACGTGCAACACGTATGGCGCCGCCTCGCCGAAAGGTCGGTAGTCGGGCCGGGGACCGCTGACCACGGCCGTGGCCGACTGCAACAGCTCACGCACGGGCGGCCCAAACAGCATCGCCAATCCGCTCACCAAGGCGATGGCGCCCGAGAGCCAAAACACCACCGCCGGCAGCGGTCCGAACACGGGCTGGCGCGCGCTAAACATGTCCGACATCGCGCCCCTCCCCTTCACGCGACTCCGCGCTTGGCCCGGTCAGGGGCTGACGCCGCCGACCACCGGCTCAAGCGGCGCTAGCCCACGCTGATACCGCTTCCAATTGTCAACATAGTGCGCCGCGCCAGCCTTCAGAAGCGCCACCGTCTCCGGATCAAGGGTTTTGACCACCTTGCCCGGCGAGCCCAGCACCATGGAATGGTCCGGGATCTCTTTGCCTTCCGTCACAAGGGCGTGCGCGCCGATCAGACATCCCACGCCGATGCGGGCGTTGTTGAGGACCGTCGCGCCAATGCCCACCAGCGACCCGTCGCCGATCACACACCCGTGCAGCATGGCGCGATGACCCACGGTCACGTCAGCGCCTAGGGTGAGCGGGCACCCCGGATCGGTGTGCAGGATGGCGCCGTCCTGCACATTCGACCGCTCCCCGATGACGATGGGCTCATTGTCTCCCCGCAGCACGGCGGAAAACCAAACGCTGGCGTCCCGCTTCAACACCACACGCCCAAGAACGACGGCGTTGGGCGCGACCCAGGCGTTTTCGTCGATCGAGGGCGCATCATCACCCAATTTGTAGACGGTCATCGTCACGCTCCTGAGTCGGCCACATCGCGGATAAGAAAAAATCAACCTCGGTTAAGATTCATTAACCATCCCCAGTTTATCCACAAAGGCGTTGTCGGAACGACGCGTCTGTGGTCTCGTTCCGTCAGTAGGGAGGACGGCTCGTGCGATGGTTTCCGCGCGCTCCCAGAGCGCGTCGACATCCCAGGCCTGACACCGCGCCGCCTGGCGGCGCGCACGCCCCCCTCTCCCCTGCAGCACCCCCACCACCAACCGCGGGCCGATCTTTCGGTCCGCGGTTTGTCTTTGGAGGCACGTCATGTCCAAGCGTTCAGCCCGTCGCCGCGCCGCCGAGCTCCGCAATGCGGAGCGCCGCCCCGCCGCCCCAGCGCCCGGCAAGGTCACGAAAATCTACGCGATTGATCGGACCTGGCGGCCTGACCACACGGACAGCGCGCAGGCGACCGAGACCGTCCACGGCCTCGCCGCCCCGCGCCCCGAGGACACGCCTCGTTATGTGAAGAACATCACCGCGCGGACGCCCGGCCAAACGGAGCTTCTTCAAGCGATTGACACCTACGGCCTCGTCGCGGCGCTCGGCCCCGCCGGCACGGGCAAGACGTTCTTGGCGGTCGCCAAGGCGGTGGAAGCGCTCGACGCGGGCCATGTAAACCGGATCGTCTTGTCCCGGCCGGCGATTGAAGCCGGGGAGTCCATTGGCTTTCTGCCAGGCGCGATGGAGGACAAGCTCGCGCCGTACCTGCGCCCGCTCTATGACGCGCTGCAGGAACGGATGTCGGCCAAAAAACTCAAGACTCTGTTGGCGGAGGGCATCATCGAGATCGCGCCGGTGGGGTATATGCGCGGGCGCACGCTGAACAACGCGTTCGTGGTTGTCGATGAGGCGCAGAACTGCAGTTACACCCAGCTGAAAATGCTGCTGACGCGCATGGGCTGGCATTCCACCATGGTGATCACCGGCGATCCTCAGCAGAGCGATTTGGCCGACGGCCTCTCCGGTTTGGCGTTGGTGTCGGAGCGGCTGGGGCAAGTTGATGGCGCGGCGGTGGTGCGCCTCGACAAAGGCGACATTGTGCGCCACCCGCTGGTGGCCCAAGTGCTGGACGTGTTGTAGCGGCGGCGTCGAGCGGCGGCGGCCCATGAGGTCGCCGCCGGCCCGGCGTATCGTTCTCAAACGCGCACAAGCGCCGCGACAAACGTCGCCGGAGGAGCCTCTTGGCGAGAGCCCGGCCACGCTTCGACCCTGGACCTCGGGTTCGATTTCCCCGTTGGATCCCCCCACTATGCCCGGCGCGTCCACACACGCTCCCCCGGATCGTCCACGGCCGACTGCGTCTCGGCATGATGCGAGCAGGCCGCGCCAGTGTGAGGCCATGGCGCGCAAGGGCCGGCGCTCTGGAGGCCTCACACACTGATTTGATCCGCAGCCCGACACTTTTGACGCGCTCGGCGTCCGCGCTAAGCTCAGCGCCTCGGCTTCAGCGAGGGCGGATCATGCGCACACATTCCCTGTTCACCTCACCGGCGATCGCGACCGCAGGCGTCGCGGCGGGAGCCTGTCTGCTCGCCGCCTGCGCCACGACCAACTCCGACCCCCGGCTTACCGGCGCGACCATCCATGAGCGCGCGCTGACCCTCGACACCCACATCGACGTACCGCTGAACTACGCCACCGTGGAGCAGGATCCCGGCGGCTTCACGACCCTGCAAAACGACCTGCCGAAGATGCGCGCGGGGGCCTTAGACGGCGCCTTCTTCATCGTCTACACGCCGCAAGGCCCGTTGACGGACGAAGGCTACGCCGAAGCGCGCCGCATCGCGGAGACGCGCTACGCCGGGATCTCGCGCATGATGGCCGCCTACTCCAACGAAATCGGCTTCGCGCGCACCGCCGATGAGGTGGAGGCGATCCACGCCTCCGGCCGGCTGGTCGCGCTCATCGGCATGGAGAACGCCTTCCCGATCGGCCCGAGTTTGGATGACCTGCCGATGTGGGCGGAGCGCGGCGTGCGGTATGTCAGCGCCACCCATTTCGGCCACAACCAATTCGGCGACAGCTCCAACCCCAATCTCGAAGGCGGCGACCCCGAGGTCAAAGCCGGCGGCCTCACGCCGCTGGGCGAGGATTTGATCCGCGGCCTCAACCGCCACGGGATCATGGTCGACGTGTCCCACACTGGCAAAGCGACGACCTTGGAGGCGATCGCGCTCTCGCGCGCGCCGGTGATCGCCTCGCACTCCGGCGCGAACGCGGTCCACGACAACGCCCGCAACCTCGATGACGAGCAGCTGCGCGCCATCGCGGAGAATGGCGGGGTTGTCCAAGTGGTGGCGTTCGACACCTATCTGCTCGCGCCGACGCCCGCGCGGATCTTGGCGGAGGAACGCGTGAACCAGCGGTTTGGCGTGGCGTCCCGCAATGATCTGGCGGAGTTCTCCGACGAACGCGTGGCGGAGTACCGCGCCGCGATCGCCGCCGCGCGCCGCTCCGTCGACCCCGCCGACCTCGACGCGCTGATGGACCACGTCGACCACGTTGTGGCGGTCGCCGGCATCGATCATGTCGGCATCGCCTCGGACTTCGACGGAGGCGGCGGCCTCGCGGGCTGGCGGGACACGAGCCAAACGGCCGCCGTGACGGACGCCATGATCGCGCGCGGTTACTCCGAAGCGGACATCGCAAAAATCTGGGGCGGCAACCTCCTGCGCGTGATGCGCGCCGTGGAGGCTGTCGCGGCCGAGATCGCGGCGGAAAACGAAGCCTAGGCGTTTGCGCCGTGCGCGCGCCCGCAACACTTGATCGGCGGCGGCTGGTTCGCGGGCTCGCCGGCGGCGCGCTCCTTGCGGCCGCCGGGGTCAGAGCGACAGCCGATGAGGACGATGCCGACGCGGTCGCGGCGTTCGCCGAGGCGGTCCGGTCACGGGAAGCGGCGCTCGGCGGACGCATCGGCGTGGCGGTCCATGATCTCAAGACCAACCAACGGTGGGACTACCGCGCCGACGAGCGCTTCCCGTTGAACAGCACGTTTAAGACGCTCGCGTGCGCGGCCCTGCTGGCGCGGGTCGACGCCGGGGCGGAGCGTCTTGATCGCGAGATCCCTATCGCTGAGGCGGATCTGGTCCCTTACGCGCCGGTGACGGAGCCGCGGGCGGGCGACGCCATGACGCTCGGCGCCCTCTGTCAGGCCACCCTCGAGACCAGCGACAACACCGCGGCCAATCTCATTCTGGAAGCGCTTGGCGGACCTCAGGCCGTGACGGCGTTTGCGCGCGCGCTTGGCGATGAGCACACCCGCTTGGACCGCCTGGAGCCCGACCTCAACGCGGCTGTCCCCGACGATCCCCGCGACACGACGACGCCCGCGGCGATGGTGTCGCTGCTTGAGACCATTGTGCTGGGGGACGCGTTGTCAAAATCGTCTGGCGCGCAGCTGCGCACGTGGATGGAGGGGAACCGCGTCGCTGGAACCCTCATCCGCGCAGGTGTTCCGGCGGACTGGACGGTCGCGGATCGCAGCGGCGCCGGCGGGCACGGATCGCGTTCGGCGACGGCCGTCGCGTGGCCGCCAGGCGAGCCCCCAATCGTGATCGCCATCTACATCACGGGGGCCGCGGACGCCTCGTTCCGAGCGCGCGACGCGGCGATCGCCGGCATCACCGGCGACATCGTCGCGACCGTGCGCCGGCGATTGACGTCTAACCGACGCGCCCGGCCTCAAACAGCGGACTAGGCGTCTTCCAGATCCTCCGCGATGATGGAGATCTCCACCGCGAACGACGTTTCGCCCTCGTCGACGACCTTCTGGATGACGCCGAGGCATTCGGCGCCCAGATAAAGCTCCGCGCACTCATCCGGGCGTTGGCGCAGCTTCACCACCAAAGGCGTGTTGAATTTTTCCCGCAGGAAGGCTTCGACCTTGCCGCCTTCGCTGGCGGTGAAATGGGGGGTGCTCATGCCGCGCCACGCTCCTTCAACGGGAATCACTTGCTGACAGTAGTCAGATCTACCGCGGCTGGCGTTGAAAATCTCGGACGCAAACGCCGCGGATGCGCGGAATTCGACCCGATTTGCGATCGACCGACCCGTGGAGCCGCCTCAGCCTCGCGAGGACGCGACGGCTCAGTCCGCCTCCGCGATCGTTTGGTCCATCGTTTTCGCGGGCGGCGTGCTGCAAGGCCCGCCCACCGGCTTGGCCGGCACGCCCGCGACCGTGCAGCGCGACGGCACATCTTTGAGCACCACCGAGCCGGCCGCGATTTTCGCCTCATCGCCGACGCGGATCGCGCCCAGCACTTTCGCGCCAGCGCCGATGAGGACGCCGCGGCCAATCTTCGGATGGCGATCGCCGCCCTTCGCGCCGGTGCCGCCGAGCGTCACCTCATGGAGCAAGGAGCAATCATCCCCGACGACGGCCGTTTCGCCAATCACCACGCTGGTGGCGTGATCGATCATGACGCCGCAGCCGATTTGCGCCGCGGGGTGGATGTCCACCCCGAAACGCTCCGAGACCCGGCTTTGGATGTGGTAAGCCAGCGCGTCGCGGTCCTGACCCCACAGCCACCGGGCCACGCGATGGGCTTGCAGCGCGTGAAACCCTTTGAAGTAGAGAAGCGGTTGGAGCAGCGTCCGGCACGCGGCGTCGCGCTCATACACCGCTTCCATATCAGCGGCGGCCGCCTCCACGATCGCGGGATCCGCCGCCATGGCGTCGCTGCAGATTTCCCGCGCCTGCATGGGGTTGAGGTCTTCCGCGCCGAGTTTCGCACCGAGCACGTATGACAACGCGTCCGCGAGCGTCGCGTGGTTCAACACGCCCGCGTGGAGGTAGCTGGCAAGGTTGGGTTCGCGCGCGGCCTCCGCCGCCGCCTCCGCCCGCAGACGGGCCCACGGCGTTGACACGGACGCTAAATCTCCCGCGACACCGCGGGCGTTCGCCGGCTCAATGCTCATAACCTCACCCCTCCATCAACGCTTGGGCGATTGTCGGCTCCAACTCGCCTTTTTCCGCCATATGGCGCGCCCGGAGCAACATCGCCAGCGTTAACACATCGGAAATGTCGCCGCTGACCGCACGCGCGAGCGCCTCGGAAAACGGCGTGCGCGCCAACGCGAGGTCTTCTTCGGGATCGGGCGCGGCGGCGCCCTCGGTCAGATCCCAGGCGAGATAACAGATCGCGCGCTCGTCCGTGATCGAATTGGACAAATGCGTCTCGAACAGGGGAACCCACACGCGCGCGGCGAGCCCGGTCTCCTCCTGCAGTTCGCGCTGGGCCGCGATGAGGGGCGATTCGCCCTTTGGCGCGCCGCCTTCCGGCAACTCCCAGCTGTAGGCGTCGATGGCGAAACGGTGTTGGCCCACCAGCATCACCGACCCGTCCGCGAACAGGGGCAACACGCCCACCGCCACGTTCTTGAACGACACCACGCCGTAGAGGCCGTCGCCGCCGTCCGGGCGGATCACGTCATGCTGCGTCACCGCAATCCACGGATTGTCGTACACCGACCGAACACGGCGCACGCCCCACGGACCGCGGGTCTCGATCAGCTCATCCTCCACGGCCATGCACCCCGCGTTCGCACCCTAAAGGCCCGGCGGGGCTCGCTCACTCCG
This sequence comes from uncultured Caulobacterales bacterium, assembly GCA_964526675.1. Lineage (GTDB taxonomy): Bacteria > Pseudomonadota > Alphaproteobacteria > Caulobacterales > Maricaulaceae > CAZADA01. The sequence continues at coordinate 8,070 of CAZGLY010000030.1, forward strand.
CCGGCGCGGGAGCGGCGGCGGCGACCGCCAAGCGACGTTGCTGCCGACGCCGATCTCCCTTGGAGAGGATTGCAAACATCGCCGGCGCGAAAAAGAGGGCCAACACCGCAGAGCCCGTCACCCCGCCGGCGATCGCGGTCGCCAAGGGCAACCAGAAGCTGTCGCCGGACAAGATCAGCGGCGTGAACCCGCCCACCGTGGTCAGCGTGGTCGAGATGATGTGACGGGTCGCGTCGCCGGTGGTGTCAACGATCGCGTCGACGTCGCCGGTGCGCGCTTTGGGGTCCGCTCGCAACGCCGAGAGCACGACAATCGCGCCGTTCACCGCCAAACCGACCAGGCCCATGGCGCCGATAATCGCCTGGAAACCGTTCGGCTCGCCAAACATCCACACGCCAAACATCGCCAACCCGACCGAGAGGATCGCAACGAGCGCCACGACCCCCGCGTAGCGGAAGGAGTTGAACGCGAGCACCAGCGAGCCCGCCATCAGGATCAGAAGCGGGGCGGCCGTGGAGAACAAGTTGGCCATCGCGTCGCCGCTGGCGTCAGCCTCCCCGCCATACTCCAACCGATAACCGTCGGGGATCACCACGTCGGAGGCCGCCAGTCGCGCGCGAAAATCGCTCAGCGCAACATCCGGGAGCGTGAAGGGAAGCACATAGCCGTAGAGGCGGTTCACTCGTTCGGCGTTTTTGCGCGTGATCGCGGCCACTTCCGGTTCGAGCGCGACAGTCCCGAACGCTCCCAAGGGCGTGCCGAGTTCCATCGCGCCGTCGGCCGCGGGCAAGAGCTTGCCGCGCACGGCGTCCAAGCTCGCGCGTTCCGCGTCATCCAACAGCACCCGCACCGGCAGCTCTTCGGTCCCTTCCAGGACGCTGCCGCCCACCGCGCCATCGAGGTCGGCGCGCACCAGGCCGACCAGGTCTGAGAGCGTGCGCCCGGTCACGGCGGCCGCCGCCTCATCAGCGCGGAGCGTGGCGACCGGCGCGCCGAGTTTCAGGTTCGCGCTGGTGTAGGTGACGTTGACGGTGTCGGCCATCACAAGGCGGATCTCATCGCCCAGCGCGCTCAAGGTCTCGAAGTCCGGCCCGAACAGCAAAAGCTCCAAGGGGGCGTCCACCGGCGGTCCCTGTTCAAACGGCAGCACCAGGAAGCGCGCTTCCGGAAACGCGTCGCGGGCGCGCAGCGCAAAGTCGTCCACGATGCTGCGGGTCGTCTCCGCTGACGTCGTGCGCACCCAGCCCGCCGCAAAATTGGGCTGACCGTTGCCGGCGGCCAACACGTTGTAGTAGGTCCGCGGCGGTTGCTCGCCCAGCACCCAGCCCACGTCTTCCACACCCTCATACGCCTCGAGCATGGCGGTCGCCTCTTCGACGACGCGGCGGGTTTCAGCGATGGACGTCTCCGGCGGCAGCTCGATCTGCATCTGGAACATGTCCCGGTCCGTCGGCGGGAAGAACTGCATCGGCAAAATCGCCGCCGCGGCGTAGAAGCCGAGCGCCGGCACCGGCAGCGCCAACAGCACGCCCACGATCGGGAAGCGCGCGACCACCCGCAGCGCGCCGCGGTAAACGCGCGTGAGCGGTCCGAAGCTGACGCCGTTGGCCAAAAACCCGCCGCGCCCGCCCGACGCGTTGCTGCGGTCGAACCAGGCGGCGAACGCCGGCACGATCGTCATCGCCAAGAAGAGCGACGCGCCCACGGCGAAAATCACCGAGACGGCGATCATCCCGACGAACTCTCCCGCCGCGCCCGGCATCAGGGCGATCGGCGCGAAGGCGAGCATGGTCGTCACGGTGGAGGCCAACAGCGGCCAAAAGAGATGGCTCACCGCCTGGTCCGCCGCCTCCAGGGGCTCGGCTCCGGCCGCACGGCGCAGACGAAACTCGTGGACCATCACAATGGCGTTGTCGATCAACAGCCCGAGCGCGATCACCAGGCCCGTCACCGACATTTGGTGCAAGGGCTGACCCACGGCGCGCACGAGAAACACCACCAGCAACGTCGTGAGCGGCAGCGCAGCCCCCACGATCAACGCCGCGCGCCAGCCCATCATCACAAACAGCACGGCGAACACGATGAGCGCGGAAAGACCCAGATTGCCGAGCAAGCCGTTCAACCGGCGATCCACATAGAGGTTCTGTTCAAAGATGATCTCCGCGCGCACCTCCGCCGGGAGATCGGCCTCAAAGTCCGCCACAATCTCGCGGGCCGCGGCGGTCCACACGTCGGAGCGGGAATTGGGCGCCAGGTACGCGGCCACAATCACGGACCGCCCGCCATCCACCAGCGCGATCGCGTCGGGCGGCTCGCGGAGCCCCTTCTCCACCCGCGCCACGTCGCCCACCCGCACGACGTCGCCGTCGGCGTCTTGCAGAAGCGGCACGTCACGCACGCGGGTGAGCGAATCCAACTCGCCCGCGACCTGCACGCCGAGGTTCACGCCTGGAGCCCGGACCTGACCGGCCGGCGCTTTGGGGTCGCCGCCGGCGATGCGTCCCGCAACGTCCGCGGCGGTGAGGCCAATCGCGGCCAGGCGGTCGCTGTCCGCCAACACCCGCACCTCTTCCTGCGGCGCGCCAAACACCCGCGTTTCTTCGGTTTGCGGCATGGTCTGAAGGCGGTCCTCCAGATCCTCGGCCAACCGGCCGATCAGGCCCAAAGCGCTCTCGCGGTCGTCGGTCCACCCCACGGCCACCATCAGGGTCGCCGCGCCGATGAACTGGCGATCAACATCCGGGACGCCCACGCCGGCGGGGAAGCTCTGGCGCGCCAACTCGACCTGGTCGCGCACCAGCGTCCACGCCTGATCGACCCTTCCGCCGCGCAGATCCTCGCGCAACTCCACGGAAATGACCGAGACGCCGGAGCGGGAGACGGAATCGATCTGGCTGACCTCCGCCAGCTCCAGCAGCCGCGCCTCAACCGGCTCCGTCACAAGCGCCTCGACACGTTCCGCGGAGGCGCCCTGGAACTCCGTGATGATCAACCCGAAGCGCTCCGTGAGCGTGGGGTCCTCCTGACGGCCCATGACAAGCAGCGACCCAAGCCCGGCCACAACGATGAGAAAGACGACCAGGATGGTTAAGCGCGGAAAACGAATGAACAGCGTCGTCATAACGAGAGACCTTTCAGGTCGAACGCCTTAGGGATCGAAGAGGATTGAGATCTGTCACCGTGACTGAGCGGGCGCCGCACGGCGAGCGCGCTACCGGCGGCGGGCGGCCACGCGCCGCGGCGCATCCGCCATGGGATCATCCGCCACGCGCACCCGTTGACCCGGCGCCACCCGATCGAGGCCGCCCGTGATGAACAGCTCGCCATCGCGCATGGCCCCGCGCACATAGGCGCGATCGGCTTCCGTGTAGACGACTTCAACGAGCCGCCGCTCGACGGTGTAGAGCCCGTCGGCCTCAGGATCCGGCGTTGCGGCCATCACCGTCCACAGGCCCCTCCGGCCCGTCGACAAGGCGGTCAGCGGCGCCCAGAAACCCTCAGCCTCCGTCGACCCGGTCAAACGCAGCCGCGCAATGGCTCCCGGCGTCACTCGAGGGTCGGCCAGGTCAAACACCGCCGCGACCGTTTGGCTGCGCCGCTCGACAACGTTGGTGACGCCCCGCAGCACGGCGTCGACCTGGACGCCGTCCACGTCAAAGGGATACTCCGCGCCGACCGTGAGCCCCTTGGCCTGGTCCTTCGGCAAGCCGACGCGGATCTCCAACCGCCCAGCCTCCGCAATGTCCATCACAGGCACGCCCGAGGCCGCGATCGCGCCCTCGTCCAGATAGCGCTCGGTGATCACGCCGTCATAGGGCGCTTGGAGTATCGACAAATCCCGCCGCACCCGCAGCCGATCGAGCTCCGCGCGCGCGGCGGCGGCGGTGGCTGCCGTAATCTCGGCGTTGGCGGCCGCATCGTCGCTCGCCTGCTCCGGCGCGTTGCCGCGGGCGACGAGCACGCGCTGGCGTTCCGCCGTCAAGGCCGCCAGCCGCGCGTTCGCGTCGGCTTGGCGCACCGAGGCCTCCGCCGCGGCGATCTGGGCGTCCAACGCCCGAAGATCCAGGGCCGCCAGCGCGTCGCCGGCCGTCACCGCATCCCCGACATCGACCATGACGCCGTCCAGCACGCCGCCGACGTCAAAGCCCAACTGGCTCTCACGGCGCGGCGCGGCGACGCCGGCGAAGCGCTCCGTCACATCGGCGGCGTCTTGCATCCGCGCCGGGGCGGTGCTGACGGTCAACGGCGCGATGTCTTGGGCCTGACCGGCGGTGGCGGCGCACACGGCGATCACGCCCACGCTCAAAAGCTGCGGCAGCCGCATGATCTTTCCCCTTCATCCGGCGCTCAGGGACAGCGCCTTCGACAGTCGCTCATTTAGTGCGATGAACGACGTTTGGAAAGTAAACGGTGTTCATTTTTTGAGGGGGACGCCGCGGCTGCAGCGACCGCGGCGCGGCGGCGGCGAGCCCCACGCGTTTTACGCACCATGGCGCCTAGTCGTTCACCTCGGGTTCAACCGCGCTCATGCCGCGCAGGAGCAAATCGATGTGGAAGTCGATCACATCGCCTCGCGTGTAGTGTTCAGCGCCCGGCATGGCATAGGGAAAGTGCTCCAGCTGCACGAAAATCTGGGTCAGCCCATGGAGGCAGGGCCACACGCTCTTCGCCGCCAAGGTGGGGTCCAGGCGCCGAAACAGACCCTCTTCGACGCCCGAGGCGATGATCCCCTCCAGCCGGCGCGCCGCCTCGAACATGCGCGAACCCTCGCGGGGCGGTCCGGCGGCTCCGTCCGCGAACGCCATGCGGTAGTGATTGGGCAACTCCAAGCCGCACTCGATGTACGCGCGCAACCCATCGCGCATGCAGGCGATCGACATGGGCCGGCCGGCCGTGACGTCGTCGATGCGCTTGAGGAGACGGGTGAAAAACAGCTCGCGGATCTCCTCGAGGATTTCCTCCTTCGAGGCGAAGTACTGGTAGATCGCTCCCGGAGAGTAGTCGATGCGCTCCGCGATGCGCCGCACCGTCAACCCCTCAAGCCCGTGCTCGGCAAACAGCCCTTCAGCGCCGTCAAGGATCAAGTCCCGAACCCTCCGGCGTCGCCGATCCAACGGCGTGGCCGCCTCGCCCTCAACGCTGTCGCGGGCGTCCTCGGCCGCCAGAGACGCTGCGTCCGTCTGAGGTGCTTGGCTGGGCTGATCAGGGGTCATGGCGCCTTTCCGGGGTGTGACGGGCCGCTTGCGCCACGCTCAACGAACCAGCATATGCGCATACGAACGGACATGGCGACCGTCGACGCGCGCCGTCGTCGTCCCGCCTGACATGTGCGCTGATCCCCGGCTCACGCAATGCAAGGATACGCCATGAGCGTTGACCATCCCGTGAAGGAGCCGCTCGCGAGCCCGGCGTTCGGCGATCCCGCCGCCCCCGCACGGCTCAGCCACGAGACGCTTGAGCTTCTGGCGCAGCGGCGCTCCACGGTTGCGGACATGCTCCGCGAGCCCGGACCCAGCGCGCACGATCTTGAGGCGTTGTTGGCCGTGTCCGCCCGCGTTCCCGACCACGGCAAGCTCGCGCCCTGGCGGTTCCTCGTCTTCGAGGGCGACGCGCGAAGCCGGGCCGGAGAGATCCTCGCGGCTGTCGCGCGCTCCCGCGATCCCGAGATGGCGGAGGATCGCCTCGCCATCGAGCAACGACGTTTCGCGCGCGCGCCGGTCGTGGTCGCGGTGGTGAGCCGCGTGACGGTTCCCCACAAAATCCCGGAATGGGAGCAGGTGTTGTCGGCCGGCGCGGTGTGTCAGACTCTGCTCATCGCCGCCCACGCCATGGGCTACGCCGGCCAATGGCTGACGGAGTGGTGCGCCTATGACGCGGACGTGCTGGCGGCGTTCGGCCTGAAGCCTGGCGAGCGGATCGCCGGGTACGTCTATCTGGGGACCGCCGCGTCGGACCCGATGGAGCGCAAACGCCCCGACGTGGCCGCGATCACACGCCGCTGGGACGGTCGATTGGACCGCTAACCCCGACCGCGATAGGGCGGGACGCCTTGGTCGGGAACCCAGACGCCCTCCGGAAGCGCGCCACGTTGGTAAAACACGTCGATGGGCATGCCGCCGCGGGGGTACCAGTACCCGCCGACGCGCAACCATGGCGGCTCGACCGCAGCGAGCAGCCGCGCGCCGATCATCGTCGTGCAGGCTTCATGGAACGCCGCGTGATTGCGAAACGACCCCATGAAGAGCTTGAGAGACTTCGACTCCACCAGCAGCGCGCCGGGAACATAGTCGATGACGATGTGGGCGAAGTCGGGCTGGCCCGTGACGGGACACAAGGACGTGAACTCCGGCGCCGTGAACCGGACGACATAGGGCGCTTCGGGATGGGGGTTGGGCGCGGTCTCCAAAACCGCGGCCTCGGGCGACTCCGGCAACCGGGACACCGCGCCGAGCTGGGTCAAACCGGTCACGGACGGAGGCGTGTTCGTATCGCTCATGCCAGCCTTATGCTCCCCCCATCGCCGAGGCGCGCGGGATGGTCGCGGCTCCCAACGCCGCCGCCATGAGCGCCGCGACCGCGGCCGCGGCCATCGCGATGGTGTAGCCGGCCCCCGGTTCCGCCGCCAAGAGCCCCGCGCTGACGGCCGCGCCAGCGAGGCCCGCCGCGCGCGCCGCGGCGTTGTTCACGCCTGAGGCCGCGCCGCCGCGCCCGTCCGGCGCGTTGGCCAGCGCCACGGACGTCAACGGCGCGATCGCCATCGCAAAACCAAAGCCGACCACGGCCATCGCCACCAGCACGCCCGTCACGGATTCCCTGGGCGCGCTCGCCAGAAGGACAAACCCCAAGGACGCCGCCAACGCGCCCGCAACAAGCAGCCGCCGCGGACCCAAACGATCCGTCGCGGCGCCCGCGCCGCGCGACAACACACCCACCGCCAGCGTAAACGGCAAAAACGCCGCGCCGATCGCCGTCGCGCTCCACCCCCGCCCTTCGGCAAGCTCAAACGGGAGCGCGAAAAACACTGCGGAGAGCCCGGCGTACATGAACGCCGTCATCGCGGTAACGCCGGAAAAGACCGGATTGGCGAACAGGCTCAGCGGCATCATGGGATCACGGGCGCGCCGCTCCCACGCCAGAAACGCCGCCACCCCCGCCGCGCCGAGCAGAAACGCCGCCACCACCGGCCCGTCCCCCGTGGCCGCGGCGCGCCCCTCGCCCAGGCCGACCAGACCGTACGCTAAGCATCCGAACCCCGCCGCCGCCAAGGCCGCGCCCACCACATCCAACGGCCCGAAAGGACCAGGGGCGCGGCTCTCCGGCAAACTCCACCACGCCAGCGCCAAAGCGACAGCCGCGACCGGCAAGTTGAGCAAAAACACCCAGCTCCAATGGGCGTGCTCCACCAGCACGCCGCCCAGAACCGGCCCCGTGGACGTCGCCAGCGCGGAGGCGCTCGCCCACCACCCCAATGCGCGCGTTCGCGTCTCGGGCGGGAACGACGCCCCGATCACCGCCAACGCCGCCGGCGCGAGAAACGCGCCCGCCACGCCTTGCAGGGCCCGCGCGATGATCAGCGCCTCAGGCGTGCGCGCGACCGCGCAGCCCAAGGACGCGACGGCGAAGCTGATCACGCTCACCACATACATGCGCCGTCGGCCGAACCGGTCCGCCGCCGCCCCGCCGATCAGCGTCAACGCCGCCAGCGCCAGCACGTAGATGTTGATGATCCATTGGGCTTCAGCGATGTCCGCCCCGAGATCGGCGCGGATCGCCGGCAGCGCGACGGTCACCACGGATCCATCGATGAAGGTCATCGCGGAGGCGGCGATCGCGGACGCCAAGATCAGCGACCGACTGGCCTCGGGGCATGGGCTCGACGCCGTGGCGCGCGCCAGCCCTTCCGCGCATGGGGCCCGCACCGCCTGAGACATCGCCGCGCTTCTCCGCTAAGCGGCCGCCGCCGCGACCTTCGGAAACGGGCCCGCCCGACTGGTCATGCCGGGCAAGGCGCGGCCCATGATGTTGCTCAACCAGCGCGCCGTGTCGATCAGCCGTTCCAGATCGAGCCCTGTGGCGACGCCCGCGCGCTCGAACATGTACACTAGGTCTTCCGTCGGCACATTGCCGGTCGCGGCCGGCGCAAACGGGCAGCCGCCGACGCCGCCGATCGAGCCGTCAAAGCGGCGCACGCCCGCCTCATAGCCAGCGAACGCGTTGGCCAACGCGGTGTTGCGGGTGTTGTGGAAATGGAGGCGCAGGGGCGTGTCCGGCGCGGCGGCGCGGGCCTCCGCGAGCACGGCGCGCACCTGCGGCGGGGCGGCCGCCCCGATGGTGTCAGCCAAAGCGATTTCACGAGGCCGTGCTTCGGCCAGCCGCCCCACAAGCGCGCCGACCCGCGCTGGCGCGACCTCGCCGTCGAATGGACAACCAAACACCGTCGACATGGTCACCTGAGCGGCGCGCCCCGCCGCGCGGGCTTTCTCAACGACCGCCACGCACGTCTCGACCGTCTCTTCAGCGGTTTGGCCCTGATTGCGCTGGGCGAAGCCGTCGCTGGCCGCGCACACGGCGCCAAGCTCGTCGACGCCGGCGGCCAACGCGCGCTCCGCGCCGCGATCGTTCAGCACCAACCCGATGCGGGTGACGCCCGCCATGGGGCCCAGCGCCTCGACCACAGCCTCAGCGTCCGCCATTTGCGGCACGCGTTTGGGATGAACAAAGCTCGCGATCTCGATGCGGCGCACGCCCGCGACCACCGCGCGGCGGATGAGATCCGCCTTCATCGCCGTCGGCTGAACCTCCGGCTCGTTCTGCAACCCGTCCCGCGGGGACACTTCGATGATCTCCACCGTGTCGGCCATGCCCGCCTCCCTCCGCGCCCTTTAATCCACCGCGCCCAGGCGCGGCGTCTCCCAGGCAGGCTGGGGACGCCGGCCGCGCGGGTCAAGCCGCCCCCTCGAAGCGCGTGCTGGCGACGTGATGACCCCGCGTGCGCCCAGCGCTGTGCGGCCGTGTCGCGCCCACGGGCGCTTGACGCTGGCGCGTCCGCCCCTTAGCTGCGTTACAATGACACAAAAGGCTACGACTGAAGGATGATCCCATGGCGGACGACGCGGTGCGTGACGAACTGCAAGGCCTGGTGAGCGGCGCGGATGTGATGCTGTTCATGAAGGGCACGCCGGTGTTCCCTCAATGCGGCTTCTCCGCGACGGTGGCGAAAATCCTCGACCACCTCGGCGTTGACTACGAGTCGGTGAACGTCTTGGAGCGCGCCGAAATCCGCGAAGGCGTCAAAGCGTTCTCCGACTGGCCGACGATCCCGCAGCTCTATGTGAAGGGCGAATTCGTCGGCGGCTGCGACATCATTCGCGAGATGTTTGAATCCGGCGAGCTGCGCACCTTCTTATCCGACAAAGGCGTGCTCGAGACCGCCGCGTGAGCGGACGGTCCCTGCGCGAGCCCGGCCCGTATCACCCGATCACCATCGCGCCCGCCGCGCATCCTGTTGAGGGGCGCGCGGGCGGGGCCTTGGCGGCGCGCAGCGTCCGGGCCTTGGCGCTTCACGAAGCGACCTATCCCGCGGCGTACTACATCCCCCTCGACGACATCACGGCGCGCTTGATCCCCTCGGAGACGCGAACGTGGTGCCCGTTTAAGGGCGAGGCCTCGTACTTCCACCTCGAAACGGCCGACGGCGAGCGGATCGTGGACGCGGTGTGGACGTACGGGGACCCCGCGCCGGCCGTGGCCGCCATCGCCGGACACGGCGCGTTCTACGCCGGCAAGGTGGACGTGATCGCCGACCGCTGATCCGCGGTCGCGCAAACGCCCATTCTCCGTTTTGAAACGGCGTGTTACGTCGCAACCACAGCGCGGCGCCACGCCGATGCGCACGAGTGTCGGGGGGCGGCATGACGACGGGAAAGGCGATCCTCGAGATCGCACGAACAAAGCTTGGGCACGAGTACGAATTGGGCGCGCAGATCGACGTGCGCGACCGTGACGCGCCGGGACCTTGGGATTGCGCGGAGTATGTCAGCTGGGCGGTCTATCAGGCGACCGGCCAAGTTTGGGGATCCCGGGAGCGCGACTACGCCCTCGGAGACGGTTTGGATTCGTACACCGGCTGGTGGAACGCGGACAGCCTCGCCCGGGGCTCCAGGATCGCCGTGCCGGACGCGCTCGCCATCCCGGGCGCAATCCTGCTGCGGGCGCCGCACGATCCATCCGCTCTTCGCGGACACATCGCGCTCTCGACGGGCGACGCTGGCACCCTGGAGGCTCACAGTCGCGCGCGCGGCGTACTGGCCTTCACGGCGCAAAGCCGGTTCTGGCACACGGGGCTGCTGCTTCCAGACGTGTCTTACGAACGAACGCCAGGCGATTTTTGGTACCAGCCCGCTAAACGCGCGTGGCGGTACAATCCGCTCGAGCCGCTGCGCGGAAAACAGGTCCACAAAATCAAGAGAAAGCTCAAATCCAAGGGTTTTGACGGCGGCGAACCCGTCGACGTCTTTACCGAAGCGACGCACGTCGCTGTGATGGCGTTCCAAAAAGCCAAAGACCTCTTGGTGGACGGCATTGTCGGGCTTCAGACCTTGCGCGCCTTGGGTTACGTCGTGGGTCCCGCCGGTCAGCGCTAGCGCACGCGACGCCGGCGTCGCCGCCCATCTTCCCTTTGTCGGCGCGTGTGGTATCCCGCGGCCATGTCCAGTTCGCCCGCCCCCTCCTCACCCGACGCGGCCTCGTCGCGCCCTGCGGCACCCACGGTCGGGGTCGTCTCGCTCGGCTGCCCGAAAGCCCTGGTCGATTCCGAGCGCATCATCACGCGCCTGCGCGCGGAAGGGTATGCGCTCAGCCCGGATTATGAAGGCGCGGATCTCGTGCTCGTGAACACCTGCGGGTTTCTCGACAGCGCCCAGCAGGAATCGCTGGAGGCGATCGACGAGGCGCTCGACGCCAATGGTCGCGTGATCGTCACCGGATGCCTGACCGCGGACGCCGCCGCGGCCGCGCGCATCCCCGATCGCGTGCTCGCCGTCACCGGGCCGCACCAATACGAACAGGTGATGGAGGCGGTGCACGCGCACCTGCCGCCCGCCCATGATCCCTACCAGGACCTGGTGCCGCCGGAGGGGCTCAAGCTGACGCCGCGGCACTACGCGTATTTGAAGATCTCTGAAGGCTGCAACAATCGCTGCCGCTTTTGCATCATTCCCAGCCTGCGCGGGGATTTGGCCTCGCGGCCGGCCAACGCGGTGCTCGCGGAGGCCGAACGTTTGGCGGACGCGGGGGTCAAGGAGCTCCTGATCATCAGCCAGGACACCTCCGCCTATGGCGTCGATTTGAAGTACGCCGAAAGCCCCTGGCTCGGCCGGCGCGGCGGCGGCCGGCCGGTCGCGGCGCGGTTTGTCGATCTGTGCGCGGCTTTGGGAGAGATCGCGGACGAGACCGGCCTGTGGGTCCGCCTCCACTACGTCTACCCCTACCCCCACGTCGATCAGGTCATTCCGCTGATGGCCGAGGGCAAGATACTGCCCTACCTCGACATCCCGTTTCAGCACGCCAGCCCGCGCGTGCTGAAGGCGATGCGCCGCCCCGCCAACCAGGAAAAAATGCTGGAGCGCATCGCCCAGTGGCGCGTGATCTGTCCGGACCTGGCGCTGCGCTCGACCTTTATTGTCGGCTATCCCGGCGAGACGGAGGACGACTTCACGTTCTTGCTCGACTGGTTGCGGGAAGCGCGCATCGACCGGGCTGGCTTCTTCCAATACGAGGACGTGGCCGGCGCCGCGTCAAACGTCCTAGAGGGCCACGTGCCGGCGGACGTTAAGCAAGAGCGCTTCGACCGCGCCATGGCGGCCCAGGCGGAGATCGCCGCCGCGCGTGGGGCCGCGCAAATCGGCAAGACGATCGACGTGCTCCTCGACGGGATGGACGCCGACGGCCGCGTGCTTGGTCGCACGAAAGCGGATGCGCCGGAGATTGACGGTGTCGTGGTTCTCACCAGCGTCGACGCCGTGGATGGCGCGCCCGCCATCGGCGACATCGTGTCCGCCCGCGTCACCGCGGCGGACGGCTACGACCTTTACGCCGAGATGGACACTGTCGCACCAAGCCCAGAGCGCGCGCCCGCGCGTCGGTGATCGCCGATACTTGGCCTCGCGCACCCGGCCTTCACCACGCCTTTACGCGCACGCTCTAGCCTTGCGGGATCCAAGGCATTGATCACGCGCTGAGGCGTTAACCGTCGGGTTGAATGCTGTCGAAAACCCCATACGCGGATCTGCCTGAAATCGATCGCATTCGCGCACGAACCATTGAGTTCATGTGCGTTCTCTTCATTCTGATTACGGCGGCCCTGACGGCCAACGCCCTGATTCAATACGGGTGGTCGATGAAGCGTTTCGTCGGCCCGACAGCCATTTCCTATTACATCCTCATAATATCGATACTGCGCACAAGACGGTCGGTGTTTCTGTGCAGTCTTCTGCTGATCGCCGGCGCTTCGTTTGCGAATTTCACCTACATCTTGATCTCCGGCGGGCCTGAATCCTACGCTCTGCCCTTGCTGTGCGCGATCCCGCTGTCCGCGGCGTTTCTCATGAACGTGCGCGGGTTGGCGTTGTTCACCGTGGTTTCACTGCTGATGATCATCGCCATCAAAGTGATGGCGGTGCAGAGCGGCGCCGACTTCCACGTCAGTATGAGGATCGCCATCGCCTCCATCGCGATTGTCTCCGTGGCGACGGTCGGGTTTGGCTACGCCCAGATCTATAAGATCCAGTCGAAGCGGCTGCTCGATGCGAACACCGCGCTCCAATCCGAACGCGAGCGCGCGGAAGCGGCCAGCGCGTTGAAGTCACGCTTCCTCGCGAATATGAGCCATGAAATCCGCACCCCGATGAACGCCATTTTGGGCATGGCGCAAGTGCTGCAGACCGAAAAGCTCACGGAGCGGCAGCTTGAACGCCTCGCCATCATCAATACGTCTGGCGACGCTCTGATGGGAATACTCAACGACATTCTCGACTTGAGCAAAATTGAAGCCGGCAAAGTCGAAATTGAATCAACACCTTTTGACTTGACGGAACTGGTCCACTCGATTGAGGCCGCCTTTTCGCTCAAGGCTGAAGAAAAAGGCTTGCGGTTTACACTCGAGATCGATGACGCCGCCCCACGCCTCCTGGTCGGCGACGTCACGCGCGTGCGTCAGGTGATCAACAACCTCATCTCCAACGCCATCAAGTTCACCGACGCCGGCCATGTCGCGTTGCGCGCCGCGGTCAACGCACCGGCCGGCGACGGCGCCGCGCAGCTGGAGATCGTGGTGGAGGACACCGGCCCCGGCATGCCGCAGGAGGCGATCGATCGGCTGTTCACGCCATTCACCCAGGCCGATCAATCGGTCAACCGCCGCCATGGCGGCACGGGCCTGGGTCTGGCGATCTCCCGCGAGCTGGCGGTTCTCATGGGCGGCGACATCGCGGTGGACAGTCGTCCAGGCGAAGGGTCCCGCTTCACCGCGCGCATGGCGGTGATGTGCGCCGCCGAACGGCGCGCGGCGCGTCGTGACGTCGAGGGCGCCGGGCCCGCCGCGATCAACCTGCAGGGCGTGCGGATCCTCATTGTCGAAGACCAGTTGGTGAACCGCGCGGTGCTGGAGGCGCTGTTGGAGCCGCTCGGCCCGACGCTGGTCTTCGCCGATCACGGCGGCGAGGCGTTGGCCGCTTGGGCCGACGCTGATTTCGACGTCATCATTATGGACATCCAGATGCCCGTGATGGACGGCGTGGAAGCGACCAAGGAGATCCGTCGGCGCGAGGCGAGCGGCGAGCGGACGCGCACGCCGATCATCGCGCTCACGGCGAACGTGATGGCTCACCAGATCAGGGAGTACGCGGCCTCGGGGATGGACGGCTTCGTGGGCAAGCCCGTCAACCGCGCCGAGTTGCTCAAAGCGTTGACCGAGTTCGCGCGCTCGGAGGCCCCTCCGCGCGCCGACAGGTCCCGCGCGTCCCGCTAGTGTCCCGGAAACGCCACGAGGCTGGCCACGGGCACGCCCAGGTCCCGGATCTTCGCCGCCCCGCCAAGGTCGGGCAGATCGACGACAAACGCCGCGCCCACGACATCGGCCCCCGCTTTGCGGATGAGGTTGATGGCCGCCGTCGCGGTGCCGCCGGTGGCGATGAGGTCGTCGATGATCAACACACGCTGGCCGGACGCGGCGGCGTCGATGTGGATCTCCACCGCGTCCTCGCCATACTCGAGTTCATACTCTTCGATCAGCGTGCGGTGGGGCAGCTTGCCCCGCTTGCGCACCGGGATGAAGCCCACGCCGAGCTGACAGGCCGCCGCGCCGCCCAGAATGAAGCCGCGCGCCTCGATGCCGGCGACATGATCGATCTGATCGGAGGGGAACAAGCCCGCAAGCTCGGCGACGGACTGGCGCAGCGCCGTGGCGTCGCCCAAGAGCGTGGTGATGTCGCGAAACAGAATCCCCGGCTTGGGATGGTCGGGAATGGTGCGAATGGCGTCGCGCAAATCCATGGCGGGCTCCCCAGGCTTTCCCGCACGCTAGCGTGTTGCGGCGCATCACGCCATGGGGCGCGTCTTCCCCAGAGATCCGTTAGAGGACGTCCACGTGCGGCAAACGGACAGGGTCGGCGTGCGCGGCGTCTTCCCAGATCCGAAAATCAGCATCCGCCAGCAGACGCTCGCCGTACGCCTGCACCGGCGGGGAGACGTGGTCCCACAACGCGTAGCTCCGCAAACGACTGACCATCGGCGTGAACGCCGCGTCCGCCAGGCTCCACCGTCCGCACAGGAAGGGCCCGCCCCAGGCGTCGAGGAGCGCGGCCAGAAACGCGTCGAGGTGGTCCAATTGCGCGACGGCGTCCGCGCCTGCGGGCTCGCGCCGCGGCGCCCCCACGCGATGGAGGTTCATCGGGTAATCGCGACGGATTGCCGGGAAGCCTGCGTGCATCGTCGTGGTCGCGGCGCGGGCTTGGGCGCGCTGATCCGGATCATCCGGCCAGAGCCCCGGCGCGCGCTCAGCCGCCCACTCCCCGATCGCCAGGCTGTCCCAGACCGTCAGCCCTCCCAGCTTGAGCGCCGGCGCCGTTCGCGCCGGCGACAGGGCGGTGAGCTCCGCCACCATGGTGGGCGTGTCGAGCCGCACGACACGCTCCTCAAACACTAGCCCAGCTTTGCGCAAGGCCAACCAGCCGCGCAGCGACCACGACGAATAGGCGCGGTCGCCAACAAACAGCGTCAGCGTCCGCTCGCCTGCGCTCACGTCCCCTCCCCCGGCGCCGCCAGCACCCGCCCCGCGACCGCGTCGAGTTTGGACAGCAGCGCCGCGTCGCGCGCGTCCACGGCCGTGATGATCGCGCCGTCCAGCGCGTGTTCAATGCCTTGAGGGCTGGGGGTCCGGGGACGCGTGGCCAAGGTTTCGGCCAACGCCGAAACCAGCGCGCGCGCGTGGGCGGCGTTGTCGCGCATCACCGCGAGGACGGAGGGCACGTCCACATGGCCGTAGTCCTCGTGCCAACAGTCAAAGTCGGTGACCATGGCCACAGCGGCGTAGGGCAGCTCCGCTTCACGCGCGAGCTTGGCTTCGGGCATGTTGGTCATACCGATCAAATCGCAGCCCCACGCGCGGTACAGCTCGCTCTCCGCGCGGGTGGAGAATTGCGGCCCCTCCATGATCATGTAGGTCCCGCCCTCCACGACCCGCGCGCCGGCGCGACGGCCGGCCTCTGCGGCCAAGGCGCTCAAGCGCTCACACACGGGGTGGGCGAACCCCACATGGGCGACACAGCCCGTCCCGAAGAAGCTCTTCGCGCGGGAGAACGTGCGATCGATGTACTGATCGACAACGACAAAGGTCCCCGGCTCGAGCGCTTCGCGCAGCGAGCCGCACGCGGAAAACGCCACGACGTCAGTGCATCCGGCGCGTTTGAGCACGTCGATGTTGGCTCGATAGTTCACATCGCTGGGGCTGAGCGCATGACCGCGGCCATGGCGCGGCAGGAACACCAACTCCAGGCCATGCAGACGCCCGCGAATGATCGCGTCCGACGGCGCGCCCCAGGGGCTGTCGATCCGCTCCTCGCGCACATCTTGGAGGCCATCCAGCGCGTAAAGGCCGGAGCCGCCGATCACGCCGAGAGTCCAGCTCTCCATCGCCACGCCTTTCCAAAGAGGAAGGCCGGCCACGGGAATGCGGCCGGCCTGAAACCAATGCGTCGCAAGAGCGCGGCGGCCGGGCCGCAGGCGGCGAACGCCGCGCGTTCCGCGTCAGCGCTTGCGCGGCTAGTGCTTCACGTTGCGCCAAATCTGGTGGTACGACACCCACAACAGGCCGGCCAAAATGATCAAATAGCCAACCACAGAGAGCCCCAAACGCTTGCGCGCGGCCAAATGCGGATCCGCCGCCCAGTTCAAGAACTCGGACACATCGTTGGCCATCTGCTCGACCGTGGCTTCCGTGCCGTCGGCGTATTCCACCATGCCGTCGTAAAGCGGCTGGGCCATCGCGATGAAGCCGCCATACGGCACCTTCGAGGGGTCGCCCGTCCAACTGCCGGAGACATCACCGGCGTAATACGGGTTCCAATACTGCCCAAGCGGCACGTCCAGCTCCGCGGGCACTTCATACTGGTAACCCAGCAGAAGCGAGCGAATGTAATCGGCGCCGTGGTGACGCGCTTTCACGATCACAGAGAAGTCCGGCGGATACGCCCCGCCGTTGATGGACCGGGCCTGCGTCTCGTTCCGAAAGGGTGACGGAATATAATCGGACGTGGTCGGCGCACGCGTGGCTTCATCACCATAGTCATCGATTGTGGTGACTTCGCGCACTTCTTCGCCAAACTGACGGGCGATCGCCTGCACCATCGGATTGTCGTTGGGGTTTTTGTACTCTTTGTCGTGGAACGGGCCGCCCGGCTCGCCCAGATGGCGGAACGCCACGTAGTCCATCGAGTGGCACGCCGCGCAGATCTGCTTGTAGACTTGATAACCGCGCTGCAGCGCCGCCTGATCATAGGCGCCGAACGGCCCATCAAAGTGCCAGTGATGGTGATCCGGTGATTTCGCGCCGCCCGCGGCGTCGGCGGCGGGCGCAAACACCAGCACCACCGACAAGCCGATCGCGCCGCCCGCGACGAAACTCGCCAGGTCCGTGAAGAAACTCGCGACCTTGCCGCCCAAAACACGCCTAATCATCATTTACTCCCGGTTCGACCGATCCCGCCTGCGCGCCGCGTCGGCTCACTCAGCCGGCGCTGGCGCCGCGGACGCGCCGGCGGCGCCGCGACCACCCAACACCGCCGCATCAATCGAGGCTGGACGGGACTTCGGTCGCTCGATCACGCCGAGGATCGGCAAAATCACAGCGAAATACGCGAAGTAGTAGAGCGTGAAGATCCGCGCCAGCCACAAGAAGGTGAGGCCTGGCGGCGGCACTTCCGCGTACGCGGCCGTCTCGGCGTTCGGCAAGCCATCCCGGAACGTTTTGGCCGCCGCGCCGGTGGCGAACGTTTGACGCTGCTCCGCGCCGGCCTCGTCGGTGTAAACAACGCTCCACCGCTCATCGCCCAACGCGAACACATAATCATCGGGGTTCTTCGCGCCCGCCCAACCGAGGCAGAGGCAGGCGATCACAAAGCCCAAGAACGCTTGGCGCGCCAAGGGCCGGTAACGCATCGACCGCACTTTCGACGTGTCGAGCCAGGGCAAGACGAACAACACCCCGATGGCGGCGAACATCAACAGCACGCCGCCAAACTTGCTCGGGACCGCCCGCAGGATCGCGTAGAACGGCAAGAGGTACCATTCCGGAACGATGTGCGCCGGCGTCTGAAGAGGGTTGGCCGGGATAAAGTTGTCGGAGTGGCCCAGCGCGTCCGGCTCGTAAAACACAAACGCCGCAAACAAGATCAAGAACAGCACAATCGCGAACGCGTCTTTCACCGTGTAGTACGGATGGAACGGCACCGTGTCCGCTTTCAGGCCGGTCGCGTCATTGCGCACGCTCACCCCCGAGGGATTGTTGTTTCCGGGCACGTGAAGCGCCCAGACGTGCAGCACGACAATGCCGAAGATCACAAACGGCAAGAGATAGTGGAGCGAGAAGAATCGGTTCAGCGTTGCGTTGCCAATGCTGGGCGCGCCCTGAAGCCAGGTCTGGATCCCTTCGCCGACAAACGGCACCGCGCCCAACAGCGACGTGATCACGGCCGCGCCGTGGAAGGACATCTGCCCCCAGGGCAACACGTAACCCATGAACGCCGTGGCGATCATCAAGAAGAAGATCAAAACGCCGAGGATCCACAACACCTCGCGCGGCGCTTTATACGACCCGTAATACAGACCGCGAAAGATGTGCACATAGACCGCTACGAAGAACATCGACGCACCGACTGAGTGGATGTTTTGCATCAACCAGCCGGCGTTCACGTCCCGCTCGATGCGCTGCACGCTGCCGAACGCGGAGTCGATCGGCGGAAAACCGCCGACGCCGCCCGTCGAGGCGACATAATGCATCGCCAACACGATGCCGGTGACGATCTGGATCACCAGGCACAGGGACAGGATGCCGCCAAACGTCCACCAATAGTTCAGGTTCTTCGGCGTGGGGAAATCGACAAAACTGTCATACGCGAGCCGCACGATCGGCAAACGCGTGTCCAACCACTTTTCAAAACCGGTCTTCGGAACGTAGGTCGAAGGTCCGCTCATCGTACGCCGTCTCCTGACAGTCGCTTCAGCCGTCGTCGCGCTCTGGAACTAGAGCGAGATCTTCACCACGGTGTCTGATGTGTATTCATAGTTCGGGATCGGCAAATTCAAAGGCGCCGGGCCTTTGCGGATCCGCCCCGCGGTGTCGTAGTGGGAGCCGTGGCAGGGGCAGTACCAGCCGCCAAAATCTCCCGCGCCGTCGCCCGTCGGCACGCAGCCGAGATGCGTGCAGCTGCCGAACATGATCAGATACTGCGGGCGAAGCGCGCCATCCGGACCCGGGCGCAACCGGTCCGCATCGGCCTCCGCCGGGCTGCCGACAACGCCGTCACGCTCCGCCGCGGCGATCTCCGCGGCCGTGCGGTGGCGCACGAACACGGGCTTGCCGCCGATCAGCAAACGCGCCTCGGAACCCTCCAGCAGTCCGCCGAGATCGAAATTCGCCGAGGACAAAGCGCGCGTGTCCGCGGCCGGGTTCATTTGGTCGATGAACGGCCAGGCCAAGAACGCCGCCCCGCCCGCGGCGAACGCGCCGCTGGCGATGTGAATGAAGTCGCGTCGCGTGGCTTCCGGCGCGCCGTCGCTTGCTGTCACATCGGTCATAGTGCCTCCATACGTCCGTCGTCGGCGTTGTATGCTCAAAAAGCTGCGCCGGCGATAACGAACGTCAAGCCAGAGCGGCCCCGCCCGTCGTGATTGCGGCCCAATGTCGCATCCGCCGCCCCAGACCACCCTGCGGACCCGCGAAAGAAGTCGATAGAATGCGCCTCGTTTTGATTCAACCCGACATCCCGCAAAATGTGGGCGCGGCGATCCGCACGGCGGCCTGTTTTGGCGCGGCGGTGGAGATCGTGGAGCCCTGCGGCTTCGCGTTGACGGACAAGGCGTTGCGTCGCGCGGCGATGGATTATGTCGGGCTCGCGCGCGTGACCCGCCACGCCTCATGGGACGCGTTCGCCGTCAGCGACGTCCGCTGCGAGGGTCGCCTCGTGCTGCTGACGACCAAAGCCGACCACAGCCTGTGGGACGTGGCGTTTCATCCCTCAGATCTGATCGTGTGCGGACGTGAAAGCGCCGGCGCCCCGCCGGAGGCGCACGCCGCCGCGGACGTGCGCGCGCGCATTCCGCTGGCCGCCGGCGCGCGTTCCCTCAACGTGGTGGTGGCCGCGGGCGTTGCATTGGCGGAGGCCGCGCGTCAGCTTGGCGGTTCCGGCGGCGCGCCGAACACGGCCGCCAGCGGGTGAGCGCGCCCGCCGCGCGCGGTACATTCGTCGCACCCTCGACGCCGCACGAGCGTGCTAGCCCAAGAGACCCACCAGAGCTTCGGGAGATCCGCCATGCCCGCCCCCAGCGACCTCGCCGTCAGCGAAGCCCAGGCTCCAGAGGCCGCCCCCGCCGCGCTGGACGCCCGCAAGGCCGTCGCCCGCGCGTATTTCGAGGATTTGCGGGACCGAATCTGCGCGGCGTTCGAAGAACTTGAGGACGAGGCGGCGCCGCCGCTTTATCGCGGGCCCGCCGCGCGGTTCGAGCGGATCGCGTGGACGCGCGGTGACGGGTCGGAGGATCTGGGCGGCGGCGTCGGCGCCATCATGCGCGGACGCTTCTTTGAGAAGGTGGGTGTGCACTGCTCCACCGTCTACGGGACGTTTTCCGACGAATTTAAAGGCCAAATCCCGGGCACGGAAGACGATCCCCGCTTTTGGGCGAGCGGCATTTCCCTGATCGCGCATTTGCGCAATCCCCGCACGCCGGCCGCGCATATGAACACGCGCTTCATCAGCACCACGAAGACGTGGTTCGGCGGCGGCTCCGATTTGAACCCCTTGGTCGATCATCAGCGATCCCAGGAACACGAAGACGCGCAAGAGTTCCACGGCGCGCTCAAAGCGGCCTGCGACGCCCACGACGCCGCCTATCACCCGAAGTACAAAAAATGGGCGGACGAATACTTTCATCTCAAGCATCGGGATGAACCGCGCGGCGTCGGCGGCATCTTCTTCGACCGCCACAATTCCGGCGACTGGGATGCGGATTTCGCCTTCGCCCAAGCCCAAGCCGAAGCGTTCCTCGACGTCTACCCGGAGATCTTGCGCCGGCGCATGGTCGAAAGCTGGAGCGACGCCGAGCGCGAGGAACAGCTCATTCGCCGCGGCCGCTATGTGGAGTTCAATCTGCTCTACGATCGCGGCACGACGTTCGGCCTCAAGACGGGCGGCAATGTGGAGACCATCCTCTCCTCCATGCCCCCAGAGGTGAAATGGCCTTAGAAGCCGAGCACCCTGGGCGTGCACGCTCGGACTCTGATCACCCCCGCATCATGCGCACAAACATACTTCCGCCGAAGAGGTTGTCCGGCGGGTTCACGTTGCCCTAGGTTGTCTTCGGGTTCGGCATCAATAGGCGAGGCGATGGGGGCTGCCAATGACCTTCATGATGGATTTAGCGGACAACGAAGCCTGTATTCTTCTGACCGATAGAGGCTTTAAAAAGGCAGTTCGAGGGCAAACTGTCAATCGTGCACTGAACACTTGGGTGTATAAAAAATCCAGCGGTGCGCCGCCGATTGAATTTTGGAAGTATGACACGGCCACGGGCGACTGGCGGCTCCACCCACTTCTTAATCCCGATACTGGCAAAATCGATCTGCGAAAGCATATCTGTTGTCCATTGCCGTTCCGAGTGTCAACAGCGGACGAACCGAAGTCATTTTGGCTGACCGCGCGGATTGGTTTCAGCCTTGATTTCGATAGACTTGAAAAAACTTATTGGGTTGCTGATTTCTCCGATGAATTTTCGATTCGAATTATGGATGCCTTTCAAGATCATTTAGCTGGCGTGCCAGACGAGGACATTGGAAAACGGCGGCGCGATATCGAGAGCGCTGTTTTGCACCAACTGGTCGGCCTCGAAAACGCCACCGACCAGAGCGGCCTTGGCGTCGCGCCGTTGGGTGTGAACTTTAGCACGGTCAATTTCGACTATGTGCGTGTCGATAAAGGTTACGACGTCCGTTATTCGAAAGGACTCGAGCGCGCCTTGCGTCGGGCGATGGGCGACGACCTCAACGAACGGGACGCCGATGACAGTGGGGAGGCTGGCAAGACTCCCGGCCTTGACACCGCGGCTTTGCTTTCACCGTCGTCCTACGACGATATCGCGGACTTGTTCCGCCGGCGCGACGAAGTCCCGCCAATTCACGATGGGATCAATCAGGCGGTTTTGGAGGTTTTACGTCTCCACACACAGCAACGCGTTGCGGAGGCGTTAGCGGAATCGAAGTCCACAGTGGTCCTCTCGACCGACGACGTCGGTTTGACAGGAAGCAACGCAACCCGGGAGCTTTTGCGCGACTGGTTGCGTGATCACGCAAGCGCGGGCGCCGGGTCGTCCGCTGGCGGAGCGCAAAAGGATCCGGACCCCGATCCGCCGGAGTGAGTGACGGGGCGACGGCCGCCCCCTCACCGCCGGCCGAACAGGCGCTCAATGTCCTTGAGCTTCAGCTCCACATAGGTGGGGCGGCCGTGATTGCATTGGCCGGAGTGGGAGACCGTCTCCATCTCCCGCAGCAGCGCGTTCATCTCCGCCCCTTGCAGCCGCCGGCCAGAGCGCACGGAGCCGTGGCAGGCCATGGTGGCGCACACCTCCTCCAACCGCTCGATCAGGGAGAGCGCGGCGTCGAACTGGGCGAAGTCATCGGCCAAGTCCCGCACCAGGCCCTGGACGTCGCAGTCGCCCAAGAGCGCGGGGACCTCCCGGACCGCGACCGCGCCCGGGCCGAAGCCTTCCACCACCAGCCCGAGATCCGCCAGCTGCGCCGCGCGCGCGACCACCCGCTCCGCGGCTTCAGGGTCGAGATCGACAATCTCCGGCGCGAGCAAGGCCTGACGCGCGACCCCCTTCGCCTTCAAGTCCCGCTTCATGCGCTCGTAGACGAGCCGCTCATGGGCGGCGTGCTGGTCGACGATGACGACGCCGTCTTTGGTCTGCGCGACGATGTAGGTTTCGTGCACCTGGGCGCGGGCGACGCCAAGGGGGTAGTCCGGGGCCGGCTCCGCGCTGATCACGGGCGCGGCCTCGCCGGTCGCGGGGCTCTCCAGACGGGCCGACAGCGCGGGATCGGCCCACAAATGCGCCTGGTCGTCCCGCTCCAGCAGGGCTTGAGCGGCCTCCGCCAAGCCGGCGCCATAGCGGTTGTCGGGGTTCGCCGGCGCGTGGGGCTGACGCCAGCCGCCCGACAGTCCTGAACGCGGCGGCGCGACATGCGCTTGCGCAGCGCCGAGCGCGAAGCCCGCCACGCTGGTCGACGCCCGGTGGCCCGCACGCGCCAGCGCATGGCGCAGCGCCCCGACCAACAGCCCACGCACGAGGCCCGCCTCGCGGAACCGCACCTCCGTCTTGGCGGGGTGGACGTTCACGTCCACTCGCTCCGGCGGCACGTCCAGCGCTAACGCCGCCATGGGGTGGCGGTCGCGCGCCAGATGATCCTGATACGCGCCGCGAATGGCGCCGACGAGGAGCTTGTCGCGCACGGGCCGGCCGTTCACGAACAGATATTGATGCTGGTTCGAACCCCGGTTGAACGTGGGCAGCCCCGCAAGCCCGGTCAGCCGCACGCCCTCCCGCTCTTGATCGATCGCGAGAGCGTTCTCGGTGAAGTCGCGGCCGAGCACGTCGCCCAACCGCGCGGCGCGCGCCTCCTCCTCCGTACCGCCCGCGGCGGATAAGGCGAAGCGCAAGCGTCCATCCACGCGCAGGCTGAACCCGACCCGCGGATTGGCCATCGCCAGACGCTTGACCACATCGACAATCGCCGAGGCTTCCGCCCGCTCGCTCTTGAGGAATTTGAGCCGAGCCGGCGTCGCGTGAAAGAGGTCGCGCACCACCGCGCGGGTTCCCGGACCGCCGAGGGTTTGAGCCGGCCGTGCGCCGCCGTGTTGGATTGCGCCCGCCTCCACATCGAGGCTCCAGGCCTCCGGGCTCTCCGCGGTTTGGCTGACCAGGGACAGGCGGGCGACCGACGCGATGGACGGTAACGCTTCGCCGCGAAAACCCATCGTGGCGATGCGCAGGAGATCCCAACAACCATCGACGTCCGGCGCCAGCTTTGACGTGGCGTGCCGCTCGACCGCGAGGAGGAGGCCGTCGCGGTCCATCCCCACGCCGTCGTCCGCGACGTCGATCAGCGCGATCCCGCCGCCATCCACGGCGATGTCGATGCGCGACGCGCCGGCGTCGAGAGCGTTCTCGACCAACTCCTTCACGGCGGAGGCCGGGCGCTCCACCACTTCGCCGGCGGCGATGCGGTTGACCGTCTCCGGCGGCAGACGGCGGATGGGGCGAATCGGCGCAGCGTTCATGACTGGCAGCCTGCGCTGCGCGTGGGCGGGGGTCAACGCGCCGCGGACGCGGCGATCACGCGGGGGCTAAGGGGCCATGAACCGCCAATAGGGCCCTTGCGGTCCGATCACCCGCTGCAGCAGCGGCGTCCGCTCATGGGGCGGGCGCAGGCCTTGGCGCAACAGTTCGTCGAGATCGTCGATGAGCGCGGCGGCCTCGGCGAACCGGGCATGATCCGCCGTCCACAACAGACCCAACGACACGTCCGAGGCGTCCACCGTGTCAAAACCGGGCGCGATCACCGGCCCTTCCCGCGGCACATCGCCGGCGCGGGGGCCGGCCGCCCAACGTTCCGCGACCGCCAGCGCTTTGTCCTTGGATGAGGCGTAGAGCGTGGCGCTGTCGGCGACGCCGGTGATGGCGACGCTGAGTTGACGGAAAACGTCCCGATCAATGTCGGGGGCCGCAAGCACGACCTCGCCAAACAGGGGACGCGATGGCGTCAAATCACGGTTGATGTCGCGCAAGGCTTCCATGGTCAGCAGAGCGCCCATGGAGTGGGCCACCACATGAACGCGCTTTGCGTCGCTGGTGCGCGCGACATGCTCCAAAAACTCGCGGAATGGTTCGCGGGATTGCAGCACGCTCTCGCGGTCGTACTGATACGCTTGGCGGTTCAAATCGCCGCGGCTCGGCCAACTGTAGAAGTAGACCGCGCCATCAAATTTTAAGTCCCACACAATCTGGGCCGTGCGATACGCCGCCGTCTCAAACGTGTTGTTAAAGCCGTGCACAAACACCAACGCCTGATCATCAAAACGATCGGCTCCCGCCTGCAGGCGACGCGCCAGTTGGGCGAACGCCTCGGGCGACAAAAACGCGCCGTCGGACACCACGATGTGCTTGCGCGCGTCCTCCGCGCCGAAGCTTACGGTCCCGAACATGGTCTGGACCTGGAACGGCCGCTCCACATTCCCGGCTTGGTGCTCGGGCGGGATCGACACCCGCAGCGAGCCGTAATGGAGCTGCGGCGAGCGCCCCTCGGTCAGGCGCTTGCCCGGAACCTCGCCGGCGCGGCCCGGCTGCTGCGCGCGGTTGGTGCCGAAGAGCAAGTGCACAAGGCCTCGCTCCCGATCAATCGTCGGCGCCGGCGACACGCCGCCGAAGACGTTCCGTCGGTCAAGACTGCGGGTCCGTGGGGCGGGATTCGCCTCCTCCGCCCCCGAGAGCGCCGGCGCGGCGATGAGGCCCATGGCGTCGGACGGCGGTGCGGAACGCGACGCCACCTCCCGGCGGCGTATGCCGCGGCTGGGCGCGGCGGGCGCGCCCGCCTCGTAATCGCCGTTCGCGGGCGCATCGCTGATGCGACCACTGTCGCGTTCGTCCTCGAGGACGGCGGCTTCAGAAAGCTCGCGCGGCTCGCCGCCGCGAGGCGCGTCCGGCCCCATGGCGCTGTCGGACGTGGTCTGGCACGCCGTCACGACGCCGCCGGCGATCATCACGGCCAAAACACTGGCCCACAGGCCTCGCAGCGACGTCATCGGCGTTCCCCGTCCACACGTTCTGTGCTGATCACCGGTTAACCCAAAGACGGCGGCGCCGGCAAGCCGCCCGCCGGCGACCCTCAGCGGGCTCGAGCTCGGACCGTGGGGCCCGGAATGCGGGGCCGGCGCCAGACGCTCAGAATTGGAGACTGGGCCTCAGAGGCTGTGACTAAAGACCAGGGAGCTTAAGGCCGGTTCGGCGATCGATGATCACCTCCTCGTCCTCGCCCGTCACCGCCGTCACCAAGCGCAGCCGGCGCGCTTCGGCCTCGGGGTCCAAAACGCCGCCGCCGGGTTCAGACCCCCGCCAGAACAGCAGCAGATTGGTGAACTCGTCCGTCTTGCGGGTGACGCCTCCGGCCTCGATGTCCACGCGCTGGCGGATCACGGGATCAGCCTCTGCGCCGCCGGCTTTCGCCACCAACAGCTGCTCGCCGTCGGACGCGCGGCGCGCGTACTCCTGCCCGAGGACCGCCCGGCGCGCTTGCTCGGAGGGCGCCAGTTCTTGGGGACGGCGCTCGCCGGGCCGTGGCGGACGCACATTGTATTCCGGCGGCAACACCAGCGGCGCTTTCGTGACGACGCGAAACTCATCGGGCGCGACTTTGCTCGAACCCACCGCGCGGCCCAAGCTTGTGCACGCGACCACAGCCACGGCCAATCCGACCACGGCCGCCACCCGTCCACGACGCAGAAGACTGTTCATGCGCTTTCTCCCTTCGGCGTCCACCGCAGCGCGCGCCAACCCGTCGCCGCGCGCTCTGGTCACGGCGCCGGCGCGGCTCCCGCGGCGCGACGGGCGCGCTCCTCAAGCGCCCAGTCGGCCACCAGCGACGCCACGCCAACATTGATCGCCGCATCGGCGACATTAAAGACATACGGAAAGCCGACAGGAAAGCCGCCGACGCGGAACCACGGGCCGGAGAAATCCAGGAAATCGACCACCGCGCCATAGAGCGCCCGGTCCACCACATTGCCCAAGGCGCCGCCAATAATCAGCCCGAGGCCGAGCGCCGTGAGCGGCCGGGTCGTGCGCGCGAGCCACCAACTCATGAACCCCGCCAGACCCAGGGAAAAGACAACCAAACCAAACACTTGAACCGCGGAGCCGGCTGACAACAACCCGAAGCTGACGCCCGGGTTCCACACCATGGTGAGATCAAAGACGCCGGACAGCTCGATCTTCCGACACAGGCTGTGCTGCGCCTCAATCGCGGCGATCGCCGCGGCGCGGTCCAAGCCGCCGCCCGCCAGCGCCAACGCCGCCTCGCGACAGCCTTCGGGGCTGAAGTTGAGCGGACCCAACACCAGCGCCTTTGACAGCTGGTCCGCGACGAGCACGGCCAAGCCGACCAGCGCGCCGCGACGCGCCCACACCGATAACGGCCACACGCGCGTCGCGGCGGAGACCGTCGATCCCGGATCAGACGAGGCTGGATTGGTGGGGGCGGGATCAGACATGGGCGGCGTCCCACTCAGCGACGGCCTCCGCGTCGCGCGCGCTCAGATCCGGATAGCGGGGATCCTCCCCCACATCCGTCGTGGCCCGCCACGATCGGGCGCAGCGCGGCCCCTCCGCGCGTTCGGGAACCACGGCGACGCCCGCCACGTCCTCGAGCGTGAACGCGTCTTCCGGCCCGGCCGACGGCTGGATCACGGCTTGGCTGGTGATCGCGATCTCCGCCAGGAAATCCGCTGGCGCAACGCCGGCGAGCGCGGCTTCGGCCTCCAGCGCCGCGCGATCCTCCGCGTCGTCGAGAAACACGCGCGGCGCGGCCTCCAGCGACGAACCGATGCGTTTCTCGCGCCGCTCGATCTCCAGAGCGCCTGTGACGACACGACGCACGCGGCGCAGCCGGGCCCATCGCTGCGCCAACGCGGGCTGGAGCCAGTCCTGCGGCGTGTCCGGGAACACGCGCGCGTGGACGCTGCCATCATCGCTGGGAAACCGGTCCAACCACGCCTCTTCCGTGGTGAAGCTCAGGATCGGGGCGAGCCAGACGGTCAGACGTGCGAACGCCTCGTCCATGATGGTGCGCGCGGCGCGACGCCGCAGGGCGCTCGGACGATCGCAGTACAAGCTGTCCTTGCGGATATCCAGGTAGAACGCCGACAGCTCGGCGGCTGTGAAGTTGAAGAGCGCGGTGTAAGCCGCCTTGAAGTCATACGCCGCGTAGGCCGACCGCACTTGGGCGTCGAGTTCGGCCATCCGATGGCGCATGAACCGCTCCAGACCCGGCATGTCGTCGGTCTCGACCCGCTCCGCGTCGGTAAAGCCGTGAAGCGCGCCGAGCAAGTACCGGATGGTGTTGCGGATCTTACGATAAGAATCGACCGTGGCCTTGAGGATGTTCGGGCCCATGCGTTGGTCGTGCTCATAGTCCGCCGACGCGACCCACAGGCGCAAGATCTCGGCGCCGTATTGGGTCGTGACTTCCTGCGGCGCGACAACGTTGCCCAGAGACTTCGACATCTTGCGGCCGTCCTCATCGAGGGTGAAGCCGTGGGTGATGACCGCGTCATAAGGCGCGCGGCCGCGGGTCCCGGAGCCTTCCAGCAGCGAGGATTGGAACCAGCCGCGGTGTTGGTCCGTGCCTTCCAAATACACGTCCGCCGGCCAACGCTGGTCGTTCCGCGCCTCCAGCGTGAAGGCGTGGGTGGAGCCGGAGTCGAACCACACATCCAAGATGTCGGTGACTTTCTCATAGTCCCGCGCGCTTGCGCCCTCGGGCAGCCGACCGCGCAGAAACTGCGACTTCGGCGTCGACCACCACACGTCCGCCCCGCCCTTTTCGATCGCGCGGACAATGCGTTGGTTGACCACCTCGTCGACGAGCACGGCGCCCGTCTCCTTATGCACAAACAAGGTCAGCGGCACGCCCCACGCCCGTTGGCGCGAGATCAGCCAGTCCGGCCGGCTCTCCACCATTGTGCGGATGCGATTGACCGCTTGGGGGGGATGCCAGTCCGTGGCGTCGATGGCCTCCAGCGCGCGCCGCCGCAGGGTCTTCCAATTCTTCTTCGCCTCGCCCGGCAGACCGAAGCGCTTGTCCATCGCGATGAACCATTGGGGCGTGTTGCGATAGATCAGCGGCGCTTTGGAGCGCCAGGAATGCGGATAGGAATGGGTCAGCCGGCCCCGCGCCAACAAGCCGCCGGCGGCGATCAGCGCGTCGATGACCGCCTTGTTGGCCTCGCCGTCCTGACCGGCTTTCTTGCCCTCTGTCTT
>CAZGLY010000031.1:0-19622 GCA_964526675.1 uncultured Caulobacterales bacterium
GCCGTGAGCGCGGTCCACCCGTCGCGGTCGTAGCCCATACTGCGGGGGATCACGTTCGCCTGGTGGCACGTCGTGCAAACGGCCGCGACGCGCTCCGCGCCGGGCCCCTCCGCCAACCCATGGTCGGTGGACTGCGCCGCGGCCGGCGCCACGGAAAGCCCCAACGCCATCGCCAAGGACAGCGTCATGCGCGCCGCCCACGCCAAACGCCACTCACGCACGCGGGGCTGAACAGGAACCAGCTCTGGTGTCGTCACAGCGTCCTCCAGTGATCTCAACGTGTCGCGCGGGCGCGGCGGCGGCTCACGCGGGCGCCCACGGGTCGTGTCCGTAGAGCCAGTCATAGCGCATCAGCCCCGCCTGGGGGACCAGCTGCGCCGCAGCCCAGATCGGCGCGTAGGACAGCGCCTGGGCGAGACGGCCGCGGCGGTGATAGAGCTGGCCATTGGCCGTGGACGCCGCGCGCACGCGTTCCGCGCGGCCGCGCCGTCGGCGCTCATACGCCTTGAGGGCCTGGGGGATATCCGTTGACGCGACATGGCGAAGGGCGGTCGCCAACGCGGCCGCGTCCTCAAGCGCCTGGCCGGCGCCTTGCGCCAGGAACGGCGGCATGGGGTGGGCGGCGTCGCCCAGGAGCGCGACGCGGCCGTCCGTCCAACGCGGAAGAACCGCGCGATCGGCGATCGCCCAGAGGTTCACGCTCTCCGCCGCGTTGAGGACGTGCGACGCCGGCGCCGCCCAGCCCGCGAAGGCGTTGCGCAAAGCCGTCAGGTCGCCGCGGACCGACCACGCTTCCTCGCGCCAGCGGGGGACCTCCGTGACCGCCACGAAGTTGATCAACGCCCCGCCGCGGATCGGATAACTCACCCAATGCCGGTGAGGGCCGAACGCCGCGACCACCTCCATCGGATGGGTGAAGCGCTCAAGCGCCGACGCCGGAACCACGCCCCGCCAGGCCGCATGGCCCGTGAAGCGCGGCTCCTGAGGTCGCAGCAAGAGCGCTTGCACCGTGGACCGCAAACCGTCGGCCCCGATCAGGACCGCCGCGCGCCGTTCCGCGCCATCGGCGAAGACAGCCGTCACGCCTTGGTCGTCCTGCAGGCAGGCGATCAACTCGGCGTTCGTCACGAGCGCGTCGGGCGCTTGGGCGTGGAGCGCTTGCGCTAACACAGCCACGAGGTCCGCGCGGTGGATGACGCGGTAAGGCGCGCCATAGCGCGCGCGCGCCGTTTCCCCCAAGGGCACCGTGGCGATCGTGGCGCCGCTGACGCCAAGCTGCAGCCGCACGCCCTCGGGGCGCACCTCGACGGGCGCGAACGCCGCGTCGAGCCCCAGAGCCGTCAACACGTGGCCGGCGTTGGGCCCCAGCTGAAGCCCGGCGCCGACCTCGGTGAGGCTGGCGGCCCGTTCGCACACCGTGACCCGACGGCCGGCGCGCGCGAGAGCCACACCGGCCGCCAGCCCGCCAATTCCCGCTCCGATGATGAGCACGTCGTCCATGGCGGGGACCATGGCGCCGCGCCGCGCGTGAGGCCAGGTCCCGCGGAAGCGCGCCGTCCTCAGCGTGCGGCGGCCGCTCCCATGAGCGCTATTGGATCAGCAGCCGGTCCACATAGACGGTGTCCACAACCTCCGCGCCGAGCGCATGGTTGACCGCATCGCGCAGAGCCTCGGCGACGCCGTCGACATCCATCATGACTTCGCCTTGAGCCGCCAAGCTGTAGACCGCACGCAGGCCGGCGTGACGGGTCAGCGGGTGGGCCGTGGACACGCGCAGCGCCGTCGCCTGATCCGACACCGCCGCGCGCGCTTGCACCAGCAGAAAGCCCCGCGCGCCGTCAACGCGGGTGATCGGGGCGGTGAACTGACCGAGTTCGACATACGCCGTTTCCGTGTCAGATCCCGCGCGCGCGGTCGTGGGCCAGTCCTCTGGGCCCGCGATCATGGCGAGCACGCCGATCACCGCCGCCGTGGCGACAAACGCGATCATGGCCCACCCGCGTCGCCCGAACACCCCCTTCGCCATGGTCTGTCTCCGCTTCGCGCGCCGCCGCCAGCGTCAGAACGGGACGACGGCGTCGTAGGTCTTCTGGCCCCAGCGCGGATCTTGGATCGCCGTCAGCACGCCAGTGCCGCCATAGGCCAGGCGCGCTTCGGCGATTTTCTCGTACTCGACGGTGTTGGCCGGCCCGATATCCGCGGGGCGCACGACGCCAGCCACCAAGAGTTCGCGCACTTCCCCGTTGACGCCGATCTGTTGGCGTCCGGAGACCAAGAGGTTGCCATTGGACAGGCGCTCTTTCACCACCACGGCGACCTTGAGGTTAATGGTTTCGCGCCGCGCCACCGCGCCTTCCCCGGTCGAGCGGGAGGAGCTGTTCACCCCAACGGCGTTTTGCGGCTCGAAGCTGTCGTCGAGCGCGCGGCTGAGCACGCCGCCCAGGCCAAAGAAGCCGCCAATGCCCAGCTCGGCGTCGCCAGAGCGCGACCGGCGGGTCGCGTTGTCGAGCTGAGCTTCGTCATCGATGTCGATGAGCACGGTGAGGATGTCCCCCTCCGTTCGCGCACGCAGATCGGTGAAGAGGCCGGCGCGCCGGGCGTAGAGAGAGCCGGGCGTTTGCGGTTTGGGCGGTTTGGGCGACTCCAAACGCACGCCCGCGATGGGCTGGCGCGGCAGCGGCGCGCGCGGCACCGGCGGCAGGTCATGCGGCCGTCCACAGGCGCTCGCGGCCAAGAGCGCGATCAACGCGACCGCGCCGGCGGTCCGGCGGCGTGTGCGTGTCTTTCGGACGTCCACCATCATCGCTCCACCATCACGCGCCCGTCATCGGCCGCCACACCCAGCACCACGCGGCGCGTTTTCGCGTTCGCCGCGCGGATCGTCTCGCCCGCCGCCGCGTCCATCAGCGCGACGCCGTCGGCGGTCACCATCACCCCGCCGGTGTCGTAGACCAGCGTCACCGGCGCGTTCCGTTCAATGACCCGCAGGGGGGCGATGGCGCGAAACAACACGAGTTTGCCCGCTGGCAGATCGCGGCGCGCTTCCATGCCCGCCAGCGACGGAAAGTCGAGAATGGCGTCCGCCGGCAGGCGGCCGGTCAGGGGCGTGAGCACGAAGTCCCCGGGGCTGAGCAGCTCGCCGCGGCCAATGGCGCGCACCGGAACCGGCGCGAAGACGCGTCCCGCATCGACGGGGCCGCCAGAGCCGGTCTGGGCGCGCGCCGGCGCCGCCAGGCTGACCGCGAGCGCGGCGGCGGGGATCAAACCCGCCAGCGCCTTTGCAGCCTTTGAGATCCACAACGCCGTCATCATCGCCGCGCCTAACGGAGATTGGAGACGGTGCGCGCCATCTGATCGCCGGTTTCGATGACGCGCGCGTTCATCTCATAGGCCCGCTGGGCGCTGATCAGCTCGGTGATCTCCGCCACGATGTCGACGTTCGAGGCCTCCAGATAGCCCTGGCGGATGACGCCGAAGCCGTCCTGGCCGGCGAGGCCGGGCAAAGGCTCCCCGGAGGCCGGCGTGAAGGCGAACAAATTGTCGCCAAGCGGCCGCAGGCCCGCTTCGTTCACAAAGGTCACAAGCGTCAGCTGGCCTTGAAGCGTGGGCTCGCTGCGGCCCTCTTGGAAGGCGAACACCTCCCCGGCGCGGTTGACCTCGATGTCGGTGACGTCAGGCGGCAGCACGATGCCGGGGTCGATTTCAAACCCCTCCACATTGACGAGCTGACCTTCCGGCGAGAGTTGGAAATTGCCGGTGCGGGTGAAGGCGGGTTCGCCATCCGGCGGCGTTTGCACCACAAAGTAGCCGGCCCCGTCGATCGCGAGGTCCAGCGGGTTCTCCGTCGGCTTAAGCGCCCCCTGTTCAGCGACCCGCGCGACCGCGACCGGCTTCACGCCGAGACCGACTTGCACGCCGACCGGCACGATCGTGTCCGCGCTGGACGAGAACGCGCCCTCGCGGCGTTGGGTTTGGTAGAGGAGGTCGGAGAACTCGGCGCGCGAGCGCTTAAACGCGGACGTGTTGACGTTGGAGATGTTGTTCGCGATCACCTCCACGTTCATCTGTTGCGCCCGCATGCCCGTGGCGGCGATTTTGAGAATCTGCATTGGCGGGTCCTCATTCTGATCGGACAGACATCCGGAGGATGGGCCCCCGGCGGTCAAAGCGGTTTCGAGTGTCAGCGCACCGCGCCGAGGCGTTCGATGGCGGAGCGTTTGAGGTTGTGCGTGTCGACGTTTGAGCGCGCGCTTTGCTCATAGGCGCGGCTGGCCTCCATGAGCCGGGTGATCTCCAAAATCGGATCGACGTTCGCGCCTTCCAGCGCGCCTTGCAGCACCCGCACGTTCGTCGCCGGCTGGCCTTCGGCGTTGTTCTCCGCGCGGTAAAGCCCGCCGGCTTCGCGCAACAAACGTTGATCGTCGGGAAAGCGCACCACGCCGAGACGCCCGATCCCCAAGCCGTCGGCGGTCAGCTCCCCGTCGGTTGCGATCACGAATTGGCGCACGTTCTCTTCCAGCAAGATCGGGCCGCCGGTCTCGTCGAGGACGTTGTGGCCGTCGAGGGTGACGAGCTGTCCGGTTTCGTTGCGGTGAAAGCGGCCGTCGCGCGTGTAGCGGAGGCCCTGTGCGGTCTCGAGGCTGAACCATCCGTCGCCGTCGAGGGCGGCGTCGAAGGGACGCTCCGTGGTTTCGATCGGCCCGGGCCTCTCCTCCAGATAGCTGGCGCGGTCGACCACGAACGACACCGGCTCCGCGGCGCCGGCTTTCCGGAGCGCTTCGTCAAACAGCATGCGTTCGGCTCGGTAGCCCGTGGTCGATTGGTTCGCGAGGTTGTGGGCGATCAGCGACAGCTCGCGCGCCAGGGCGTCCTGACGCGACACCGTCACCGGGATGGTGGTTTCGACCACGGCGCTCTCCGGGCTTGAACTCGTGTGCAGACCCTCAACACCGTTGGCGCGGGAGTTTACGCGGACGTTGAAGTTCAAAATTGGCGAAAGGCGTGGGCGATGTGTCGGGACGTCGCCCCGTTGCGTCAGGTTTGCGCCAGTTTTGTCGAAGATGCCGCCTTTGGAATCCCATTTACGCGCGGCGCCCACCGTGACGGCATGCGTCGCGCACTTGTCCTCCTCTTTGCGGCCGGGGTGATGGCCTGGCCCAGTCCCGCGCTGAGCGCGCCGGGCGACGAGCGCCGTTCCGTGCTGCATGGCTTCGCGGACGAGCGCGCCGTGCGCCTCGCGGCGCTCGGCGCGGCCGTGGAAGCTGGCGATGACGCCGCGGTGCGCGCGGAGGGACGCGCCCTGGCGGCCTTGTATTGGGAGAACGGCTTGTTGCCGGAAGCCGCCGCGGCGCTTGAGCTCGCGCACGGCGCCGCGGCCGACGCCGAGCCGCTCCATCAGCTGGCGATGATGGCGCGCGGCTTGGCGCCGGAGCAAACCGAGGCGAGCCTGCGCGACGGCGCGGTCGCGGACCTCAGCCCGATGGCGGCGTATGTCACGGTCGGACACGCGGCGGAAACGGGCCACACCCTTACCCCGGCGGCGCTTGAAGCCGCCCTTCGCGGGGCCCCGGCGGCGCCGGCGTGGGCGCGCGCGCGTTACGCTCCCGCGTTGACGGAAGCGGCCGCCGCCGCAGGATCATCCGGCCTGGCGCGGCGCTTTGCGGCGCTGACCGCGCAAGCCTCGTCGCCGCCCGCCTCAAAATACGCCGAAGGGCGCGCGGCGGAAGCCGCGAACGACGTCGACGCCGCGCTCAGCGCCTACGCCCAGGCCGTCGGTCGCGGCCGTTGGCCGGCGATGGCGCGCTTGCGCACCGCGGCGTTGCTGTGGGCGGAGGGGCGCGCGACCCCGTCAGAGACCGCCCGAACCCTCGAAACGCTTTTGGTCGATTGGCCGGGCGAGCACATGGCCGCCGCGGCCCTGACCGCGCTTGGACGCGCGTATCTGTTCGCCGGCGAGCCGATCAGCGCCGCGCACGCCTTGAGCGTCGTCGCGGAGCGGCGTCGCGGCGGCGTCCATGACGCGCTGGCGCGCCGAGCGGCGGATCGGTTGGACGCCCTCTTAGAAGCCGTGTTCGTCGAGAACCGCTATCCGGAGTTGGACCTCGGGCGGCGGGTGGATTTGTTCGCGCGCGCACGCCCTCATGCCGCGACGCCCCTCGGCGGCCTCGCCGCGGACGCCGCGCATCTGGACGCTCTGTTGGCGGCTGATTTGTTGGAGGAGGTGGTCGCGCTCACCGAGGTCGCGCCGGACGCGCTGCCGGAGCGTCGTGACGCCGCGTTGGCCGGCTTGGAGGCTGACGCCGCCGCGGGCCAGCTGCTGCGCGCCGACTTGAACGACGACCTGCGCGGCGGGCCGCGTCGCGCCTTTGACTTCACGCCGTACTTTGCGCCGCCGCCGCCGCCCCGCTTGGCGCCCGAACCGCTGCCCGCGGTCCAGGCGCGCGCGGCGCTGGACCGGTTGGAAACGGGTTGGAGCGCGCTGGAACGCGCCGTTGAGGCGCTGGAAAGCACCAGCGATTTGTCAGGAGCGCCGTCATGACGATGTTGATTGGCTTTGTGATCATCGCCGCCAGCGTGATCGGCGGTTTCGCGGCGCTGGGCGGCGACGCCAACGTGCTGTGGCAGCCCTATGAGGTGGTGATCATTTGCGGCGCTGCGCTCGGCGCGTTCATCATCGCCAATCCGCGCACGCTGATCGCGGCCGTCGCGAAGGAGATCGCGCGGGTGGCCACGGGCGATCGGCTGAAGCCGGCGGATCATTTGGCGATGCTCTCGCTCTTGTTCGCGCTGTTCCGTCACATGAAGTCCAAAGGGATCGCCGCCGTGGAGAGCGATGTCGAGAATCCTGGCGACAGCGAACTGTTCCAACGGTTTCCACGCGCCGCCGCGCAGACGCGCGCGATCCAATTCCTGTGCGACTACGTTCGCCTGATCTCCCTCGGGTCGGAGCGGCCTCACGAATTGGAGGCCTTGATGGACGAGGAGATCGACACGCTGACCAAGCAAAACCGGCGGATCGTGAAGTCGGTGGAGAGCATGTCGGACACGCTGCCGGCGCTTGGCATCGTCGCGGCCGTGCTCGGGGTCATCAAAGCCATGGGCTACATCAACCAAGCGCCCGAGGTGCTTGGGGCGATGATCGGCGGCGCTTTGGTGGGCACGTTCTTGGGCGTGATCCTGGCCTATGGCGCGGTGACGCCGCTGGCGATGGCGATCCGCCACCGCACCGAGGCGGAGCTGAGCGTCTTCATCAGTCTGAAGGCGGGCCTGATCGCCTATCTGAATGGCGCGCCGCCGCAAATCGCCGTCGAGTTCGCGCGCAAAGTCCTCACCGAAGACGTCCAACCGAGCTTCGACGCGCTCGAAGCCGCCACCCGCACGTCCGGTCCCGCGCCGCACGCCGCGCGCGCGGCGGCCTAGCCGGAGCCGGAGAAGCGCCATGCGCCGCAAAAGCGAAGCCGCTGTCGTCGCGCTGGCCCGCAAGCGGGCCCGCGTCGACATCTCCGACGACGAAGGCCACGGCAACTGGAAAATCGTTTACGCAGACTTCGCAACGGCGTTGATGGCGTTTTTCCTGTTGCTGTGGGTCGGCGCGGCCTCCACGGACGAGCAGCGCGACATGCTGGCCGATTACTTCAACCCGGCCTCGGTCTCCCGCGCAAACTCGGGGGCGGAGGCTCCCTTGGCCGGCCGCTCCGTCGACACCATTGGCGCGATGACCTCGCCATCGGCGCGCGGCGACACGTCTTTCCCCGTGGCGTCGCCGCCGTCGCTGCGGGAGTTCGGGACCGGAGACGCCCGCGACGAAGAGCGCGAGCGCGCCGCCTTGGAGGCCGTCGAGGCCGATCTGCGCGCCGCGATCGTGGCCGCCCATGGGACGGCGGCGCTTGAGTCCGTGGCGT
Source organism: uncultured Caulobacterales bacterium (assembly GCA_964526675.1). Taxonomy (GTDB): domain Bacteria; phylum Pseudomonadota; class Alphaproteobacteria; order Caulobacterales; family Maricaulaceae; genus CAZADA01. Next base: position 7,902 of record CAZGLY010000031.1, read on the forward strand.
TTCGCCAAACCAAGGACGGTCTGCTGATCGACATCATGGACCAGCCAGGCCGGCCCATGTTCGCCGCCGGACGCGCGCGGCTGACGGCGCGGGCCGAAGCCTTGGTCGAGCTGGTCGGATCCGCGTTGAAAAGGGCGCCCAACGAGATTCGCCTCACCGGCCACACCGACGCGGCCCCCACAAACAACCGCGCCTATGACAATCTCGACCTCTCTGTTGATCGCGCCCGCGCGGCCCGCCAGGCGCTGCTCACGGCGGGGCTCACGATCGATCGGGTGGCGCGGTTGGAGGGCGCGGGACCCCATGAAGCGCTTCAGTCGCTGGATCCGGACGCGGCCCGCCATCGCCGCGTGACCATCGCGGTGTTGCGCCGGCCGGCTCCGAGCTTGGGCTTGATCGACGCGCCTTAGGGCGCGCGCTCCGACGACCCCAAGAGATTCGTTAAACAACACTTAAGAAAGTGTGGTCGTTGTTCGCGCCAACCGCCGCGCGATCGTCTTGATTTTGTCTCAAAATCTGAATACCGCCACAAACACAGCAAAAGTCTCGCGTCAATGGGCGCAGACGGGGAAAGCGACGAAACCAGGCGGGTTTCGGCGCGCAGACTTTGGGGTGCGACCTGTGATGAAACGGACGATGACGGCGGTGATCGGCGCGAGCCTGGCCTTGGCGGCGACGCCGGCGCTCGCGCAAACGCGGGCGATCGAGGACGGGTTTTTCTACGGCGATCTCGGCGGCGGCTATCAGTTGGAGGACGACTTCAACACCTTCGGGATTGTCGGGCGCTTTGGGTATGAGCATCGCGCGCCGCGCACCGTCGAGGAGCTGATCGACGCGCTCGCCTATGAGGCGGAGCTGTTTTACGGCTTCTTTGGCGAAGAAGAAGACGTGCTGGGCGGTGAAGCCGACAACGAAGTGCGCTTCGTCGGCTCCGGCAGCGTCCGCGCGATCAAGCGGTTTACGCCCCGCATCGAGGGCTTCGCCCGTTTGGGCGTCGCGCGCGCGTCGTTGCGTTCGGATTTCAGCGGCCCGTTCTTTGAAGACGACAACACCGAAGGCGAGACGGACGTCCTTCTGGGCGTTGGCGGCGAGTACAAGATCAACCAGAAATCAGGGATCCGGGCGGACTTCACGACGCAGAACGATCTCGAGGGGTTGATGCTCTCCTACACCCGCGACTTCTAAGCATCCGGCATGTGGATCACGCGCTGACGCGGATGACTGTTAAGGTTTTCGTTAAGACTCAACTGCGGTTCGCGTAAAGCGCGCTGCGCGTGCAGTGTTGATTGCGTCGAGTGGCGTCCGTACGTGTTCCGTTGAGAGTGAAGCGGCAGACGCCGCGCGGGCGCGGGCTGGGTTTCTCAGCACGATGCTGCGTGTGTGGCCCAAGCATCGTATCGATAGGGGATGAAGGTCGATGAGACAGGAAGTGATTGCGGCGTCATTTGGCGCTCTTGCGGTCCTTGCGGCGGGGCCCGCTTACGCGCAAGCGCGTGACGGCATGTACTACGGCGACGCCGGACTTGGGTTCATGCTTGAGGACGACTTCGACACCTTCGGGATTGTTGGACGCGGCGGTTATGAGTTCCCGATCACTGGCGCCCTGCGTGAAGTTATCGACGCCGTCGCCTATGAGGGCGAGTTGTTCATTGGCGTCAATGGCGAAGAGGCGGGCAGCGCCGACAATCGCGTTGTGTATTCGTTGTCGGGCAATGCGCGGCTCATCAAAGAACTCACCCCGCGGTGGGACGCGTTCGCGCGTGTGGGCATCGCGCGCACGCGGGTGCGCACGGAAGTGTTCGACGACGAAGAGAGCGATGGCGACTCCGACTTCCTGTTCGGCGTCGGCGGCGAGTTCAATCTCAGTCGCCGCAACGGGATCCGCGCTGACTACACCTTGCAGAACGACCTGCAGGGGTTGATGGTCACGTATTCCCAGAAGTTCTAGGCGTCAGTCGCGCGGCGGCGGCAGTTGAGCGGGGCCTGAGGTTTCGGGTCCCGGTTCGGCGGTCAGATCCAGGGTGACCGGGCCGTCATCCGACGCCGCAACATCATCCATGACCGCGACATCCGAGAGCGCGCCCGTGTCGGGCGGGCCGCCGGCGGGGTCGGGCGTCTCGGCGGCGTCGGGGTTGCGGTGCGCCTCCGCCGCTGCGCGCGCCGCGCGACGGGCCTCGCGCCATTGCGCTTCAGCGCTTTCGTCCATGACGGTAACGCCTTCGAGCGCTAGCGCGGACTCGAGCGCCGCGAAGGCCGCCTCCACGGTGTCGGTCTGCTCGCGGCGTTGGGAGAGCACGTCCTCCATCGCCGCCCAGCGCTCGATCGCCTCGTCCAGCGCGTCGTTGGAGCCCTTCTGGTAGGCGCCGATCCGGATGAGCTCTTCGTTGTCGGCGTAGAGCGCCATCAGCGCGCGCGCCTTTTTCAAGAGCTCGTTCTCGTAAGGGGAGGCGCAGTCGGGCAGCGCCCGCGACACGGATTTCAACGCGTCCACGGCCGGGTACCGTCCGCGTTCGGCAATCGTGCGCGACAGAACAACGTGGCCATCGAGGATGCCGCGCGCGGCGTCGGCCACCGGCTCATCCATATCGCCGCCGTCGACCAACACGGTGAACACGGCGGAGACGTCGCCCTGGCCCTTCAGGCCGGGGCCCGCGCGTTCCAGAAGCGCCGCCAGCTCCGCGAACACGCTCGGCGGATACCCGCGGGTTGAGGGCGGCTCACCGGAGGCGAGGCCGATCTCCCTAAGGGCGTTGGCGTAGCGGGTGACGCTGTCCATCATCAGGAAGACGTGGCGACCGCGTTTGCGCTGATCCTCCGCGGCGGCCAACGTCAACAGCGCGGCGTTGCGCCGCATCAACGGGCTTTCATCGGACGTCGCCACCACAACGATCGAGCGCGCCAGCCCCTCCGGCCCCAAATCCCGTTCGATGAACTCCCGCACCTCACGTCCGCGCTCGCCGATCAAGCCGATCACATTGACGTCGGCGTTGGCGTTGCGCGCGAACATGGACAGCAGCGTCGACTTGCCGACCCCGGAGCCGGCGAACACCCCCAAGCGCTGACCGCGGCAGATGGGCGTGAAGAGGTCGATCACCCGCACGCCGGTGTTCATCCGCTCACCCACGCGCCGGCGGGCGTAGGCCGGCGGCGGGGTCCCGCGCAAATCTGCGACATAATCGCCCTCGGGCAGCGGCCCCGCGCCGTCGACCGGCTCGCCCAGAGCGTTGAGCACGCGTCCGCGCCAGGCGTCCGCGGGGCGCACGGTGGCCCCTTGGCCGTCAAACGCCACAGGCGCGCCCGGCGCGACGCCCTCAATGCGCCCAAGCGCCATCAACACCGAACGTCCGTCACGGGCGCCGACCACTTCGCACGGAATACGCGCCCCGCCGCGCCCAACCACCGCGCACCGATCGCCCACCGCCAGCACCCGCGAGAGGCCCACCGCCTCAAGCGTCAGGCCGGACGTGCTGATGATCTCGCCGCGCCAGCGGGGTCCGGGCAGGCGGCGGATTTGGGTGGCGAGGGTGTCGAACACATGCATCCCCGCGACCCTATCGCGCTACGATTAAACTGGCGCGCACCCGCCGCTTGAGGACGTTTGAACCCGTTGAGGCGCCCGCTTGGCGCCCGCGCAGGGCGTTGGTAGTGTCCAGTGAACCTGACACGCGCGAGCGACGGGCGGTCAGGCGCGGAGAACCGACCGATGCGCGACGAGGACAGCGACCTTCGCCCCCACGCTGTGGTGATTGGCGCGGGGTTTGGCGGCCTCGCCGCAGCCGTGCGCCTTGGGGCGCGGGGCTATCGCGTGACGGTCGTGGAGCGTTTGGACGGTCCCGGCGGGCGCGCCTACGTGTTTCGCCAGGATGGCTTCACCTTCGACGCCGGGCCGACCATCATCACCGCGCCCTATCTGCTGGAAGAACTGTGGAGCGTGTGCGGGCGACGCTTGGCGGACGACGTAACGCTCAAGCCTCTGGATCCGTTTTACAAGATCCGTTTTGACGATGGCGACGTGTTTCAATACTTCGCCAGTCTGGACGCGATGCGCGAAGAAGTGGCGCGCGTCGATCGTGACGATCTCCCCGGGTTCGAACGGTATATGAAGGCCAGCGAGGCGATTTTCAAAGTCGCCTTCGAGGAATTGGTCGATCAACCCTTCCACGAGTTGGGCGTGTTGTTGCGCTCGGCGCCGGATTTGATCCGCCTGCAAGGGTACCGCAGCGTTTATGCGAAGGTCTCGGACTACTTTAAGAACCCCAAACTGCGTCTCGCGTTCAGTTTTCATCCGTTGTTGATTGGCGGAAACCCGCTCACGACCACCGCTTATTATTGCTTGATCGCGCACTTGGAGCGCAAACATGGCGTCCATTACGCCGTTGGCGGCACAGGCGCGTTGGTTGACGGCATCGTCGGCTTGATCACGGGGCAGGGCGGCGCGCTGCGCTATGGCGAAGAGGTGCGCCAAATCTGCGTGGAGAACGGGCGCGCCACGGGCGTGCGCTTGGCCTCCGGCGAGACCTTGGCGGCCGATCTTGTCGTGTCGAACGCGGACGCGGCCTGGACGTACAGCCAGTTGTTGTCTGAACACAGCCGCACGCGATGGACGGACGGGCGCTTAAGCCGCGCACGCTACTCCATGAGCCTGTTCGTCTGGTACTTCGGCACGAACCGCCGCTTTGACGACATTTATCACCACACCATGGTGCTCGGTCCCCGCTATCAAGGCTTGTTGCGGGACATCTTCACGCGCAAGAAGCTGGCCGAAGACTTTAGTCTGTATTTGCACCGGCCGACTGCGAGCGATCCATCGCTGGCGCCGGAGGGCTGTGACGCGTTCTACGTCCTGGCGCCCGTGCCCCATTTGGAAAGCGGCGTGGATTGGGAGACGTTTGGCGAGACGTATCGGCAAGCGGTGGAGCGCCGGTTGGAGGAAACGGTCGCGCCGGGCCTGGGCGCGTCCATCGTGACCTCGCGGATGCTGACGCCGCAGGATTTCCAAGACCGCCTCCTGTCGGTCAACGGCGCGGCGTTTTCGCTGGAGCCGCAATTGTTTCAAAGCGCCTGGTTCCGTCCGCACAACAAAAGCGAAGAGGTGGAGGGGCTGTTCCTGGTGGGCGCCGGCACGCATCCCGGAGCGGGCGTGCCGGGCGTGATCTCCTCCGCGCGCGTGTTGGATGCCGTGGCGCCGGATCCCGCCGCGTTGCCGGCGCGAGCGGACCGTCCGTGACGGCGCTCTACGGCTATTGGCGCAGCTCAGCGGCCTATCGCCTGCGCATTGCGCTCGGGCTCAAGGGCGTTGCGTACGACTATCACGCCGTGAACCTGCTCGACGGAGAACAGGCTGGGGAGGAGCACCGCGGCCGCAGCCCAATGGGCACGGTGCCTGTGCTGGAGATCGACGGGCTCACCCTCGTTCAATCGATTGCGCAGCTCGAGTACCTGGAGGAGACGCGGCCGCAGCCGCCGCTCCTGCCGGAAGCCCCAGCGGCGCGTGCTGTGACGCGCGCCTTGGTGCAAATCATCGCCAGCGACATCCACCCGCTGCAGAACTTGTCGGTGTTGAAACACTTAAAAACGGCGTTCGACGCCACCCAGGAACAGATCGAAATCTGGTATCGCCATTGGGTCCGCCGCGGGCTGGAGGGCTTCAACGCGCTCGCGGCCAACACCGCCGGCGCCTATTCCGTCGGCGACTCCGTGACACTGGCTGATGTGTGCTTGGCGCCCCAGCTCTACAACGCGCGGCGGATCGAGACGGATCTCACGGGGCTGGAGCGGCTTGTGGCGATTGAGGAGCGCTTGGCGGCGCTGCCGGCCTTCGCGGCCGCGGCGCCCGCCGCCCAACCCGACGCGCCCGCCGACGCGCCTTAGCTGGCGGGCTTGCCGCGCCGGGGCCGCTTTGCGCGCCAATGGCCTTCGACATAGACGTCGCCGCGGCGGGTGCGGCGGATGTGGGGCTTCACCCACTCGCGCTCTGCGCCGTGTTCATCCGGGGGGAAGAGCTCCAAAGGCGGCGGCTCGCTCATGGGGCAAGCATGCGGCGCGCCGCGGCGTCCGTCATCCCCGGACGTTCTGGCATGGCGCCGCGGCCCGCACGCCGTCGCGTCCGGTCGAGGCTGATCGGCTCAGGCTTCGTCGCTCACCGTTGCGGCTCGATTGGAAATCAGCACCGCCGCGCCGTGCGCGAACACGCCAACGCCCCACCCCAAAGCCGGCCACGCGACCCAAAGATCTTGGCGCTCGGAGGCCAGATTGATCCCAAAAAGAAGACCGATCACGCCGATATACGTCGCCAGATGGATCGAAAACGCGAGTGCGGCTTCCTGGCGATCGCGTCGCGCCTTCTCGCCAAAGGCCCTGCGCGCCGTTTCGCCCGGGTCCAGCGCCACGGCCGCAGCGTCAACGCTGAAGGCGGCCGCCAGCGCCAGGATGGTCTCGCGCGAGACGCCTTCTCCGTTTTCAAGCCGCTGGACGGTGCGCAGACTCAACCCCGCGGCGTCGGCGAGATGCTCTTGCGACCAGCATCGGTCCCGCCGCCAACGTCTGATCTTTTGGGCGTCAACCTGCATGTCCATATGAGACGTCCTCTCTGCGCCATCAATCAAGGGCGACGCATAGGGAAACGCCGTACGCAGGACCACGTCAGTCTTACGACAGGGACCTGACAGGCGGCCGCCAGCGGTCGATGTCGCGTTCCACGGCGTGAGGGTGGGGCTTAGATCTTAAAGCCGCCGTCGATGTCGAGCGTGGCGCCGGTGATGTAGCCCGCCACGGGCGAGGCCAAGAACGCGACCAGCGCGGCGACTTCCTCGGCCTTGCCGTAGCGGCCAAGGGCGATGCGCGGCGTCAGCACGGCGGCGAGCTCGGAGTCCTGTGGATTGAGCTCCGTGTCGATCGGGCCCGGCTGTACGGCGTTGACGGTGATCTGACGGGGAGCGAGATCGCGCGCCCAACCGCGGGTCAGACCTTGGATCGCGGATTTGGTCATGGCGTAGACGCTGGCGCCCGGCACGATGGCCATGTCGCCATTGATGGAGCCGATGTTGATGATGCGCCCGCCGTCCGGCAGGGCTGTGGACGCTTCATGCGCCAACACAAACGGCGTTTTGACGTTCCACGCGAAGGAACGGTCAAACGCCTCCTCAACATGGTCGTCCTGGATCTGGGCCGGTATGAAATTGCCGGCGTTGTTGACCAGGATGTCCAACCGCCCCAGCGCCTCGACCACCTTGGCCACGAGGCCGCGGCTGGCCTCGGGATCGGCCGCGTCAACTCGGAACGTCACGGCGCGCACGCCGAGCGCCTCGAGCTCGGCGCGTTTGGCGTCAGCCGCGTCTTGGTTGTGGCCGAACGTGAGGGCGACGTCGGCCCCGTGGCGCGCCAAGCGCGTCGCGATGGCGCCGCCAATCCCGCGCGTCCCAGCGGTGACCAGCGCGCACTTGCCGGCGAGCGGGCGGGCGGCGTCAGCGGTTGCGGCGTCACTCATGGCGGCTCCTCAGGCGCTCAGTCGCGCAACAAATCGTTGATGGCGGTCTTGGCGCGCGTCTGGGCATCGACCCGCTTGACGATCACGGCGCAGGCCAGGCTGGGCGCCCCCGCCGGACTGCCCGCGGCGGGCGGCAGCGTTCCCGGCACGACCACCGCGCCCGCAGGCACCTCGCCATACGTGATGGCGCCGGTGGCCCGGTCGACGATCTTTGTCGACGCGCCAAGGAACACGCCCATCGCCAGCACCGCGCCCTCGCGCACAATCACCCCCTCGGCCACTTCCGAACGGGCGCCGACGAACACATGATCCTCAATGATCACCGGCGTCGCTTGCAAAGGCTCAAGAACGCCGCCGATGCCGACGCCGCCGGAGATGTGACACCGCGCCCCGATTTGCGCGCAGGAGCCGATGGTGGCCCAGGTGTCGATCATGGTGCCCTCGCCGACGCGCGCGCCAATGTTGACATAGCTCGGCATGAGCACCGCATCCGGCGCGATGTGCGCGCCAAAGCGCACGTGAGCCGGCGGCGCCATGCGGAAACCGGCCTTCTCAAAGTCCGCGCTGTCCCACGCCGCGGTCTTCAACGCCAGCTTGTCCCAGTGCTGAGCCTGGCGCGTGACGTTGGGGAAGAGCTTCATGTCCTGAAGGCGGAAGCTGAGGAGCACCGCCTTCTTCACCCACTCATTGACGACCCACGCCCCGGCGTCCGTGCGTTCCGCGACGCGGATTTGGCCGGCGTCCAGCGCTTCCAGCGTGTGCGCGATCGCGCGTTCGGCCGAGGGGTCCGCTCCGGGCACGATCCGTTCGCGCCGTTCCCAGGCGTCTTCAATCAGCGATTGCGTCAGGGTGAGGTCGGGACCCGTGGTCATGGGCGCTTCCTGGCGTGGGTGAGACAAACAACGGCGATGCGGGTGCAGCGCGGTGTCCTCATAGGACGCGCCGCCCGGCCCGTGAAGGGCCGTATGCGCCGGCCGTCGTGCGTCGCCCGGCTCCGCCAACGCGTCACGGCGCGGAGGTGGAGCGCTCCGACCGCGACGCGAGATAGGAAAGTTTAACGCTCAGAAGATTTCGGAAGTAATCGATGTAACTCTTCCGCGCGCCCAGATAGAGCACCAGCGCCAAGACTAAAGACAACCCGATGGTCACGCCAAAGGCGCGCCAGTCAATGGCGATATCAAGAACATACCGCGCCAGCGTGCCGCCGCTGATGATGATGAGAAAAATCAGAAGGCTCGTGAACAGATTGGCTTGTGCGTCATAAAACACATAATACAAGTTCCGCACTTCCGCGACATACGCGCCGTGGCTCGAGCTGCTGACCAAGTAGGCGGCGTCAACTTTGGCCGCGTGGTCTTCCGGCGTTTGAACGCCCGCCGCGGCGAAGTTGCGCGCGATGATCTGCGCGTCGAGTTGCTGATTCAGAGCGTCCAGTGTCGGCTTGTCCCGATAGCGGCCGTGGACGATCCAGCCCCGGAAAAACAGATACGTGGCCGTGTTGCTGAGCAAGCCGAACAAGAACGAGGTCAGAATAAAAAAGATCAGCTGAATTTGATTGTCGTTGAGGTTAAATGCGGTGGGGCTTAAATCAAGGCGGCGAAGATAAAAATAGAGGGCCAAGTTCAACGCCAAGCCCGGGTACATAATTTTGAGAAAGACCGGAAGGCCGAAGCTCGCGCTAAGTTTGTCCAGCATTGTCGTCGCCCAGCTCCCCCAGGACCGAACCGAGAAATCCGGTCAAGTCCCCTGTGACGAAATGAACATGCTCGTGACGGTCGCCAGGCTGCGCCGGGCGCGCGCCCGCCGGTTCGTGGCTCCAGTCCTTGTCGGAATGAACCAAAACGGTTCGGAAGCCAAGCGCGAACGGCGCTTCAAGATTGCGCGGCAAGTCTTCGAACATCGCCGCGCGCGTTGGATCGACGCCAAAAGCGTCGAGAAAACGATGATACGCGTCCGCGTGGGGCTTGGGGGTGAAGCCGGCCGCTTGGATGTCGAACATGCCGTCGAACACGCCCTCCAACCCCCGCGCGAACGTCACGCGATCCGCGTGCGCGCGCGAGCCGTTGGTGAACACGAACTTTCGCCCGGGCAGGGCGGCGATGCGGGCGCGCAAAACGGCGCACGGCGCGAGACCGGACAGGTCGATGTCGTGCACGAAATCCAAAAACGCATCCGGCGCGACGCCGTGCTTCGTCATGAGCCCGTTCAACGTCGTGCCGTGCTCCGCATAGTAGAGCTTTTGCAACCGCCGCGCCTCGCGCGCGTCCACCCCGAGCGCGCGCGCCACGAACGCCGTCATGCGCGCGTCCACCTGCGCGAACAGGTCCGTTTCGGAGGGGTAGAGGGTGTTGTCCAGGTCGAACACCCACGCGTCGACAGGGTTCCACGGCGTCTCCTTGGCCGCGGCGGCCGGCGAAGCCGTGGTCCCTGCCGCAGCGGGGTCGGGAGCGGCCGGCGTGGGATCGACGCGGTTGGCGCTCATCAGGGCGCGTCCAAACGAACCGGTTCGGCGAAATCGTCGGTCTCGAACTCGATCATGGCGGCGCCGGCGCCGTCAGGCTCGACGCTCATAAAGCGGCCCTCGTCAAAGCCACGCTGGCGACACTCGTCCCGACCGAGAATCGCAAAACGCGTTTGCGCCAAACAGAAGGTTTCCGCGCCGTCCTTCAACGGTCGCGGGCCCCGCTCATCCTGCTTGTCGGCGTAGAGGTAATAAGGCGGTTCATCGAGCGCTTTGTCGATGATGGTCGCGCACTGATCCGGCGCCAGTTCCCACCAGCCGCGCGACTCCCAGGAGCGCTCGACCCGGGTCGCCACCGCCGACCAAATGGGCGCGTTGGCGCGGTTGCAGACGGTGAGGCCGGCGTCGTCCTTGCGCTCGACGGCGGTCTTCTCCAGCAGATCAAGGAGCTCTTCGTAGGGCGGCTCGGCTCTTTGGCCCATATCGCCCAGGAACCGCGCCACAGCGCGCTCCGTGCGCCGTCCGGCCACCCCGTCGATGCGGTTGGCTGCATAATAGCCCGCGTCCGCCAGGAGGCGCTGCAGGCCGAGCGTGCGGGCCCGGCCGACGGAGTACCCGCGCCCGGGCGTGCTGGGCTCCATCAGCCGCGTCCGCCAGGACGCCTCTTGCACGTCGATCGGCGAGAACAACCGCGTGGCGGCGCCCACGGCCTCGCACGTGCCGGAACTCGACAGGAAGAAGCTCGACTCGGCTTCGTCCACGCACAGCGGGCGCGATCCGGACCATTCTCGCCGCCCGCCGCGATGGGCCGCCGACGAGCGCGCGTACAAGAAATAGGTCCCCGGCTCGAGATCGCCGTCGATCGCCACCGTGCACTCGCCGGGCCGCATGCGCAGCCAGCCTTCCGACCAGAGTTCGCCCGATTCCTCATGCCCCACCGCGGCTTGGAGGATGAAGCTCGATTGGTTGCACACGCGCCACTCCGCCGTCGCGGCGGACCCCAACGCGCCGGCCAGCGCCGCGGCGACCAAACCGACCGCCGCCCCCGTCACAGCGCCTGCGCGCCGCTGTCGTGCACCTCGACGGCATCCGGTTGCCCAAACCATCGCCGCCATCACGCGCCTCCCGCGGCCGAAACGGGCGGCCCCGCCAGCGCTGCGATTTCCGCGCGCGCCTCATCAAGACCCAGGCGTTTGGCCGCGGACGTCGCCAACACCCGCGGATGCGCCGCCGGACGTCGTGCGATCGCCGTCGCGACCGCGTCCATCACCGCCGGACGGTCGCCGGGGCGAACTTTGTCGATCTTCGTCATCGTCACCTGGTACACAACAGCCGCCGTATCGAGCAGGCCCATGATCTCCTGGTCGGCGGGAGACAGCCCGCGGCGGGCGTCAATCAATAAGAACACCCGTTTCAGCGCCGCACGCCCACGTAAGTAATCCCGCGTGAGCCCGGTCCACCGGGCCACCGCCGCTTTCGGCGCGCGGGCATACCCATACCCTGGCAAGTCCACCACGTGAATCTGGTTATTCAGGCTAAAAAAGTTCAGCTCCCGCGTCCGCCCGGGCTCGTTTGACGCGCGAGCCAGTCCCTTGCGGTTCGCCAGTCCGTTGATCAAACTCGACTTTCCCACATTCGACCGTCCGGCGAAGGCGACTTCGGGGATGGCGTCGGACGGCAGCTGATCCATCGCGACGACGCCGCGCACAAAGGTGATCGGCCGCGCGAAGAGCTGCGCGCCGGCGCTTAGGTCCAGCGCGTCAGGCGTCGCGTC
>CAZGLY010000031.1:19722-35921 GCA_964526675.1 uncultured Caulobacterales bacterium
CCGGTCGCCGCTCCGGGCCGGACGCCTTCGACGGCCGACGTCGTGGGATCGGATGGCGGGAGCGTCAGGAGCCGGCCTCGGACTTCGCGTCGGGCTTTGACGACGCCGCGGCGTCGGTTTTCGTCCCGCGCGTGGGGTTCAACAGCTTCTGAACCCGTGACGTGACGCCCGCCACGATGCTCGCCGGCGTGATCTCTCCCGCCCGCAGGCGCTGATAGGTCTTGGCCATCCACGAACCGATCGGCGTCTCCACGCCCTGGCGGCGCACGATCACATATTGCTGCGCGAACGACAGCAGGTTGTTCCATGTCCAATAGATCACCAGACCCGCCGCGAAGGGGGCGAGAATGAAGGTGAAGATGATCGGCATGAACGCGATGATCCGCGCCTGGGTGGGATCCGGCGGCGGCGGGTTCAGCGTCTGCATCGCCGCCATGGACAGGCCCATGATCAGCGGCCACACGCCAACGGCCAACACGCCCCCAATCAAGGGCCAACCCGATGGATCATAGGGCAGGAGCCCAAAGAGGTTCCACATCGTCGTCGGGTCCGGCGCCGACATGTCCTTGATCCACCCAAAAAACGGCGCGTGGCGCATCTCAATCGTGATGAACAACGTCTTGTAGAGCGCAAAAAAGACGATCATTTGCGGGATCAACGGCAAGCAGCCGGCGGCCGGGTTGACCTTCTCCCGACGATACAGCTCGATCAATTCTTGCTGTTGTTTTTGCGGTTCGTCCTTGTAGCGCTCCCGCAGGGCCTGCATCTTCGGGCTCAGCGCTTTCATGCGCGCCATCGACTTGTACGACATGTTCGCGATCGGGAAGAACAACGCCTTCACAACGATCGTGAGCATCAAAATCGCCAGGCCAAAGTTCCCGAACCACAAGCCGAAATTGTGCAGCGCCGCATGGATCGGTTTGGTGAAAAACCAGAACATGCCCCAGTCGATCGCGAGCTCGAACTTGGGGATGTTCAGGTCATCGCGGTAGGCGCGCAAAAGCTCCGCCTGCTTCGCGCCGGCGAAAAGGCGCGACGTGACGCGCACTCCCTCGCCGGCCGGGACCGCGACCGGTTCCAGCCACAAGCTGGTTTCATACACCTCCGCTTGGCCGCGCGGACGCGTGATGACCCGCATCTCCCCGGTGACCGTTGTCGGATCGGCGTCCCGGGCGTCGACCGGCGCCGCCGCGTCGGCCGTGATCGCGGTGGTCGCCGTCGGCGGGATAAGCGCGGAAAGCCAATACTTGTCCGCGAAGCCGATCCAACCGCCCGGCCCGGTCTCGCGCACGGCCGGGCCTTGCACCTTCGCGTCGTCCTTCCGCAGGCGCTTGTATTTCCGCATGACCAAGCGGTCGTCGAGGATCCCGACGGCCCCTTCGTGCAGAATCATGAAGTTCGTCAGATCCTCGGGGACGCCGTTGCGGCGCACCACGCCATAGCTTTGCAGCTGCACGCCGATGTCGCTGCGGTTGAACACCTCATCAGCGATGGTGAACATGTACTGATCGTCGACGGTGATCGTGCGGCGAAAATGCAACGCGCCATCGGGCGTGTCGTAGAGCAGCACCAACGGGCTCTCCGGCGTCAGCGTTTCGCCGTCCAACACGCGCCAGGGCGTGTCGCCCTTCACCACAAAGTCCGGCGGTTGCGCCCGCGCGCCCGGGGCGTCGGCGTCCGCCACATAGGTGCGTTGCCAGCCGTGAAACGCGTAATAGCCGCCTGGCGTCGCCGCGGGCCGGAAGAGCGTGACGGGCGGGCTGTCGTCCTCCAACTCCTGACGGTAGTCGAGCAGCTGGAGGTCGTCGAACAGCGCGCCGCGCAAGCGCAGAGAGCCTTTCAGCGCCGCGCTCTCCACCGGGATGGCGCGGCGTTCAGCCGGCGCTTCGGCTGGCGCAGTTGCAGCGTCTTGGGTGTTGGCTGCGGTGGCGGCGGGAGCTGCGGCGGCGGCCTGCTCGGCGGCCTGGCGCGCGGCTTCTTCAGCCGCCCGCTCCGCCGGCGCTTGCACCAGCACATACCAGATCAGCAGCACCGCTCCCGCGAGACCGATGGCGAGCATCATGCGGCGCTGTTCGTCCATAAGACTTCCCGTGTGTCGTGAGGCCGGCCAAGCAGCAGGCCGCGCTCCGAGTGGGTGTGGAGCGGACACGCCGCAACACGGCTCACCGTGGGCGAGGGTGGTGATCCGCGGGCGCGACCGTTTTCAACGCTTGTGTCAAATCGTCAATCAGGCTGGCCCAGTCAAGGGTGGCGGTGTCGCGGCGGGCGATCACCACATAGTCGATCCCGGCTCTGGCGTGCGCGGGCGCAACGGCGCGCACCGCTTCGCGCAGACGGCGCTTGGCGCGATTGCGCACGACGGCGGAGCCCACTTTTCGACTGGCGGTGAAGCCAAACCGCGCCGGCCCCCCCGGCGTTCCGTCGGCAGTCGTCTGCGGCCGCGCTTGCAGAACGAGGCCGCGCCGGCGGACGCTACGACCTTTGGCGACGTGAAGGAACTCGCGGCGGCGCGTGAGCCGCCCCAAGGACGGCGTGGTCAAGCGGACAGGCGTTTGCGGCCGCGCGAGCGGCGACGCGCCAGCACTTTCCGGCCGTTCTTCGTCGCCATGCGGGCGCGGAAGCCGTGGCGGCGTTTGCGCACCAGTTTGCTGGGCTGAAATGTACGTTTCATCGCCGCGCGATCCTCATGTGGCGTTCATTCTGATAAGAGGGCTGCATACGCCGCAGAATTTAACGAAAGTCAACGGTTTGACTTCGTTAGTGGGATCCCCGACATCACATGCAGGCGGATGTCCGCCAGTCGGCGTGACGGCTGGTTGGCGGCGCATCCCCTGAGAATCAGGCCACGAGCCCGCTATGGCGACGCCCCAAGTCTCTTCGCCGACGCCCATCGCGTCTGAGCCGTCGCGGGCCGCCCGCGCCGGGATTGGCCCGATGATCCGTTACGCGCCGTTCGCGTTGGTTGTTGCGGGCTTGATCACGTTCCTCGCTTTTGGCGGCGCTGAGCGCGTGAGCCTTGAAGCGGTCGCGGCGCGCCAAGGCGAGCTGCGCGCCTGGGCTGACAGCGGCGGCTGGCGGGCCGGTCTCGCGTTCGCGGCGGCGTATGCCGGGCTGGCGGCGATCTCGTTGCCGGGCGCGCTGTGGTTCACGATCGCCGGCGGTTTGATCTTCGGCTGGGGTCCCGGCGCCGTTTATTCCTGGCTTGGGGCTTTGGGCGGGGCGACGATCGCGTTCGCCGCCGTGCGGCTGGCGGCGGAGGATGTGTTGAAGCGGACCTTGGCGCGGCGGGCCGGGCCGCGGTTGGCCGCGTTGCAGGCGGGGATCGCGCGTGACGGGTTTCTTTACATGTTGGCGGCGCGGCTGATGCCCGCGCCGTTCTTTATGGTCAACTTGGCGGCCGCCGCCACCCCGGTGCGGCCGGCGACCTATGTGGCGGCGACGGCGGTTGGCCTGGCGCCCGCGGCTGTGGTGTACGCCGCCCTGGGCGCGGCGGCCGCGGAGACGCTGGAGAGCGGCGAGCGGCTGAGCGCTGGGGATGTGCTGCGTCCGGAGATCGGGGCGGCGTTTCTCGGTTTGGCGTTCTTAGCGCTGGCGCCGCTGGCGGCGCGTCGGTTCGGGCTGACGTTGAACCGCTGAGCGTCATTGATTGTCGCAGCGCGGTCGCCAGCTAAAGTGCCGCGAGCTGCCCATCGGAGTGTTCGCCAGACACGCGGCGCGTCCCGCGCCGCGCGACGCCGCCCAAACGCTTATGCTGCCCTTGTTTCTCCAAGACGCCTTAGACCTTGCGCGCATGACGCGCCCACGTTGGACGGGGCTTTCGGGCCGGCTGCTGGCCTATACGGTGCTTGTGGTGTTGGCCGCGGAGATTTTGATCCTCGCGCCGACCTTGTCGGCTTTTCGCACCCAATGGCTGAAGGAACGGGTCGAGGCCGCCCAGCTGGCCTCGCTCGCGCTGGAGGCGGCGCCGGACGCGATGGTCGCCCCATCGTTGGCGGAGGAGTTGCTGGCGAACGCGGAAGTCACTGCGGTGTTTCTTCAGCGCGATGGGCGGCGCCAGTTGATCCTGCGCCCCCGCACGGAGGTGATGGCGAGCGTGAGCGTGGATCTGCGCGGTCAGGGCATGCTGGGCTCGATCGCGGACACGCTTGGCGCGATCGTCGCCAGCCCCAAGCTGTTCATCCGGATCACCGCGGCCCCGCGGTTGGAAGGCGGCGAGGAGATCGTGGTCATCGCGCCGTCAGCCCCGCTGAAGCGGGAATTGATCACCTACGGTCGGCGCATCCTGATCAACTCCGTGGTGTTGTCGGCCGCGACGGGCGCCTTGGTGTATCTGGCGCTGTTGCTGACGTTTGTGCGTCCGATGATGCGCATGGCGGCGGCGATGGTGCGGTTTCGCGCGGCGCCGGAGGACGCGTCGCGCATCATCACGCCGAGCGCCCGCAGCGACGAAATCGGCCAGGTCGAGCGCGAGCTTGAAGCCCTGCAGCGGGATGTGCGCCAAGCGCTGCGCCAGCGCGAGCGGTTGGCTGCGCTTGGTGCGGCGGTGGCGAAAATCAATCATGACCTGCGCAACGTGCTGACCAGCGCGCAGCTGATGTCCGATCGTTTGGCGGCCCATCCGGATCCGAAGATCCAGGGGCAGGGCGAACGGTTGGTGCGCGCGGTCGGGCGCGGGGTGCGCCTGGCGGAAGACGTGCTCCGGTATGGCCGAGCCGAGGAGCCGTTGCCCGTGGCCGAGCGCCTCGAGCTGCGCGGGCTTGTGGAGGACGCGTTCCCCGACGCCGTCGCGGCCGTGGAGGTCCCCACGGGCCTCGACGTTCACGTGGACTGGGGTCTTCACGTGGAGGTCGATCCCGAACACGCGCATCGGATCTTCCTGAACCTCATGCGCAACGCCGCGCAGATCCTCGCGGTGCATCGCCGCGGACGCGGCGTGATCACGGTGCGGGCGGAGAAGCGGGGCGAGGATGTGGTCGCCCTGGTCGCGGACAACGGCCCCGGTGTTCCAGACCGAGCCCGTGAGGGGTTGTTCCGCGCGTTCGCTGCGTCGACCGTGAAAGGCGGTTCAGGTCTTGGGCTCTCGATCGCGCGCGAGTTGGCGCGCGCGAATGGCGGGGACGTGTGGTTAGACGCCTCCAGCGAGGACGGAGCGGTGTTCGCCGTGCGTTTGCCCGCCGCGCCTTAACCGATCTCGGGCAACCGCGTTTCGGTCAAACTGGACTCGCCGGTTAGCCGCTCCACCAAGTCCAACGTGGCCTGGGCCGTCGAGCGCACGAGGGGATAGGTTTGCGCAGCGGTGATGCGCGCCGTCCATTCCGGCCCGCCCCCGGCTGAGGCGAAGACGATCAACAGCAAGGCCGCCACGACAAGGCCGCGCGCGACCCCGAACACCAGCCCGGCGGTGCGGTCGATAAAGCCGACGCCATCTTCGGAGCGCACGAAATCCGCGATCGAGGCCGTCGCGATGCTCACCACAATGTAGACGAGCAGAAAGACCACCGCGATGACGAGCAGTTGCGCATAGCCCGCCGGCACCAACGGCGCCAACGCCTGTTCCGCCGGCTCCAACAGCACGTCCATGACAAACAGCGTCGCCAGCGCGGCGATCACAAACGCCGACACCGACAGGATCTCCTGCAGGAAGCCGCGCGCAAACGCGATGACCCCCGAGAAGATCAACAGGCCGATCACGCCTAAATCCAACACCGCAATCATCGCTGCCCGCCCGCCCCGTTCGATCAGGCCCCCGCCCGAACGCGCTCCACAAGATCGCCCAAACGGCTCACGGTTTCCACCCCGACCTGCGCTGAGGAGGCGCCGGCCGGCGCGTAAGCGGAGGTAAAGCCGAGCTTTGCGGCCTCTTTGAGCCGCGCGTCCGCCCGCGTCACCGGCCGTACCTCGCCGGAGAGGCTCGCCTCGCCAAACGCCACGCAGTCGCTCGGCAACGCCACGTCGAACGCCGCCGACGCGAGCGCCGCCGCGACCGCCAGGTCCGCCGCCGGTTCGCTGACGCGCAAGCCTCCCGCGACGTTGAGGTAGACGTCGCGGCCAGCGAACGACAGACCGCAGCGCGCCTCCAACACCGCCAGCACCATGGCCAAGCGCCCGGAATCCCACCCGACCACCGCGCGCCGGGGCGTGCCAAAAGCCGCCTCCGCCACGAGCGCTTGGATCTCCACGAGGACGGGTCGCGTGCCCTCGACACCCGCGAAGACCACCGCGCCCGGCGCGGCCGCCCCCCGATGGGACAGAAACAGCGCGGAGGGGTTGGCGACCTCTTTCAGACCCTCCGACGTCATCTCAAAGACGCCGATCTCGTCGGCGGCGCCGAAGCGGTTTTTGACCACGCGCAGCACGCGGAACTGATGCGCGCGCTCGCCTTCGAAGTAGAGCACCGCGTCCACCATGTGCTCCATCACGCGCGGTCCGGCGATTTGCCCGTCCTTGGTGACGTGGCCGACCAGGAACACCGCGCAGCCGGTGGTTTTGGCGAAGCGCACAAACTCCTGGGCGCAGGCGCGCACTTGCGCCACCGATCCCGGCGCCGCGCCGACCACATCCGACCAAAGCGTCTGCACCGAATCGAGGATCGCGACATCGGGCTTCTCGCGCTTGAGCCCTTCGAGGATCGGCCCGAGCGCTGTTTCGGAGGCGAGTTTGACCGGCGCCGCCGCAAGGCCGAGGCGCGCGGCGCGATCGCGAATTTGGGATGGCGCCTCTTCGCCGGAGACGTAAGCCACCGTGGCGCCGCCTTGCGCCAGCCGGCCCGCGGCCTGAAGCAGCAGCGTCGATTTGCCGATGCCGGGGTCCCCGCCGACCAACACCGCCGCGCCCGCCGCCAGGCCCCCGCCAAGCACGCGATCCAGCTCCGTCAGACCGGTGGCGCGGCGGGGCGGGGTCGCCTCATCGCTCTTCAAATCAACGAATTCGAGCCCACGCGACCGCCCGCCGCTGCGAGGCCGGCGCGCGGTCTTGGCCGCTCCAGCGGCCAGCGGCGCCGAGACCGCCTCTTCGACCAGGGTGTTCCAGGCGCCGCAGCCATCGCATCGGCCCGCCCATTTCGCGTGGACGGTTCCGCACTGTTGGCAAACGAAGGAGGTTGTTGTGACGGCCATGGCGACACCATGGGCTGATGCGGCCCGGCGGGGAAGGCTGCGCGGCTCAGCCGCCGCTGAGGGGCGAGGTGGCGAAGCCCTCGACCAAGCTGCCGGCGACCAACCGCCAACCGTCCACCAACACGAAGAAGATGAGCTTGAAGGGCAGGCTAATCACCACGGGCGGCAGCATCATCATGCCCATGGACATCAGGATGGAGGCGACGACGAGGTCGATGACCAAAAACGGAATGAAGATCAAAAAGCCGATCTCAAACGCCCGCCGCAGCTCGGAGATCATGAAGGCCGGCGCCACGGAGGTCAGCGGCGCTTCGGCGCGGGTCATGGACGGATCGGCGTTGGCCATGTCGAGGAAGAGCGCCAGATCCTCATCGCGGGTGTGGACCAGCATAAAGTCCCGAAAGGGCGCGGCGGCGTCGGGGAACGCGTCCGTCACCGTGCGTTCGCCGGCCATGACGGGCTCGATCGCGTTCGTGTAGGCGGTCGTGAACACCGGCGTCATGATGAAGGCCGTCATGAAGAGCGCCAGCGACACGATCACCGTGTTGGGCGGGCTTTGCTGGGTGCCCAGCGCCGTGCGCAGCAGCGACAGCACCACGACGATGCGCACGAACGCCGTCGCCATCACCAAGATCGAGGGCGCCAGCGACAACAGCGTGATCAACGCGATCAGCTGCAGCACGCGCTGCGTGAGCGGTCCGTCGTCGGCCAAGTCGACCGAGATCTCCTGGCCCGCCGCGGGCGCGCCCAACGCCGTGGCGACGACCAGCGCGCCGGCGACCGTCAAGACGAGCGTGCGGGCCCATGCCGTCATGGCGTGTTGTCGCCGGCGGCGTCCAGCGGGTCCGGCGGAGCGGCCTGATCGGCCACGAGCTGCTCGCCAGCCGCGCCGAGAAGCAGGAGGTATTCTGTGTCGGCCCAGCGCACGACCGCGAGCCGTCGCCGCGGATCCAGCGTCAGCGTCTCCACCAAGCGCAACCGACGGGCGGCCTTCGCGCGCGCGCCGCCCCACGCGGCCGGCGCGGCCAGAGCGGAGCCGGCAAGCTGCGGCAAAAACCGCCGCGCCGCGTACAGCGCCGCGCCCATCAACGCCAAGGTCACCAAAAGCGCGCCGAGATACCGCGCGATCACGAAGACATCCATGGAGCGGGCTCCCACCCACGCGCGAGGGGATCCGCACGAGGTCCACGGGCGCGACAGGTTAAGACCGTGGCATTTGGCGAGTGTTATCCAGGCGTCTTGAAAGAAACCTTAAGCATCACCACCACTTTTGCTCACGGTTTCTTGACATCAGCGGAAGAAACTGCCGGGCGAACGGCAGGATGGTGTCATGAATCTCAACGGCGTTCCCGTGCTCGACGACCTCTCCGGGGCGCTGCGCTTCCACAGCGCGCGCATGCGGGTGCTGGCGGAGAACGTCGCGAACGTCGACACGCCGGGCTTCACCCCCCGTGACGTCATGGACGGCGACGCGGGCGCGGCTCTTGGGCGCGCGCAGGAGACCGGCGTTCGGCCGACGCGCTTGATGCGCACGGACCCCGGGCACATCGCGGTCCAGTCGGCGTCGGGGCCGTGGCGCGCCACCGACGCGCCGGACACCGAGCAAACCGTCGACGGCAACAGCGTGGTGATCGAAGAACAGATCGGTCGTGTGAGCGAGACCCGCGGGGCGTATGAGCTCGCGCTGTCGCTCTACCAGAAATCCGTCGCGCTGCTGCGCCAAGCCGCTCAAGCGCCGGGCGGGTAAGCGCGTGGCGCGTCGCCGGGCGTCTCTCCGGGCGCGGCGGCGGCGTGCGTGTGTTTGACAGGGGAACGCGATGACGCCCACTGATCTGATGAGCATCGCCGCAGCCGGCATGCGCGCGCAAACCGCCCGCATGCGTGTCGTGGCCGAGAACATCGCCAACGCCGAGGCCGTGGGCGATACGCCCGGCGCGGCGCCCTATCGGCGCAACGTGCCGATCTTTAAGGCGGAGCTCGATCGCGAAATGGGCGCGACCGTGCCGCGGATGGAACGCGCGCGGCCCGACCAAAGCCCGTTCACGGAGCGCTATGAGCCGGGCCATCCTGCGGCGAACGCCGAGGGGGTCGTGCTCTACCCCAATGTCCGCACCCTCATTGAGATGATGGACATGCGCTCGGCCCAGCGCGCGTATGAGGCCAACCTCAACATCATCGAAGCGGGCCGCTCCATGGTGGCGCGGACGCTGGATGTGTTGCGGCGCTAACGGCGTGAAGCGCGAAGGAGTGCGCCATGGCGTTTGACGCCCTCACCGCCGCCCAGGCCTACGCCCAGGCGGTCAAACGGTCCAAAGACGGCGCCCCGGCCACGCCCGGCGAGGACGGCGCGCCGGATTTCGCCGCGATGCTGGCGCAAGCGGCTGGCGGCGCCGAGCGCGCGCTTGGCGAGGCCGAGCAAGTCGCCCAGCAGGCCGCGCGCGGAGAGGCGGAGCTGGTGGACGTGGTCACCGCCATCAGCGCCGCGGAAGCGACGCTGGAGACCGTGGTCGCCGTGCGCGATCAGGTGGTGCGGGCCTACCAAGAGATTATGCGCATGCCGGTGTGACGCGCCGCCGTCCACGGCGTTCGCGGGCGTCACGAATTCTGAAGGCGTTCCCTGTCTCGTCGGCCGGTTGTTAAGCCCGCGGCGGCTACAGCCGTCAGCGACGGGGCCGGCGCCCGTCAGCTTAAGGAGCGCGCGATGACGGGACCTGAGGTGTTGGATGTGGGGCGCGACGCGATCTGGGTGACGATCGCGGCGTCGGGACCGATCCTCTTGGTCGGCCTCGTGGTGGGCGTGGCGGTCGCGTTGGTGCAGGCGCTGACGCAGATCCAGGAAATGACGCTCGTGTTCGTGCCGAAGATCGTGGCGGTCTTTCTGGCGATGCTGGTGCTGACGCCGTTTATGGGCGGGCTCTTGCACGGTCTGGCCGTGCGGATCTTCACGCGTATGGCGGGCATGTAGGCGTGGGCGCGCTGGGCGCGGAGCTGATGCAGGGCGCCTTCGCGGTGCTGCTGGTGTTTGCGCGCACAGGGGCGCTGGTCATGGTCACGCCGGGCTTTGCGGATCCCGGTCCGCCGGCGCGGGTGCGTTTGGCGTTTGCGCTGATGCTCGCCCTCGCGCTTGGGCCTGTGGCGGGGGGACGCATGCCGTCCGCGCCGGACAGCGCTTTGGGGCTCGGCCTGTTCGTGGCGGGCGAGGTGGTGGTCGGCTTTGCGCTGGGCGCCCTGATGCGCCTTCTCCTCTCCGCGATGGCGGTCGCGGGACAGATCATCGCCACGCAAGCCGGCATGGCGTTGGCGATCTCCTTTGATCCGTCCCAAGGCCAACAAGGCGCGATCTATGGCGCGTTTTTGAATCTGTCGGCCATCACGCTGATGTTCAGCGTCAACCTCCACCACGGATTGCTGCAGGCGTTGGCGGAAAGCTACGCGACGCTTGGACCCGGCGCGCCGGTCTCAACGGGTGATTTTGCGGCGTTGGCGCTTGCGGTGTTCACCGAGGCGTTTGATCTCGCCATTCGCATGGCCGCGCCGTTGTTGGTCTTTGGCCTGGTGTTCAACTTCGGGCTTGGCGTGTTGGCGCGGCTGATGCCGCAGCTGCAGGTGTTCTTCGTGGCGATGCCGCTGAACGTGCTGCTCGGCTTGATCATGTTCGCCGCGACCTTCGGCGCGGGCCTCTTGCTTTGGCTCGAGCACGCCGAAGCGTTTGTCGCCTCGATGGCGTAGGTCGCGCCATGGCCGAGCAGGACGAGAGCGAAAAGACCGAAGAGCCGACGGAGAAAAAGCTCCAGGACGCGCGCAAGAAGGGCGATGTCGCGCGCAGCCAGGAGGTGGCGAGCTTTGTCGCGCTCACCGCCGCCGGCGGGGTCATCATCGGGCTTTCCGGATTTGTGACGTCCGTGCTGACGGAAGGGCTGACGGGCTTCTTCGCCCACGCGCACCAGATGAGCCTTGGACCCGCCGGCGCGCGACGCGCAGCGGCCGTGGCGACCCGGGTCACGGCGCTGGCGCTTGCTGCGCCCTTGGCGCTGCTGGCTGTGGCCGCGGTCCTTTCCCAGGGCCTGCAGACCGGCTTTCTCTTCACCGCCGAGCGGATGAAGCCGGAGCTGTCGAAGATTTCGCCGATCGGCGGGGCGAAACGTCTGTTTGGGCCGTCCGCCTTGGCGAACTTCGCCAAGGGGGTGGCGAAGCTCCTCGTTGTGGGCGCGGCGAGCTTCGCGGTGGTGTGGCCCCAGCGTGACCGTTTGATCGCGCTGGTGGGCGCGCCGCCTTTGGCGATTTTGCTGGAGGCGCGCGAGCTCGTCGTGATGATGCTGATCGCGGCGCTGGCGGTGTTTGCGTTGGTGGCGGCGGCGGACTTCGTCGGCCAACGGATGTCGTGGATGAAGAAGCAGCGCATGTCGCGCCGCGATGTGAAGGACGAACACAAAAACGCCGAAGGCGATCCGACGGTGAAGGCGCGCCTGCGCCAAATCCGCATGGAGCGGGCGCGCAAGCGTATGATGGCGGCGGTGCCGGACGCGACCGTCGTCATCGCCAACCCGACCCACTATGCTGTGGCGTTGAAGTATGACCCCGAGCTGGCGCCGGCGCCGATCTGCGTGGCGAAGGGCGTCGACGTGCTGGCCCTCAAAATCCGTGAGATTGCCGAGGCCCACGACGTGCCGGTGATGGTGGAGCCGCCCTTGGCGCGGGCCCTCTATGAAACGGCTGAGTTGGACAGGCCGATCCCGGAAAGCCACTACATCGCCGTCGCGCGGGTGATCGGCGCGGTGCTGCAGGTGGCGCAGGGGCGCAGGGGCGCCGGGGCGCCGAGGATGGTGGAAAGCGCCGCGCGTCACGCGCGCGCCGCGCGGGAGAGTGATAACGTTGAGCGTGGATGATTCGCGTCGCGCCGCCGCACGCGCCACTAAGACGGGAGAGCCCGTGATGAGACGCATCGCCGCGGGGCCCGCCCGCGCCGTCACCGCCGAGGACGAGCCCGCCGCCGGACGGGCCGCGGACGCGGAACGCGCGCCTGCAAACGCGTCTTCACAGCCGACGGACGGCGTGACGAGCGCGGCGACGCCAGCTTTGGGCGGCGGCGCGGACGCGCAAGCCTTCGATCCGGGGCGCGAGCGGCTGCAGGAGCCGGCGGCCGAAGACGCGGCCCTGGCGATCCCGCCCATCTGGCGTCGCGCCGCGTTTTGGGGTGGCGGCGCGGTGGTCTTTCTGGCCGCGGCGGTGGCGACGCTCGCCCCCGCGGCGGTGGGCGTCACCGGCTTGGTGTTGCTGCTGGGCCTCGCGGGGGCCGGCGCGTTGGTGTTGTACGGCGTGGCCTCGGGACAAGCGTTTTCCGCGCGTCTGCGTCCTCGGGCGAAAGGGCCGGAGGATTGGCGCGTGGAGGAGACGGCCGGCGCGTTCGAAGCGTTGCCTGATCCGGCGCTGATCTTGGACCGCGACGGCGCGCCGCGCATCGCCAACGCGGCGATGCGGCAATTGAGCGAGGAAGCCGGCGTTTTGGGCGAGAGCGCCCGCCCGCCGGGCTTTGACCGCGTGCTCGGCGCGCATCCGGCGATCGCTGCGGCGGTGTTTCGGCTCGCCCGCGCGGCCCGGGCTGGAGAGCGGCTGCGCGAGCGGCTGCCGACTGCGCCTTTCGGCTTGGACCGCCGTTCGCGCCGGTTTGAGCTTGAAGTCGCTCCTTTGCCGGATGGGCGTTCGCTGTGGCGCGCGCGGGAGCTGCCGCTGAGCGGCGGCGGCGTGGAGGAGGGGCAAGTCCAACCGGACGACCTGCTGGATGACGCCCCAATCGGGTTCTTCTCCGCCACGCCTGACGGGCGGGTCGTTTACGCCAACGGCACCTTGCGCGATTGGCTGGGGCCGGCGGCGAACCGCCCGGATTTGCGCGTGGGTCACTTCGTGGCCGGCGAAGCGCTGCGCGCGCTCGGGCGGCCGAAACCCGCGGCCGGCGCTCCGGTGCGCAGCGAGGTGACCTTGCGGGCGCGCGACGGCATCGCCGCGCCGGCGTTGCTGGTGACGACCTGGCCGGAGCCCGACGAGGACACCGCCCCGGCGGCCGTCTATTCGCGGTCGATCGTCTATGCGCGCGCGGGCGGAGCGGCGCCCATGGGCGTCGCCCAAGCGATGGCGGCGACCTCCACGGCGGTGACCGCCAGCACGATGGATCCCATGTTCGCCAACGCGCCGTTTGGCGTCGCCCGTCTCGACCGCGGCGCGCCGGAGGAGGCGTCGGTCCTGGACGCCAACCCGGCGTTGCTCAGCATGACGGATGGCGCGGCGGCCCCCGGAGCGCGTTTCGCGGATCTCTTCACCATCGACGCGCCGGAACAGCGGGAGCGGTTTGAGCGTGCGGAGGCTGACGCCGCCACGCCCATCGAGGCCCGCTTGGCGGTCAAAGGCGCGGCGGCCCGCCAGAGCGCGCCCTTTGTGCATCTCTATTTCGCGCCGGACGCGCGCGGGCGTCTGGCGGCGTATCTGGTGGACGTCACCGTCCAGAAGGAGCTCGAAGGCCAGCTCTTCCACAGCCAAAAAATGAAGGCGATCGGCACCCTCGCCGGCGGCGTGGCGCATGACATGCGCAACATGCTGCAAGCGGTTGTGGGCTCCACCTATGAGCTGATGCGCCGTCACCCCCTTGGCGATCCGTCCTACCCGTTCTTGGTGGAGTTGGAGCAGCATGTGGCGCGCGGCCAAGCGTTGCTGCGCCAGCTGCTCACCTTCGCGCGTCAGGAGACGGTGAAGCCGGAGGTGATCGACGTGAGCGCCTTTGTGGCGGACGCCGGCGTGTGGCTGCGCCCCTTGGTGGGCGAGAAGGTGCGTGTGGAGACGATCCTTGGGCGCGACGTGCCGCCGGTGAAGATGGGGCGCGCGCAGCTGGAGAGCGCGCTGATGAACCTGGCCTCCAACGCCCGCGACGCAATGCAGGATCAGCCCGCGGGTTTGTTGGAGATCACCACGCGGGGCGCCGACCACACCGAACTCGCCGACGTGCGGTTGGATGAAGTGGCCGAAGGCCGTTACGCCGTTATCGCCGTGCGCGACACCGGCTCGGGCATGAACAAAGAGACGCTGGAGAAGGTGTTTGAGCCCTTCTTCACGACGAAAGAACACGGCGACGGCACTGGGTTGGGGCTGGCGTCGGTGTTCGGCGCGGCGCGCCAAGCGGGCGGCCATGTCCTGGCGGAATCAGAAGTCGGCGCGGGCACCACCTTCCGGATCTATGTGCCGGCCTGCAGCGCCGAGGAAGCCGCCGCCGCGGAGGCGGCCGCCGAACGGGTCGCCGCGGAGGCTGCGATCGCGGCGCGGGAGGAGGAGACGACCGACCTCTCCGGCGTCGGGCGGATTTTGCTCGTTGAAGACAACCAGGCCGTGCGCGCCTTCACCGCGCGCATGCTGGAAGCCCAAGGCTATGAGGTTCTGCAGGCCGAGGATGGGCGTGACGCGCTGGAGACGGTGGAGGAGTATCGCGGCGAGTTGGACCTGGTCATTTCCGACGTGATGATGCCGGAGATGGATGGCCCGACGTTTCTCGCCGCCGCCCGCGACTCCTTGGGCGACGCGCCGGTGATCTTCATCTCGGGCTACGCCGAAAGCGAATTCAACAATCTGTTGGGCGACGCCGATTACGTCCACTTCCTCGGCAAACCCTTCAAGCTTGATCAGCTGGCGCGACGGGTGAAGGTGTTGCTGGCGGCGCGCGGCGCGGATCGCGGGTCGTCTTAGCGCGGGGCGGGCGCGCGGCGGCTTCGGCTCGACGTCCGGCAAAACGCGCTTTTTTCTGTTTGTTCACATTTTGTTCTAGACTTTTCGGGCGAAGCGCCGCAGTCTCCTCACATTGCGGCGAATCAAGGCGCATGGAACAGTGAGGATCGAGATGAGCGCGGCGGATTTGAGAGTGGTTGAGACGTCCCACAACGACAAACGCCAGGCGCTCGACGCCGCGTTGGCGCAGATTGATCGGGCTTTCGGCAAAGGCTCGATCATGAAGCTTGGCCAGGCCGAAGCGGTGGATGTGGACGCCATCTCCACCGGTTCGCTTGGCTTGGACATCGCTCTGGGCATTGGCGGCCTGCCCCGCGGGCGGATCGTTGAGATTTATGGTCCGGAATCGTCGGGCAAGACGACCTTGGCGCTCCATTGCGTTGCGGAGGCGCAGAAGGTTGGCGGGGTTGCCGCGTTCATCGACGCCGAGCATGCGCTTGATCCGGTCTATGCCGCGAAGCTTGGCGTGGACGTGGGCGAGCTTCTGATCTCCCAACCGGACGCCGGCGAACAGGCGCTTGAGATCGCCGACACCCTCGTGCGGTCCGGGGCGGTGGATATCCTGGTGATTGACTCCGTGGCCGCGTTGACCCCGCGGGCGGAGCTGGAAGGCGAGATGGGCGACAGCCTGCCGGGCCTGCAAGCGCGGTTGATGAGCCAGGCGCTGCGTAAGCTCACCGCCTCCATCGCCAAATCAAAGACGCTGGTGATCTTCATCAACCAGATCCGGTTGAAGATCGGCGTGATGTTCGGCAACCCGGAGACGACGACCGGCGGCAACGCGTTGAAGTTCTACGCGTCTGTGCGGCTGGACATTCGCCGGATTGGCGCGCTTAAGCGGCGCGACGAAATCATCGGCAACCAAACCAAAGTCAAGGTCGTCAAAAACAAAGTGGCGCCACCCTTCCGCGAAGTCGAGTTTGACATTTTATACGGCGAGGGCGTGTCGAAGACCGGTGAAATCCTGGATCTCGGCGTCAAGGCCGGCGCGGTGGAGAAGTCCGGCGCCTGGTATTCCTACGGCGAGGAGCGGATCGGCCAGGGGCGGGAGAACGCGCGCCAGTTTTTGCTGGATCATCCGGATGTGTCGGCCGCGATCGAAGCCCACGTCCGTCGCGACGCCGGGCTTTTTGTGGACGACATGCTGGGGGGCGAGGCGCGCGAAGCGGCCGGCGAGTAGCCGCGCGCTGTTTTGGCGGAGCGCGCACGGCGTTCGGCGGCGCGGATCACAGTGTTGATCTCTGGCGGGGGCGTCACGGGACCTTTATATGCACAGAGCTGATCGCCGCCGGGGCTGGCCGGCGGCGCAACCCCGAAGCG
>CAZGLY010000032.1:0-35663 GCA_964526675.1 uncultured Caulobacterales bacterium
CCACGACCTCTTCGGCCTCACCGGCGTCGCGTTGATTGTCGCTGCGTATGCGGGACTGCAGCTGGGGCGGCTGGAAGGCGCGGGGTTGGGTTACTCGCTGGCCAACCTCGTCGGGTCCGGCCTGATCCTCACGTCGCTGCTGCACACCTTCAATTTGGCGTCCTTCGTCATTGAGGCGTTTTGGATCGCCATCAGCGTGGTGGGCCTGGCGCGCTGGGCGTGGGCGCGCCGCCGCGGCTAAAGCACTTCGCGTTTGTGGGCGGTGTCCTTGGCGGCGAGGGCAAAGCGCGGGTTCGGCGCGTCGACGCGGCCGAGCGCCAAATCCGCCATCAGCCGCCCGACCTCCGGCCCGTGTTTAAAGCCGTGGCCGGAGCCCGCGCCCAGGAGCCATGTCCCCTCGCGCGCAGGGTGGCGGTCCATCAGGAAATCGCCGTTCGAGCTGTTGGTGTACTGGCACACGCGAAACTCGGTGAACGGCCGCCCCGCCAGTGCTGGGAACCGCCGCGCCGCGAACTCCTGCAGCAACAGCGCGCCCTCGGCGGTCATCGCGCGGTCGCCGCCTTCCGGATCGAACGTCGCGCCGTGGGTGTCGCGGGCGATCTTGAAGCCGCGGCCTTCCAAGTCGGGAAAGCCGTAATAGAGGTCGCCGCCGTTGTAGTCCGCCCATCCCGGCAGAGCGTTCGGGCCAAACCGTCCATCGCCGGCCGGCGGCGCGAGGTAGGCCACCTCTTGGCGCGTCACGAACAAACGCGGACCCGCCACGTCCGGGAACAACCCGCCGAGCCACGGCCCGCACGCGTAGATCACCGCGTCGGCCTGCACGCGGTCGCCGTTCACCAGCACCGCGCGGCCGTCTTCAGGATCCGGCACGGCGCGGGCTCGGCGGTAGGAGCCCCCGTCCGCCACAAACCGACGCACGGTGGCGCGCACGCCGCGACGGGCCATGAGGGCGCCGAACTCCGGCTCATAGAGGCCGAACGCCACGCCGTCGACATTCATCTGTGGCCAGCGCCGCGCAATCTCGCGCTGATCCAGCTCAAACAGAGGCAGGTCGAGTTCGCGATGCACGACGAGGGAATCCCGCGCATAGTCCACCATCTCTTGGAACACGAAGAGCACGCCGCACGGGTGGAACAGCGGCGTCGATTCCGTGACGGAGAGAGCCTTCCACTCCTCCAGCGAAGCCAACGCCATCTCGGTGTAAACGCCGTCGCGGCCGTAGGCGGAGCGCGTCATGCGGCTTTCCCCGCCCGACGACGCGCGCGTGTGGCCCGGTCCGGCTTGGTCGACCAGCAGCACATCCGCCCCGCCGCGGCGCAGATGCTCCGCCGTCCAGGCGCCGAACACGCCAGCCCCAACGACCACGACGTAGGGCTTCGGACCGCCCGAGCCGCGCCGCGCCACGCGCGTTGGCATCGCCGCACACGCCGTCAATGAGGCGCCGAGCGACGCCGCGCCGGCGGCGCTGAGAACGGTGCGCCGAGTCACTGTCATGGCGGGATCCTCCCTGGTGGGCCGTGAGAGTGTCACAAAGGAGGTCGGGTTGTCAGCGGCGGGACGAGGCCGGCGGGCGCGCTCAATCCTGCATCTGCGTGACCACTTCGCTCGCCGCGCGTGCGGCGAGGTGGACATAGGTCTCCGCTTCCTCCGCCGTCACCGCGCCGAGAATGTCGTGGGCGGCTTTGTTGCGCAAAGCGCGCAGGTCGATCAGGACGTCGATGACGTCCCGCGAAACGCCGGCGTCCGCCGCGATGCTCACGGCTTGGGGCGAGGTTTCGCCGCGCGCGGCGGCGTCGGCGGCGTGCGGCGCGGCGCGCAGAACCGCGCCTTCAACGCTACGCCAGGCTTCGCTGACCGCCGCGGTGGGGTGGGTTTTGGCAAGCTCGAGCAACGCCGGCAGCCCAAGCGTCTTCGGGCCGGCGATGGCGGGGGCCGGGCCCTCGCGCAGGATGCCTTTCTGCGTCGTCTCGTGATCGACCTTCCGCTCCACCGCTTGCAGCTTCTTGTGAAACTCAAAGGAGAGGCCGTCGGTCCCGGCTTCAAACTTGGCCAGACGTTGGAGCATCGGGTTGATCCGCCGCCGGAAGATGAGGATCAGCGCGAACAGCGACACGGGCCACGCGAGGTGGCCCGTCATTGCCGCAATGAAGGTGAGGATGTCCGCCACAACGCCCCCGGCGCAACCTTTAACCACCGACACAGGAAGCCTGATTCCACGGCGGGCCCTACGGGGTTGAACGCGGCCGGGGTCGCGGCGTCACACCGCGCCGACCTGGCGCAGCTTCGCCTTGGGATGGATTTCGTTCTGACTCATCACCGCGGCTGTGGGCCGGAACCGTTCGATCAGGCTGCGCGCATAGGGCCGCACCAGCGGGCTGGTCAGCAGCACCGGCACGTCGCCGCCTCGCCCGGCGGTGTCGAAGGCCTCGTTGACGCCGTTCATTAAGTCGTGGAGCTGCGTCGGCGACAGCGCCAGCTGGCGTTCGCCGCCGTCGCCGATCAGCGCCTCCGCGAACGCCTGCTCCCACTGGGGGGAGAGCGTGACGATCGGCACCGCGCCGTCCGGCGCGCGCGCGGCGTGGCAGATCTGACGGGCCAAGCGGGCGCGCACATGCTCGGTGATGTGCATCAAGTCCGTCTGGCCCGTCGCCGCCTCTGCGATCGCTTCGAGAATGGTGGGAAGGTCGCGAATGGACACGCGCTCTTTGAGCAAGCCTTGCAGCACCCGCTGAATGCCGGCCCGGGTGATTTGCTTCGGCGTGATGTCGTCGAGCAGCTTCTGCACTTGCTCCGGCAGGTCCGCGAGCAGCTTCTCCATCTCCACGAAGCCCAACAGCTCCGCCATGTGGTCTTTGATGATCTCGGTCAGGTGCGTCACGAGCACGGTCGCGGGGTCGACCACGGTGTAGCCGCGGAACGTCGCTTCCTCGCGCAGCTTCTCCTCAATCCATCGGGCGGGAAGGCCGAAGGCCGGCTCCTGCACCGGCTCGCCGGGCAAATCCACCGGCCCGCCGGAGGGGTCCATGGCCAACAAATGACGCAGCTTCAGCGCGCCGTCGCCGGCTTCGATCTCCTTGACCCGGATTTGATAGGCTTCGTTGCCGAGGGCCAGATTGTCCAAGATCCGCACCGACGGCATGACGAAGCCCATGTCTTGGGCGAGCTGCTTGCGCAGCGCGACGATCTGATCGGTCAGTTTGCGGCCGTCGACTTCGTTGATCAGCGGCAGAAGACCGTATCCCAGCTCGATCTTGAGATCGTCCATCGCCAGGGTCTTCGCCATGGGTTCTTCTGGCGGCGGCGCGGCGGCCTCCTCGGCGTCCTCGCGGGCAATGTCCTCCGCGGTCGAGATGAGTTCGGCTTGGGCGCGCCGATGCAACGCGTAGGCGCCATAGCCCGCCGCCGCGCCCATCAGCGTGAACGGGATCAGCGGCATGCCCGGCAACAGCCCTGCGGCCACACAGACGGCCGACACCAAGGCGAGGCCTTGGGGATAACCCGTAAGCTGACCCACCAGCGCCTGGTCGGCCGCACCCTTGACGCCCGCCTTCGACACCAGCATGCCCGCGGCGACCGAGATGATCAGCGCGGGGATTTGGCTCACCAGCCCGTCGCCCACGGTCAAGCGCGTGTAGGCGTTCGCCGCGTCGCCCAGGCTCATGCCGTGTTGGGCGAGGCCGATGATCATGCCGGCGATGACGTTGATGGCCGTGATGAGAATGCCGGCCATGGCGTCGCCGCGCACAAACTTCGAGGCGCCGTCCATCGAACCGAAGAAATTGCTTTCCGCCTCGAGATCCGCGCGGCGAGACCGCGCTTGCTCTTCGGTGATCAACCCGGCGGAGAGATCCGCGTCGATGGCCATCTGCTTGCCGGGCATCGCGTCCAGCGTGAAGCGCGCGGCCACCTCCGCAATCCGTCCGGAACCCTTGGTGATGACGACGAAGTTCACCAGCACCAGGATCATGAACACGATGATCCCGATGACGAAATTGCCCTGCATCACGAAACCGCCGAAGGCGGCGATGACGTCCCCCGCCGCGCCCGGCCCGTTCTGCCCGTGGGCCAGGATGAGCCGGGTCGAGGCGATGTTGAGCCCCAGCCTGAGCATGGTCGTGACCAACAGCACGGTCGGAAACGAGGTGAACTCCAACGGGGATTGAATGAAGAGCGCCGTCATCAGCACCAGAACCGACAGCGAGATCGACACCACCAGCGCGAGATCCAGCAGCCAACTCGGCATGGGCAGGATCAGCATCAGGATGATGGCGAGCACGCCGACGCCGAAGCCCACGTCCCCGCGCATCAGCGCGCGGCCAAGCCCGCGCGGCGAGAACGGCGCCGGCGTCGCCTCAGCCGCGGACGTGGTCCCGGCGAGGGTGTCTGCGGGGGCTTGCGCCACGGGCGCGTCCTAGCCCACGCGGCGCGCGCCGGGGGCGGGCACGTCGACGCCGGCGTCGATATAGGCGCGCAGCTTGTTGCGCAGTGTACGGATGGAAATGCCCAGTATCGTGGCGGCGTGCGTGCGGTTGCCCAAACAGTGATCGAGGGTGTCGAGGATCAAGGTCTGCTCGACCTCCGCCACCGTTTTCCCAACCAAGGCGCTCTCCGCGGCGCGCACCGCCGCGCGCGCGGTTTCATCCGCCGCAAAGACGCCAGGCCCGGCCGCAGGCGGGGAGGCGGCGGGCGCGAGCGCGGCGCCCTCCGGGGCGCGCAACGCGTCCAGCCCAATCTCCGGCCCCTGCGCCAACAACACCGCGCGGTGCATGGTGTTCTCCAGCTCCCGCACATTGCCGGGCCAGGCTCGCGCCTGCAGCTCCGCCAGGGCGGGCGCGGCCAGGGGGCGGCGGGGCAGGCCGTTGGCGGCGGCGTACTTGTCGGCGAAGTGCGCCGCGAGCGCCTCAATGTCCCGGGGGCGGCTCCGCAGCGGCGGCAGCGCCAGATTGACCACATTCAAACGAAACAGCAGGTCTTGGCGGAAGGCGCCTTGACGCACCGCCTCGGTCAGATCGCGGTTGGAGGTCGCCAGGATGCGAATGTCGACTTTCACCGGCGCCGAGCCGCCGACGCGGTCGATCTCCCGCTCTTGGATCGCGCGCAGCAGCTTGGCTTGCAGGCGCGCGTCCATCTCGGAGATCTCGTCCAGCAGCAGCGTGCCGCCGTGGGCTTCCTCGAACTTGCCGATGCGGCGAGCCAAAGCCCCAGTAAAGGCCCCCTTTTCGTGTCCAAACAGCTCGGATTCGAGCAGATTCTCCGGGATCGCGGCGCAATTGACCGCGATAAACGCCTTATTTGCGCGCCGCGAGCGGGCGTGCACGTAGCGCGCGATGACTTCCTTGCCGACGCCGGATTCCCCCGTGATCAAGATCGGCGCGTCGGAAGCCGCGACCTGATCGGCGAGGGCGAGGGTTTCCGTCATCGCCGGGTCGCGCGCGATCAGGTCATGGTTGGTTCGCGACACCGCTTCCAAGACGCTGGCGATCAACTCGGGATCCGGCGGCAGGGGGATGAACTCCTTGGCGCCGGCGCGGATCGCCGCGGCGGCCTCCTCCGGCGTCGCCTCCACGCCGCACGCCACCACAGGCGCGACAATCCGCTCGGCGTCGTTGGCGGCGATCAGCGCGGCGATGTCCAACCCGATGTCGACGAGCAGCAGATCCGCGCCGCGGCCCGCGCGCAGAGCCGACGTTGCGGACGTCACATCCGCAACATGCGCGACCTTCGCGCGTCGCTCCAACGCGATTTTCGTGGCGGTGGCCAAGTGGCCGCCGAGGTCGCCGACGATCAAGACTCGCATGGGATTGTCCTCGTCCTCAGCCGCTGTCGCCGCTCTTGATGATTTCCGTCATGGTCACGCCCAGGCGTTCGTCGACGACCACCACTTCGCCGCGGGCCACCAAGCGGTTGTTGACGTAGATGTCGATCGCCTCGCCAACGCGGCGGTCCAGCTCAAGCACGGAGCCCCGGGTCAGCTGCAAGAGCGAGCTCACATCCACCGACGTCTTGCCCAGCACCGCGGAGATCTGCAGCGGCACGTCGAAGATGGGCGCCAAATCGGTCGCCATCTTGTGTCCGACTTCACCGCCCTCCTCGGGGGCGGCCGGCAGGGTCTCTTCGCCTTCAAAGTCCTGAAGGGCCATGGGGTTGTCGTCTTCGTCAGCCATCAGCCTGGTCCCAGTCCAGATCACCACGGTCAAAGAGGCTCAACGCGCCGTCGGGCGGCGCATCCGCCTCGGCGTCGGACGCCGCCGCCGCGAGCCAACGCACGGCGGCGTCTCGGATCAGCGTCAGCGCGTTCTCCGCGTCGCGCGTGGCCAGACCCTCGCGCCACGCAATGCGCACGTCGCCCGGCGCGCCGTCCTTGGTCTCCACCACCGCGAGAGCGTCGGCGCAGCCCGCCTGCGCGCCGGCGGCCTCCAGACGCGCGCGCACTGACGCCGCGTCGGCGTGTGCCACGATCTCCACCCGCGGCGCGGCGCGCAGGTGATCAGCCACGTCGCGAAACAGGGCGATAACGGTGTCTTCCGGGAAGCGCGTGAGCGCCGCGCCGCCCACGCATTTGCCCGCCGCGAGCGCCAGATCCACCGCCTCGCGCCGCAGCGCTTGGGATTCCCCGTCCAGGCGCGCGACGAGGGTCGCGAGATGATCCGCGACGACCGCGACGGCGGCGGCGGTCTCCCGCTCCGCGGCCGCCAACGCGCTCGCTTCGCCCTCCGCGCGGGCCGCCGCGCGCTCCGCCTCCACCTCGTCATGGGTGTAGACTTTCCGGCGCGGCTCGGGGGCGTGCAGCACCCCGCCGTCCGCGGCGAAGACCGTCTCAAATGTGTATTTGCGCACTGACGGCACGGCACCAGTCCTCAATAAATCAACTCATCATCGCCACTGCCTTCCGACAGCATGATCTCACCCTTCGCCGCTAAGTCCTTGGCGGCCTGCACCATGGTTGCTTGGGCGGCGTCGACGTCTTTCAGACGCACAGGACCCATCGCGGCCATGTCCTCGCGCATGATTTTCGCCGCGCGTTCGGACATGTTGGACATGAACAAGTCACGAAGACTGTCGGAGGCGCCCTTGAGGGCCAACACGAGCTGATCTTTCTCGACCGCGCGCAGCAGGGTTTGAACCCCGCCGGGGTCCAGTTTGGTCAGATCTTCAAAGACAAACATCAGGCCCCGAATGGCCTCCGCGGAATCGCGATTGCGTTCCTCCAAGGCCGCCATGAAGCGCCCTTCGGTCTGGCGGTCGAAGTTGTTGAAGATCTCCGCCATCGATTCATGACTGTCACGGGTGTTGGTGCGCGCCAGGTTGGACATGAATTCATTGCGCAGCGTCGTCTCAAGTTTTTCGAGGATATCGCGCTGCACCGGCTCCATGCGCAGCATGCGCATAATGACTTCCATCGCGAAATCTTCCGGCAGGGCGGCGAGTACGCCTGAGGCGTTTTGCGGACGGATTTTCGACAGCACCACGGCCACGGTTTGCGGGTACTCATTCTTGAGGTAGTTGGCGAGCACGGCCTCGCTCACATTGGACAGCTTGTCCCACATGGTGCGGCCTGCCGGGCCGCGCAGCTCCTCCATGACGGAACTGACTTTGTCCGAGGGCAGGAACGACTCCAGGAGGCGTTGGGTGGACTCGTAGCTGCCGGTGATCGCGCCCGCCGATGTGAGGTGGCCGACAAACTCCGCCAACAACCCCTCGACCATCGCCCCAGACACCTGACCGAGGCTGGACATGGCGTGGGAGATTTCCTTGACCTCGTCATCGTCGAGGGCCGACCAGAGGTCAGCCGCGTCTTCGCCCAACGCCATGAGAAAGACCGCCGCCTTTTCGGGGCCCGTCAGGCCCGGCGTTCCGGGCGCGTTGCGATAGACGCCGTCGCTGCTCGCCGCCATCGGATCAGCTCTCCGTCAACCACCCGCGCATAATTGCGAGGGATTTTTCTTGGTGATCTTGAACCGCGCGCGCGACCTTTTTGATCGCAGCGGCTTTCACCCCGCCGTCGATTTGGGCGAAGTCGATCGTCTCGTCCTCTTCGGCGTCATCCGGCGCGACAAGCGCCATCGGTTGCGCGGAGGGGGCGTCGGACGCCGCGTCGAGAGCGGCGGGCCCCGCAAGCGCCACGCTCGCGCTTGGCGGCGGACTGGCGGCTTTCAACAAGGGGCGGGCCACCAGCAGGATCAGCATGATCGCGACCACGGCCAGCACCACGAGCTCCAACGCGTGGACGATGTCGCGGCTCGTGAACGCCAAAGGCGTCGGCGACAGCGTGCCCGTCGGGACCGCGACGCGATCAGCGAACGCCACGCTGACGACCTCGACGGTGTCGCCGCGCTCGGCGTCGAAGCCGATCGCCGAGCGAACCAGCGCCGCGATCTGCGCAATCTCCTCCGCCGTGCGGGGTGTGGCGATGACGTCGCCTTCGGTTTCCCCTGGCGCGTCGATGGTGTTGACCGCCACGGCCACAGACAACCGGGTGACCGCGCCCACTTCACGGATCTGGTTCCGGGTCCGTTTGGAGATCTCGTAGTTGATCACCTCCACGGTTGTGTTCGAGGCGGCTTGGCTTGCGATCTCCGGGGCGCCGCCGTCATCAGCCAGGGCGGGAACGTTCTCGTCGGCCGTGGTTTCTCCGGGCGGCTCCGTGTCGCGTTCGTCGCTGCTGGCCTCCTCGAGCCGGGTGGAGCGAACCACTTGACCGGCCGGGTCGTAGAGCTCCTCGGTTTCGGTGACGCGGTTGAAGTCCATCTCCGCCGTGGCTTGGACCCGCGCGTTGCCGCGCCCGACAACGCTCTCCACCAGATCGAGGATCCGCGCCTTGAGCCGCTCCTCATACGCGACGCGGCGATCCTCCATGGCCATGGCCATGGCGTCTTCCGGATCATCGGAGCCGCCGTCGTGCAGCAGGCGCCCCTCGCCATCGAGGATCGTCACCCGCGCGCTCTTGAGCCCCGGAACCGCGCTCGCGACCAGATTGCGCACCGCGCGGGCGTTGCGGGCGGTGAAGCCGTCGCCACGCACGTCCAGAAAGATCGACGCTGTGGGTTCGCTGGCGTCGCGATCAAACAGCCGACGCTCCGGGATCGCGAGGTGCACCCGCGCCGCCGCGACCCCATCGAGATTGGCGATGGTCCGCGCCAACTCCCCCTCAAGCGCGCGCAACCGATTGATGTTCTGAACGAATTGGGTCGAGCCGAGGGCGTCCTGGGAGTCGAAGATCTCGTACCCCACAGAGCCGGAGCCCGGCAGCCCGTCCGCCGCCAAGAGCATCCGCGCGCCGAGGACCTGATCAGCGTCGACAAAAATCGCCGCGCCCCCGGAGCCCAACTCATACGCGATGTTTGCTTGATCCAGACGGTCGGCGACGGCGGCGACATCCGCAAGGTCGAGCCCCGAAAACAACAGCGCCTTGTCGCCATCGCCGATGCGCAGGCTGACCATCATCAGAGCGCCCGCCACGCCCGCCGCGATGCCGAACATGACGATCAGGCGCGCGGCGCCCAGCTGGGCCAATTGTTGCAAAAACGCGTTCACGCAGCCCCGCTCCAACAGCGGGCCGCCGCCTGGCCGCCCACTCAACGCGGCAGAAATTACCGGGGCTTCGGTAAGGTTCGCGTTAATATGATGGTGAAATGTGCTGCGTGGCGGTTAAGTGCTAGGATAAACTAAAATATTGGCGAATTTTACGTAAATACTGATGGGCCGCCTATGAGCGGTATTCTTGAATCCGAGTCGCGCGCAAGCCGGCCATGCCGTGACGGTCGATGGCGCGCTGCCACGAAATGAACTCCTCGGTGGTCAGCGCGTAGCGGTCACACGCCTCTTCGAGGCTGATCAAGCCGCCGCGCACCGCCGCCACGACCTCCGCCTTGCGGCGGATCACCCAACGCTTGGTGCCCGGTTTCGGCAGGTCCGCCAGAGTGAGCGGGCTGCCGTCCGGACCAATCACGACGTGCTCGCGCACGCTCCGACGCTCAACCATGTCGAGGGATCTCCCTAGGTCTCTCAGAGAGCTTAGGCCAAGGCGTTTTGAGGGTTTGCTAAACTAAAGCGCGAAACTCTGTTAAAGAGTGGTAGGGACGTTTCACGTCCCTGTTCTCGATTGATACGCGCCGATGAAGATTTCTAGACAATTTGGATCAATTCCGTGAGGAGTTCATCCGCAGTTGTGATGATCCGCGAGGCCGCGGAGTAGGCGCGCTGGGTTCGGATCAGCCCTGTGAACTCTTGAGCCAAGTCAACGGTCGAGCTCTCTAGGGAGGCTGGGCTCACTTCACCCGCGCCGCCGGAGCCGGCGGCTTGAAGCGTGAACGAGCCCGACCCTTGGGTGACCTCAAACGCCGCGCCGCTCACGGGGTTCAGGCCATTGGGATTGGGGAAGGTCGCCACAGGCAGCTGGTAAATCCGTCGCACGACCCCGTTGTTGAACCGGGCCACCACGAAACCGAGGTCATCGACCTCCACCCCCGAAAGGCTGCCGAAGACCGCGCCGTTCACCGACGTGGAGTCCAACTGCGACGGCGCGCTCAGCTGCGTGAGGCCGCCCGGGGAGGAGGGGCCGCCAAAGTTCAGCGCGATCGTTTGGCCCTCGACGCCCAAATCGGGATCCCAAAAGGCCGTGTTCGCCGGCGGCGCGCCGGCGGCGGGGTCGCCGGACGCGCCGAGGACCAAGTTGGTGGGGAAGGTGGAGTTCGCGTTGTCGATCGTGCCGTCGGCGTTGAACTGAAGCTCGCCCACCGCGATTTGGCCGTTGATCAGCCCCGCGCCCGTGGAGACGTCCGCGGCCGGCGTCACATAGGCCTCCACGTGCCACCGGTTGGGGTTGACGCCGACGATTGACGGATCCTGACGCAGAAACGCGAAGGTCACGGTGCGCAGCGTGCCCAGACTGTCGAAAATCTGAACCGGCGCGGTGAAGTTGGGCTGCACGCCCGTGCCGGCAACCGGATTGTAGTTGGCCATGTTCAGCGCGGCGTTGTTGGAGTCGTAGGTCGCCACCGGTCCCTGCGCCTGCGGCCGCAGCGCGGCTTGGGCCTGCAGGTTGGCGTTGATCTGAAGCGTTGTGGTGGCTTCCGCCGTGCCGCTGACGCCGGCGATGTTGACGGTGTCCAATTGCGTCAGATCCGAAGGATCCGTGTTCACAGAGCCGTCGGCCTCCACGGGCCAGCCTTGGAGGAACAGCCCTGCGGCGTTGCGCAAATCGCCGTTGGAATCCGGCAGGAAGGAGCCCGCGCGCGTGAAGTTGAACGAGGAAATCTCCGTGGGGTTCGGGTCTTCGGACACCACGAAGAACCCCTCCCCGGAAATGCCGATGTCGGTCGCGGCGCCGGTGCTTTCCAGCAGGCCCTGCTCCGCGATCAGATTCCGGGTGAGCGACTGAACGCCGCCGGCGTTGTAGGTCGTCGCGGTGGAGTCGATTTTGACTTGAGGGCTGAACTGGGTGACGGCGCGTTTGTAACCGACGGTGTTGACGTTCGCGATGTTGTCGGAGATCGCCGCAAAGGCGCTCGATTGGGCGATCAGTCCGGACGTGCCGGCGGAGAGGGCGGAGGTGAGACTCATCAGCGGTCCTCTGGCGTTGTGACGGTGGAAGGCGCGGGGGCGCGCCGGAGAAGAAACGGGGGCGGGGCGCTAGAAGGCCGCGGCGGGCGCGCGCGCCACCACCACGTCGCCCAGATCGCGGACCAGGCCTCCGGCGATCAGGGTCGGGCTTGCGCCGCTGAAGTCCACGGCGTCCACAGGGGAGTATCCCGCCACGGTCACCAGCGTTTCGGCGCCTTCAGCGTCCACGGCGGAGGTCCGCAAGCTGTAGAGGCCCGCTGGGGCGGGCGCGCCGTCGGCGCCGAGGCCGTCCCAGACGTAGTCTTGAGGCGCTTGCGCCGCCGCGAAGGTGTCTTCCCGCACGACGGTTCCGCTCTGATCCACAACGGCCACCGACACCACCGCGGCGGTCGGACCGGCGTCGACACGCCAGGCGGCGCCGTCGGCGTCCAACACCGCGAGCGCGCCCTCAAACGCCACATCCTGGCCGACCAGCGCCATCGCAGTGCTCGACGCGTCCACGGTTTGCAGGCCAATCAGCGTCTGCAGATTGTCGTTCTGCAGGATCTGCTGCTCAACGCTGGAGAACTGCACGAGTTGGTTGGTGAACTCGGCGGTGTCCGTGGGATCGAGCGGGTCTTGGTTGCGCAGCTGCTCGGTCAGCAAGGACAAGAACAAGTCAAAGTTCT
This sequence comes from uncultured Caulobacterales bacterium, assembly GCA_964526675.1. Lineage (GTDB taxonomy): Bacteria > Pseudomonadota > Alphaproteobacteria > Caulobacterales > Maricaulaceae > CAZADA01. The sequence continues at coordinate 12,231 of CAZGLY010000032.1, forward strand.
CCGACAGCGTGGCGTCGCTGTCTTGCGTCGTGCTGGTTGTGTTGACGGCGCTCAACGCGTCGAGCATGGCGAAGTCCTTTCCTAAGCGACGTGATCACACGCGCAGATCAAGCGGCGCATGGCGCACGACGGTGAAGCCGTGGGCGTCCTCAAGGGCGGTGACGGGCGTGAGCATGGCGGGTTGGGCGCCCGGCGACGCGGACTGTGGCCCATCGTTGTCGGGTGACGCACCGTCCGCCGAGGCGTCGCCCTCAAAGGCCCCCAGACCCGGTTCGTCGCCCGGTTCCTCGCCGGTGTCGCCGTCAAGGTCGCGCCCCGACGCGCTGTCTTCGGCGAGATCGAAGTCCAGGCCGTCGCGGTCCAGGGTGACGCCGGCCTCCTGAAACGCGCGCTCAAAGGCCCGCGCATGGCGCGTCAGTTCCTGCAACGCTTCGGGACGCTCCACGGTCAGATGGGCGCGCGCGACCCCCTCCGCGTCGATGTGCAGACGGACGTCCACGCGGCCGAGCTCCGGCGGATCCAAACGGAGTTGGAACCGGGTCGAGCCGTCGGCGGCGCGGCGCGCCATCCGTGAGGCGAGCGCAGCGACCCCCGCGGCGTCCATCAGCGGCGGCCGTGCGCGCGTCTCCGTCCCCCCAGCGCGCAGAACGTCTCGGCTTGGATCGGACGGCCTCTCGGCGTCCATAAGCTCCATCCCGGCGTCGGTCATGTCTGCGGTCGAGGTCGCGCCGGACGCGCCGGGAATGGTGTCGGGTGCGCCCGGGGTCAATGCCGGCGGGGCGCTTGCGGCTGATTTGGGCGTCGGAGCCGCGGCGGTGTTCGGCGACGCATCCGACGGGCCGTCGAGCTCCGGCCGGTGGGGCGCCATCGTGTCCGTTGGCATGGCGCTCGCGGCGTCGCGTCGGATGGATCCGGCGCGATCGCGGTCCGCGCTGGCGTCCTTGGCGAGTTGGGACATGGCGGCGGCGACCTCCGCCGCGGCGGACGACGGCGCGCCGCCGCCCTGGGGCGCGGTGAGCGCCGCGCCGCGGGCGGTGGAGGCCGGGGACGTCGGCGCGTCCGGCGTTTCCTCCATCATGTCGGGCAGATCCGGCAGGGCGTCGCTAAAGGGCGCGGGGTCCTCGGCCATGTCGAGATCGGCGCCGGGTTGCGGTGACGCGCCCAGCGTCGGCTCCGGCGGCGCGGCGCTGGCGTCCAGGGGCGCGGCCGGGCCGGTTGGCCGCAAAGGCGTCTGCGCGCCGGCGGCCGCCGCGGCGACGCCCAAGCGCGCGACGCTCGGCTCGAGGGCGCCCGGGGATGGCGGCGCGACGTCGGCCGCGGCAATGTCCACCCCAAGGCCCCAGTCCAGGACAGCCACGACCGGCGTCCCCTCGGGAAGGCTAAGGCCGTCGGGCGTCATCCCCTCAGGATCGGGGGTGTCAGAGGCGCCCGCGTCAGACCCCGCGTTATCCTCGGCGGCGGCGCCGGCTCCGCGCATGGGCGTCAGCGCGGCGGCGAACGACGCCTCGGCCGCGTCGCCGCCATCCGCATCAGCATTCATCGCCGTCACGCCGGAGGCCGGGGCGGCGGCGGCCCTGGCCGGAGGCGGGGGCGGGGCAAAGAAGGCGAGAACGTCCACTGCGGCCCTCGTCGACGGATCACACACACACGCATCAGCTTCGCCGATGGCCGTCGCGCTTCGCCGCGAGGGGCCCGACCGGGGTCGGATCCGCACGCTCAGCAGCAAGCCGCGGGCCAGCTCACGAATCCGTGACGCGTCAACGGGTGTGGCCCTCCTGGGATGCGCGAGCGGTCAAAGGCGCCCGGCAAAACTGGGCGTGCTGGTCAAGCCCTGCCCCCTTCCTCGCCAGGTGATCGCCCGGCTTTCCAAGAGATGTCCGGTTGGCCCGGGCCTTGAAATGTCTGCTGCGGCGCGACGCGGACACCGCGCGCGCGGCGCACAATGAGGGCCGCCCCATGCTTCACAAGCGCTGGCATTACGAGAGCAACGCGCAGACCGCCGCGCCCGAGCGGCGCCGGCAGATTGTGCCCCAGGTCGTGCACGCTGTGTCCTTCGGGGGGCTGAAACTGCCGGGCGCCGGCGCTCATCACGCCGGCGGCGCGCGGGAGAACGGCTGATGGCGATCAACTCCGTGCTCAACGCCGCGCTTTCGAGCCTGAACGCGAGCCAAGCGGGCATCAACACCGCGTCCAACAACATCGCCAACGTCAACACCCCCGGCTATGCGCGCCAGGACGTCCAGCTCACAAGCCGCAACGGGCCTGGCGGGATCGCGGGCGTGGATGTCGGGGCGGTGCGGCGGATCTCCGACACGTTCCTCGTCAACGCGGCGCGCGACGCGCGGGCCGAGGCGGCGGCGGCGCAAGCGAATTTTGACATTCTCGATCGCGCCCAATCGACGTTCGGCGATCCCGCCGGCGGGGCGTCGGTGTTCGATCGCATGACGGATCTGTTTGAGTCGTTCGGCGACTTGGCCGCGGATCCGGCGAGCAGCGCCCGACGCGCCGGCGCCGTGGGCGATGTGGACGCGCTTTTCCGCGATTTCGAACGCATCAACGCGCAGCTGGGCGAGCTGCGCGCGGAGACCGACGGGCGCATCGTCAGCACCGTGGATCGCATCAACCAGTTGCTGAGCGTCGTGCCCGACCTCTCCGCCCAGGCAATCCGCGCGAACGCGACCGGGGACAACGTGGCCTCGGTTGAGGACCAGATTGCTCAGGTCGTTGACGAGCTTTCCGAGCTCGTGGACGTGCGCACCAGTCGCCAGCCCAACGGCGCGTTGGAGGTGCGCACCCAAGACGGGCTCCTGCTGGCCGGCGTCGGCGCGGCGACGCTTGAATACTCGGGCCGTGGGGCGAGCGGCGCGGGCGTGGTCTATGATCCCATCATCATCAACTTCCCGGGCGCGCCGCCGGCCACATTGGATTCGCGCGTCAGCAACGGCGAGCTGGCCGGCCTGCTGCAGGCGCGCGACCAAGACTTGCCCGAACTGGCGGTGCAGCTGGGCGAGTTGGCCGCCGTCACCGCCGACGCGCTCAACGCCGCCCACAACGACAATCTCAGCTTCCCGCCTCAAACGCTTCTGACGGGTCGCAACACGGGTCTGGCCGGGACAGATCGCCTTGGCTTCACCGGCGAGACCACGGTGTCATTGGTGGGAGCGGACGGCCGGCTCGTGTCGACGGCGCGCGTCGATTTCACGGCCGGCGAGATTTATCTGAACGGCGCTGAGCCGCCCGCGGTTCCAAACGCGACGTTCACCGCAGGCGGCGCGGGGTCGATCAACGAATTCATCGGCGCGTTCAACGGATTGGGCGTGGGAACGCTGACCCTCGCGAACGGCGCGCTCTCCGCCGATGGCGGCGCCAACGGGGTGGCGTTCACCCAAACGGGGGCGACGCCGTCGGCCCGTGGCGGCCAAGGGTTTTCCCACTTCTTCGGCCTGAACGACATTGTGCGCAGCCCCACGCCGACGAACTTCAAGACGGGTCTGACGGGCGCCGACCCCCATGGTTTCACGCCCGGCGGCGTCATCGATCTGCGCCTCACGAGCGCGTCGGGCGAGCTTCTCTCGGACGCATCCATCACGGTGCCGGCGGGTGATGTGAACGCGCTGTTGGGGGCGCTCAACGCCACAGGCACCGGCCTTGGCGCGTTTGGAACCTTCGCGTTGGACGCCAACGGCGAGCTTGGTTTCACGCCCAATGGCGGGACCGAAGGCGCCCGCTTGACGGTGCGTAACGACACGACGGGGCGCGGCACAACCGGCGTGACGGCCACCGCGTTCTTCGGCCTCGGCGCCGGCGCGCGCGCGGATCGGGCGGGCGCACTGCAGGTGGATCCCGCCCTCGAAGCGGATCCGGCGCGTGTGGCGCTGGGGCGGTTGGATCCTACAGACCCAGCGTTCGCCGTCGGCGCCGTCGTGACCGGGACCGGCGATGCGGCGGGGGCGCAAGCCCTGCAGCTGGCCGGCGACGCCCGCGTCGCCTCATCCGCCGCCGGGTCGATTGGCGGCGTGCTGACCACGCCCTTGGACTACGCCGGTCGCGTGGCGAGCGACGTCGGGCTGCGGGCGGCGGCGGCCCAAGGGGCGTTGGACGTGGCGGACGGGCTCGCCAGCGCGGCCCAGGAGCGGCGGCTGTCGGTCGAGGGCGTGAACCTCGACGAGGAGCTGATCAAGCTGACGCAGTTTCAGCAAAGCTATAACGCCGCCTCGCGCCTGATCCAGACGGCGCAAGAGTTGACGGATATATTGTTGTCGATTGTCTAGAAAAGACGGGAGGGTGAGCGGATGCGCATTGCGACTGTGACATTGTTTGAGCGCGCGAACGCGGACATTCAGGCCGCCCAAGCCGACGCGGCGGAGGCGCAACGCCAGGTTGGTTCGGAGAAGGTCGCCGACGACTTGCTTGGCTTTGGCGCGGAGGCGCGGCCTCTGGTCTCCGCGCGTGGGTTTCTTGCGCGCGCGCAATCCTATGAGCGCTCAACCATCGAGGTGGACAACCGCCTCGGCGTGCAGGATTTGGCGCTGGGTCAGGCGGCGACGGCGGCGCAAGACTTGCGCTTGGCGTTGACCGACGCACTGGCCGCCGGGCGCGGCGACGATGTCGCGCAGGCGCTCGATTTGGCGTTCGCCAACCTGCGCGGCGCTCTCAACACGACCTATGCGGGGCGTTACGTGTTCAGCGGCGTGGCCGAGGACACGGCGCCGGTGACCGTCGCGTCGGTGGCGGCGCTGCCCGCCGTGCCAGCGATCGACACGATTTTCGCGAACGCCGAACGCACGACCCAAGCTCAAATCGATCCGACCACGACCGTCCAGCTGGCGCCCTTGGCGGACGACATCTCCCGCGACTTCTTCACGGCCATCAAACAGATCGACGACTTCAACGCGGCCACGCCGCTCGCCGGCACCCTCGATGCGACGGATCGCGCCTTCTTGGAGGCGCGTATCGCGGATTTGGTCGCGGTGTTCGACACCCTCAACCAAGCCCAGGCCTCAAACGGCGCCACCCAAGCGCGCGTCGGCGACGCCCAGCAACGCCTCAACGACGAGGCGTTTTTCTTCGAGAGCCTGGCCGGCGACATTGAAAACGCCAACTTGGCTGAAGTCGCGGGCCAGCTGAACCAAGCGAACGTGCGCATCGAAGCCTCCGCCGTCGCGTTCAACGCGTTGCGCGAGAGTTCTCTTCTGAACTTCTTGTGACGTCGCAGCGCTAACGCCGCCCAGCGCATTGAACCGCGGCGGCTGTCGCTCGTATATAGCAACGCGAACACTCACCTGCTGCGGGCCTTGACCCCGCTGGAGGCTCTGATGACGACAGACACGCTGCCCGCCGGCGCGGCCGCACGGGCGCGCGATTCCATGGATCTGAATCCCGACGCCATCCGCCTGGACGGCGTGCCCGACGGCGCGCGGGTTGTGGCGGCCATGTCGGGGGGCGTGGACAGCTCCGTCACCGCCGCCGTGCTGGCGCGGGCGGGCTATGACGTGGTGGGCGTCACGCTCCAACTCTACGATCATGGCGCGGCGATCCACAAAAAGGGCGCTTGCTGCGCAGGCGCGGACATCCACGACGCGCGCCGGGTCGCCGACGCCGTGGGGATCCCCCACTACGTGCTCGATTATGAAAGCCGGTTCCGCGACGCCGTGATGGATGATTTCGCCGACAGTTATCTTGCTGGCGAAACGCCGATCCCGTGCGTGAAGTGCAACCAAACGGTCAAGTTCGCGGACCTCTTGTCCACGGCCCGGGACTTGGGTGCGGCCGCGCTGGCGACCGGGCACTACATTCGCCGTCTGGAGGGGCCCGCCGGCGCGGAGCTCCATCGCGCCGTCGATCCGGACAAGGACCAAAGCTATTTCCTGTTCGCGACCACGCGCGCGCAGCTGGACTTTTTGCGCTTTCCGCTGGGCGGTTTGGCCAAGGCGGAAACACGCGCGCTGGCCCTGCGGCTGGGTCTGACCGTGGCGGACAAGCCCGACAGCCAGGACATCTGTTTTGTGCCGAGCGGCGACTACGCGCAGGTGATCCAACGGCTGCGCCCGGGCGCGGGCCGTCCTGGCGACATCGTCCACCTCGATGGTCGGGTTTTGGGTCGCCATGAGGGGGTCATCCACTACACCATCGGGCAGCGCCGCGGCTTGGGCGTTGCGACGGGCGAACCGCTGTTCGTCGTGCGTCTGGACGCCGCGAAACGCCAGGTGATTGTCGGCCCGCGCGACGCCTTGCGCGTGCGGCGGATCCATCTGCGCGACGTGAATTGGCTCGGCGGCGGGACCTTGGACGCGGCGGCGGCGGAAGCCGCCCCGGTTGGCGTGAAGGTGCGCTCGACCCGGGCGCCGGTCCCGGCGCGGTTGGCGTTGATGGCGGACGGGGCGATCGCCGTTGATGTGGACGACGGCGAAGACGGGGTGGCGCCGGGGCAGGCCGCGGTGTTCTATGATCCGAGCCCGCGTGGATCGCGGGTGTTGGGGGGCGGTTGGATCACGGGGGCGGCGTAGCCCGCCGACCCAACCCGATCAGATCCGATTGACCGCGCGCTGCAACAGCGATGCGCCGCCGTAAGCCGCACGAAAGGCTGCGGTGCTAAACCTATGAGCGGGGCGGCCGACGATCGCCGCGCGGCCAGGGCGTTGCGGCGATCTGGCGCAGGCGGCGGAACGCGCGTTTAATGGGTCGTTGAGTCCGGCGAGGGAGCACGACGAGTGCACAAGTCTTGGAGCGTCGCGCGGTGGCTGGTCGCCAGCCTGGCGGCTGTGGCGGCGGCCGCGGCCGCTGCGGGCCAAAACGCGGGACCTGACACGCTGGAGCGCGCCGCGCCGTCGCGCGCTTATGTGGACGAGGTCGCCAACCGCTTGGATGGCGCGTTCTCCCGTGGGCAGTTTGTGGGGCTCGCTGTCGGCGTCGTCGAAGACGGCGGCTTGAGCTTGCTGCGCACCTATGGCGAAACCCAAGCCGGGACGGGCGATCCCGTCACGCCGGACACGGTGTTTCGCATCGCGTCGGTCTCGAAGACGATGTCCGCCAGCGTGTTGGGCCAGATGGCGCAAGAGGGGCGGGTCTCCTGGGACGATCCCGTGGCCTCCTATTCGCAGCGGTTCCGCCTGAGGACCGACAGCGCGACCAACGCTGTGACGCTGGAGCATGTGGCCAGCCATCGGGTGGGCTTGAGCCCCTACGCCTATGACGATCTGCTCGAGTTGGGCCGGAGCTTGGACATTCTTTTCAAGCACTTGCCGGACATTCCGCTGTCATGCCGGCCGGGGTCGTGCTTCGCCTATCAGAACGTGGCCTTTTCGGTGATCGGCGATGTGGTGGAGAGCGCGGACGCCCGTCCGTTCCCGGACGCGATGCGGGCGCGGCTGTTCCAACCGCTGGGCATGAAGACGGCCTCTGTCGGCCTCGACGCGCTGCGCGGCTCCCACAGCTGGGCGAAGCCCCACAGCCGAGCCACCCATAAGAGCCGCTGGCGCTCCTTCCAGCCGAACGAGGAATACTACCGCGTCGCGCCGGCGGGCGGCGTCAACGCTTCGATCCTGGATTTGTCGTTGTGGGTGCGCGCCCAGCTCGGCCACGCGCCGGAGGTGTTGGGCGACGCCGCGCGCACGCGGTTGCACCAGGCGGTCGTCGACACGCCGACGGAGGAACGCAAGTTGCGCTGGATGCGCGCACGCTTGCGCGACGCCGACTATGCGCTGGGTTGGCGCGTCTACGACTACGCCGGCGAGCGCGTGATCATGCACGCGGGCGGCGTCGCCGGGTATCGTGCGCTGATCGCCTTCGCGCCGGAGCATGATTTCGGCTTTGCGGCGGTGTGGAACGCCGCAACGCCTTACGGCTGGCGGATCATGCCGATGATTCTCGACGCCTACTTCGACATGCCGCGCCGCGATTGGCTCGGCGTCGACCAGCTGTTGGCCCAAACCGGTCAGTCCCGAACGGGCTCGCCCTAGCGCGTCAACCGCATCTCTGACCCCCGGTAGGGCCTTGACGCGGGAGCGGGAAAGCTCCTCATGAGCGCTCCACAAAGTCGCCCCGATCGGAGACCCCCATGTCCGACGCCGCCCACGATCCTGTCGTCATCACCGCCGCCGTGCGCACGCCCATGGGCGGCTTGAGCGGCGAACTCGCCGCGCTGAGCGCGCCGGAGCTGGGCGCCGTCGCGGTCGAGGCGGCCGTCGCGCGCGCCGGCGTGAGCGGTGAGGACGTCGAGCAGATCTACATGGGCAATTGCTTGATGGCGGGCCAAGGCCAAGCGCCGGCGCGCCAGGCCGCGATCAAGGCCGGCCTGCCGGAACACGTGGAAGCAACGACGCTGTCGAAGATGTGCGGCTCCGGCATGCAGGCGGCGATCCTCGGGCGCGCGATGATCATGAGCGGCGAGGCGGACGTCGTGGTCGCGGGCGGGATGGAGTCCATGACCAACGCGCCGCATCTCTTGGCGAACCACCGCCGCGGCGTGAAGTATGGTCATGATCGGGTGCTCGACCACATGGCGCTCGACGGTCTTGAGGACGCCTATGAAGGCGCGCCCATGGGCCAATTCGCCGATCAGGTCGCGGCGGAGTATCAGTTCACGCGCGACGCCCAGGACGCCTACGCCTTGGAAACCTTGGCGCGCGCGCAGAAGGCGGCCGAAGACGGGGCGTTTGCGAACGAGATCGCGCCGGTCACCATCAAGGACCGCAAGGGCGACGTGGTCGTGGACAGCGACGAGCTGCCGCGCAAAGCCCGCCCGGAGAAAATCCCGCATCTGAGACCGGCCTTCACCAGCGACGGCACGGTGACGGCCGCGAACGCCTCCGCGATTTCCGACGGGGCCGCCGCGCTGGTGTTGATGGCGCGGTCCACCGCCGAAGCGAAGGGCGCCGCCCCGCGCGCGGAGATCGTCGCCACGGCCGCCCACGCCCACGCGCCGCGCTATTTCACCACCGCTCCGGTGCCCGCGATCCGCAAAGTCCTCGATCGCGCCGGCTGGTCCGTTGAGGATGTGGACCTCTTTGAAATCAATGAAGCGTTCGCTGTGGTGCCCATGATCGCCATGCGGGAGCTTGGGATCGGGCATGACCGCATCAACGTCAATGGCGGGGCCTGCGCGATGGGCCATCCCATCGGTGCGTCGGGGGCGCGCATTCTTGTCACCCTGCTCAACGCGATGGAGGCGCGCGGCGCGCGCCGCGGCGTCGCCGGCTTGTGCATTGGCGGCGGTGAAGCGACGGCCGTCGCCGTGGAGCGGCGCGTCTAAGTTGCGCCGCCGCCCTCAGCCGCGAGCGAGGTCCCGTGTTCGAATTCGTCAAATCTCTGTCGCGCACCATTCGGGTTTTCAGCGCGCTGATGGGCGTCATCACGCTGCTGGAGCCCTTGCGCGTATGGGCGGCGATGTTGGACGGCTTCGACGCGATGTTGGCGAGCGTCAATCTGCAGATTTCCTACAGCAACTTCATGGCCGCGTCCGTGGGTCTCTACCGTGACTTTGCGGACGCGTTTTTCTTTTGGGCGCCGGAACCCTGGCGCAGCGGCGCGCTTCTGGCGCTGATCCTGTTTGGCGCGAGCGCGGTGTCCTTGCTGATTTCCCTGCCGCCGGCGATGCTCGCGGTGACGCGCCGGCGTGTCTACAAAGATCAGATGCTCGAACTCACGGAGGCGGCCGGCCTCGATGAGTTGGGCAGTGAAGTGAAAGTCGATTACTCTGAAAAGTACGGCGCGATGACGCGCGGCGACGTCGAAAAATACCTGATGAAACGGTTGCGCGCGCTCGGCTTTTCGGACCTCGAGGAGTTGCGCCAATCGCTGGGTCAAATCCGCGTTGAGTTGGATAAAGTCAGTTCCTCGGATGATATCTTTCGGCGCAATTTTGTTGGCTTTTCATTGAGCGGTTATCTGCTGGCGATCGGCTTGATGATGATCGTTTTTGCGCTCAATTATATTTTTTATCAGCAGTACGTTCTCGAGAGCGTCGTGTGGGTTTACGCCTACGCCGCGCCGGTGGCTCTCTATTTTGTCTACCAAATGGTGTTTCGCGATCAGATCAGCCACGGTTTCCCACTCAACTTCTGTCGGTGGTCCGTGGTCGTCTTGATCATCAACCTCTTGCTCTGGCCGTTTGTGGCCGGCAGTTGGGTCGGCTTGGGTCTCTTGACCACGGGCGTGTTCTTGATGGGCTTTTCGTTCGTGCGCATCAGCCTGCATTAAGGCCGGCGCTCACGACCGGAGGGAGACCGGGCTGCGGCGCGCCGGTGCTCGGCCCGCCAGGTCTACCGCCATACAGCTATTCCGTCGGCTGAACGTACGGGCTCACCAAACCCAGCGGCAAGGCGGTCGTGGCCTTCACGGAGCGAACCACGATCCGCGACCGCACATCCGCCACCAAGCCCATGCCGAGGATCTTGTCCCGCAGGAACTCGTCATACCCGTGCATGTCGGAGGTGATGATGCGCAGGGTGTAGTCCTCCCCGCCGGTGATCAGCACGCACTCGACGACCTCGGGAAGTTTCAACACCGCGGCTTCGAACGCTTCCAAGTTGTCCCGGGTCGGCAGCGCGAGCTTCACCGATGCGTAGACCTCAAAACCCAGTCCAATCCGGTCGCGATCCAATAACGTCACGCGGCCGCGAATGACGCCCCGCTCCTCCAGCCGCTTAATCCTTCGCCAACACGGTGACGACGACAATCCGACCCGTTCGGCGACTTCCGCGACCGACAAGCTGGCGTCCTTCTGAATCAGATCCAGAATCTTGGCGTCGATCGCATCAAGCTCTTCGGGCAATTGATTCCTCCACTGACCGGGAATCGAGGGCAAAGCATGCTAACAGCATCCGGCAAAACCAGCCAAAGAGCAAACAATTTCGCGTCGTTTGCGTATAATTTACCGGTCAAAAAAGAAGGGCGCAGACCATGAAACGTATCGGCGTCACGTTGGAGGATAAATACACGCAAACCCAAGGGCAGGCGTTTTTGACCGGGGTCCAAGCCTTGGTCCGCTTGCCGATCGATCAGCGACGGCGCGACATCGCTGCGGGTTTGAACACGGGGGGCTTCATCTCCGGCTATCGGGGCTCTCCTCTGGGCGGCTATGACCAGCAGCTCCACAAAGCGCGCAAGGTTCTCGACACCCACCAGATTCATGTGCAGCCCGGCCTCAATGAGGATCTCGGCGCCACGGCGGTGTGGGGCAGTCAGATGGTCGGCGCCGTGCCGGGCGACGCCGCCACGGTCCAGGGGGTCTTTGGCCTCTGGTATGGCAAGGCGCCCGGCGTTGATCGCACCGGCGACGTTTTCAAACACGCCAATTTCGCGGGCGTCTCGCGCCATGGCGGCGTGGTGGCCGTGGCGGGGGACGACCCGAACTGCAAATCCTCCACCTTGCCGTCGCAATCGGAGTTCGCGTTTCAAGACGCCGAGATCCCGGTGCTGCACCCGTCGTCGGTGCAGGAGGTGCTCGACTACGGCCTCTACGGCTTCGCCCTCTCCCGTTTTTCCGGACTGTGGACGGGATTGATCGCGCTCGCGGACACGATGGATGCGGCGTCCGTGGTGCGTGTGGACGCGGACCGGATGGTCATGCGTCTGCCCGACGGCGTCCCGACGCTGGCGGATGGCGTGCATTTGCGCGCCGGCGACGCGGCCATGGACAAGGAAGCGCGGCTGCGGCTTTACAAGATCCCGGCGGCGTTGGCGTTTGTTCGGGCCAATGGGCTGGACCGCGTGGTGTTGGCCCCGCCCGCCGGCGTGAAGACGCGCGTGGGCGTGATGGCCACGGGCCAAGCCGCGCGGGACATCTTTGAGGCGCTCGATGCGATGGGCGTGACGCCCCAACAAGCGGCGGCCGCCGGCTTGGCCGTCTACAAGGTCGCCATGCCGTGGCCCTTGGAGCCGGAGGGCGCGCGCGCGTTCGCGGCGGGCCTTGAGACGCTGTTTGTGGTGGAGCACAAGCGCGCGCTCATCGAGCCGCAATTGCGCGATCAGCTTTACAATCTGCCGGCGGACCAACGCCCGCGCATCATCGGCAAGACCGATGTGGAGGGCCGTCCGCTGCTCCCCACGACCGGATCGGTGCCGATTCCGGTGCTTGCGCGCGCGCTGTACGACCTGCTGCCGGAGAGCGCGCGTCCTGCGTCTGCGGCGGCGTATCTGGAGCGCGCGGAGGCGAGCCGCGAGGCGGCGGCGGCCACCCGTCGACCCGAGGCGCGCGCCCCGCATTATTGCTCCGGCTGCCCCCACAACACCTCCACCATGACGCTGCCGGGAGGCAGCCGCGCGCTCGCCGGCATTGGCTGTCACTACATGGCCAGCTGGATCGCGCCGCGCACGGACTTCTTCTCGCAAATGGGCGGGGAGGGCGTGTCCTGGATCGGGCAAGCGCCGTTCACCGCGGAAGAGCATGTGTTCGTCAATCTCGGCGACGGCACCTACTCGCACTCGGGATCGTTGGCGGTCCGCGCGGCCGTCGCGGCGGGCGTCAACATCACGTACAAGATCCTCTTCAACGACGCGGTTGCGATGACCGGCGGGCAAACGCCGGACATGGCCGCGCTGACGCCGCAACGCATCGCGCGGCAGATGCTGGCCGAAGGCGTGAAGCGTTGCGTCATCGTTGCGGACGACATCGCGCGGTACGCCAGCGCGCCGCCGCCCCACGGCGTGGGTTTGTTCGATCGCAAAGACCTTGGGGAGGTGCAGGAGGAGCTGCGCGCCACCCCCGGCGTCACCGTGCTGATCTACGATCAAATGTGCGCCACCGAGCGCCGGCGGAAGCGCAAGCGGGGCCAGCTGCCGGCCGCGCCGCGTCGGGTCTTCATCAACCCGGCCGTGTGTGAAGGCTGCGGCGATTGCTCGGCCAAATCGAACTGTTTGTCTGTAGAGCCGTTGGAGACGGAGTTCGGGCGCAAGCGTCAGATCAACCAGTCGAGCTGCAATCAGGACTACTCCTGCGTGGAGGGCTTCTGCCCCAGCTTTGTCAGCCTCTATGACGCAGAGCCCGCGCCGGCGGCTGCGCCGCGCGAGACCCTCCCGTCGGAGACGCTGCCCGTGCCGCGTCCGGCGTCCCCGGAGCACGATGGCGTCTGGAACATCCTGTTCGCCGGCGTTGGCGGCGGCGGCGTGACGACGGTTGCGGCGATTTTAGGCATGGCGGGCCACATTGAAGGGCGTGCGGCCTCAACGCTCGACATGACGGGGCTCGCGCAAAAGGGCGGGGCGGTGCTCTCTCACCTGCGGTTTGCCGACCGGCCGGAGCAAATACGCTCGCCGCGCATCCCCCCCGCGGCCGCGGACGCGTTGATCGCCGGGGACCTTGTGGTCGCTGCGACGCCGGAGGCCCTGGGCCTCGCCGCGCCCGGCCGCTGCCGGGCGGTGATGAACAGCGATGTGGCGCCCACGGCCCAGTTCGTCTTCAACCGCGACGTCCGCTACGACTCCCATGGCATGGGGCGCGCGGTCGCCAAAGCCTGCGCCAGCCATGCCGGGGTGGACGCCGAGAGCCTGGCTCAAGAGCTGCTGGGCGACGCCATCTACGCCAACATGATCATGGCTGGCTTCGCGTTTCAAAAGGGGCTGATCCCGCTGTCGGCGGAAGCCATCGCGGAGGCGATCACGCTGAACGGCGTCAAAGCCGCCGAGAACCAACGCGCTTTCGACCTTGGACGATGGGTTGCCCATGATCGCCCGGCGGTGGAGCGTCTGCGGCCGAGCCAGGCGCCGGTTGAAACGCCGGACGTCATGCCGCTGAGCGAACTGATCGCGCACCGCATGGGCCACCTGACGGCGTACCAAGACGCCGCCTATGCGGAGACCTACCGCCAATTGGTGTCGGAGGTGCGGCGCGCCGAGACGCGTTTGGACCTGGGCCAAGATCTCACGCGCGCCGTCGCCACGCAGTACGCGAAACTGATGTCGTACAAGGACGAGTACGAGGTGGCGCGGCTCTATACCGACGGCCGCTTCGAGGACGCGGTGAAAACCCGCTTCCGCGCCGGCAAAGACGCGCCGGAGGGGGCGAAACCAAAGCTCGTCTTCCATTTGGCGCCGCCGCTCATCGCCCCGAAGGACCCGCGCACGGGTCATTTGCGCAAGATCAAGCTCGGCGCCTGGATGCTTCCGGCGTTTCGGGTGTTGGCCAAGTTCAAGGGCTTGCGCGGCACCCGCTTTGATCCCTTCGGCTGGACGGCGGAGCGACGCATGGAGCGCGCGCTGGCGGCCGATTATGCGGACGCTGTGCGGCGGCTGGTGAGAGGGCTCGACGCCGCGACCCACGATGTGGCGGTCCGCATCGCCTCGGTTCCCGATCAGATCCGTGGCTTCGGCCACGTCAAAGAAGCCAGCGTCGCCGCCGCGCACGCGGTGGAGCGGGAGTTGTGGGCCGAGTGGGAGCAAACGCGGTCCGGCGAACCGTCCGTCACGCCGTCCGCATCCGCAGAGGCCCGCACGCCCGCCTTCGTCCAAGCCGCCGAGTAGAGCGACACGCAGCGCGGCGCGCGGGCGACCCTCACCGGCCGGGTCAGCCCGCGTCGTCGGCGTAGGGATTGCGTCCAGACCGCACCATCAGCCGGATCGGCGTCGCCGGGAGGTCGAACGCCTCCCGAATGCCGTTGATCAGATAGCGGCGGTAGGCCTCGGGGAGCTTGTCCGCCCGGCTCGTCATCATGACGAAGGTCGGCGGTCGGCTTTTGATCTGGCTGATGTAGCGCGGCTTGATCCGACGGCCGTTCACCGCCGGCGGCGGATGGCGGGCGATCGCCTCCGACAGCCAGTCGTTGAGGTCGCGAGTTTTGACCTTTGCGTCCCAGTTCTCGCGCAAGGCGAGGGCCGCCGGCAGGAGGGCGTCGACGCCCTGGCCCGTGAGCGCAGACACCCGCAGCGTCGGCGCGCCGCGCAGCTGCGGCAACAAGCGCTCCGCACGCTCGGTCAGTGTCGTGAAGCGCTCCGCGGCGTCCTCGACCAGATCCCACTTTGTCAGGACGAAGATCAGACCGCGCCCCTCGCGCTCCACCAGGTCCGCGATCTGCAAGTCCTGACGTTCAAACGCGTTGTCGGCGTCCATGACGAGGAAGACGATCTGCGCGAAGCGGATCGCGCGCACCGCATCGGCCGTGGAGAGCCGCTCCACGGCGTCAACGACCTTGGCCCGTTTGCGCAGGCCTGCGGTGTCGTGCAGGCGCACCTCGTGATCGTTCCACGTCCAACGCACCGCCACGGCGTCGCGCGTCACGCCCGGTTCCGGCCCCGTCAGCAGGCGGTCCTCGCCGATCAGCGCGTTGGCGAGGGTGGATTTCCCAGCGTTGGGCCGCCCGACAATGGCCAGTTTCAGCGGCTGGGGCCCTTGGCGTGCGGCGTCGTCGTCGTCGTCGTCGGGCTCGATCAACGCCAACGCGTCGTCCACGGCGCGGAAGAGATCGCCAATGCCTTCGCCGTGTTCCGCCGAGACCGCGACGGGCTCGCCGAAACCGAGCGCGTAAGCCTCGTTGAGGCCGACATCGCTGGCCGCGCTTTCGCACTTGTTTGCGACCAAAAGCACCCGCGCGTCCGCCCGCCGCAGATGCGTCGCAAACGCCTCGTCCGCCGCCGTGACGCCCGCGCGCGCATCGATCACGAACAAGCACAAATCGGAGGCCGCGACGGCGGTGTTGGTTTGATCGCGCATGCGCGCGGTGAGGTCGTCCGGCGGCGCCTCCTCGAAGCCGGCGGTGTCCACCAGCGTCACTTCGCGGCGACCGAGGCGCGCGCCGGCCTCCCGTCGGTCGCGGGTGACGCCGGGCCGATCGTGGACGATGGCGAGTTTCTGGCCCGCCAGCCGGTTGAACAGCGTGGACTTGCCCACATTGGGCCGCCCGACGATGGCCACGGTCGCCGTCATGGCGCTACCCGCGCGGTCGCGCCGCGGTCACCGGAACGCCGACAGGCGGCCCTTGTCGTCCACGACATAGAGCGTTTGGTCCGCCACGATTGGCGGCACCAACACCTCGTCGCCGACGCGATAGACCTCGATTTGCTCGCCCGTGAGCGGGGAATGCGCATGCAGCCGGCCCTTTCCGTCGTCCGCGGACGCGAGATAAAGCCGATCGCCCGCCAGCAACGGGCCCGACCACGCGACCTTGCCGCGGCGCTTATCGGGATTGCGGTAGAGTTTGAGCTGCTTCAGCCAGAACACTCGCCCGTCATACCGCGACAGGCACACAAGCTGGGCGTCGGTCGTCACGATGTAGATGTAGGCCCCCGACACCCAAGGGCGGTGAATGCCGCCGGCGGGGCGCACCCATTGGCGTTCGCCCGTGCGCAGGCTGAGCGACGCCATGACGCCGGAATGACTGATGGAATAGACCTGGTCGCCGACGATCACGGGGCTGCCGGCGATGTCGTTGAGGGCGCCGAGGGAGTTGGTGCGCGAGTTGCGGGTCAGCGATTCCGACCAGAGCGTGCGGCCGTTGTCCACGCGCAAAGCCGCCAGCTCGCCTGAGGCGAACGGCGCCACAACCACATCCCCGCGCACGGCGGGGCTTGAGGGCGACAGAATCCGCGCCGGCTCCGACAGACTTTGATACGTCCACAGAATCTCGCCGGTCTCCGCCGACAAGGCGTAGAGTTCGTTGTCGACGCTGACCGCGAACAACCGTCCGGCCGCCACCGTGGGCGGCGTGTGCATGGGCGCCGAGGTGCGCTGGCGCCAGAGTTCGTCGCCGTTTTCCGCGGACAGCGCGATGATCGCGCCGAAGCCGGCCGTGACGAACACCCGCCCATCGGAGGTCGCCAGCCCGCCGCTGCGGGCGCGCCGGTCCCGCCGCAGGGGCGAGCGCACGTTACGCCCCCACTCTTTGCGTCCCTTCTCCACGTCATAAGCGCTGACGCGTCCCTGGCCGTCCATGGCGAACAGGAGGCCGCCGTCCACCACGGGCGGCGCGGAGATGCGGTAGTCGACGTTCGAGCCTTGGCCGATGTCGCGCCGCCAGGTGCGGCGCAGCTCCTCGCCAAGGGCGGGGTGGGCGAGCAGATGCGCTGGGTTGCCGCCCTCCATGCGCCACGAGCGGTTGCGCACCGCGCCGGGCAGGGAAATCGCCATCTCGGTGAGCTGGGGGTCGGCCTCAAGCGTCTCGTCGAAGTTGAGCAGCGCAATGCGCCGATCGGGGACGTCGTCCGGATCGCCGTCCGGCCCGCCGCCGCAGGCGCTCAGCGCGCCGAGCAGGACGACGCAGAGAAACAGGCGCAGGGCGATCATGGAGCGGTCTCCTCTGCGGGCGGCGTGGGGCTGAGCGCCGCCAACGCGCGTTCATGGGCGATCACCCCCAGCGCCGCTTGGGCGCGCGCGCGCACGCCTGGCGGCGTGTCTGGCAATCGGGTCAACGCCTCATACTGACGCTCGGCTTGATCCAACGCCGCGTCGCGCATGGCGGCCGCGGCCATGAGCTCGCGCGCCGCCGCGCGGTACGGGCGCTCGTCCCGCGCGATGGGCGTCGCCAGGAGGTCGATCTCTCGACGGGAAAGTGTATCGAACCGCGCCTGCAGCGCGTGCAGCGCGGCCAAATCCGCATAGAGCGGGTCGTCTAGCCGATCCGCGGCCGCGCTGAACGCTGCACTGGCGGCGTCCGTATCGCCGGCGGCGAGCGCCTGATCCGCCTTCAACAGCCACGCAAAGGCCGCATACGCGTCGGCGTCGCCGGCGGTCAAAGCGTCCAGCTTTGCGGCGGCGTCCGCCGCCCGATTCGCCTCAAGGTCCGCGAGCGCGGCGGCGTACAGGGCCCCGGCCTCCTCGCGACGGGTTTGCGCGTTGGCGGCCATAACCTGGGCGATGAACACGATCACCAGCACAAGCGCCAACGCCCCGAGAACAAACGGGCCGTACCGACGCAATCCCTCACGGAACCGATGCTGCAGGTCCGCTTCGTCGACTTCTTGGAAAATATCCGCCATCGGCGATCCACTCCACACGCGCCGCCGCAGCGAGCCTGGGCGGCCGGCCCGCCGGCGCTGCTGCGCGCCGCGCGAGACGGTAGCCTCGGCGCTGAGGGCGGGCAACCGTGTCCGTTCAGGCGGCCGTCAGCTCGAGCGCATGGCGTAGACGTGCGCTGCGTCGGGGAAGGCGCGGCTTTTCACGTCGTTGGCGTATTGCGCCACCGCGGCGTCAATCTGGGTGCGCAGATCGCCATAGCGTTTGACGAACTTGGGCGTCCGCGGGAACAGGCCCAGCATATCGTGGGTCACCAAGATTTGGCCGTCGCACGCCGCGGAGGCGCCAATGCCGATGGTCAGCGCCTCGACGGCGTTTGTCACGTCGTGCGCCACGGGCTCGGCAACGCCTTCAACCACAATGGCGAAGGCGCCGGCCTGGTCGGCGGCGTGCGCCTCCGCCAGGACCGCTTGGCGGCCGGCGTCATCGCGCCCTTGGGCGCGGAAGCCGCCAAACACATGCACGGACTGGGGGCGCAGGCCCACATGCGCAATCACCGGCACCCCGCGAGCGACCAAGAACGCAATCGTCTCCGCCACGGCGGGGCCGGTCTCCAGCTTCACCGCGTGGCAGCCGGTCTCCATCATGACGCGCGAGGCGCTGTCGAAAGCCTGGGCGGGGCCTTTTTCGTAGCTGCCGAAGGGGAGGTCGACGGCGACCAAGGCGCGCGACGCGCCGCGCACAACCGCGCGGCCGTGCAAGATCATCATGTCGAGGGTGACGCCAATCGTGGATGGCAAGCCGTGGACCACCATGCCAACGGAATCGCCGACGAGCAGCAGATCGCAATGCGGATCCAGGATCTCCGCCATTGGCGCGTCATAGGCGGTCAGACACACGATCGGTTCGCCGCCTTTGCGCGCGCGCAAGCTCGCGGTCGTGACCGAGTGTTGGGCGATGGGAGCAGACATAAACGCCTCATCAGCGGGCGGACAACCGGTCGGACATACGCGCACGGGTCGCGGGTGTCGAGGGCCGTCGGTCTAGGGGGGCCATGAGCGACGGCGCGCGGCGCGCCACGGCGCCTACTTCCCACCGGGATCCGGCTTTTTGTCGATTTCCTCAGCCGATTTCTTGGCGCGCCCTTCGATCAAATCGATCGGCTTTTTGCCTTTCTGCACGCTCAGGCAGATTTCTTCCCACTGTTTCTTCTGGAAATCGCTGTCGCAAAACAACCGCACGACGTAGCGCTTGACGTTTTCTTTTGTCTTTTTCGCCGCCGCCAGATCATTGGATCGTTGGATGTAGGCGATCAGCAAGATCAAAGCGATGGCGTAGCCCATGCGTGCCCGCCGCCGACCCCCTTCGGCGTGCGCTCCCGTCTCGCGCGTGGGGAGGCTCCGGCCGAAGCGCCCCGATCACCTGCGCCATTTTTGGATTCAGCGCGTTCAGCGCCGGGGGTCGCGTTTGTTCACACGCAATCGCGCGTGGACCCACGCTGACAGAAGCAAGATCGGGACCGTGGGCGGCGGTCCGCAGCGCACGCGCTGCAAAAAGGCGCGGCGGACGGCGACGGTCGGCCGTCCGCGCGACGCTGGACGTCTAACCGCCGAGATGGGCGCGCACAAACGCCTCCATGGCTTGCATGGCCTCCACGCGCGTTTCCGGACGGAGCAAGCTGTGATCTTGGTTTTTGAGCTGGACGAAGGTGACGTCTTTGCCGGCGCGCCGGAGAGCCCGATCCATCCGCGTGCTGTGACTGACCTCCACCACCGTGTCGTCGCGTCCGTGAATGAGGAGCACCGGCGCCCGCACATTCTCGGCGAAATGGATGGGGGACGCCGCGCGCAAGTCCGCGTCGCCATCGGGGCCCTGAAGCTCCAAAAGCTCATGATAAACAAGCCCGGAGCGGTCTCCGTAACGGTTTTTGAGGTACGCTAAGTGCGACTGCAAATCCGTCACGGGCGCAATGGCGACCACGCAGCGGTAGAGGTCCGGCGTGAACACCGCGCCCGCCAATGCGGAGTAGCCGCCATAGCTCCACCCGACGATGCACACGCGATCGGGATCGGTGTAGCCGCTCTGAATCATGGCTTTGAGGCCGTCCGTGACGTCGTCCTGCATCGCGCGGCCCCATTCGCCCCAACCCGCCCGTAGGAAGGCGGAGCCGAACCCGTCGGAGCCGCGGAAGTTTGGCTGCAAGACCGCATAGCCCTGATTGGCGAAGTACTGCGCCATCCAATGCCAGCCATAGGAATCGTGAGATTCAGGGCCGCCATGGGGCAGCACGATTGTCGGCCGGTTCTTCTGCGGCCCCGTCGGCGGCACCGTCAGAAGCCCCGGGATCTTCAAACCGTCGCGCGCCTTGTACTCGATCGTCATAACCGGCGCGATGTGTTCGCGCGTGATCGCCGACCGCGTTTCCGTCAGGATATACGTCTCGTCGGTGGACCGCCGATGAAAGACATATGCGCCGGCGGTGATCCCGCCTTCAGCGTGGAACAACCACGCATCCAGGTCCGCGGTCCAGGAGACGGGGCGCACGGCCGCGGAGCTGAGGCTTTCAGACAGCCAGTCCGTCATTTCCGTCAGGGCGGGGTCATAGAACTCATAATCGCCCCCATCGATGTCTGTGAAGGCGAACCCGACAACAACGTCCGAGCGCTCGTTCACCAGGATGCTGTCCATATGCGCGTGTTCGCGCGAGAAGAACGGACCGGAAATCTCTCCGTCGGTAAGCGCCAGATGATAGATCCCCACTGAATCGTCGCTCAGGTTTCCGGAGATGACAAGCGCGGTCTTGTCGGGGGTGAGGCCCCACACGTCGAACGGAAACTGCTTCGCGTCTTTGCGTTGAAAGATAACCTTTTGTCGTTCTCGAGCGTCAAAGGCGAAAATTGTAAAGACGCCATGTACGTCATCGTGGTCGACGCGCGCGAACAAGCGTCCGTTTTCATCGGCCAAGAATTTCATCGTGTGGGGCGAGCCCCTGTGTATCGGGCGTCCTCGGCCATTGTCCATGGGGGCTTCAAACACAGAATAGACGCGTCCTGACGATGTGTCGCCATAGGCTCGGTTTGATGCGACGTAGTTAGACTTTTCGGTTGCGTGCGCCGCCATCAAAATCGTGCCAAGCTTAGCAGTCCCCGACACCACACGGCCTAAGGACTCACTGACGACGATGTCTTTCGCCTTAACCAGCAATTGCTGAGGTTTTGGTTTGCGCCAGTCATAGGCGAAGACGGCGCGGAACTCCATCTTCGACTCTCTAAACTCACGCAAGCGTTTCGTGTCGGACGCCCACAACAGCACATAGTTGTTGTCGCCCCAACCGATCGCACGCGGCTTGATGTCATCCACGGCGAGCGCCTGGCCAACATACTGGCGCGTCTCAAGATCAAAGACGGCCGAAAGCGCTTGGCCGTCGTCCCGACGCATGATCATCGCCACGCGTTTGCCATCGGGGGAGAGCGCCGCGTCGCTGACCGCGTCAAGCGCGGCGAACGCTTCCAGTGGCGGGGTTTTCGCCACCGCGGCAAACGCCGCGATAACCGCTACGCAGATGGCCAGAACACACCGCATGATCGTATCCTCCCCTCGGACACTCGCAGAGTGGGGGGCGGCGGCGGCCATGAGCAACGCGACGTTTGCGCGCACAACGCCGCAAAATGCAGTGTGATGAGAAGGTTGTCACTCCCACTCAATTGTGCCGGGAGGCTTCGACGTCACATCGTAAACAACACGGTTTACGCCTTTGACTTCATTGATGATTCGCGTGGCCGTGCGGCCCAAAAACTCATGATCGAACGGGAAGTAATCCGCCGTCATCCCATCTGCGCTGGTCACCGCGCGCAAGGCCAGCACGTGGTCATAGGTCCGCTCATCGCCCATCACGCCCACAGTGCGGACAGGAAGAAGCACCGCGAACGCCTGCCAAATGTGGTCGTAGAGCCCGGCAGCGCGGATCTCTTCTAGATAAATCGCGTCCGCTTTTTGCAGCAGCGCGACCTTGTCCGGCGCGACCGGTCCGGGGATTCGAATCGCCAAGCCGGGCCCTGGGAAGGGATGACGCCCGACAAACGCGTCCGGCAATCCCAACGCGCGTCCAAGCGCGCGGACCTCGTCCTTGAACAGACTGCGCAGCGGCTCCAACAGCGCCAGGTTCATGCGCTCCGGCAGACCGCCGACATTGTGGTGGCTCTTGATCGTGACGCTCGGCCCGCCATCGAACGACACGCTCTCGATCACATCAGGATAAAGCGTGCCTTGGGCGAGGAAGTCCGCCCCGCCGAGCTTCGCAGCCTCCGCCTCGAAGATCTCCACGAACGCCGCGCCGATGATCTTACGTTTCGCCTCGGGGTCGTCGACGCCGGCGAGCTTGCCAAAAAACGCAGCGCCGGCGTCCACGTGCACCAGTGGAATGTTGTAGTGGCCGCGAAACAGGCTCACGACCTCATCGGCTTCGCCGGCGCGCATCAGACCCGTGTCCACCAACACGCAGGTGAGTTGATGGCCGATCGCTTCATGGATCAACACAGCCGTCACGGCGGAGTCGACGCCGCCAGAGAGCCCGCAGAGGACGCGCTTGTCTTGCACGCGCTCCCGAATGGCCGCGATCGCCTCCTCCTTGAAGGCCGCCATCGTCCAGTCCCCGGCGAGGCCCGCGATCCCGTGGGTGAAGTTGCGCAGCAACGCCGCGCCGCGGGGCGTGTGCACGACCTCGGGGTGGAACTGCACCCCGTAGAACTGACGCTGCGGGTGTTCAATCGCCGCGAACGGCGCCGTGGGCGTGCGCGCGATGACGCGGAAGCCCTCGGGCAGGGCGTCGACGCGGTCGCCGTGGGACATCCACACCCGCTCATGACCGCCGACGGGACCAAAGCCTTCAAACAGGGGGCTGTCTGCGACCAGTTCGATGTCGGCGCGCCCGAACTCTCTGTGATCGCTGGGGGTCACCGCGCCGCCCAGCTGAGCGACCATGGTCTGTTCGCCATAGCAAACGCCGAGCACGGGAACGCCGCGCGTGAACACCGCGTCGTCGGCGCGCGGCGTGCCGGCGGCGTGCACGCTCGCCGGACCGCCGGACAGGATGATCGCTTTGGGCGCGAACGCGGCCAAAAACGCGGCGTCCACCCGGGCGTAGGGGTGGACCTCGCAATAGACGCCGCTTTCGCGCAAGCGGCGGGCGATAAGCTGCGTGACTTGGCTGCCGAAATCGATGATGAGCGCGCGTTCGTGCACCATGGAGCGCGTATGCGGCGCAGCGGGCCGCGCGTCAATCCTCCAGCTTTCGCGACCGCGCCGTGCGGCCGCAGAGCCCCAACGACAGCCCCGCGCCGCCCCGGGGCGCGTGGGACCGGCCCCGCCTTGCTCCCACGGGCGGGCGGGCGTATATCGGCGGCTTGGCGGCTGGGTAGCTCAGCTGGTTAGAGCGCAGGACTCATAATCCTGAGGTCGAGGGTTCGAGTCCCTCCCCCGCCACCAACAATTTCAAGGGTTTAGCGTTCATTTTTTGCGCCATTGGGTTCTGGTCGTTCGATTTGGGTAACGTT
>CAZGLY010000033.1:0-11443 GCA_964526675.1 uncultured Caulobacterales bacterium
GCCCGGGACTTCGATCTCCTGGCCGTCCACGACCAGCTTGCGGAGGTTTGTCATGCGCTTAACCCTGCGACCTGAGGCCGAAACCAACAATCGACATTAACACACGGGCCCACTAAGCGCCGCCGATCACTCAATGCATTGATCATACTTTTAACACAACCTGAAAAGCGCCTCTGTATATTCTTAACACTCTTTCCCGCACTAGAGATTCTAAGGTTTCCTTGTATGCACCCGGAGTTATGATTTTGATCGGCGCCATAAATAAGGGGACTTCCTTCTCGATTAAAAATCAGGTCAGCTCCCCATGGAAACACTTGTGGAGATTGGGTGTACACCACAACCTCCGCATGACTCGCAGTGTTTAGAGACAACATCGTGATAGCAGAATGAGAATTCCGACAAACAATATGAGTAGGCCAGAGCAACCTTCTTGGTGGGAGCTTGATTGATACACGCCCAAGAAGGTTGGGCCCGAAAAGAAGCGCCAAATTGCTGATGAGCAAACTCAAGGCCCTGAGTAAAAGCGTCAGAGTTTCCATAACCGCTACTCCGCCGCGGACGGCGGGCCATCGTGCAACTCCAGCCGGCGATCCACACGATCCAAACGATCTTCAATGCGATCGAGACGCCGATTGAGACCGACCACGGCTTCTTCAACGCCCGTTGTGCGGCGTTTCAGGTCACCGACATCGTCAATCAACCGGTCCATCCGCACCTGCATATCATTCATCTGCGCACTGAAACGACGCAGATACTGCAACGTCAGATTTTCAGGTTCTTCGGCCATCGCGCTTGCTCCCAAAGTACAGCTGCAGTGTATCGCAAAGCCTACTCCGCCGCGACTTGAGGGGCGCTGGGGCCGCCGGCGGGCACCGCCACATGGGGCCGGCCAGCGCGATAGCGCGTGATCCGCTCCTCGATCTCATGACGGAAGTGACGGATCAGCCCCTGCACGGGCCAGGCCGCCGCGTCGCCGAGCGCGCAGATCGTGTGGCCCTCCACCTGATGCGTGACCTCCAACAGCAGATCGATCTCATGGGGGTCCGCCTCGCCGCGGGCCATCCGCTCCAGCACGCGCCACATCCAGCCCGCGCCCTCGCGACAGGGCGTGCACTGGCCGCAGCTCTCATGCTTGTAAAAGTACGAGATCCGGGCGATGGCGCGCACGATGTCCGTCGATTGATCCATCACGATCACCGCGGCGGTGCCGAGGCCGGACTTCAACTCCTTCAGGGCGTCGAAATCCATCAGCACGTCGTCGCACAACTCCCGCGGGATCAGCGGCACCGACGACCCGCCCGGGATGACGGCTTTGAGGTTCTCCCAACCGCCGCGCACGCCGCCGGCGTGTTCCTCCAACAGCGTCTTCAGCGGAATGGACATCGCCTCTTCGACATTGCAGGGCCGGTTCACATGGCCCGAGATGCAGAAGACTTTCGTGCCAGTGTTGCCTTGGCGGCCGATGCCCGCGAACCAGTCCGCGCCGCGACGCAAAATCGTCGGCGCCACGGCGATGGACTCCACATTGTTGACCGTGGTCGGACACCCATAGAGGCCCGCATTGGCCGGGAACGGCGGTTTGATCCGCGGTTGGCCCTTCTTGCCTTCTAAGCTTTCGAGCAGCGCCGTTTCTTCACCGCAAATGTAGGCGCCGGCGCCATGGTGGACATACAGGTCAAAGTCCCAGCCATGGACATTGTCTTTGCCAATGAGCTTCGCCTCATAGGCCTCCTTGATGGCCGCATCCAGCGTTTGCCACTCATCCATGTACTCGCCGCGCACATAGATGTAGCAGGCGTGGGCTTGCATCGCGAAGCTCGCGACCAAGCACCCCTCGATCAAAAGATGCGGATCGTGGCGCATCATGTCCCGGTCTTTGCAGGTGCCGGGCTCGGACTCGTCGGCGTTGACGACGAGGTAGTGCGGGCGATCCTTCAGCTCTTTCGGCATGAACGACCATTTGAGGCCGGTGGGGAATCCCGCGCCGCCGCGCCCGCGCAGGCCCGACGCCTTCACCTGGTCGATGATCCAATCGCGCCCTTGATCGAGCATGTCTTTGGTGGCGTTCCACGCGCCGCGTTGCTTGGCCGCCTCCAGACGCCAATCATGGGCGCCGTAGAGATTGGTGAAGATCCGGTCCTTGTCGTCAAGCAGCATCACCGTCTCCATTTGGCGGCGTCGGCATGGGGATCAGCCGCGCGGTCTGGATCGCCTTGGCGAGCAAACCACCGGCTTCATCGCGGATCTCCGCGCTGGTGTACGCGATCGTGCCGCCCAAACGCTCGATGCGGGCGGTCACCACCAAGCGTCCGCCAGGCTGGGCGGCCGCGTAATAGGTCGCGTGGAGATCCGTCGTGGTCGGAAACTTTTGGGCGTTCGTGCCCACCACCACCAACGGGCCCATGACATCGTCCATCATCGCGGCCAAGATCCCGCCCTGAATAATGCCGGCGGGATTGAGAAAGTCCGCTTTCGCCGCAAACGACACCGTCATCGTCATGGCTTCGGCGTCGTGGGCCACAAGCGTCCAATCAGCCAGCCGCGAAAACGGCGGCCGCGGAACCCCGCCGATGAACGCATCGCGGGCGTCCGCGTCCACGGAGGAGGAAGCGCCGTCAGCCATCGTCACGCCTCGGACGGCGCGTCGCCCGCCGGCTCGGGCTCCGGTTCGGGCACGTTCGGCAAGGTCAGCGGCGCCGCCCGCGAACCGTCGTAGAGCGCGGCGTCCGTCAACGCCTTCGCTCCGCCCTCAGGCGCGGAGTGCTGGCGATCCACCCCTTGAGGCCCCGGCGTCACCGGCCGCCCCGCGGCCAGATCATCCAAGAGCTTTTCCAAACTCTCCGGGGTCAAATCCTCATAATAGTGATCGCCTGCGGCGTCGGAGATCTGCGCCATCGGAGCGTTCACACACGCGCCCAAGCACTCCACCTCCAGCCAAGAGAGCTTGCCGTCGGCGCTCGGCGTGTTCGACTTCGGGTTGATTTTGCGCTGACAGACCTCGCGCAAGGCCTCCGCCCCGCGCAGCATGCAAGGCGTGGTGCCACACAGCTGCACGAAGTGCTCACCTTGGGGGGCCAGGTTGAACATCGTGTAGAAGGTCGCGACCTCGTAGGCGCGCATATAGGGCATGTCGAGCATGTCGGCGACGACGCGGATCGCCGGCTCCGGCAGCCAGCCGCCAGCTTGCTTTTGCGCCAGCCACAGCAACGGGATCACCGCGGACCGCTGGCGCCCCGCGGGGTATTTGGCGATCCAGCCGCGCACCTCGTCCAACGTTTGGCCCGTAAAGGCGAAATGGCCGGGCTGGCTTTCGGCGAGACGTCGGACGGACATACGCGAACTCCTCAGGCGGGGGGCGCGGATCTGGATCAAGGCGGCGCCGGGCCGCGTCACCGCGCACGGCCGGCACCCTAGCCATAGCCGCCACGCGTTAAAAGCCGTTCAGCGCCCTGGCCTGGCGAAAGCAATGCAGGCACAACGCTCGTGCATCGACATACGCCAGAACGTCCGGAGTCCACACCGCGCCGGCGGCGACGAAACGTCGCTCGCACTCCTCGCACCACGCTTGGGGCTCCTCGTCCTCCTCGTCGGTGAAGTAGAACCCGCGGGCCACGCCATCCACCAAGCTTTGCGCGATGTGCACGCACACCGCAGTTTGCTTCGAACGGCCATGGGTCGCGCACGTGATCAACGCCATGGCCGCCCGCTTAGCCGACCGACGCAACGGCGTCGAGCCCCCCACGCAACGCGACCGGGCGCAACGCCTCACCCCGCAACGTCCACCACGGGAAAGCGTTCGCGCGCGCGATCTTCAAACGCGTTCATCAGTTTGCGGGTGGCGCGATGGAAGTTCGCGTCGAACAGCCCTTGCAGCAAGGGATTGCGAAACGCGAACCGGATCCAAAAGTCCACCGCGGTCCCGCCGCCGGGCGCGTCGCTGAACCGCCACCGGTTCTCGAGGTCGGTAAACGGGCCGGATACGAAAGCCACGTCGATCGCCCCCGCGTCGCGATCGAGCGTCACCTGGGTGGCGAAGCGCTCCCGGATCAGCTTGTAGCCGACGATCGCCTCGGCCTTCAGATCGCCCACGCCGTCGCGCACGCGCTCGTCATACACGCGCATCGCTTTGATCCATTTGATGAAGTTTGGATAGTCGCGCACATCCGACACAAGCGCGAACACGTCGCTGGGCGTGTGCGGGACCACCCGGCGCTCTTGGTGGACGGTCATGGCGTGTTAGGCGCGAGTCGGCTGGGCCGCGCGCGCCGCTTTCAAGCGGGCGAAGTCGTCCCCCGCATGATGGCTTGAGCGGGTCAGCGGGCTGGCGGAGACCATCAGAAAGCCTTTGGCGCGAGCCAAGACTTCGTACGCACGAAACTCATCCGGCGGCACGAAGCGGTCGACGGCGGCATGCTTGCGCGTCGGCTGGAGGTATTGCCCGATGGTGAGGAAATCCACGCCCGCGGAGCGCATGTCGTCCATGACTTGGGCCACTTCCTGTTTCGTCTCACCCAACCCGACCATGACGCCGGACTTGGTAAACTGGACCGGATCGCGCTCCTTCACCCGCTCCAGCAAACGCAGCGAGTGGTAGTAGCGCGCGCCGGGGCGGATGCTCTGGTAGAGGCGCGGCACGGTCTCGAGATTGTGGTTGAACACGTCCGGCCGCGCGTCGATCACCCCGTGCACATGGGCCACGTCCTTGCGCAGAAAATCGGGCGTGAGGATCTCAATGGTCGTGGCGGGCGAGGCCGCGCGAACCGCCGTGATCACGTCAACAAAGTGCTGCGCGCCGCCGTCGTCCAGGTCATCGCGGTCGACGCTGGTGATCACAACATGGGTCAGGCCCATCTCCACCACCGCGCGCGCGATGTGAGCCGGCTCGTCGGCGTCCACCGGCTGCGGCAAGCCCGTGGAGACGTTGCAGAACGCGCAGGCGCGGGTGCAGCGCTCGCCCAGAATCATGAACGTGGCGTGCTTCTTCTCCCAGCACTCGCCAATGTTGGGGCAGCCCGCCTCCTCGCACACGGTGACGAGGTTGTTCGCCCGCACGATGGCGCGGGTTTCCGCGTACCCCTTCGACACCGGGGCCTTCACGCGGATCCAGTCCGGCTTGCGCAGGAGCGGCGTGTCCGCGTTCTTCTGCTTTTCCGGGTGACGCGCGCGCGGCGCCGCATCGTCGCCTCGGACGGAGGCTACGTTTTCGCTGGTGTCTGTGCCGCGCGGCACAGTGTTGATCACAGTCGCCATGGCAGGAACATGGACCCCGCCGGCGCGCGGATCAACGCGGCAGGGTCGTCGCCGCACCGGTCGGTTGATGGAGAACCTTCATGCGCATCACGTTCGTTTGTCATCGCATTCGCGGTTTTGTCGCGGCGGTCGCGGCCGCCGCGGCGCTGTGGGCCGGCCCCATCGCGGCGCCCGCCCTGGCGCAATCGGCTCCCACGCTCATCGTCAACGGCGAACAGCTGGACGATGACACGGTTGCGGCGATCGCCGAGGCGTATGGCGGGGTCGTGCCGGGCCGGTATTGGTATGACCCGATGACGGGGCTTTATGGCCGCGAAGGCGGCCCGACGCTCGCCCAAGGCATGCCAGGGCTCAATCTCGGCGGTCCGTTGCGGGCGGACGCGTCCGGCGGCGGGCGCGGAACGCTGACCGGCGTGTTCATCAACGGCCGGGAAATCCACCCGGACGAATACGCCTATCTGCAGTCGGTGTTCGGCACGGTGCTGCCCGGACGGTTTTGGATGAACGCCGAGGGGATCGCCGGGTATGAAGGCGGCCCGCCGCAATTCAACCTCGCCGCCGCCGCGCAAGCGGCCGGCCGTGGCGGCTCCGGCGGCGGCTGGACCGGCTACTATCAAGGCTCCAGCGTGCGCGACAACATGGTGTTCGGCGGCGACGGCTCCGGTTGCTACTACGCCAGCGGCAATGACGGGACGTCCTGGGCGAGCCCCGGCTGCTGATCCCACACCCGCTGGACGATCCTCGGCGCGTCGCCATCGCCTTCGGCGGCGACGCCCCCACGGGACCCGCGGACGCCCCGCCGACAAAGCCCCCCTGAGGTACCCGAAGCGCGGCAGCCCCCCCCCCACCCCCGCGACGGCCCGGCGCATCAACCGGTCGGCGGCGATCATCTCCACATCTGTGATGCCGAGAAACCCCAAGACGTGGCGCAGATATCCCGTGGCGAAGTCGACGTCGGACTCCGCCGGAGTGCCGCCCGACGTGACGACGACAAACGCCTTCTTGCCCGTCAGCAGCCCCACCGGCCCCTGTTCGCTGTAGCGGAACGTCACGCGCGCGCGGGCCACTTGGTCCACCCACGCCTTCAGCGCTGCAGGAACTCCGAAGTTGTAGATCGGCGCGCCGATGACGATGGCGTCGGCGGCTTGGAGTTCCGCCACCAAGGCGTCAGACGCCGCCAGCGCCGCGCGCTGCTCGGCGCTGCGGTCCTCAGGCGCGGTGAAGTTCGCCGCGATCCACGCCTCATCGACCAAGGGCGGCGGCGAGGCCAGCAGATCCCGACTGATCACCTGGGTGTCGGGGCCGCTGAGACCGTCGACCAGATCCTCGACCAAGCGCCGGCTGTGGGAGCCCGCGACCCGCGCGGATGTGTTGAGTTTTAAGATCGTGTTGGCCATGACGGCCTCCTGCCCGTGTTGCTTCTGGGTCTCATGTGGCGGACCGCGACGGGGTGTCGACGGCCGCCGCCGGCGCAACATTATCTCCAATATGGAAAAAGTATGCTCGGGCGCGCCGTGCAGCGCCTGTCACACTTGGGCGCTAAGCTGGCGGAAACGTTAGGGGGCTTGCCATGGAAACCGCCACGCCGTCATCGCCGCGTCTCACGCCGCTCGAGCGCGCAAAAAC
Organism: uncultured Caulobacterales bacterium; assembly: GCA_964526675.1. Lineage (GTDB taxonomy): Bacteria > Pseudomonadota > Alphaproteobacteria > Caulobacterales > Maricaulaceae > CAZADA01. The sequence continues at coordinate 6,877 of CAZGLY010000033.1, forward strand.
GCTCATCGTCGCTGCGTTGGCGGGGGTCGCGGCGGCCTGCGCGACGCCGGGCGTGCTCGTCCCGGACGCGGAGGATCACCATGGGGACGCCACGCCGTGGACTTCGCTGGGCGTGTTGGACGGGCCGGAGCGGTTCGCGTTCGCCGTCGTCTCCGACAACACCGGCGGCCCGCGCGAGGGCGTGTTCGAGATCGGCGTGGAGGCGCTCAACCGCGTGCAGCCCGCCTTCGTGATGAGCGTGGGCGATTTGATCCAAGGCTACACCGAAGACGCCGCCCAGATCGAAAGCGAATGGGAGGAATTCGACGGCTTCGTGGAGGAGCTGGACGCGCCGTTCTTCTACGTCGCCGGCAATCACGACATGATGAACCAGCCGATGGAGGACGCGTGGACCGCCCGTTTCGGCGCGAGTTACTATCACTTCGTCTACAAAGACACGCTGTTCCTGGTGCTCAACAGCGAACTGATGGACATCAACCCCGACGGTCCGGACAAGACCCGCGGGCCGGGCCACGACGCCTGGCATGACGGCGAGGCCCGCCGCGCCGCCGGCGACGCCCAAATGGCCTACGCCGAAAACGTGCTGGCCGCGAACGCGGACGTGCGCTGGACGTTTGTGTTCCTGCACAAGCCGTTCTGGCGCGAGGGCTGGGTCCGCCCGCCGCGGGTCGAGGGCGGCGATTGGAACGACCTCGATCTCAGCGACTACCCCGTCGACGGGCCTTACCCGACCTACCACGAGGACACCGCGGACTGGGTGCGCATGACGGCGCTTCTGGAGGATCGCGACTACACCGCCTTCGCCGGCCACCGCCACAGCTATGACTACGCCGCGAAGTCCCACAGCCCGCACACCCATGAGACGATCGCGCTGGCGACCACCGGCGGGGTGAGCAATCTGCGCGGTCCCTCCTACGGGGAGTTCGACCACGTCGCCTGGGTCACCATGACCGAGGACGGGCCCGTGATCGCGAACATCCTGCTCGACGGCGTCTTGCCGAAGGATCTCGAGACCCCCGACGCCCGCCCCTGGTTCGTCGACTAACGCTGTAGGAGCTCTTCGATCGTTACTCACCTATTTGGCGATGAAGCGCGCGTGAAGCGCCGGGTAATTCAGAAATTGGATGTGCCATCTGAATTGGCAAGTCGCATCAAAAAATTAGATCTCGAATATACAAAAGTGAAATCATTTGACTCTATTCGATTCCTACCAAATCTTGAGGTGTTGTATCTGACAGGCACGCCAATCACCAACATCGGACCCGTGACAAGAAGCAACAACATACGAATACTTCACATATCAAAAACACAAGTTACCGACTTATGGCCCCTAAAGCACTTAAAGTCACTCGAGGAACTAGCAATTGACTATCTTTCCGTTACAGATCTATCGCCGCTCAGAGACTTATACCGCCTGAACTGGTTGTCAGTTCAAGGTTCGCCGGTGACGGACCTGAGCCCCGTCACGCACGTTGACCGCATCATCGGAGCAAGCCGAGAAGCACTAGCCAGCATTGGCCGATAGGCGGCACACCAAGCAAGAGGGCGCGCCGCGCATCCCCCGACCTCGACCGGGGATACCGCGCGCCCGCGGTCATACGGGGATTAGCCCTCTTCGCGCGCGCGTTTTTTGGCGGTTTTGCCGAGCACGCCCTTGTCGCGGCCGGCCTGCATGCCTCGGCCGGTCGTGCGCTCGGTGATCCGGGCCGACTTGCCGGTGCGGCCGCGCAGATAATAGAGCTTGGCGCGGCGGACCTTGCCGCGACGCTTCACCTCGATCTCCGCCACATTGGGCGAATAGAGCGGAAACACGCGCTCCACCCCCTCGCCGAAGGAGATCTTGCGGACCGTGAAGCTGGCGTTCACGCCGCCGCCGGAGCGCGCGATGCACACGCCCTCGAAGGCCTGGAGCCGCTCGCGCTCGCCCTCTTTAATGCGCACCTGCACGCGCAAGGTGTCGCCCGGCGAAAACTCCGGAACCGCTTTGTCGCCCAGGACCCGCGCGGCCTCTTCGCGCTCCAACGCGTCCAAAATGTGCATCACTCATCCTCCAAAACCCGCCGCGCGACCGCCCGCGCCCACAAGTCCGGGCGCCGCTCGCGCGTGATGCGCTGCGCCTCCGCCCGCCGCCACGCCGCCACCGCGCCATGGTCGCCCGACAAGAGGACATCCGGGATCGCACGGCCCTCCCAGTCGCGTGGCTTCGCGTACTGGGGGTGCTCCAGCAGATCGCCTTCGAAACTTTCATGCACCGGGCTTTCGGGCGAACCGAGCACGCCGGGCAACAACCGCACGCACGCCTCAATCAACGCTTGGGCGGGTATCTCACCGCCGGCCAGCACCACGTCGCCGACCGACACTTCCTCCAAATCACGGGCCTCGACCACGCGTTGATCAAGGCCCTCAAACCGTCCGCACACCACCACCACGCCCGGCCCCGTCGCGAGTTCGCGCACCCGATCCTGGCGCAAAGGCCGACCCCGCGGCGTCACGACGAGACGTGGACGGGCGTCCGCCGCGACGGAATCCAGCGCCGCCGCAACGATGTCCGCGCGCAACACCATGCCGGCGCCGCCGCCGGCCGGCGGGGCGTCAACCGATCGATGCTTATCGGTTGCAAAATCGCGAATGTCCAGCGTTTCCAGCCGCCACGCCCCGCGCGCCCGCGCCGCGCCGATCACGGAGACGTCGAGCGCGCCGGGAAACGCGTCGGGAAACAGCGTGAGCGCCGTGGCGGTCCATGGAGCGGTGTCGGAAGCGGCCATGCCGCGCTTATAGACGCCCGGCGCGCCGCCTCAACCGCCGACGGGCGCGGACGCCATCGTCGCCTGCATCCGCGCGACATGGATGCGTGCGCCATCCACCTGCACCGCGAACACATCGCCCTCACACACCGACACGGTGCGGCCAGGCTTGAGCACCCGGCCGGTCGCCTCCAACCGCGCGCCTTGGGCGGGGCGCAGCAGATTGATCTTGAATTCCACACTGACCACGGTGCGGTCAGGCGGCGCGAGCGTGAACGCCGCGGCCGCGCACGCGTTGTCGGCCAGCGCGGTGGTGACGCCGGCGTGCACGACCCCCGTCTGCTGCAGAAGATCCGGACGGACGTCGAGCGCCAAGGTCGCTTCGCCCCGGCCCACGGCCACGAACACGACCCCGAGCAGCTGCATGAAGGGCTGGCGCGCCAGCGTCGCTTCGACGCCGGCGCGCGCGGCCTCGGCGTCGAAGGAGGCGGCGTCCCCGCGGGTCATGACGACGCCCCATCGGCGCGACCGCCGACGATGACACGCAGCGCGACGCCGCCCGGCCGCGCCGCGTCCCGCGACGCCGCCGTCGGCTCGGTGTCGGCCTGAGCGCGCGGCGCGGGCTCGTCCTGCAGGTCCGCGTCCACATCGCGCACGCGGGCCCCCGGCCCGCCCGCGCGGCGGGTTCGTTTGGGTTTCGCCTGGGCTTTGGCGCGTGATTTTCCTTGGCGGGCGATTTCACGCAGCTTCACCGCCTGGCGTGCCGACAACGGCTCGTCCAGAGCGCCCTTCGCGGGATCCGTGAACGCCGAGCCGTAGGCCTCCAACCGCGCCTCGACACTCTCAGCGAACTCAGCCTCCCACGCCGACAATCCCGTTCCGGCCTCCGCGGCGGCCACGGCGCGTCGAAGCTTGGTCAACGCGCGACGGGTTTTGCGCGCCTCCACCGAGCGCGCGCCGCCGGCTCCTGAGCCGTCCGGCGGCGGCTGGTTGTCAGACCCGTGTCCCATGGGGTCAGGTTAACGCGCGCCGCGCGGCGGGGTAAAGCGTGAACATGCACGCGCCGCCGAACAGCCTCATCCCGCGCCGTCCAGCCAACCGGCCACCCGTTGCGCGTCGGAATCGGCGCCGGCGCGCGCCAGCGCGTCGCGCGCCTCGGCCATCAGCGCGGCCCCCTCCGTGCGCTGCGCCGTCAAGGTCAGCGCCAAGCCCTGGAGCGCACGCGCCAGGGCCGCGCCCGCGGGCGCATCGCCTTGACCATAAAGCGCTGCGGCTTGGAGGGCGTGGTTCAGCGCCGCGCCGGAATCCCGATCCAAAGCCGCGGCTTCCGCCAACACCAAATGGGCGGCCGCGGCCTCGCCCATCGCATCATTACGCCGGGCCGAGGCCAACGCGGCGGAGGCGTCTCGCGCGGCCTCCGCGAGCCGCCCGGAGTCGATCAACGCCCGGGTGAGCGCGCCGATGTCCTCGTCCGTCGTTTTGGGAGGCGGGGCGTCTTCACCCGCCATCGCCGTGGGCTCGAGCTGGGCCTCCGCCGTCGGCCCCAGGGCGTAATCGTTGACGGGATCCCCATCAGCCGCATGGTCCATAGCCGGCTCGACGTCTTCCGCTTCCGTCGTGGACTCGACGTCCTCCGCCGCCATTGTCGGCTCGAGAGCGTGATCGTCGACGGGATCTCCATCAGCCGCGTCGTCCCCGACCAGCTCGAAGTCTTCCGCATCCACCGTCGGCTCGGGGACCTGGTTGTCGATAGCCTCGCCAACGGCGGCGGCGTCCACGGCCGGCTCGACGCGCTCCTCTCCCTCCGCCGTGGCGGTCGCTTC
>CAZGLY010000033.1:11543-35594 GCA_964526675.1 uncultured Caulobacterales bacterium
GCGTCGCGCGCGCGCTCCACCGGGGCGGCGTCCGCCTCACGATCCGCTTCACGATCGGCCACGGGTTCCGCCGCTGTTGGCGCGTGTTCGGGCGCGACGGGCGGAGCCGGCTCGTCCGCGGCGCTTGGCGTCAGCTCCATCGGCGCGGATGTCGGGTTCGCCGCCGCGCCGTCGTCCGTGTGCACATCGACGTCCACGTCGTCATCGGTCGGCGTCAACGCCGCGGCCTCGGCCTCGGAGCCCGTTGGGGCCGACGCGTCCGCGATGGCGGCGTCGGGTTGGGGAGCCGTCGCGGCGGGCGCCGGCGCGGTTGGCGCGGCCGTCGCCTCCGGCGCCCAGGCCAGCGCCTCCAGAGGGATGGGCGGCTCCTTCGCGGGGCGCGTCGGCTTCGCGGACGCCGCCGCCACATCCGCTGCGGACGCCCGCGCCATGCGGGTCCGCCCGCGCAGCGCGGCCAGAACCACGCCCGCGGCGACCAGCCCGATCGCCGCAACGGCGTCCCAATTCAACACGATCCAGTCCGCCGCTGAGCCAGCGCGTTTAATGGTCAGCGTCGCGAACGCCGCCGCGATCCCTTCTTGCTCCATGGGCGGTCCCCCCTGCGAATCGGTCACGACCCTACCTCTTCAGGCGCGATAAGTCTGTGACAGCGAAAACACGAGGCGCAATCTCGGCTTTAGACCATCGCGCGGCGCGACGCCCGTGCGACGCTGGGCGACATCGCCGCCGCCGCCAGCGCGGCGAGAGCGATCACCGCCGCCGCAGCGAACGACGCCGTCGATCCCGCGACCTCATAGAGGCCCGCGCCCACGGCCGCTGAGACGAAGAAGCCCACGCCCGCCGACGCCGAGGCGAGCCCCGCCGCACGGCCCTGCTCCTCCGGCTCCACCGCCAGCGAGGCCGCCGCCGACGCGCCGGGGCGCGCGAGGCCAAGACCAAAGCCCTGCACCGCGAAGGCCGCCGCGAGGCTCGCCAAATCCGCCGCCGCCGCCAGTCCAAACGCGCCAGCCGCGGCGAGCGCGCCGCCGGCGACGACGGCCGGCCGGGGCCGCAGCCGAAACGCGGGGATCACCACCGCCTGAGCGGTCAAGGCGGCCAGCGCGCCGGCCGTGAGCGCCACGCCAGCCGCCCCGCTTGCGGCTGGACCGGTGAGATCAAGGCGATCCATCGCGGCGAACCCGACAATCTGCAGCCCCACGGCCTGAACAACCCAGATGCCGCAACCGATCAGCAAAATGTCCCGCAAGCGCGGATCGAGCGCCATTGCCAGGGCGCCCACGCCGCCAGCGCCCCGACCGCGATCCTTGGGCGGCGTGCGTTCCGGCAAAAACGCGCGCACGGCCAACAAACCCGCCAACGCCGCCACGCCGGTCGCGACAAAGGGGCCCGCCAGTCCGATGAACGGGGCCGCCGCCGCGCCGACGGCCGGGCCCGCGGCCGCCCCCAAGCCGAAGGCGGCCGTCAGGGTGGCGATGGCGCTTGTGCGTTGCTCGGGCGTGGTCCGGTCCGCGACCCAAGCCGTCGCGGAGGGCCCGACAGCGGAGTTAATGAAGCCGAACAGCGCGCGCGAGGCGATGATCATCGCGCCCGCAAGGCCCGCGCCGACCGCTCCCGCGCGCGCCAAGGCGATGGTCCCCGCCATCGCGAACATGGAGGCCGCCGCCCCGCCCAAGCCCAACATGATGATGGGACGGCGGCCGAAACGGTCGCTCATGCCGCCCCACACCTGACTCATCACCGTGAAAAACAGCGCCGCCACCGCGTAGGTGGCCCCCACCGCCAGCGGGCTGATGCCCACTTCACGCGCGAGCGGCGGCAGCACGGCGAAGAGCATCGAGTTGCTCAAACCGTTGTTCACCAGACAACCGAACAGCACCCAAAAGCCAACACGACGCTTCGTGGCGCTGGTGGGGGAACCCGACGTTGGTGAGAAGGCCATAGCCGTGCGTTCCACCGCGGACGCGGGGTGTCAAGCGCCCGATCGGACCCGCCGGAGGCGGCTCTAGCGCCAATTTAAGGGGCCCGCCGTAGTCTCACGACAGTGTTTTCGGAGCTAGGCTTAAGCGCGTGTTTCAAATCGTCGGCATTCTTGTGGTTATGGGCATGGTCTTCGGCGGCTTCGCGCTCGCTGGGGGGCATTTTGATGTGATCATCAAAGCCGCGCCCTTTGAAATGATGATGATCGGCGGGGCGGCGGTCGGCGCGTTTCTGATCGGCAACCCGCCCAAAGTCATCACCGCGACGCTGGGCGCGTTCGGGACGATCTTCGCCGGCGCAAAATGGAAAAAGCAAGACTATGAAGACTTGCTCTCGCTGCTGTTTCTTCTGACCAAAACCATGAAAACGAAGGGCGTCATCGCTCTTGAAACGCACATCGAAAACCCCAGCGACAGTTCGATATTTTCGCGCTACCCCAAGATCATGAAGGATCACTTCGCCGTGGACCTCATCTGCGACACGTTGCGGATGATGACCATGAATTTGGAGGATCCCCACCAGGTCGAGGACGCCATCGATCGGCAACTGGAAAAGCACCATCACGAACACGCCGCGCCAGCCCACACCTTGCAAGCGATGGCCGACGCCTTGCCGGCGCTCGGGATCGTGGCGGCGGTGCTGGGCATCATCAAAACCATGAGCTCGATTGATAAGCCGCCGGAGTATCTCGGCAAGTTGATCGGCTCGGCTCTTGTGGGCACGTTTTTGGGCGTGTTCTTGGCCTATGGCTTTGTTGGCCCGATGGCCGGCGTGCTCAACCAGATCTATGAAGAAGAGGGCCAATTCTACAAAGTGATCAAGGCCGTGTTGGTCGCCCACCTCCACGGCAACGCCGCCCAAATCTCTGTGGAGATCGGCCGCGGCGAGGTGCCCGGCTCCAACCAGCCCAGCTTCGCGCGCATGGAAGAGGTCATCAACGAAATCCCGCCCGAGGCCGGCTAAAACGGGGAGCGCTCGACCGCCGCCGGCTCACACCCCCACAGCACGGACGCGCTTCAGCCCTCCACCGCCATCTGGGCCATCGCGGCTTTCACGGCGTCGAGATCCGCCTCCACGTCGACCACGCGCTCGGGCTTGTCCTGCACGGCGGCCAGCGCTGGCGGCGTCGGCGCGGTCACGCCCAGCGTCGCGCGCACCGCGTCGGGAAACTTCGCCGCATGGGCCGTCGCCAACACCACGATGGGCGGGCCGGCCGCCGCGAGCCGTCGCGCCGCCCCGACGCCGACCGCCGTGTGCGGGCAGATGAAGTATCCCCCCGTCTCGCCGTGCACGCGCGCGATCTCGCGATGCGTCTCCCCCTCGTCGACGGAGACCGCGTGGACTTCCCGCTGCAGCGGCGCGGTGAGGGTGGGCCCCAGCACCACCTCGGCGTCGCGCGCGAAGGTGTCGAACACGTCGCGCACGGCGGCCGGATCGCGGCCGGTCGCCTCAAACACGAGGCGCTCGAGATTGCTCGGGGCTTGCACGTCCATGCTGACGCTGGAGGACGGCGTCGCCGGACGGCGCACATAGAGGCCCGTGTTGATGGCCTGCGCCAGGGCGTCGTTGTGGTTCACCGCCGCGGTAAGGCTTTCGACGCCCGCGCCCATCCGCCCGGCGACCCAGCCGGCGAAGGCGTCGCCGAAATTGCCGGTGGGCACGACGAAGCGCGCGCGACCGCCGAGCGCTGAAGCGGCGGCGATGTAGTAGGTCACCTGCCCCGCGAGGCGGCCCCAATTGATGGAGTTCACCGAACTCACGCGCCGCGGCGGGCGACCTGCGCCGCGCAGGCTCTCGTCCTGCAGCAGCGTTTTCACCAGGCGCTGGCAATCGTCGAAATCGCCGTGAACCGCCAAATTGAGGACGTTCGGCGCGTCCACGGTGGTCATCTGCTTGCGCTGGATCGGGGACACCCGGCCCTTGGGGTGAAGCACGACCATCTCGACATGCTCGCGCCCGGCGAAGGCGTTGACGGCCGCCGCGCCGGTGTCGCCGGAGGTGGCGGTGAGGATCAGCAGCCGCTCGCCCGATTGCGCTAGCGCCGCCTCCGTCAAATGCCCCATCACCTGCATCGCGCAGTCTTTGAAGGCGAGCGTCGGCCCGTGAAAGAGCTCCAGCAGCCAGAGATTGGCGCCGATCTGCACCAACGGCGTCACCGCCGGGTGGGTGAAGACGTCCGCGCCTTTTTGCGCCGCCGTGTGCACCGCCTCCTGGGGCAACGCGTCGCCCACAAAATCATGGAGCACGCGGCCCGACAGCTCCGCGTAGGACGTCCAGGCCGCCGCCTGGTGCGCTTGGGCGCTCCAATGGGGCCACGCGTGCGGCACGTAGAGCCCGCCATCGGGGGCGAGCCCCTCCAGCAGCACGCGATCGAACGGGACGTCGGCGATCCCGCCGCGCGTGGAGAGGTACATGGCGGACGGTCGGTGCAGCATCGATCCTAGACTCCTCCAACCGTCGGCGCCCGCGAACCGGTTGGCCCGGCGACGCCGCTTCACGTCGCCCTAACTGTGCGAAGCCCGTTCGGCTTCGACCTCGTCGCCGCCGACATAGCCCTTGTATGTGAGGAAAAGACCAAGCCCGCACAGGACCGCGATGAACCCATAGGCGATAAGCCCCGGCTCCGCTTGGGGCGCGCGCGGCGCAAACAGCCGAAACAACCCCGCTGCGACCATCACCCACCCGACAACCGTGATCGGGGCGGCCCACAGCGGTCGCCAGCGATTGTGGAACCGAACCAGAGCGACGCCCCCGGCGAACAGGATCATGCCGTTCAGATAAACCAGTTGCGGGATGCTCTCGCCCCAGATGTCGAAGTGAAGCGCCTCCGAGACCGTGACCGCGACGAGAACGGGGCCGAGAACCCCGGCGATTCCTCGCGAATGCTGATCACGGCGGCTGTCTGGGACGCTCGCCGTCACGGCCGCACCTGACCGTCGCCGCGCACGACGTATTTGAACGAGCACAGCTGCTCCGCCCCCACCGGGCCGCGCGCGTGGAGGCGGCCGGTGGCGATGCCGATCTCCGCGCCCATGCCAAACTCCCCCCCGTCGGCGAACTGGGTGGAGGCGTTGTGCATCACAATCGCGCTGTCGACCTCCGCGAGGAAACGCGCGGCGACGTCGGCGTCTTCGGTGACGATGCTCTCGGTGTGTTGGGAGCCGTACTGCGCGATGTGCGCCATCGCGTCGTCCAGGCCGTCGACCAGCTTCACGGCCAAAACGGCGTCGAGATACTCCGTCGTCCAATCCTCCCCAAACGCCGGGGTCATGGTGGGCACAACGCCGCGTGCGCGCTCATCGCCGCGCAGAACGCAACCGGCCGCGCGCAAGTCCTCCGCGATCGCCGGCAACATCGCCTCCGCGGCGACCGCGTCGATCAGCAGCGTTTCGGCCGCTCCGCAGACGCCCGTGCGGCGCATCTTGGCGTTGACCGCAATCGCGCGCGCCTTGTCCAGGTCCGCCGCGGCGTGGACGTACACGTGACACAGCCCTTCCAAGTGCCCGAGCACGGCCACGCGCGCGTCGCGCGCCACACGCTCCACCAAGCTGCGGCCGCCCCGGGGAATGATGAGGTCAATCGTTCCGTCCAGCCCGGTCAGCAACGCGCCAACGGCCGCACGGTCGGTGGTGGCGACCCGCTGCACCGCCTCGACCGGCAAGCCCGCGCGCGCCAGGCCCGTGATGACGGCGGCGTGCAGCGTGGCGTTCGATGCTTGCGCCTCCGATCCGCCCCGCAGGATCACCGCGTTGCCCGCGCGCACGCACAGCGCCGCGGCGTCGGCGGTCACGTTGGGTCGGCTTTCGTAAATCATGGCGATCACGCCCAGCGGCGTGGCGACGCGAGCAATGTCGAGGCCGTTGGGCCGCTCCCAGCGGGCAAGCTCGCGGCCCACCGGGTCCTCCTGGGCGGCGACCGCGCGCACGCCATCCGCGACGGCGGCTAAACGCGCGGGATCGAGCCGCAGTCGGTCGATCTTCGCCGCGGACACCCCCGCGTCCTGCGCCGCCTCAAGGTCGGCGGCGTTGGCCTCCAAGATGCGGTCCGCATGCTCCTCCACCGCGTCGGCCATTGCGGCGATGGCGGCGGTGCGGACGTCGGCGCCGGCGGTGCGCACCGCGTCAAACGCCGCCCGCGCACGGTACCCGAGCGCCAGCAGATCCGCCGGCGGGCGTTCAGCGGTGAGCGTGTCGTCATCCGTCATCGGGGCCTCCGTCGTCTTGGGGGGCTGTCGATCGCGCAGGAGCCGACGCCAAAGAAGACGCGCCGCGTTGCGGTTCCGTCAAGGGAGCCTCTCCCGCGGCGACGGCGCGCTCGGACGCGCGGGCGTGAAGCACCAGGTCGTTGCGATGGATCAGAGCGGCGGGGCCCTGATAACCCAACGCCGCCTCGACCTCTGCGCTGCGCAGGCCGGCGATCCCTCGCGCGTCGGTCGCGCCGTACGCCGCCAGGCCGCGTGCGATCTCCCGCCCCTGCGCGTCCAGCACGCGGACGGCGTCGCCTTTCTCAAACTGCCCAGCCACCGCCACAACGCCGGCCGGCAGCAAGCTCTTGCCGACGTCGAGCGCGGCGGCCGCGCCGCCGTCCACGCGCACGTCGCCCCGGGGCGCGAGATGGGTGCGGATCCACTGCTTGCGCGCGGCTTCCGGACTGAGCGCCGGACGAAACCACGTCGCGCGCGGCGCGTCGGCCAAGGGGGCGTCGGGGCCGCCGCGCAACGCCCACGCCGGCCGCTCGGATTCGCCTTTGGTGATGACGGTCGCGCAGCCGGCCGCGGTGGCGATGCGCGCCGCCTCCAGCTTGGTGCGCATGCCGCCGGTGCCGACGCCGGAGCCCGCGCCGCCGGCCATGGCGTCGATCTCCGGGGTGATCGCCTCCACCAGGGGGATGTGGCGAGCGCCCGGCGCGACCCGCGGGTCGGCGTCGTAAAGGCCGTCCACATCCGAGAGGAGCACGAGCACGTCCGCCGCGATCATTTGCGCCACATGCGCCGCGAGCCGATCGTTGTCGCCATAGCGCAGCTCCGCGGTGGCGACCGTGTCGTTTTCGTTGACGACCGGGCACACCCGATGCGCCAGCAAGCGCTCCAACGTCGCACGCGCGTTCAGCCAGCGTCGGCGGCGCGCCGCGTCGTCCTGGGTCAGCAGCGCTTGGGCTGTCGTCACGCCGACGGCGCCCAACGCCTCCTCCCACGCGCGCATCAGCGCCGACTGGCCCGCGGCCGCACACGCCTGCTTCAGGTCGAGGCTGAGGCTCTTCTCGCCATGGGGATCCAGGCCGAGGCGCGTGCGCCCCGCCGCCACAGCTCCCGACGACACGAGCACGACCTCCGCGCCCGCGGCCATCAGCGCCGCGACATCCCGCGCCGCCGCCGCCAAGCGCTCGGGATCAGGGCCGCCGCCGCGGCGTCCGCAGACAATCGACGAGCCCAGCTTGATCACCCAACGTTGAAATGCGAGGCCCACCGCCCCCTCCTCGTCGCCGCCGGCCGCGTTGCGCGCCACATTGCGCGTCGCTGAACACGCCAGCTCACCCGGCTCCACGCGCCATGATCGGGCGCCCGGCCGACGACCGCCAGGCCTTGCGATCCCATCGGGCCCGCCGCCACCCGGTCACAACGGCGCGCCAGGCATTTGCGCATAGCACCCTGAACGCCAACGCGCCCTTCTTCGATTGCCCTCGGCGATTGCGGTTGAAGGTCTCGCGCGCCCCGCAGTATGCTGCAGCGCAATGAACGCAGCGCGGAATCGTGCCCGCGCCGCCGGCGCACAGGAGCCGTCCATGCCCTTTGGCCCCCTTTCCCGCTTCGCCGCCAAACGCGCGATCGCCCGCGACGCGCTCACGCTCGCGACGGCCGTGATCGCCGCCGTCGCGTGGGCCGGACCGTCGTCCGCGGCGGTGGATCCTGAGACGGCGTATGTGTTCAACACGCTGCTGTTTTTGATCGGCGGGTTCTTGGTGATGCTGATGGCGCTCGGCTTCACCATGCTGGAGACGGGTTTCGTGCGCTCCAAGCACGCGGGCGTGATCTGCGTCAAGAACATGGGCCTCTATTCGATCGCCGGGCTGATGTTCTACGCCATCGGCTACAATCTGCTCTATGGCGGCGCCTCGCCTTACTATGGCGGCGTGTCGATCCCGTGGACGCCCGGCGGCGTGGAGATCGCCGACGACGGATCCAGCTATTCGCCAGCGTCGGACTGGTTTTTCCAAATGGTCTTTGTCGCCACGGCCGCCTCGATTGTCTCAGGAACATTGGCGGAGCGGGTGCGGATCGGGCCGTTCTTCATTTTCGTCGCCATCCTCACCGGCTTGATTTACCCGCTGCAGGGCTCCTGGGGCCCGTGGGCCGGCGGCTGGCTCAACACGGACTTCGGTTATGTGGACTTCGCGGGGTCGACCATCGTGCATTCCACCGGCGGCTGGGCGGCTCTCGCCGGGGCGCTCCTCCTGGGCGCGCGCACCGGACGCTTCGGGCCGGACCGCGTCGCCATGCAGGGTCACAGCCTGCCTTTGGCGACGATGGGCACCTTCATCCTCTGGTTTGGCTGGTTCGGCTTTAACGGCGCGTCCCAACTGAAACTCGGCGCGGCCGCGGACGCCGACGCCATCGCGCGCATCTTCGCCAACACCAACATGGCCGCCGCCGGCGGCGTCATCGCGGCGTACGCCTGCGCGGTGCTGATCGCGCGCGGCAAGGTGAACCTCTCGTTCGTGCTCAATGGAGCGCTTGGCGGGTTGGTGGCGATCACGGCCGAACCGCTGACGCCGGCCATCTGGCAAGCGATTTTGATCGGCGCGGTCGGCGGCGTGATCGCGACATACGGAGCTGTGTTGCTCGAACGGTTGAAGATCGACGACGTGGTGGGCGCGATCCCGGTGCATTTGTTCGCCGGGATTTGGGGCACGTTGGCGGTTCCGCTGACCAATCCAGACGCGAACCTCCTCGGCCAGCTGATCGGCGTCGTCGTGACGGGCGTCTTCGTGTTCACGGTGAGCTATGCGGCGTGGGCGGCGTTGCGCGCGACTGTGGGCATCCGTCTTAGCGAAGCCGCGGAGGTGGTTGGCGGCGACATGTCGGAGCTCGGCCACGAATCTTATCCGGAGTTCGCACCCGGGGACGGGCGCGCGCTGCAGAGCTGACGCGCCGCGATCCGACGCCGCCGCTTGCGCGACGGCGCAGAACTAGCTACCCAACCAGCCCTCGCCGGCGCCGCGTGTCCGTTTGGCCGCGCGCCGCACCGGCGGGGCTTGGGGCGCCGTGGCGGAGTGGTTACGCAGAGGACTGCAAATCCTTGTACCCCGGTTCGATTCCGGGCGGCGCCTCCACCTCTCGCGCTCACGCCGCACAGCCCAGAAGCGACACGCCGTCGCCCTCACTCCTCCGGGGATTTCGCCACGATCGCCAACGCGTGCAGGCCGGTGTCAAACTCCGCAACCAGCGCCGCGTTGACGGCTCGGTGACGGGCCACGCGGTTCATCCCCACGAACGCCGTTGAAACAAGCTCCACGCGATAATGGGTCTCGCCTTCGGGTCGCGAGCCGCTGTGCCCGTGGTGGAGGGCGGATTCGTCCACGATGCGGACGGACGTGATCGGGAAGGCCGCGCGGAGCGCCGCGTCAATGCGGGCTGCGCGGCCGATTTCGGGCGCCGTCGTGCTTGTCAAGCGTTGTTCCTTTCTCAGAGCCAACCCATAGTCGCCATCATGTCTCAGGCGTTCAGTTATAAACCGCGGTTCGTCGACATCCGCATCAAACCGCCGGGGGCGCGTCGCAAGGCGGACCGTCCGCGGCTGTGCGACTGGGCGGACTGCAACGCGCCGGGCGAGTGCAGGGCGCCAAAAGCCTCCGACAACTTGCGCGAGTACTACATGTTCTGCCCCACACACGCGGCGGAATACAACCGCAATTGGGACTTCTTCGCCGGCATGACCGAGGCGGAGGTGGCCGCCTTCCAGCGCGACGCCGCCCACGGCCACCGCCCCACCTGGGAGATGGGGGCGAAGGGCGGGTCGTCATCGGAGGAGCGCCTGAAGGACGCGAACGCACGCGCCAAATTCCGCTGGGCCGACGCGTTCACCGACCCGTTCGGCTTGTTCCGCGACGGCCAGGGCGACACCCCCGCGCCGCGCAAACGCAAACTGGGCCGGTTGGAGGCCCAGGCGTTGGAGACCTTGGGTCTCAACGACGACGCGACGGCCGACGTCATCCGCGAACGTTACGCCGCATTGGTCAAACAACTCCACCCCGACGCCAATGGCGGGGACCGATCGAACGAAGATCGGCTGCGGAAAGTGATCCACGCGTACAAAATCCTGAAGAAAAACTACGGCATGTGACCGGCGTTTTCTGATCCATGGCCGGAAGCGCGTGAGTCGCCAAAACCTGCGCCGGCATTCGGCTCTGCGCGTCTTGATCTTTTCTGTTTGGGCGCCCACGGTCTGCAAGCGCGCGGCTGTGGGCGGCGTGGTCGCCGTGATCAGCTACGCGGTGATCATGCGCGAGTCGTTCAGCATCCTCTCGGACGTGCTCAGCGAAGACCAATGGAGCCGCTTCCACAACATGGCCATGGCCGACATCATCGCGAGCCGCGTCGCGCAGGACAAAACTCAGATTCTCACATTCCGCGACCGGATGCGGCCAGGGGTCTGACGCCGACGTCGCACGCGGCTTGCTGCCGCCCGATTTTCACGCCGGATGGCTTTTTTCACGCCCGCGTCCTAGATCAACGGATCTTCGTCCACATCCTCTCCAGTCTCGACGGTGCCCGTATGACCCCCGATGAAGCGTTTCCCCTTGAGGCCCCGGACATGACGGTCTCGGTGGCTCAGGTTTTTGGCTTCGACAGCGCTTTGGAAGCGCCGGCGTTCTCCACCGCGAACTCGTACGTGCCGCCCGTCGACGACAGCTATCGGTTTGATCCCGAGACCACCTTGGCGATCCTGGCGGGCTTCACCCACGACCGGCGCGTGATGATCCAGGGCTATCACGGCACCGGCAAATCCACGCACATCGAGCAGGTGGCGGCGCGGCTCAATTGGCCGCTGGTGCGGATCAACCTGGACAGCCACATCAGCCGCATCGATCTGGTCGGCAAGGACGCGATCGTCCTGAAAGACGGCAAACAGATCACGGAGTTCCGCGAAGGCATTCTGCCGTGGGCGCTGCGCCGACCGGTCGCGCTGGTGTTCGACGAGTACGATGCCGGACGACCGGACGTGATGTTTGTCATCCAACGGGTTTTGGAGGTATCCGGCCGCCTCACCTTGTTGGACCAAAGCAAAGTGATCCACCCCCATCCCTATTTCCGTTTGTTCGCCACGACCAACACGGTCGGTTTGGGCGACACGACGGGGCTTTATCACGGCACCCAGCAGATTAACCAAGGCCAGATGGACCGGTGGTCCATCGTCACGACCTTGAACTATTTGGAACACGACGCGGAGGTGGACATCGTCTCCGCGAAATCGCCTCACTACAACACAAAGGCGGGCCGCAAGACCGTCACAGCGATGGTGCGGGTCGCGGATATGACCCGCAACGCCTTCATGAACGGCGACATCTCGACGGTAATGAGCCCGCGCACGGTGATCACCTGGGCGGAAAACGCGGAGATCTTTGGCGATATTGGTTTCGCGTTCCGCCTGACATTCCTCAACAAATGCGATGAGCTGGAACGACCGATCATCGCGGAGTTCTACCAGCGCGCGTTCGGCGAAGACTTGCCGGAGGCGGCCACGCGCGTCGGCGTTGCTTAACGCGCCAGGCCGGCGAGGACTTGCGGGGTCTGGTTGGTGATGTTGAGCGTCTGGGCGCTCAGCGCTCCGCGCGCGATCTGAGCGAGGTCGCGCGCCTCGTCAGCGGAGAGCCGTTCTGTGACGCTGTCGGCGACCGTGAGATTGTCCGGGTTAAGGTCCGCCACCAGAGCCGGGATGTCCCGAGGCGTGGCGGACGCATCGTCCTGCGCGGCGTCGCCGCCCGGCGCTTGCGCCAAATCCGCCAGCGCGCGAGTCAACGCCGCGACCGCCGGCGCCGCCAAACCACTCGTCGCCGTCGGCGCCCCGGCGCGGGGGGTCGCGTCCGCGTTCGCGGAGGCGTCGCGGGTTTGCGCCAACGCGCCGGGCTTCGTGGTCGGGGACGGCGGCGACGACGCGGCGCCGCCGGATGGGATCGTGGTCATCGCGCACTCCGCGAGTCGCGCCTTCAGGCGTCGTGGGTCAGAGTGCGCCGGATCCGGCGGATCACAAAGGCGCGAACGCGCCTAGGGTTAAGCGCCGTTGAGCAGGACGCGTGCAATGCCGAGAACCGCTGGCTCCACGATTGCACGCGCCTCGCCTTGTGGCCGCGCGCGTGGGCGCCCCATGATCACGAGCGCAACGAGGGAGAGCGGCGGTGGCCGAACACGGATCTGAGGACGACTTCAAACGCGCCATCTCCGCTACGGCGCGCGCGATGGCCGGCGACGCGCCCGTCGAAGTTGGCTTCGGCGGCGACAGCGCCCATGTCCGCGCCGGCCGCATGACGCTGCCCACGCCGCCGCGGCGCTTGACGCCGAAGGCGGCCGCCCAATCGCGGGGGCGTGCTGACGCGCTGGCGCTTTGGCTGGCGTTGCACGACGCCGGCGCCCACGCCGGCAACCGTCCCGAAGGTTCACGGGCGCGCGCCATCTACGACCTTGCGGAGCAGACCCGGGTTGAGGCGGTGGGCGGCGCGGTCCTCCCCGGGGCCGCGGCCAACCTGGAGGCCGCTCTCCAAGAACGCTGTGAGAAAAGCGGGTTCCAACGCATGGAGGACCGCCAGGACGCGCCGCTGGCGGACGCGGTGGCGCTTTTGCTGCGGGAGCGGTTGACCGGACGGCGTCTGCCGCAGGCCGCCCAGGGCGTCGCGGATCTGTGGCGCGAGGAGGTGGAAGCCAAGGCGGCCGACGCCTTGGAACGCCTGTGCGGCTGCCGTGACGACCAAGCCGCGTTCGGCGAAGCCTTACGCGGCCTGATCGCGGACCTTGATCTGGCCGATGAGCTGGGCGGCGATTCCGACCAAGACGACGCCGCCGAGACTGAAGCGGACGACGCGGACGCGCCCGACGAGCCGGATGACGAGGGCGCGGGCGATGGCGGCGGCCAGCCTGAAGCCGAGGACGCCCCCAGCCCTCCGGACGCGGCGGAAACGGCCGCTGAGGCGGCGGACGCCGCCGCGGCGGACATCACCGAAACCGAGATCAACGATGACGGCCCCCTCAGCGAAGCCGAGGCGTCGGCCGAAGCGGGGGCCGCGCCCCGTCGCCCGAACGCGGAGGCCGCCAGCGAGTACAAGGTGTTCACCCAAGCGTTCGACGAGGAGATCACCGCCGACGGTCTGTGCGACGCGGAGGAGTTGGACCGGCTGCGCGCCTATCTGGACCAGCAGTTGCGCCCCTTGCAGGGCGTCGTCGCGCGGCTCGCCAACCGGCTGCAGCGCAAGCTGCTGGCCAAGCAAACCCGCGGTTGGAACTTCGATCTTGAGGAGGGCGTGCTCGACACCGCGCGCCTGACGCGCGTCATCACCGATCCCATGCGTCCCCTCTCGTTTAAGGAGGAGACCGAAGCGCCGTTTCGCGACACCGTCGTGACGCTCCTGCTCGACAACTCCGGCTCGATGCGCGGACGCCCGATCATGGTGGCGGCGGTCTGTGCGGACATTCTCGCGCGCACGCTGGAGCGCTGCGGCGTCAAGGTGGAGATCCTGGGCTTCACCACCAAAGCCTGGAAGGGCGGACGCGCCCGAGAGGCGTGGCTGAAGGACGGCCGCCCGCCGCGGCCGGGCCGGCTCAATGACCTCCGTCACATCATCTACAAGCCCGCCGACAGCGCGTATCGCCGGTCGCGCCGCCAGCTCGGCTTGATGATGAAGGAGGGCCTGCTGAAGGAGAACATCGACGGCGAAGCGCTCCAGTGGGCGTGGCGTCGCCTTGCCGGCCGGCCGGAGGAGCGGCGCATCTTGATGGTGATCTCCGACGGCGCGCCGGTGGACGACAGCACGCTGTCGGTCAATCCCGGCGGCTATTTGGATCGTCATCTGCGCGAGACCATCGCCATGATCGAGGGCGGATCGGGCGTGGAACTCTGCGCGATCGGCATTGGCCACGATGTCACACGGTGGTACCGCCGGGCGTGTACGATTACGGATGTGGATCAGCTGGCGGGGGCGGTCGTGCACGAGCTGGCGGATTTGTTCGACGACACCGAGCCGCGGCCACGCCGCGCCGCCGGGCGCGCCCGCGCAACGGCTTGAGGGGAGATCGCTATGGATGTCATCGCTCGCGCGCTGTTGGCTTTGTCGGCCGCCGCCCTTGGCGGCTGCGGGATGTTCGCCGGCGCTGATCCCAACGAACGGCACACGATGAGCGTGACCGTCGCCCCGGTGACGGATCTGCCGGATCGCGCGCTCGGCCGGCGTTTCGGCGCCCTGACGCTGACGACCGCGCGGAAGCTGTCGTCCGACGACCGCGCGTTTGGCGGCGTGTCCGCGCTCTCCGCGGCGGCCGATCGCGACGGCGCGCTGCGCCTCACCCTGATCACGGACGCCGCCGATCGCATTGAGGGCGCGGTCCCCGCCGCCGCCATCGCGGACGGTGAGCCGCACAACGTCGACGCGGTCATTGCGCCTTACCGCGACGCCGCCGGCGCGCCCTTGGAGGGCAAGCGCGACGCGGACAGCGAGGGCCTCGCGTTTCTTACCGGTTCCGGGGATGAAGGTCGGTCGTGCGATCTGGTGAGTTTTGAACGCCGCCATCGCGTCGTCGCGTTTTGCCGCGCGGAAGACGGGTCGACCGACGCGGCGCAAGCGCCGTTCTCGGTGACCGAAGTCCCGGTGGCGGCCGATGATCTGCTGCCAAACAACGGCGGCCTGGAAGCGCTGGCGATGCTGCGCGACGGCACGCTGATCGCCGGCGGCGAAGCGCCGACGCTCTCGGGCGCGCATCCCGTGTGGGCTTGGCCCGGATTTGACCCGAGCGACACCGAGAACGCCGCCTCGGGCGCAGCCGCCCCCGCGTTTGGAGTCGCCACGCCTGGCGTCGGCTTCGGCCTGACCGGCATGGACGCCGGCCCGGACGGCACGCTCTATCTGCTCTTCCGCCGGTGGGCGCCCGGCGTCGGCAACACAATCGTGATCGCTTCCGCCAACGGGCGGGCGGTGGCCGACGCGCTGGCGCGCGCTGGCGATGACGCAGACCCCAAGCCCGTGATCGCGCCGCGCGCGCTGACGCGGTTGGGCCCGGACGGTCCGCTTCCAGTCGACAACTTTGAGGGCATTTCCGTCGACGCCGCGCGGGGGGCGCCGACCCGTTTGTGGATTGTTTCCGACGACAACTTCCGCGGCCGGCAGCGCACGCTGCTCTACGGCTTCACGCTCTAGCGCGGGGGGCGACGCCGCGAAGGCCTAGGCCTCCGCGGTTTCGTCCGCCGAGACGCTCGCGCCTTGCTCCGCCGGGGCGGAGCCGGTTAGCTTCCGCTTCACGTCACGTTTGATGCGCCGCGCGCGATCCGAAAGCGTGTGGTCGCGAGCCTTGAGCAAGAAAGCGTCGAGACCGCCCATATGATCGACCGTGCGCAGCGCCGACGCCGTGATCTTCATGCGGAACGACCGGCCGAGGCTGTCCGACATGAGCGTGACATTGCACAGATTGGGCAAGAACCGCCGCCGGGTCTTGCGGTTGGAGTGGCTGACATTGTTGCCGGTCATCACACCGGTGCCAGTAAGGTCGCAGCGCCGCGCCATCGAGTGATTCCGTGATTACGATGTGTTGAATGAAAGAAATCTCGAAGCGCTGGGGAGTAAGACAAGCCCTCGTCGGCGTCAAGGACGTGAATCGCCTTTTGGTGGTGTGGCGTCGCCGCCGGGCACGCCCTTGTGAGGAGACCGCGATGCGCACACTCAAGCGAAACCGGCCGCGCACGCTCAGCGCCGCGGCGGCTGGCCTGAGCGTCCTCGCCCTCGTGCCCCCGCCCACATCCGCAGGCGGCGGCGCCGCGTCCGCGGGCGATCCGGCGAACCGCGTGCTGGCGATCGAATTCGCCGGCTCCGTGTTGGGTTTGCGCTTGGTGCGCGCGGAGATTCAGGCCGACCTCAACGGCGACGAATATGTCGCGCGCAGCCTCTTCCGCACCACCGGGTTGGCGCGGTTCTTTGAGGCCTCGCAAATCGAAGCGGCCAGCGGCGGCACGATTTCAACGCTAGGGCTCACGCCGTACACCTACGCCCATGACGATCAGGGCGAGAAGAAACGCCGGTTGGTCTCCTTCGATTATCGCGTTGATGACGTGGTCGTGCATGTGGATCCGCCCTTCGGCGATCTGGGCGAGCCGCCCGCGAACGCCGCGCAACGGCGTGAGGCGCTTGATCCCGTCTCCGCGATGCTCGCGATGGCCATGGGCGGCGGCGACGCCCCCTGCACGCGGACTGTGCCCGTGTTTGATTCGCGCCTGCGTTATGACCTCGTGTTCACGTCGCTGGGTGCGGACGTCGTGCGCACGCGCGCCTATGAAGGGCCGGCGCACAAATGCGAGGTGCGCTACACGCCCGTGGCGGGCTTCGATCCCACGGACTTGGAGGAGGGCAAAGAAGCCTATGAGACGCCCATCTATGTCTGGCTTGCGCCCCTGGCCGACGGCGTGACCGCGCCGGTTCTCGCCACGGCCAATTTCCGCCACGAATTCCCGCGCCTTAATGTTCGGGTGGAGGCGCTGAGCGCCACGCTGACGGAGAACGCGAGCTAACGCGTCCCCCTCGGAACATCAGAACAGGGGACGGCCGATGACGCCTCCCGCAACATCCCATGGACGCGCGCGTCACCCGGACGAGGAGGCTGGGCGGCTCACCGCGGTTCTCGGTCCCACGAACACCGGCAAGACGCACTTGGCGATCGAGCGCATGCTGGCGCGTGAGAGCGGGATCATGGGCTTGCCGCTGCGCTTGCTGGCGCGCGAGGTCTATGACCGCGTCGTCAAGGTCAAAGGGCGCGCCGCCGCCGCGCTCATCACCGGTGAGGAGAAGATCGCTCCGCCCACGGCGCGCTACTTCATCTGCACCGTTGAGGCGATGCCCCAAAGGCTGCCGAACGGCGGCCCGCCCGCCTTCGTGGCGATCGACGAGGTTCAGCTCGCCGCGGATCCCGAGCGCGGCCATGTGTTCACGGACCGGCTCCTGAACGCCCGAGGCCGCGACGAGACGATGCTTCTGGGCGCCGACACCATGCGCCCCTTGATCCGGGCGCTCGCGTCGGATGCGGCCCATGTGCGCCGGGAGCGCTTCTCCGAGCTCGCCCACGCGGGCCCCAAAAAACTGACTAAGCTGCCGCGGCGCACCGCCATCGTGGCGTTCTCCGCCGGGGACGTGTACGCGATCGCGGAGCTTTTGCGTCGTCAGCGCGGCGGCGCGGCGGTGGTCATGGGCGCGCTTAGCCCGCGCACGCGCAACGCCCAAGTGGCGCTCTATCAGTCGGGCGAGGTCGACTTTCTGGTGGCGACGGACGCCATCGGCATGGGCCTCAACATGGATGTGGATCATGTCGCGTTCTCGGCGCTGTCGAAGTTTGACGGCCGTCGGGCGCGGCGGCTGCGCGCGCATGAAATCGCTCAGATCGCCGGACGCGCGGGGCGCCACATTCGCGACGGCACGTTCGGCACCACCGGCGACGCGCCGCCGATCCCGGAGGAGGTCGCCGCGCGCATCGTCGCCCATGAGTTTGACCCCGTGCGAACGGCCCATTGGCGCGCCAGCGATCTGCGCTTTTCCAGCGTCGAGGCGCTGCTGGCGAGCTTAAGCGCGCCCTCCCCGCATCCGGCGCTGTGGGCCACGCGGGACGCGTGCGATGAAGTGGCTCTGCGCGCGTTGGCCGAGCACGCCGACATCGCGGCCCTCGCCCGCGGGCGCGATGCGGTGACCCGGCTCTGGGCGGCGTGCCAAATCCCCGATTTCCGCAAAGTCACCATCGACCAGCATGTGCGGCTGATTGAGAGTTTCGCGCTGCATTTGCTGTCGGACCGAGGCGTGCTGCCGCCGGATTGGGCCGGCGCGGCGATGGATCGGTTGGACAACACCGCCGGAGACGTCGATGCGCTCTCGGCGCGGCTGGCGCACATCCGCACCTGGACCTACGCCGCCAACCGAGGCGACTGGTTCGACGACGCGGAACACTGGCGCGGCGTCGCGCGCGGCGTCGAGGACCGGCTGTCGGACGCGCTCCACGAACGGCTGACCCAGCGCTTTGTCGACAAGCGCACCAGCGCGCTGGTGCGCGGCTTGCGCGCGGACGGCCGGTTGGAGGCTCACGTCACGCGCACCGGCGACGTCATGGTGGAAGGCCACTTTGTTGGCCGCTTGGAAGGTCTGCTGTTCAAGCCGGACAGCCGCGACCCCCATGGCGATCAGAAAGCCCTGGAGTCGCGCGCGTTGCGTCATGCGGCGCTGCGCGCGCTGCGTCCGGAGCTCGATCGGAGGCTCGGCGCCTTAGCGCGGGCCGACGACGAGACGTTGCATCTGGCGGACGATCTGACGGTCCGTTGGAACGGCGCGGTGGTGGCCCGGCTGCAGGCCGGGCCGAGCGAGCTGACGCCGCGGGTTGTCGTGATCGGCGCCGACGAAGCGGCCCCGCCCGCGCGCACGCGGGCCGAACGGCGGATGGAGGCTTGGCTCCAAGACGTGATCGGCCGCGACCTCGCCCCCCTGCGCAGCCTTGCGGAGGCTGTGGAGACGGGCGCTGTGACCGGTCTCGCGCGAGGGCTGGCCTATCAGCTCTTAGAAAACCTCGGCTGGCTCGACCGCGAGGACGCGGCGGATGATCTCGGCGCGTTATCGAGCGCGGAACGCCGGGCGCTGCGGGCGCTGGGCGCGCGCTTCGGCGCGCACGCCGTGTTCTTCCCAGCGCTGGTGCGCCCGAAGGCGGCCCGCCTGCTGGCGCTGCTGCTGGCGGCTGGGCCGCGCGGCGATGGGACGCCCTTCCTGCCGACGCCTGGGCGCACCTCCGTGCCGATTGCGCGCGCGCGTCCGGCGCGGATCTACGCGGCGGCGGGCTATCGCCCCTGCGGGCCTTTGGCGGTGCGCCATGACGCGCTGGAGCGGCTGGCCGACGCGGTGCGGGAGGCCCACGCCGCCGCTCTCGCCGCCACGGACGGAGCGCCGCGAGCGGCCAACGCGCGCGTCCGCCGCGACACGCCGTTCGCGCTGACGCCGGCGATGACGTCGCTGCTCGGCTGCACCCACGCGGATTTGGCAGGTGTTCTCAAGGCGCTCGGCTTCCGGCGCGTTCGGCCCGGCGCGCCGCCCGCCGAGACCGATGGCGACGGAGCGGCGCGCGCCCCCGCGCCCGCCCCGTTGTGGCGTCTCCCGGCGCGGCGACGGGTCCGCCGCACGGAGGTGGCCGACACGCCGGCGCCCACGACGCCCTTCGCCGCCCTCGCGTCGCTGAAAGCCGAGGGCGAGGCGGCCTCCCCGACGTCGCCAGCCCCACGCCGCACACGCCAACGTCCCCGTGGCCGCACGAAACGCGCGCGCGCCAAACCGACGGAGACGTAACCTGGCCGCACGCTCTTCCCATCGCGGAACGACTGACGCCGCCCCGCCTGGCGTGCGGGTCGACGTGTGGCTGTGGCGCGCACGGTTTTTTAAAACCCGCGCGGAGGCGAGCGCGTTTGTCGCGAAGGGTCGGGTGCGGGTGTCGCGCCCCGGACGACCGGCAGCGTCCGTCAAGCCGAGCTTTACACTGGCGCTGGGCGACGTCGTTGTGTTTGTTCGTCATGGCCGGGTGGCCAGCGCGCGCGTGCAAGCGATGGGCACGCGGCGCGGACCGCCGTCCGAAGCGCGCGGGCTCTACGCCCTCGCGGGCGAGGATCCGCCCACGCGCGACGCGCTCGCAGACGACGACATGCAGGAGTGACATCACCATGCTTGAGGCGCTCAAGCGGTTTTTCGGCGATGATCGCGACCCGGCGGCCGACGAGACTCGGGCCGGCGCCCTGGCGGCGACGGCGTTGCTCGTGGAGGCTGCGCTCGCCGACGGCGTCTACGCCGATGTGGAGGCGCGCGTCATCCGCGACGTGGTCGCCTCCAGCTTCGGCCTCGACCGCGACGCCGCCGCCCGCCTGTTGGAGGAGGCCGAAGCCTTGGCCGAACGGGCCGTGGACCACCACCGCTTCACCACCATCGTCAAGCACGGGGCGCTCGCCGAGCGGATCGCGTTCGTTGAAGCGCTGTGGCGGGTGACCTTCGCGGATGGCGAAGAGTCGCCGTTCGAAGACGCCTTTGTGCGGCGCATCGCAGATCTCATACATGTGCCGCCGCGGGACGCGCGTTTGGCCCGCCAACGGGTGAAAGACGCGTTGGACACGCCGCGAGACTGAGGCAAACTGACGCCCGCTATCAGAAAACAAGATATTGACGCACACGCCGCCGCAAGCCATGTCGCTGCGCATAGCCTCTTGGAGTTCCCCGCAATGACTTACCTCGTCACCGACGCCTGCGTGCGGTGCAAATACATGGACTGTGTGGAGGTCTGCCCCGTCGACTGCTTCTACGAGGGCGACAACATGCTGGTGATCGCGCCCGACGAGTGCATCGATTGCGGCGTCTGCGAGCCGGAATGCCCCGTCGAGGCGATCGTGCCGGACACTGAGGACAATTCCGACGGAAAGTGGCTGGACGTTAACACTCGCTACGCAAAGGTGTGGCCCAATATCACCGTGAAGGGCGAACCGCCGGCGGACGCCGACGCCTTCGCGTCCGAGAAGGATAAATTCACAAAATACTTCAGTGAGAAACCTGGAGCCGGGAATTAGAACGCCCCCCGCGCCGTTTGGCGATTGTGCGCCGCGGCATGGTCAAGTTGATATTTCGGCGGCGTGTGATATTATGCGCGAACCGCTGGCAACTTGAGATGTGGGTCCAACGCCCCGGAGCGTCTCAGCCACGGTGTCTTCGAACGGACAGGCGGGACATCCGAAGCGTTTTTCCGGCTTCGCAACAATCGGGTGATGTGCGGTCGTCGCGCGTGGGGAGACGGCCGCCAAGAGAGAAATCATGGCGACAACTAAGACAAAACCAACCACCTTCTCTGTTGGCGATCACATTGTGTATCCAGCCCATGGGGTTGGGCGGATCACAGCGGTCGAGCGTGAGACGATCGCGGGCTTCGATATGGAAGTCTATGTGATTTCATTTGAACAGGACAAAATGACGCTGCGCGTGCCGACCGCGAAAGTGTCCTCCACGGGCATGCGCCCGCTCGCGTCGTCCTCGCTGGTGGACAACGCGCTGAAAACGCTCAAGGGCAAAGCGCGGGTGAAGCGCGCGATGTGGAGCCGGCGCGCCCAGGAGTATGAAGCGAAGATCAATTCCGGCGACTTGATTTCAATCGCTGAAGTGGTGCGCGACCTGTACCGGAATGAAGACCAGCCGGAGCAATCGTATTCTGAGCGTCAATTGTATGAGTCGGCGCTCGATCGCATGGTCCGCGAAGTGGCGGCCGTGGAGAAGATCGACCGCGACCTTGCACTTGAGAAGCTTTCTCAAACACTGAAGCGCGCCGCGTAATCCGCTTGTTTTGCGTGTCGCCGCCGCCTCTTCGAGGCGGCGGCTTTGTTTTTTACAAATCCCACCAATCCGCATGCGATCGAGCGGCGTACACCGCTCAAGACCGTTGTGGAGTGTGGGATGAGTTCGATTGAAACCGCTGACAGCCAACGCGCCCACCGCCGCTTTATCAAAGCGGCTATGAAGGCGCCGCTCCTCGCCGCGGACGAGGAGCTCGCGGTCGCACGGGCGTGGCGCGAGGATGGCGACGAGCGAGCCCTCCATCGCCTGACCAGAGCGTATATGCGCCTCGTGGTGTCGATGGCGGCGCGTTTCCGTCACTACGGGCTGCCGCTGTCTGATTTGGTGCAGGAAGGCAATGTCGGGCTGATGCAAGCCGCCGCGCGGTTTGAGCCCGATCGCGGCGTGCGCTTCTCCACTTACGCCTCGTGGTGGATCCGGTCCGCCATCCAAGACTATGTGTTGCGCAATTGGTCGATCGTGCGCACGGGCACGACCGCCGCGCAGAAATCGCTCTTCTTCAATCTGCGGCGCTTGCGCGCGCAAATCGCCGACCTTGGCGATTCCGCGTTGTCGGCGGAAGGGCGCGCGCACATCGCGGAGACGCTCGGCGTGGCGGAGGGAGAGGTGGAGGTCATGGCCGCACGTCTCGCCCACTCTGACCGCTCGCTGAACGCCCCAATGGTCGAAGACGGCGAGTCCGAATGGCAAGACTTCATCGCCGACGATCGTCCCCTGCCGGAGGACGAGGTGATGTACGCCCGCGACTCCGCCACCCGCTCAGCGTGGCTGCAGGCGGCGTTGCAGGGTCTGTCCCCGCGGGAGATGCTCATCGTCCAGGAGCGGCGGCTGAGCGACGAGGTCGTGACCCTCGAAGCGCTCGGAAAGCGGCTAGGCATCTCCAAAGAACGCGTGCGTCAGATCGAGCACCAAGCGCTGAAAAAACTGCGCGCGGCGCTGACGGACCAGGTCGGCGACGCGGACGAGGCCGGGCTGACGCTGGGCGCGTAAGGGCCGCATTTTCCCTTTTGGGCGGAGGTCATGGCGCGTCATGCGTCCGGGCGTTCTGCGCCCTGCCCTGGGTGCAGGACCTCGATCTGGTCCGCCTCTGTCAGGCGCACGAACGGCCCCTGGCGCGCCTCGACAAATCCGCGGACCCGCAACCACGACCCCGGCAGGCGCGCCAGAAACGCATCGCCCCACTGCGCGCGGGCGTCGGGCTCCATCCCGACGGTGAAATCGGCCCATGGATTGGCGGAAAAATGCAGACGGAGGCCGCGGCGATCCCCGCTGACCCCGTGCGGACGGCCCACGACCAGGTGATAGCCGCCCAAGGCGGAGGCCGCCGCACGCGCCGCCCGTTCGCGGAAGGCGTCATAGGCCCAGAGCCCCAGGCCCTGCCCCCGCGCCGCGCGCTCGAGCGCCAGCAAACGTCTGACAAGTCGCCGCGCGGCCGGCTCCGGGCGCACCCGGGCGAGGCCCGCCGCAACGCACGCCTCCTGCACGGTCGCCCCATCGTCGCCCTGGAGGATGGCGCGCGCGCGACCCCAGCGGTCGGGCGCGGTCGCCTCCCAACGCACCGCACCGCCCACGACCAACGCCGCCAAACGACGCGCCGCCTCCGCCGCGAACGGTTCTTGCCGCGCCGCCGTCGGCGCGATCAGGCCAGCCAACCGCACGTCACGGCCATCAGCGAGCACGAGGGTGTCGCCGCTCGGCGCCGCGACGACCCGCCCTTGCCCCCCAACGGCTTCCTCATTGCGGCTTTGCTCGTCGCGACATCCGAGGAGCGGGACGAGCGCGCCGGCGGCCAACCCCAGCGTCGCGGCCCGACGGCTGGGGGCCCGCAGCCCATCCGCGCTCAACCGACTGTGCGTCGCGCGCTTCGGCATCGCGCGATCTCCCCGTTTCTCCATGCGCGCCAGCAACGGTATGCGCCGCGCTGGACTCTGGCGACCGCCAGAGCGCCCCGTGAGACCGCTCGGGCGGGAGGCGGGCCTGGGCGACGGTCACCCTGCCCGTGGCGGGGATGCCGCCCGCCGCGAAGTGCGCTACCATCCACACTGATGTCCCCGTAGCTCAGCAGGATAGAGCATCAGATTCCTAATCTGAGGGCCGCAGGTTCGAATCCTGCCGGGGACACCAGTGTTTTCAAGATGTTACGTCCATAGACAACGGCGATTGCGACAGAGCCCCCGAGCGTCGGGTCCGTATCGGGTCCAAATCGCTCGCGCTGGGGCGCCGGCCCCCGGCTGTGATGTCGACGCTGTTGCAACAGGGCCTAGCAGTCGGGCTCAAGGACAGCCGCGCTGCCATCGGCCCAGCCGACATCAATCGCGCTGACCGCCCGGCGACCGCCCAGCTGAGCACAGTCCGGAAAGCGCATATCCGTGACGGCGACCTCCCGCGCGTGCGCAATGACCATTTCCGCCGGCTCCCGCGAGTGGTCGACGCTCCCCGCTTGCGCCTGGATCGTGACATTCCCCCGCGGCTTGCTCCGCCGGCGAT
>CAZGLY010000034.1:0-22250 GCA_964526675.1 uncultured Caulobacterales bacterium
GGACCTCTACCTCGGCAGCCTCGACGCGATCGGCGTTGATCGGCGCCTGCATGACGTGCGCTTTGTGGAGGATGACTGGGAGAACCCGACGGTCGGGGCGTGGGGCTTGGGCTGGGAGGTGTGGTGCGACGGCATGGAGGTGAGCCAATTCACCTACTTCCAGCAGGTGGGCGGGCTCGACGTCGATCTGGTCTCCGGCGAACTGACCTACGGTCTCGAGCGCCTGGCGATGTATGTCCAAGGCGTTGAGAACGTCTACGACTTGGACTTCAACGGCGCTGGCGTGTCCTATGGCGATGTGTTTTTGGAGGCGGAGCGGCAGTTCTCCGCGTTCAACTTCGAGCGCGCCGACACCGACATGCTCGCGACGTGGTTCCAAGGCGCGGAAGCTCAATGCGCCGCCCTGCTCAGCCCCGAAGACGGCGCGCCGACGCTTCCGCTGGCCGCCTATGACTGGGTGCTGAAAGCCTCCCACATCTTCAATCTGTTGGACGCCCGCGGCGTGATTTCGCCCACGGAGCGCCAGAGTTACATCGCGCGGGTGCGCGACTTGGCCAAGGGCTGTGCGGCCGCCTGGGTGGCCGCGCACTAAGGCGGACCGGTCGGGCGCACGCCTCCGCCCCACGGAAAACGCCGGGCGGGCCCGTCGACCCGCCCGGCGCGTCCATGGCGCGTGAGGCGCCAGAGATCAGTCCTGCGTGACCACGTCCGCCGTCGTGACTTGGTAGATGGACGTCGTGCCGCTGACCTCATTGCCGACAATGAGAAGCGGCTCATCAATGGGGCTGTCTTCAGCGGCGACGAACGCCAAGCCTTCCGGGCCCAGATCGCCAGCGGCCGGGTTGAGGCTGTCGTCCGACAACAGGACGTCCTCGGAGAAGTCCCGATTGTTCACGTAGTCGTTGAAGACCGGCGCGGTGGGATCGGTGATGTCGTAAATCATGATCCCGCCAATCCGCTCCAGACCAATGAAGGCGAAGGTCTGATCGCCGATCGCGCCGAGAACCACGCCCTCAGGCTCAGGGCCTTTGGCGTCGGAGCGGCTGTCGAAGCTGTCGTTGTCGTCGTTGGTGCTGTTGAACGCGCCCGGCAGCCGTTCGGCGGTGATTGTCTCAAAATCGCTGCCCGAATCGTAGACCAGCGTGCCGTCCGTCGCCCAAATTGAGAAGGAGCGGCCGCCGAAGGAGACAATCTCCGTCACGTCGGTCAGGCCGCTGTCGACGGTGGTGATTTCCAAGCCGCCGAGATTCTCGTCCGCCTGCAACGTCGCCGCATCCGGGAAGACCGTGGGGTCGAGCGCAAGATCCGAAACCTCGGCCTCCTCGCTGAAGCCGTCATAGTCGCGGGCGTCGCCCTCATTCGCCGTGACGATGTAGGTCTCGCCGTCGACCTCATAGTTGGCGATGGCGTCCGGCTGGTAGAGGCCAAAGGCGGGCCAGTTCTGAATGTTGATGGCGTCGTCATCGTCGCTGGCGTCGATTTCATTGCCGGGAAGGCTGAAATCCTTGCGGCCGAGCGGAATGACGCCGCTCACCACGCCGCTGGCCACGTCGATCTCCGCCAGCGCGTTGTTTTCCTGCAGGATCGCCCAGGCCGTCGCGCCATCCGCGGACACGGTGATGAACTCGGGCTCGAAGTCCTGGGACGCCGAGGCGCCGGGGCCGAAAATCCGCACGCCTTGGGCGCGCAAATCATCCTCTTGGCCGTCAAAGTCCGTGAACGAGATCGTCGATGAAATCACGGTGATCACCGGATCATCGCCGGTGGGCGTGAAAACCCGCGTCAACGAGCCTTCGGGATCGATGGTATACTCGTCGTTCGGCTCGCCCTCGTTCGCCACCAGCAAGCTTTGACCGTCCGGCAGGAAGGTCAGCATGTCCGGCAAAGGCCCGACGGGGATCTCGTTCAGCGCCTCCAACGTGACGGCGTCAAACAGCACGACCGACCCTGGATCGGTCGCGGGATCGGCCTCAACGGCGAGAGCGACACGCCCTTCCGACACCGCGACGCTGTTCACGCCGTCGCCGAACGCCGCCACGCTGATGCTGTCCACGAAGGTGGGCGTGGTCGGGTCGCTGATGTCCAGCACATCGACGGTCGCGCTGTCGGAGTTCACGACGAACGCGCGGTCGGTTCCCGGATCAAACGCCACGATCTCCGCAGCGCCCTCGTCAAACACGCCCGTCTCATACGTGCCCAGCAGCGTGATTGAGGCGACGACAGGCTCCGCGGCGTCCTCAATGGTGACCGTATAGGCCTGCGTGGTGGTCAGCGCTCCGTCCGTGGCGCTGAACGTGAGATCATACGTGTTGTCCCCGTTCCCATCCTGAGGCGTGTCAAAATCGAACGGCGCCGCCGACGTGACGACCAACGTCCCGGCGTCCAGGCTGAAAAACGCCGCATCATCAGCGTCGACCAACGTCACGGTGACGGCGTCGCCATCGGGATCCGTCACATCGAGCGTGAAGGTGACCGTTTGGTTCTCCGCCGAGGTGACCGCGAAGGGCCCCGTGAAGGCCGGCGCGCGATTGACGTCCACCGTCGGGGAATCATCATCGTCGTCGCACGCGACAAGCGTCAACGCGGCCGCGAGGGCGAGGATGCCGGCGGTGTTGCGGAGATGGCGGCGCGAGCGCGCGCGCGGTGATAGGGCGATCATTCTTCGTCTCCCTAAGCCAGTCGTGAGTTCAAGCGGTTGAGCGGCGATCGCGCCGCCACCCTTGCTGTGGTCATACCGTGCGAACCAACACAGCTTTGTGACGGGCTTATGGGCCGCCGCGGCCGCCCGCCGTGGGGCGTTGACCACAAGCAACCAGCGACCTCGCCGCCTGTAAACAGCCGGCTACACCGCGAACTCGACGGCCAGCTAGACGGCCACTGGGGCTTTGATCGCGGGGTGAGGGTCGTACCCCTCTACCGTAATGTCGTCGTAGGTGAAGGCGAAGAGATCGGTCACCGCGGGGTTCAGCCGCAACCTCGGCGCGGGCCGCGGGTCGCGAGCCAACTGCGTGCGCACTTGCTCCACGTGATTGAGATAGATGTGGGCGTCGCCAAAGGTGTGCACGAACGCGCCGGGCTCCAGCGCCGTCACCTGCGCGACCATGTGCGTCAGCAACGCATAACTCGCGATGTTGAACGGCACGCCCAGAAAGAGATCCGCGGAGCGTTGGTAGAGTTGGCAGGACAACCGCCCGTCCAAAACCGCGAACTGAAACAAACAATGGCACGGCGGCAGCGCCATTTGATCGATATCCGCTGGATTCCAGGCCGACACGACGAGCCGTCGGCTGTCGGGATTGCGCGCGATCTCCGCCACGACGCCCGCGAGTTGATCGATAACGCGGCCGTCCGGCGCCGCCCAGCTGCGCCATTGCTTGCCGTAGACGGGGCCCAGATCGCCGGCCTCGTCGGCCCATTCGTCCCAGATCGAGACGCCGTGCTCGCGCAGATATCCCACGTTGGTGTCCCCGGCGAGGAACCACAGCAGCTCATGAATGACGGATTTCAAATGCACGCGCTTGGTGGTCACCAGCGGAAACCCGGCGCTGAGGTCGAAGCGCAGCTGCGCGCCGAACACGGACAGACATCCGACGCCCGTGCGGTCGTCACGCCGCACGCCGCGCTCCAGCACATGGGTCAGAAGATCGTGGTAGCCGCGCATCATCCTCACCCTCGTTCTCCGCCCGGGCGCACAACGCCCGCGCGCGGACGCCCCCGCGCCACGTCGCCACATCGCATATGGGCGACTCCGATGTGTTTCGCGATTCGCCCCCGCGCGCGGACGGCGACCACGGCGACGCATCCTGTCGCGTTGCGTGATAAGGCCCACACGGGCGAAAAATGCGCTAGGGTCCCGCGGGCGTTGACGGGAGGGGACGTGTGAGGGTCGCAGGTGTGGGCGCGGCGTTGTTCGCTGTGTCGTTCTTCGTCGGCGCGGCCGTGATGTTTGCGCTGGCCCCCAGTGTTGTGGAGAGCGCGTATAACCGCGTGGAGCAGCCGGTCCCCCGCCCGCGCGATCCGGACCTGCTGGCGCGCCACAAAACGCTGTTCGTGAGCGACCTGCATGCCGACACCCTGTTGTGGAAGCGGCCGCTCTTGGCCCGCAGCCGACGCGGCCATGTCGACGCCCCGCGCCTGATGGAAGGCGGCGTCGGCTTGCAAGTCTTCGCCGCCGTCACGCAGTTGCCACGGGGCGAGGCCGCGCCGGCTGACGGGATTGATCCGCTGACGCTTCTCGCCGCCGCCCACATGCAGCCCCTGCGCACATGGACCAGCCCTCTGGCCCGCGCCCGCCACCAAGCCCACAAGCTCCGCGCCGCGGCCGACAGCTCCGAGACGCTGATGATCGTCAGCAGCCAGGCCGATCTGGCGCGCTTGCGCGCCGCGCGCGCGGACGCCGCCCGGCGCATCGGGGTGATGCTGGCCCTGGAGGGTCTGCACGCGCTTGAGGGCGACGCCGCCCATGTCGATCTCCTGTTTGACGACGGGTATCGCGTGATGGGCCTGACGCATTTGTTCGACAACCGTGTCGGCGGGTCGATCCATGGGCGCGAACAGGTCGGCTTGACCCCGTTCGGATACGAGGTGCTGGCGCGCGTCGAAGCCCGCGGCGCCATCGTCGACCTGGCGCACGCCGCGCCCGCGCTGGTCGAGGATGTGCTCTCTGTGGCGACCCGTCCCGTCATCGTCTCGCACACGAGGTTCCAAAGCGAGTGCGCGGACGAGCCCGCCCTCAGCGACGAACTGCTGATCCGGGTTGCGACAGCGGGCGGCTTAATCGGCGTCAGCGTCGCGGGCGAGGCCGGGTGCGATGCGTCCCCCGCCGGGGTCGCTGACGCGATCGCGTACGGCGTGGACCTGCTCGGCGAGGACCACGTCGCGTTCGGTTCGAACTTCGACGGCGGCGCATCAACACGCTTCGACGCCGCCGCCCTTCCCGCCCTCACCGCGGCGTTGGAGCGCGCGGGCCTGTCGGCGCGGACCATCGAGAAGGTGATGGGGGAAAACGCCGCGCAGTTCTTCGCGGCCCAGTTGCCCGCCCGGTGAGCCTTCGCGCCCGGCGCGGCGTCCCCAACAATCGGATGGACGCGCCATGGATTATCTTCCCATCAACAGCGCGCGTGTTTATATTCTTAGTGTCGGGTGACCGACTATGGCGGTAAAGGCGCGTGCAATAACCGGACTGGACCCGGGGGCGGTACCCGGCGGCTCCACCATACCTCTCCCGCGACGGAGCGCGAGCGCGGCAGGGGTGTCATGGGGCCGAAATAGGATCGACAGACGGCTAAAGACGTTAGCTTCCGCTCGGGTGAGGCCCGTTACAGGCTCATTTGCAACAGTTGCCAACGACAACTTTGCTGAAGGTCGCGCTCTCGCTGCGTAATGCAGCGCGGGTTGACCGCTTTTAACTCCTAGGTTCTTAGCAGGCCTAGGCGGGGCTCGGAGGCGCCTGGCAACAGAAGCCTCCACTTCACCCGGCGTGTCCGTTTGCAAGCTTCGCTCGTTTCAGCACACGCAGCGTGCGCGGACACGCATGAGACACGCGTTTGTGTTCGGCCCAAGCGGCGTGACCGCTCTCGCAAGGCCACGCGCTTCTGGACAAGACAACCGTCGGTGATAAGTAACGGGCGCACAAAAATGGCACAGTGGCTAATTCCGGGGGCGGACGCACTATGATACCGACTTTCTTTTCAGCGCAGGAAGACCTCGGCTATGCCGTGTTGATCATCGCGGTGGTCGGCCTATTGCACAACATCTCTGTGGCCATTTGGACGACCACGCAGGTGGGCCCCTTGGGCGCGCTCGGCAATCGCGACAACGTGCCCCCGGAAACCGGTTGGGCGGCGCGGGCGCGTCGGGCGCAGAACAACTTCCACGAAAACGTCCTGCTGTTTTTCGCGCTCGTGCTGGCGGGATTGGTGTTCGCCAGCGAGGGCGATCGGGCGGCTCTTGGCTTCGGCGCGCTGGTGTTCGCCATCATGCGCGCTTTCTACCTGCCCGCGTATTTGCTGGGAGTGCCAGTGCTGCGGTCTCTGGTCTGGCTGGCGTCGCTTGCTGGTCTCGGCGTGATGGTTTGGGGCTTGTTCTCTTAAGACCTTGGCAACACGTGAGGTGATGGTGCGGCCTTTGCTTGTGTTACAACCAACCGGCGGTCATGAGGGCCCCGGCTTGACTAACTCGGTCTTTATCCCGAGATATTACACCGTGCGCGTCGATATCCGGTGAGACGACCGGTCACAACGCGGCCATGGCCCACGGCGACTGCGCAGCGCCTGAGCCTTCGGTCCGCCGGGCGTGCCCGACGCGCCAACGAGTATGGAACATGAGTATGGCGCAAGACATGATGAGATACGATACGCTCGCGCGAGATGCGCTGCGTGGTGTCGTACGCGCCGCCCTACAACAGGTGGCGCATACAGGCCTGCCTGGGGCTCATCACTTTTATATTACGTTTAAGACTCAAGCCGCGGGTGTCAACATCGATTCAGCGCTGTTGGAAAAATACCCCAACGAGATGACCATCGTGCTGGAGCATCAATTCTGGGACTTGGAAGTTGGGGACACAGATTTTGAAGTCACACTAAAGTTTGATGGCATACCAAAGTATATTTCGGTTCCCTTCTCGGCAATCACGCAGTTTCATGATCCAAGTGTCGGGTTCCGTTTGCGTTTTGAACCTCTGCACGAGACGTCCAGCGATGAGCACGCCGGCAAAGCCGAGGTGAGTACGGCCGACGCCGACGCCACACCGGAAACCGGCGAGGTGGTCAGCCTCGACGCGTTCCGCAAAAAGCCGACCTGACGACTTGAGGCCTCAACGGCCCCTGATCACGCCCCGCCCTCCGCGGGCCATGGCGACGCGCGCACCCAGATTCGTTCCCGCTCTCCGAGGCGCCGCTCCACGACCAGTCGCCACACTTGGCTGTCATCGCGAAACACCGCGCCCGTGAGCGCGTCGAGCACGGCTTTCGCCACGTTGTCCACATCATGAACGGGGCTGTCCCGCCGCGCTTCGATCACGATCTCCACCGCGAAGCGCCCCGCCGCGTCCGGCCGTCCCGGCCATTCTTTGCGAAAAAACGTGCCGATCAGCGCTTTGTAGGCCCGCGTTTGCGTCGTGAGCCCGGTGATCATGACCACCGTCACGCCGCCGGCCTCCCCCGCGGCGCGCACGCGGCCGCGCCCGCGCCACGCGCGCACGGCGTCCATCCAATGTGTTCCGTTTTGGGGCGTTGCCATGGCGCTAAGTTTGTGCTTTGTTCGCGTCAAGTTCACCCCCTGATCCGAACAGGTTGGAGCCCGCACCATGACTGATCACCTCACCGTCGCGCCAATGGAAACGTCTCCGATTGACCTCTCGATCGTCTGCGGCCAGTGCGGCGACTCGCGCCTGACGCTCCAAACCGCCAAGGATGGGGCCACGCACGCCGTCTGCGGCGGCTGCGCGGCGGATTTGGGCGCGTGGGACGAAGTGCTGGAGCACGCGCGCGCGGCCATGTTCGACGCGTTGCGCGATGATCTCGCCGGTATGATTCGGCCGCGCCCGGACCGCGCCGATGCGCCCGCGTCGCTGCCTCTGGCCGCCTAAGGACGCGCGCGCGCCACTGCCGGTCGCGCAAACGCGCGCTGGCGGCGGCAGATACATGATTGTGTCGCGTCACGAGCCTGCGTAGATGGCTGACGGCGGGGCGCGCCGTGCGCGCCGCCCCGCCCGGAAGGCCTCGGGACACGCCAGGAGACGCGCCATGACCGCCACGCGCACGGAAACCGACAGCTTCGGCCCCTTGGAGGTGCCGGCGGACAAACTCTGGGGCGCGCAAACGGCGCGCTCACTGATCAATTTTCCCATCGGGGACGAGCGCATGCCGGCGTCGCTGATTCGCGCCCTCGGCGTGGTGAAGCGGTGCGCCGCGTTGGCCAACAAAGAACTGGGCGCGCTGGAGGCCCCCATCGCGGACGCCATCGCCGGGGCGGCCCAAGAGGTCGCGGACGGCGCGTTGGACGCGCATTTTCCCTTGTCAGTCTGGCAAACCGGCTCGGGCACTCAATCGAACATGAACGCCAACGAGGTGATCGCCAATCGCGCGATCGCGATGCTGGGCGGCGTGGTCGGCTCGAAGGAGCCCGTCCATCCGAACGATCATGTCAATCGCGGGCAATCCTCCAACGACACCTTCCCCACCGCCATGCACATCGCCGCGGCGGAACAAATCACCCATCGCCTGCTGCCCGCGCTGGAGCATCTGCACGCCGCGCTCGCTGCGAAGCGCGACGCCTTCGCGGAGATCATCAAGATCGGCCGTACGCACCTGCAAGACGCGACGCCGCTCACGCTGGGCCAGG
Organism: uncultured Caulobacterales bacterium; assembly: GCA_964526675.1. GTDB lineage: Bacteria > Pseudomonadota > Alphaproteobacteria > Caulobacterales > Maricaulaceae > CAZADA01. The sequence continues at coordinate 8,344 of CAZGLY010000034.1, forward strand.
AGTTTTCCGGCTACACAGCCCAGCTTGAGAACGCGATCCGGCGCATCCGGGACGCCGCCGCCGATCTCTATCCGCTCGCCCAAGGCGGCACCGCCGTGGGCACGGGTCTGAACGCGGCGCCGGGCTTTGCGGAGGCGTTCGCCGCCCACGTCGCCAGCATGACTGGACTGCCGTTTGTGACGGCGGCCAACAAGTTCGAAGCGTTGGCCGCGCACGACGCGTATGTGCATGTGCACGGCGCGCTCAACACCGCCGCGGCGGCGCTCTTCAAGATCGCCAACGACATCCGCTTAGCCGGATCCGGCCCGCGCTCCGGCCTTGGCGAGTTGCTCTTGCCCGCGAATGAGCCGGGATCCTCCATCATGCCCGGCAAAGTGAACCCCACCCAATGCGAAGCGCTCACCATGGTGTGCGCTCATGTCCTCGGGGCGCAAGGCGGGCTGTCCTTCGCGGGCGCGAGCGGCCATTTCGAACTCAACGTTTTCAAGCCCATGATGGCCTACACGCTGCTCCAATCGGTGCGCTTGCTGGCCGACGCCTCGCGCAGCTTCACGGACAAATGCGTCGTGGGTTTGGAGCCCAACCGCACCCGGATCCAGGAGTTGATGGAGCGCTCCTTGATGCTGGTCACCGCGCTGGCGCCCGAAATCGGGTACGACCGCGCGACCGCGATCGCGAAGAAGGCCCACGCGGATGGGACGACCCTGCGGGAGGCCGCGTTGGCCCTGGGTTATGTGGACGAGGCGACGTTCGACCGCGTTGTGCGGCCGGAACGCATGATCACGCCCGCCTGACCGCCGCGACGGCGACGATCCCGGACGGATTGGCGGACGCTCCGGACGCGTCCGCGCCGATTCGCGCGCCGGCGCTTTCCCCTAAAAGTTGTGTGTAGTGGCAACGCTCGCGGCCTCAGCGCCGCGGCGCGTCGGGCGCTGGCCCACGCCGATCGCCGAGACGACCGGACCTGTCGGACGCAGACGCCGCGCCCCAAGGCATGATGCTACCTTCGCTAGGTAAAAGCGTACTCGAGACCGGCATCAAGTTACCGTGCCAGTATCCACTTACCGTACGCTTAAGGTTAAGGCCGTATTAACTACTCCTCTGCATGTCATACTTGCAGTGGTATATTGTAATTATCCTTGAGTCATGATGATCTTATCTCAGCTGCGTCGTGGCGTCGCTCAGGCGACGAGGGGGGGCGTGTTGCAGTCGAAGAAACAGCTGAACGCGGCGCGCCATGGGCGGGCCGCTGGCCTCTCGACGGGCGACGGATGAGTAAGCACCTAGTCAAACGATCCTTGGCGATCGCGGGGCACAAAACCAGCTTGGCGCTGGAGCCCGAGTTTTGGTCCGCGTTGGAGGAAGAAGCCAACGCGGCGCAGATTCCGATGGCGCGGCTGATCGCGGACATTGACGCGTCGCGCGCTCGCGCGATGCCGGAGCGCTCCCTGGCCAGCGCCGTGCGCGTATGGCTTCTCGCGCAGGCCCGCGCGCGGACCCGCTAAAGTCCCACAGGATCGACGCCGGAACGCCCCGAAATGGGGCCACCGCAGGCTCTCCTCGCACGTCGGCCCATGCTAGCCTGCGTCCATGACCGATTCCGCCATCAGCGCTGACGAAAACGCCAACACCAACACGCCGTCCAACGCCACGCCCGGGCCCCGCATCAGCGACCTGGCGCGCGCGCGATCGCCCCGCGGCGTCGCCGAGCCGGCTTATCTCCAGGGTTTGAACCCGGAGCAACGCCGCGCCGTGGAGACGCTCGACGGCCCCGTGCTCGTGCTGGCCGGCGCCGGCACGGGCAAAACGCGCGTGCTGACCACGCGTCTCGCGCACATCCTCACCACGGGACGCGCCTGGCCGTCCCAAATCCTCGCGGTGACGTTCACCAACAAGGCGGCCCGTGAAATGCGCGAACGGGTCAGCACGCTCCTCGGCGCCCCCGCCGAAGGGCTGCCGTGGCTTGGGACGTTCCACGCGGTGGCCGCGCAAATCCTGCGGCGCCATCCGGAGCTGGCGGGCCTCAAACCCCGCTTCACCATTCTCGACGCCGATGATCAGCTGCGCCTGCTGAAGCAAGTGATCCAGGCGGAGGGGATCGACGACAAGCGATGGAACCCGCGCTTCCTCGCGAGCTTGATCGACGGCTGGAAGAACCGCGGCCAAACTCCAGACGATGTTCCCGAGGAAGACCGCTGGGCCTTCGCCGACGGGCGGGGCGCGGATCTCTACCGCATCTACCAAGAGCGCCTGCAAGTGCTCAACGCCGTCGATTTTGGCGACTTGCTGATGCTCAACCTCAAGATCTTTCGTGAGCATCACGATGTCTTGGCCGACTACCAGAAACGCTTCCGCTACATGCTGGTTGACGAGTATCAAGACACCAACGTCGCGCAGTATTTGTGGCTGCGGCTTCTCGCGCAAAACACGGGCGGCGACGGCGCAAAAAACCTCTGCGTCGTGGGCGACGACGACCAAGCGATCTATGGCTGGCGCGGCGCGGAAGTGGACAACATCCTGCGTTTCGAAACGGATTTCCCCGGCGCGGCGGTGATCCGCTTGGAACGCAATTACCGGTCGACCGCCGCGATTCTCGGCGCGGCGTCCGGCCTCATCGCCGCCAACACCGCGCGCCTCGGCAAGACGTTGTGGACCGAGGCGGAAGCCGGCGGAAAAGTCCACGTCCGCGGCGTGTGGGACGGCGAGGCCGAAGCCCGCTTGGTGGCGGAGGAGATCGAAAACTGGGCCTCGAACGACCGCAGCCGCTCGGACTGCGCGGTGCTGGTGCGCGCCGCCTGGCAGATGCGCGCCTTTGAGGACCGCTTCCTGACGCTGGGCTTGCCGTACAAGGTCGTGGGCGGCCCCCGCTTTTTCGAGCGCGCCGAGATCCGCGACGCCCACGCGTATCTGCGGTTGGTGCAGTCGCCATCCGATGATTTGGCGTTTGAGCGCATCGTCAACACGCCCAAGCGCGGCATCGGCGACACCAGCGTGCAAAAGCTCCAGCGCGCCGCCCGCGCCGCGGGCTCCTCGCTCACCCGCGCCGCGGAGAATCTCGTCCAGACGGACGAGATCCGCGGCAAAGCCCGCACCGCCCTGCGCGCGTTGCTGATGGATTTGGAACGGTGGCGCGACCGCGCTCAAACGAGCCGCCCGAGCGAACTGGCGGAACTCGTGCTCGATGAAAGCGGCTACACCGCGATGTGGCGGGCCGACAAAAGCCCCCAAGCGGCGGGCCGCTTGGACAACCTCAAAGAGTTGGTGCAATCCATCGAGCCCTACGACGCGTTGGAAGGCTATCTCGAGCATGTGGCGCTGGCCACGGACCGCGATCGCGCGGAGACCGGCGACGAGATTTGGCTCATGACCCTTCACGCCGCCAAGGGCTTGGAGTTCCCCTACGTCTTCCTGCCGGGGTGGGAGGAGGAGGTGTTTCCCTCCAAACGCGCGCTCGACGAAAACGGCGTGGCGGCGTTGGAGGAGGAGCGGCGCCTGGCGTATGTCGGCCTCACACGCGCGCGGGAACGGGCGATGGTGCTGTTTGCCGCCAACCGGCAGATCTACGGCCGGTGGCAGTCCGTCGTCCCGTCGCGCTTCATCGACGAACTGCCGGCCGAGCACGTCGAGGCCCAATCCGACACCGGCTATTACGAAACGGCGGGCTCCGGTTTCGGCGCGGACGGCTATGGCGGCGGCCTGCTGGACGCCACGCCGCCGGTGTTCGCCAACACCTATGACAGCCCCGGCATGCGGCGCTTGCGCGCGTCTCAAGACAAAGCGCGGGCTCGCCCGCCGGTGATTGAGGGCGAGGGCAAGTTGATCGCCCAGGAAACGGAGAGGTCCGCCTTCGCGCTCGGAGACCGGGTGTTCCACATCAAGTTCGGCTATGGGCATGTGGTGTTCGCGGAGGGGACGAAACTCACCGTCGACTTCGACAAAGCCGGCCGTAAGAAGGTGATCGACAGCTTCCTCGAACGTGCGTGAGCGGCCAGCGTCGCCGGACAGGCGGCTACCCCACGTCGCTCCAGGTTGCTACTCTCCCCCCACGGTTTCGAGCGGGCGACACGGGCGGGCGTCATGATGGTGCGGGGATGTCGGCGCGCGGCGGCGCGCGGCGTGCGGATGGGGCTGGCCGCGGCGTCTCTGCTGTGGGCGGCGTTGCTGGCGAGCGAGCCCGCCGCCGCGCGAGAGGAGCGGCTGGCGCTTGTTGTCGGCAACGGACGGTATGCGGTCGACGACTGGACGCTCGACAATCCGGTCAACGACGCGCGCGACGTCCACAATTTGCTGGAAGACACGCTGCGCTTTGACTCTCGTCTGGTGCTGAACGCCGATGAGGACACGCTCGAAGACGCGATCACCCGGTTTGGCAATCGGCTGCGCCGTGCGGGATCCGACGCGGTGGGCCTGTTCTACTACGCCGGCCATGGCGTCCAGCATGACGGGCGCAACTACCTTGTGCCCGTGGACGCCGACGCGGTGACGGCCGACGTGATGCGCGCGCAATCCGCGCCGCTTGGGCTTCTGCTGGACGACATGGGCCGGGCCGGCAACGCGGTGAACATCGTGGTGCTGGACGCCTGCCGCGACATGCCGTTGCCGAACTCCAACCGCGATGTCGGCGGACCGGGTCTGGCGGAGCTCGACACCCAGGCCAGCGTGTTCATCGGCTACGCCACCTCCCCCGGCCGGACGGCCCGCGACGGCGCCGGCCGCAACAGCCCGTACACCCAGGCGCTGCTGGAGGCGCTGCGGACCAGCGCCCATGAGCCGCTGGCGCTTGTGTTCGATGATGTAAGCGCCGCTGTGCGCACGCGCACGCGCGGCGGACAACGGCCGGAGTATCGCAACGGCATCACCGTCAATCGCTACGCTTTGGCCGGCGGGCGCGGCGCAAAGCGCACGCGCAACGCGCCAGACCCGGTGGAGCCTGAGACCGGCCGCCGCCGCAGCGCCGGGCCAACCCGCGTCAGCCGCGACGCGCCTGGCGCGTTCCCGTTGTCGGCGCTCCATCCGGAGGTGCGCCGCGCGGTGATCGACGCCCGCGACGCCGAGCAGCGGGCCGAGCGCGCCGCGGACCGCGCGTACGCCGCGGAGCGCGCGGCCGAAGACGCCGCCGCCCGCGCCCGCGCGGGTGAGGCGGGGCACCGTGGCTATGACTACCCCAATGATGAGCGAAAACGCCGCTATGAAGGCGGGTGGTCTGACACAACGCGCAACGGCCACGGCACGCTCACCGTCGGCGCCGGCCCCTTTGAAGGCGACCGGTACGCCGGGGAATGGCGCGACGGGCGGTTTCAAGGCGTCGGCGTGTATCGACACGCTGAAAACGCGAACGCGACAAACCGAAGCCTCCGCTACGCCGGCGACTACGCCAACGACAAGGCCAACGGCGCAGGCGTCTTTCTATGGCGCGATGGCGACCGCCACGCTGGCGGCGAACGCGACGGCAACAAATCTGGCCCCGGCGTCTTCCGGTTCGCCGACGGCCGCCGCTATGAGGGCGAGTATGCTAATGACGAACGCAACGGCTATGGCGTGTTGTGGAACGCGGACGGTACGGTCAACAGCCAGGGCGTCTGGACTGACGGCACGTTCACCACGCCGCTGCGCCCGTGAGCACCCTCTGGCGCTTTGAAGCGGTGGGCCCGCGCGCTCTCCTCGACCCCGCGGCGGAACGGCTCAGCGACGCCGACCCGCCGGCGGCGCTGTCCGTGGCGCTGTTCGACGCCGCGCCCGCCGCCAGCCCCAGCGCCGCCCCCGCGGCGACGCGGCGGCTGGAGCTCTTGCTGGAGGATCGCGCGGATATGCCGGGCCACGTCGCGGCCTTGCGCGCCGCGGCCGGCCTCGACGACCCGGCTGTGACCACCCACCTCCATCCGCTGACCGATCAGGACTGGGTGGCGATGAGCCTCGCGGGCCTGCCGCCGGTGCGCGCCGGGCGCTTTCGCCTGCGCGGCGGCCACAACGCGCCAGCCGCCGGCGGGACGATCGACATCCTCATCGAAGCGGGCCAGGCCTTCGGCACGGGCCACCACGGCACGACGCAGGGGTGCCTGCTGGCGCTGGACGGCCTCGCAAAAACGGTCCGACCACAGACGCGCCTGCGCGTGCTGGATGTGGGCGCGGGCTCCGGCGCGCTGGCGATCGCCGCGGCCAAGGCGTTTCGGTCTCCCGTCGCAGCGACCGAGATCGATCCCCTCTCCGCCGCCGTGGCGCGGGACAATGTCCGCCTGAACGGCGTGGCGGACCGGGTGTCGGTCCTCACGGCCGCGGGTCTGGACCACGCCGACCTGCGCGGCGCCCGGTTTGATCTGATCCTCGCCAACATCTTGGCGGGCCCGCTGATCCGCCTCGCGCCGGCGCTGACGCGCGCCGCGGCGCCCCACGCGCGGCTGGTGCTGTCCGGGCTCCTGATCAGCCAGCAACGCGGCGTCTTGGGCGCTTACCGCAGCCGGGGGTGGCGGCTGCACGCGCGGCGGCGCTTGGACGGCTGGGCGACGCTTACGCTGACCCGCCCCGGCGGCGGGTGACGCGTGGCGCGGGCTTCCCCGTTAACGCCGTCACCCCCTCCGCCGCCAGATAGGCGCGAGGATCCGCCGTCGGGGCGCGCCGGCCCCGCTGAACGCCGACGCCGGCATGGTCCCAATGGGCCCAGGCGTCTCTGAGGCTTGACATGACCAAAACCTTTTTAGTGAAGATCGACCGTCTTATTGTGTGTGTTCACACTATGTGCGGCGTCGCCGGAGGGAAGGAAGATGGTGCGCTGCAACAGAGCTATGCGTGAACGCAACGAGCGCGCCCGCCCCGCCGCGACGCCGCCGATCCGACGGAAGACCCATGCCGCAGACCTTTGACGTACGAGGCGGCCCAGCCCTTGGCCGCAAAAACCTGCCGAAGCTCCGCAAACGCCTGCGGGCCCAAGGCTTGGACGGCTTTTTGATCCCGCACGAAGATGAGTATCAGAACGAGTATCTTCCCGCCGCGCACGAGCGCCTGGCGTGGGCGACGGGGTTCACGGGATCGGCGGGCTTGGCGGTGGCGTTGCACACCCGCGCGGCGCTGTTCGTCGATGGCCGCTACACCCTGCAAGCGAGCCAGCAAGTCGACACGAGCTTGTTTGACATCCGCGCGCTGACCCACGACGGCCCCGGCGCGTGGCTGCGCGAGACCGTCAGCGCGGACGCGCGCATCGGCTACGACCCGCGGCTGCACACGCCCGATGGCCTGCGGCGTCTGTCCGAGGCGGCCGCGCAGTCCGGCGCGTCGTTGGAGCCCGTGGCCGCCAACGTCATCGACGACGCGTGGAGCGACCGTCCGCCAAGCCCCGGCGCGCCGGTGCGGCCTCACCCGCTGGCGTTCGCCGGCGAAAGCCACGCGGACAAACGCGCGCGGCTGGCGGCGCGCCTTGTGGAGGGCCAACTCGACGCCGCGCTGATCACCGATCCCGCATCGGTGGCGTGGTTGCTTAATCTTCGCGGCGGCGACGTGGCGTGCACCCCGCTGCCTTTATCACGCGCGATTCTCTGGCGTGATGGCCGGGTCAGCGCCTTCATCGACGCCGACAAGCTGGACGCCGACACGCGCGCGCACTTGGGGGCGGATGTCACGGTGCGCGACGAGAACGCGCTGGAGTCCGCGATCGCGGAGCTCAGCGGCTATCGCGTGGGCGTCGACGCCAGCCGCGCGTCGGCCTGGTTCGTCCAAACGCTGGAAGCCGCCGGCGCGATCGTGGCGGCGACCCCCGACCCCTGCGCTTTGCCGCGCGCGCAAAAGAACGAGACCGAGATCGAAGGCGCGCGCAACGCGCATGAACGCGACGGCGTCGCGCTGGCGCGGTTTCTCCATTGGCTGGCTGAGGACGGATCGAGCGGCCAGACCGATGAAATCACGGCGGCGCAAACGCTGTTTGAGTTTCGGCGCATGTCGAACGCGTTCGAAGACCTGAGCTTTGAGACGATCTCCGGCGCGGGCCCCAACGGCGCGGTCATCCACTATCGCGTGACGGAAAAGAGCAATCGCCGCCTCAAGCGCGGCTCGCTCTACCTGGTCGATTCAGGCGCTCAGTATCGCGACGGCACCACGGACGTGACCCGCACCATCGCGATCGGCCGCCCGAAGCGGGAAATGCGCGAGCGCTACACCTTGGTCCTGCAAGGCCACATCGCCCTCGCCCGGATTCGCTTTCCCCAAGGCACGACGGGACCGCAGCTGGACTCCCTCGCGCGCCAGTTTCTGTGGAACGCGGGCCTCGACTACGACCACGGCACCGGGCACGGCGTGGGGAGCTATCTCGGCGTGCATGAAGGGCCGCAACGCATTCATCGCGTGATGAACGACGTCGCCCTCGCGCCGGGGATGATCGTGTCGAACGAGCCGGGATACTACCAGCCCGGCGGCTATGGCATCCGCGTTGAGAACCTGCAGGTCGTCACGCCGCCGGAGCGGCTTGTCCCCGGCGAGCACGCCATGCTGGGGTTCGAGACCCTCACGCTGGCCCCCCTGGATCGCGCTTTGATCATCAAATCCATGCTCTCCAAGGCGGAACGCCAATGGGTCGACGCGTATCACGCGCGGGTGCTGGCGATGATCGGTCCGCGCGTGGAGGAGCCGACCCGCGCCTGGCTTGAGGCGGCGTGCGCGCCGCTTTAAGCCGCCGTCCGTGAACGCACACGCGAACGTGAACGCCGCCCGGGGCAAGACGGATTTCCACGCGTCCACCAGGCGATGCGCCACGCGGTTTGTGCAGATTAAGTCCGAAGGCGTGTGCGAGGCGGGCTCCATTGCCCAAGCGAATAAGCCTAAGCTCCCTCCGCAATGATGACATTATCGTAAAGCGCAGCTTGTGGCTCTCGATCCCACGCCTGGATTGACTAAGGTGACGCCGTCGCGTTCGGGGATGGCGCGGGGGACGGCTGTGTGATGGCGCGTGTGTTTCACACCACGGTTCGACCGTGGACGGAGCCAACCGTCCTTGTGTGCGCGGCGGCCCTCATCCAGGGGTGCGCCACGGCCGGCGGCCATCAACACGGCAGCGAGTTCGACCCCGGCGTCACGCCGCGCGTTGACGAGCCGATCGTCGCCGACCCGTTCGAACCCTTTAACCGTAAGGTGTTCGCGTTTAACTCCGCCGTCGATCGCTACGTCGCGGACCCGATCATCGACGGCTATCGCACCTTAACGCCCACCTTTGCGCGCAGCCGCATCCACGACTTCCTGAACAATCTGCGCGCCCCGGTGTGGTTCGCCAACGAAGTGCTTCAGGGCGATTGGGACGGCGCGGGCGCGCAAGTCACACGCTTCACGCTGAATTCGACCTTGGGCGTGGCGGGGTTCTTCGACTTCGCCGCGCAAGTGGCCGACATCGAGATGCAAGACGAGGACTTCGGGCAAACCCTCGCGGTGTGGGGCGTGCCCACCGGACCCTACATCGTCCTGCCCGGCCTCGGCCCCGCCACGCCGCGGTCGCTCGCGGGCCTCGCGGTGGACGGCGCGTTGTTCAACCCGTTTGTGTGGGTGGAGTTCGAGAACAAAAGCGATTTCGTTTTCGCACGCCGCCTGGCGGCCACGTTCGACCGGCGCGCCCGGGCCGACGGCATGGTGGGCATTATTCGCGAGAGCCTCGATCCCTACGCCCAAACCAAGGCGCTCTACATCCAGGATCGGCTGTCGGGCCTCGCCGAAAACGAAGACGACTTTTTCGACGACTTGCCGGACCTGGAATAGCCGCAGCGCGCGCCCCGGACGACGGATCCGGCGCGGCCAACCGTGTGATCCTCGACAACCACATCAGCACGCTCCACAGGCGCGGGACTCACCACGGCGTCCGGGCGACCTCATCTTGAGGCCCATGACACGCGAAACAGTCGAGCACGGCGTCGCAACGCGCTATGGGTCCCGCCGAAGCGTCTCGACGGAGGCGGTCGAGCTGAGGTGGCGATGACAAACCCCCGGATCATCCGGATCGAAGCGGCGCTGTGGCGCTGGATGGACTTTGCCCGCCGTCGCCGCCGCATGGTCATCGGCGCGTGGCTGGCGCTGGCGGTCTTCGGTCTTGGGGTGGCGGCCGCGCGCCTGTCGGTGAACACCGACAGCGCCGGCATGATCGCGGAACACACCGCCTATCGCCAGGCCAACCTGGCCTACCGCGAGGCGTTTCCAGGCGATCGCAACCAAGTGCTCATCCTGGTGCGCGCCGACAGCCCCGACGCCACCGACATCGTCGCGGCCGCGCTCGCGGAGCGGCTGGCGCAACGCCCCGACATCGTGCGCTCGGTGTTCGCGCCGGCGGTGGATCCGCACTTCGTGGAAAACGGGCTTCTCTATTTGGACACGCTGGAGCTCGACAATTTGCTGGGCCGGCTCAACCGCGCGGCGCCGTTGATTGAGCGTCTGGCGGCGGATGCGTCCTTGCGCTCGTTGTTCGACGTGCTGGCCGAGGGCGCGGAGAACGTGGAGGACTACGGCGCGGCGCTTGATCGCGAAGCGTTGGCCCGCGTCTACGCCGCGCTCGCTGAGACGCTGGAGCGCCGGTTGGACGGTGCGCCCGCGTCCATGCCGTGGCGGGCCATGTTCGTGGACGACCCTGGTCCGTTGGAGCGGCTTGTCACGATCGAACCCGTGCTCGACTTCAGCCGCTTGCGGCCGAGCGATCCGGTGGTCGCCGGCGTCCAGCAGGAGGCGGAAGCGGCCTTCGCCGACACGGGCGTCGACGCCGAGATCGTGATCACCGGCGATCCGGTGTTGCGCGCGGATGAGTTGCGCGCGGTCTCCTCCGGCATCGGCCTCGCTTTCGCGGTGTCGCTGGCGGCGGTCAGCGTGCTGTTGGTCAGCGCGTTTCGCTCGGTGTCCATGGCCGCGGGGACGGTGGCGACGGTGCTTGTCTCGATCGCGGTGACGAGCGGCTTCGCCGCGGCGGTTTATGGCGCGCTCAACCTCGTGTCGATCGCCTTCACGGTGCTGATGGTGGGGCTGGGCGTGGACTTTGCGATCCACCTGGGGCTTCACGCGCTGGCCGACCGGCGTCGCGGCCTCAGCCCGCGCGCGGCGCTCTACCGGACCGCACGCGATATCGGCGCGCCGCTCAGCCTCGCCGCGCCGACCACAGCGCTCGCCTTTTTCGCGTTCACGCCGACCGCCTTCGTGGGCATCGCGCAACTCGGCGTGATCGCGGGCGTCGGCGTGTTGGTGGCCTTCGCCGCGGCGACGAGCCTGATGCCGGCCATCATCGCGCTGACGCCCACATCGACACGGGTTGAGCGGCGCGCCGACGCGGACGCCCCGCAGGAGGCGACGCCGCGCTGGCGCACGGTCGCGGCTTGGGCGGTGATGGGCTTAGCCGCGCCGGCGGCGTTGCTCGCGCCCCACGCCGCCTTCGACGCGGACCCGATGAGCTTGCGCGATCCCCAATCGCCCTCGGTGCGCGCGTTCAACGCGTTGGTGGAGTCCGGCGCCGGCGCGCCCTATCACCTCAACGTCCTGGCCCCCAGCCTCGAGGCGGCGGAAACCCGCGCCGACGCGTTGAGCGCGCTTCCCGTCGTGGATGAAACCATCACCCTGGCGAGCTTCGCCCCGGGCCAACAGGACGCCAAACTGGAGCTGCTCGACATTGTCGGCGTTGGCCTGGAAACCGCGCTTTATCCCGTCGGCCTGAGCGCGCGCGACGCCGCCGTCACCGAAGCCGAGGCGCTGGCGCGTCTACGGGCAGCACTTCCAGACGGAACCCGCGCCGGGACCGAAGCGGATCCGGAAGCCCGGCGTTTGGCCGCGGCGCTTGATCGTCTCGCGCTCGCCGACGCCGCGACGCGCGAGGCCGTCTCCGGCGACGTGTTCGCCTATTGGCCGGCTCAGCTGGCGCGGCTGCGCGACCAGCTGAAGGCCAGGCCGATCACGATCGAGACGCTGCCGCCGGCGATCCTGGAGCGGTTTCGCACCGACGACGGGCTCCATCGCGTGGAGGTCCGTCCTGTGGGCGACGTGCGCCAAGCGACGGATCGGGAGGCGTTTGTCGAGGCCGTCTTGGCGCTTGAGCCGCAGACGAGCGGGCCGGCGCGCTCCGTCTTGGGCGCGGGGCGGGCCGTCTCCCTGGCGATGGTGCAAGCCACCGCGTTGGCGACGCTCGCCGTGGCGTTCGTGTTGTGGTTTGTGCTGCGGGACGCTGTCCTCACCGCGCTGATTTTGGCGCCGCTGATCCTCGCGGCCGCGTTGACCACCGCGACCACGGTGCTGACCGGGTTGTCGTTCAATTTCGCCAACGTGATTGTGATCCCGCTCTTGGTGGGGATCGGCGTCGACAGCGGCGTGCATTTGGCTTTGCGCGCGCGCGCGGCCGGCGGCGGGAACGCGGTCCAACACACGACCACGCCGCGGGCGGTGACCTACAGCGCGTTCACCACCATCGCCTCCTTTGGGAGTCTGATGTTTTCACCACACCAAGGCACCGCAAGCATGGGCGGCCTCTTGACCATCGCGATCGGTTGGACGTTGGTGTGCACGATCGTCGTCCTGCCCGTGCTCATGGACGCGCTGACGCCATCACGGCAGAACGACCTGGACCGCTCCCCGCCGCAGCCTCGCCGTCATGCCGCCGCATCCTGACCGTTGACTGCCGCTGACGCAGGCCGGCGACGCACCGATATAAGGAACTTCCCAGCGGCTGAAGCGCCGCTTGACCGGCCGAACCGAACACAGACGAAAGGACTGTGATGATGATCACCGCACTGCGCACTTGGAGTGTGAGCGCCCTGTCGGCGGCCAGCCTGGCCTTGGTCGCCGCGCTCGCCGGCGCGCATGGAGCCCTGGCGGAAACGCCGGAGGAGCGCACCGCCGCCGCCACCGCGTGGATTGGCGTTTTGGTGGACAAACTCAGCACCATCGCCGCCGACGAAGACCTGCAAGACGCGGGTCAGTCCGCAGCGTTCCGCGACACCCTCGCCGCGACCTTGGCCACGGGGATCATGGGCCGCCAGGTTCTTGGACCGGACTCCCGCGAGGGCGCCACCGACGAGCAGTTGGCGCGCTATGAGGCTGCGTTCCCGGGCTACATCGCCTCTGCGTTCGCTCGCGAGATTGATTTGCTGGCGGAGCGGCGCATCGACGTGGAAGGCGCTGTGCTGCGCAAAGGCGATTTGGACGATGTCGTCGTGAAGAGCCAGTTGTTCGATTCCGAAGGCCGCGCCGCCGCGCCGATCCTGTGGCGTGTGCGCTACCCCGACGGCGAACCGCGCTTGGCCGACGTCCTCGTCAAGGGCTCGTCCCAGCTGACGACCAAGCGCACCGAAGTGACGTCCTTCGTCCAGCACAATGGGCTTGACGCGCTGCTGGCGGAAATGGAAGCCACGCTTGCTCAGGCGAGCTGAGGCCCGCGCGGACCACAAGGAGTGACGATGGCGCAGCGAACGCTTGCGGTCACAGCGGCGGGGCTTGCCGGGCTGCTGGTCGCCGCGTGCGCCGGCCCCTCAGCGGACCGGCCCACCGCGCGCATTCCTGAGCCGGAGGCGATCGCCCCGTACTGGGTCGCCGCGCCGGAAACCAACGCGCCGGAAGGCGCGTTGGCCGCCAGCGGCTGCGCTGTCGCCTCCAACCTTCTGGCGTTCGACCGCACGAAAGCCGTCGCCGCCGCCACCCGCGCTCTGACGGCTGCGGCCCAGCAGGGAGCGGACGCGCTGGCGTTGACGGCGACGATCACCCGCCAAGATCTGGTCGCGGCCATGACGCAAGAGGTCGTGGAGGTGGAGTCCGCACAAGCCAACCAAGTCTGCGCCCTGGTCGTGCTCGGGCCACAGGACACCGCGGCCCTCCTCGCCAGTTTGGCCGGAGACGCCGACGCCGATCTCGCCGCGTTTCTTGAGGCGGCGCACGCGCCAGCGCCCGACGCCCAGGAGCGCTAGGCCCAGGGGCGCTAGGCC
>CAZGLY010000034.1:22350-35261 GCA_964526675.1 uncultured Caulobacterales bacterium
GCGCTAGGCCCAGGGGCGCTAGGCCGGCGGCCCCATAGCCACCGCCCACCACCACGTCAGCCAACAACCCGCCGCGAGAAACGGGCCGAACGGCGCCGCGGTTTGACCGTCGATGGCCGCCTCAGCGCCGCGCGCCCTCTGCAGCAGCGCCCACGACAAAAGCGCCAAGAGCGCCATGGCCGACGCGCACACCGCCACCAATGGCAGGCCCCGCCACCCCAGCCACGCGCCAATCGCGCCAAGGAGCTTTGCGTCCCCGAGGCCGAGGCCGGGACGCCCGCGCGCGCGCTCATAGACCGCCGCGAGCCCACGCAGCACGCCATAGCCCAAGACAGCGCCGATCGCGTGATCCCGCAACCGATCCGGCATAAGCACGGCCGTGGTCACGAAGCCGGCAAGCGCAAGGACGGCCGTCAACGGGTCGGGCAACCGCCACACGGCCGCGTCGACGGCCGCCAGCCACAACAACAGCCAGCCGAGAACGCATCCCGCAATCACATGAGCGACATACGCCTCCATCGGAGCCGCCGCCGCCGTCCACACAGCCACCGCGACCGCGCCGAGCTCAAAGACCGGCCGGCGCCACACGGGGGCGTGCATCCGCCATCGGACGAAGGGCGGCGCCCAGGCCGAACGAACGCGGACCCACGCACCGTCCGCCGCAGGACCGTCGCTCGCGTCCTCATCCCAAACGCGCGCGATGGCGGCGGCGAGGCCGCCGAGCCACGGCGCCGCCGCGACCAACGCGAGAGTGAGTGCGGTGTCCATCCCGCTGGCGTGTGCCACGCTTAACGCAGGCGCTCCAGGGGGAGCGTCCGCCGATCCTCAGGGGAGAACGCCCATGACCGTGACGCCCATCTCCCAGAGCCCGTGCCCCGGCCTGTCCCAGAACCCACTGGCGATCGTGGGGGTGATGGGATCAGGCGTTGACCCATGGCCCGAATTCGCCGCGCCCCTAGGCGTCGGCCTGGCGGCTCGACCGGCGCACCTTCTGACGGGCGGCGGCGGCGGGGTCATGGCGGCCGTCGCGCGCGCGTTTGTGGAGGCCGCTCGCGCGCCCAAACGCCAAGGCCTCAGCCTGGGCGTTCTCCCCGCACGATCCCGCGACGCGCCAACGGAAACCAAGGACGGCTACCCCAACCCCCATGTCGAAGTGGCGATCCGCACCCATTTGCCGTCCATCGACGGCGGGACAGATCCACATCACAACCGTAACGCCATCAATGTGTTGACCGCCGACGCCGTGATCGCCCTGCCCGGTTCGGCGGGCACACGCCAGGAGGTCGCCCTGGCGATGGCGTACCGCCGCCCCCTCGCGTTGCTCGGTCCAGACGGGTGGCTCGCCGAAACGCCGACGGGCGCGCAAGCCTGCGCGACCGTCGCGGCGGCGCTGGCGTGGCTGGACGCGACACTGGCCCTGTGATCCGTCGTCGGGTCACGCGGTTCAGCGGCGCGGCGTCTGCGGCGCCAGGCGGTACGCCTCCCGCGCGAGAGCGATGTCGGTCATCACGGCCGCAAAGTCCGACCAATCATCCTCCCGCCACACCCGCGCCCAGGCGGCGTGGATCACGTCGATGGTCGGGGTGAAGGGCCAATCGCGGGCGAAGTACGGATGGTCGAGCCCCACATCGTCGGCCGGCTCGCGTTCCAGGGCGCACGCCCGCCACCCCTCAAACGCCTCGCCGCGGTAAAGCCGCGCCCGCGGTCCCTGCATCGCCCGGTCATGGGACGCCGAACCGCCAAACCAATCGAACACCAAGCCCTCCCACGGAGCCCGGCTTTCCAGCGCAAAGCGGGTGAACGCCCGCACCAGCGACAGATCCGCAGCCTCGCCGCGGGTCGCAACCCCAAGCCGACGGGCGAACGCCCGCCCCAGAGCCGCTTGATAGCGGGGCTGAAAGGTGTTCAGCGCCTGCTCCAACGCGGCCTGCGGCGCCAGGAACGTCAAACACTCCGCCAAGCGTGTGAGGTTCCACAAGGTCGCCTCCGCCTGGCGTCCATAGGCGTAGATGCCGCCTTGATCGAAGTACGCCGCAGTGAAGTCCGGCGCATAGACGGGCAAAAACCGAAACGGGCCGTAGTCGAAACTCTCCCCGGTCACGGTCATGTTGTCCGAGTTCAGCACGCCATGAACGAAGCCCGCCGCCATCCACGTCGCGGCGAGGCGCGCGTTGGCCTCCACCACCGCTTCCAGGAACGCGGCGGGCTGGTCGTCCTCGGGCTCGGCGGCTAGCTCGGGGTAAAACACGTCGATGCAATACGCGACGAGCTCGCGAATGGCGGCCGGGTTTTCAAAGTACGCCTGACGCTGGAAGACGCCGATGCGCACATGGCTGTGCTGCAAGCGCGTCAGCACCGCGCCGCGCGTGGGGCTCGGTTCGTCCTGCCGCGCGAGCCGCTCGCCAGTTTCGAACAAGCTGATGATGGCGCAGGTCGGCGTGCCGACAGCCTCCAAAAAGCCCGCCGCGATCACCTCGCGCAGCCCGCCGAGGAGGGTCATGCGCCCATCGCCGCTGCGCGAATAGGGCGTCGTGCCCGACCCTTTCGTGCCCAGGTCGAGCAACCGGCCGCGATCGTCGCGCATTTGCGCGAACAGGAAGCCGCGCCCGTCGCCAATGTCTGGGTTGTACACGCGGAACTGATGGCCGTGATATCCCACGGCCAACGGCTCTGGCTGATTGCCCGGCAGCGGCTGGAACCGCGCGAACGCCGCGGTCCATTCGGTGTCATCAAGGGTCTCAAGCCCCACCCGCGCCGCCGCGCGGTCGTCGCGCCAGCGCGACACCGGCTGCGGAAACGCGGCGGGCGTGACAGCGTCCGAGAAGGTGGGGCCAAGCGCGCCAAAGCGCGGCTCCGCCCGGTAGTGCGGCGCGACGGGCATCCCTGCTCTCTACGATGACCCGCACCGCGCGTCACCTCGGATGCGTGGCCTCGAACCGGCGGCTCCTCGTCACGCCGGCGCGCGTCGGTCGTGATAGGGTGGCCCCGATCCCAGCGGAGGCTAGGCGATGGACGTGTTCAAAGCCGCTGAAGCGCTTATGGCCATGGACGAGGCGGCTTGGGCCCGCCACGCCAATCGCTGGAGCGTGTGGACGCGCTTCACGACCGGACCGCTTTTGGTCGTGGCGATTTGGAGCCGCGCGTGGATCGGCGGGTGGTCGCTGGCGGCGATCGCGCTCGCGCTATTGTGGACGTGGTGGAACCCGCGCGCGTTCGCGCCCGCGCGCCGCACTGACACCTGGGCCGCCCACGGCACGTTTGGCGAGCGTGTCTTTTTGAACCGCAAAGCCGTGCCGATTCCCAAACATCATGAACGCGCCGCGCACATCCTCGCGGCGCTGTCGCTCCCCGGTTTGGCGGTGCTGATTTACGGCCTGGCCGTGTTGAATCCTTGGGCGACGCTGTGCGGGCTGGTGACGGCGGTGCTGCCCAAAGTCTGGTTCGTCGATCGGATGGTCTGGCTCTACGCCGACATGAAAGACGCCCATCCCGATTACGCCGCATGGGGCCGCGGTCCCCTCGGCGGGGGCTAACGCGCCGCGCGCGGCGTCAACAGCACGGCGTCCACCCCGAGTTGCGCAGCGGTCAGCGCGTCGAGCCTCGCGCCTTCGGGATCGACCTCGATGTCCGGGGTCGCCCAGTCGGCCTCCAAGATGACCACGGCCGCCCGCTGCAGCCGCATCTCGCGCACCTCCGCCTCAAACGTGGCGGACGCGGCGAACACGCCCGCCTCATGACCATCGAAGTGGACGCCGGACGCCGGGGCGTGACCGGCCGCGCCGCGGACCACCACGGCAATCCGTCCCGCCGTCTCCGGCCCAAGCGCGAGGCTCGCCGCACGCCGCGGCGCGGGAAGGGCGAGCGCGATTTCCCGCAGCACCGCATCGGCGGTCGGTCGGGCTGGAGCCTCGGGCGGCTGCGGCGCCAGCCAACGCAGGAACGGCGGCCACCAGCGGTACCATCGCGGGTCTCCGGGTTGACGCAGATCCACAACCACCGCCCACACCGCATGATCCGGGAACGCGCGGGAGGCGGCGTCCACCGCCATCAGGCAGAGCATCAGCGTCGCGCACACGGCGTCTGGAGCCGGATCGTGGGGGTCGAGGACCTTCAATCCGGGTTGCCGCAACGCCGCCACGCCCGCCAGGCGCCCGCGCGCAAAGCCGCCGGTCTGGGGATCAACGTAAACGGGAAAATGGAACGCGCGATGGCCGAGCGTCTCAAACTGCTCAGCAATGCCGACCGGGCGAAAGCGCGACGGCGCGCCGATGCGGCGGAGAACGGGCCGCGGCGCCTCCGCCAAACGAAACGCATGGGCGTTCATCACCCCGACGAGCAACGGCGAGGGACCGGTGATCTCCGGCTCGGGCTCCAACGGGGGCGGCGACGGCGCGCATCCCGGCACGGTGAGAGCCGCGAGCGCCAAAACGACCAGCAACACGCGCCCCGCGCGCGCCGACACCCTCGCGGATCGCCCGTGTTTGCGCATGCCTTTCTATGGCGCGAAATCGTTCGCCAAGCGTGAAACCCGCCCCGCACACCGGTCAGTCTGGATGCAGCGCCACGCTCAAAAGACGGCCCGCCTCCGCAACCGCCTGCCGCGCGCTCTCCAGCACAGCCGTCGCTTGCATAAAACCGTGGGGCGCCCGGGGGTAGTGGCGGTGCGCGACGCCAACGCCCGCCGCCGCCAGACGATCGGCGTAGGCCCGCCCTTCATTGTGGAGCGGGTCGAGACCCGCCGTGATCACCACAGCGGGCGCCATGCCGTTCAGATCATTCTCCATCAACGGCGAGATCAACGGATGATGCGGGTCGGTTCCCTTCCCCACATAGGCCTCGCGCGCTTTCTCCAGCACGGCGTGGGACAGCACATGGCCCTCCAACGCTTTGAGACGTTTGATGTTGGTTTCGACCAGCTGCAGCCAGGGATAAAGCAAAAGCTGAAAGGCGGGCGTCGGCCCCGACGGATTGCGCCGTTGCTGCGCAACGACGGCCGCGAGATTGCCGCCCGCGGAGTCCCCGCCGACGGCCACGCGGGCCGGATCAACGCCCAAGGCGGCCGCACCCGGCCCGGCAAGCCAATCAAAGGCCGCGATCGCGTCATCGACCGCCGCGGGAAATCGATGCTCCGGCGCCAGGCGATACGCCACCGACGCCACGCGCACCCGCGCCGCGGCCGCCAAACGGCGGCACAGATTGTCATGGGTGTCCAAATCGCCGACCACGAACCCGCCGCCGTGGAAGAACACCAACAGCGGGGCCGGCGGGGCGCCGGAGGCGAAGGGCGTGTAGACCCGCGCCGTCAGGTCGTGCTCGCGCCCGGCGACGTCGCCATCACGCGGATGAGCCGCGCGCAGAGGCCGTCCGGTCGGAGGAATGGCGAGCTCGCGCACCTCCGCCAGCGACGGGCCTGGCCCCTCCAGACGCGCCAGCGCGTCGCGCATGCTTTGCGTGGGCCCGAAGGCGGCTTTCACCCAGCCGCCGTCCGCCACCATATCGAGCCAGCCGCGCAGGCCGTCCGCAATCGCCTCCGCCCGCCGCACGGCCTGGGCGCTGACACCATCGTCTTCGCGCGCCATCCACGCCTCCTTGCGCTCCGCCCGCTCCCACACAGTGGCCGGTGAAAACGACCTTCGCGGGGCGCTTAGAGGCGCACGCGCCCGTCCTGAATGGCCTGGAAGCCCGCGTGATCCAGCGGACGGTACCCAAGCTCGGCGTCGGCGACATAAATCGTGTCCGCCGTGGCGGCCGGATCGAACCCCTCCGCCACGAGATCCACTTTGCGGAACTTAAACGTGCCGGTGGTGTGGGCGGTCGGCGCTTCGCCATGGATGCGTATGAACACCGGGCGCGCGTAGACGGGCAGTTCGCGAGCGACATGCTCGGCCAACGCGCCCAGGTCCAGGTTGTCGTCGGCGACCAAGGCGGCCATGCCGGCGCGGCCGTCATACCCCGGCGTCGCGACGCCGTAGACGTTCGCCTGCTTCACGCCGGGAAACACCGACAGCACTTCGGCCACTTCGCTGGTGGCGACATTCTCCGACTTCCATCGGAACGTGTCCCCGACCCGGTCCACGAAATACATGTAGCCGTTCTCGTCCCGGCGGAGCAGATCGCCGGAGCGAAACCAAAGATCGCCCTCCTCCAGCACGTCGCGCATCAGCTTTTTCTCGGTTTGCTCGCGCGCGCCGGTGTAGCCCTCAAACCGGAACCGCCCCTCGGTGGGGTCGATGAAGCCCATGGCCTCTCCGGCTTCGCCGATGTCGGCTTCAACGCAGCGGCCGTCCGGGCCGCGGACCGGCTGTTCCTTGTCGTGATCGAACTTGAAGATGCGGATGTTGAACCGGCGCCGCAGAAAGCCCGGGATCCGCCCCACCGCGCCTTCGGTGTTGTCCAGATTGACCATGGAGATGTTGCCCTCCGTGGAGCCATAGAACTCCATGATCCAGGGCACGGCGAACCGCTCGGTGAAACGGGGCCACACGTCCGGCCGCAAGCCGTTGCCGATCGCCAAGCGCAGCGCGTGATCGCGCTCGCGCGGATGGGGCGGCTGCGTCGCCAGAAACCGACAGATCTCACCAACATAGATGAAGACGGTCGCTTGCTGCTCCGCCGCGACGTCCCAGAACCGAGACGCCGAAAACGACGGCTCCAGGATCAACGTCCCGCCCTGGGAGAGCGCGGCGCCCACGCCGACCAAGCCGCCCGTCGCGTGGTAGAGCGGCAGCACCAACATCACGCGGTCACGCGACCCCAAACCAGCGCCGGACGCGCAACCATGCATGGTGTTGAGCGCGCGGATGTGGGTGACGTTCGCGGCTTTCGGCAAGCCGGTCGTGCCGCTGGTGAAGAGGCGCAGAAACGGGTCGCCGCCGCGAATATGCGCCCGGATCGCCGGATCCGGCCGTGACGACGGTTGCGCGGCCAGCGCCTCGTCGAAGGACCGCGCGCCCTCAAGCTCCGGTTCACCGGCCGCGGCGCCGTTGGATCCGTCCTGCCGAGACGCCAAAACCCACGGCGTCACGCCGGGCCCCAACGCTGGGGCGACCTCCGCGTAGCCGCCTGCGAGCGCGCCATCGAGAAGGATGTGGTTCGCGTCGGCGATCCGCACGCAATGGGCCAAGCTCTGGCCCTTAAGATGCGTGTTGAGCAACGCCGTCACGACGCCGATCTTCGACAAACCAAACCAAATCGCCAGGTACTCCGGACGGTTCGGCATCAACAACGCCACGCCGTCGCCGGGCTTCAAGCCCTGCGAGAGCCCCCATTGCGCCACGCGATTCGCCAAGGCGTCGAAGGCGGCGTAAGCTGTCACCTCGCCACGGAACACAATCGCCGGATTGTCGCGATGAGCGTCGACGACGGCCTCAAGCGCGTCCGAGGCGCGCGAGGTTGGCGTCGGTTCATCTTTAAATTTCGAGATTGTTTTCACGATTCGATTGAGGCGCGTCAAGAATTGCACATCGCGCACTACGGATCGCAGTAAGGACATCGGTCGCTTTCCTTTAATGGAATTTTGAGCGCGGCTGTCACAACTTCATGGTCGAGGGCTGCGCCGTGGCGCGCCGCCCCCGGAAGACGGATCGCCCCGCAGCGCAAACGCGCTGACATCCCTAGCACGGACTACCGCCGATGCACGCATCAACCTCCGAACTGCGTTTGCGCACGTTGGATTGCGCGCCGGTCGCCACCGTCATCGCCACGCCCGGCGAAACAGACGCTGAAATCCGCTACGCCAACAGCGCCTTCCACGCGCTTTACGCCGCCGAGGAGCGGACGTTGAACCGCGAACTCTTCGTGGGCAACGCCACGAGCGGCCCCAACGCGAGCTGGCGTCAAGCGGTGAAACGACGCCGCGCCGCGGTGGTGCTCGGCCCCGCGCAAACCGACGACGGTCGCCCGTTTTGGCTCGAAGCGCGGGTGCAACCGCTCGAGGGCGGCGGCGCCGCCGTCTACTTGCGCACGCCCCCCGTGGGCGAGCCAATGACCGAGGGCTTCGCGGCGACGATCGGCGCGGTCGAAGACGCGGAGTTGGCGATGGCGGTGTTGGAGGCGTCCCACGACGCGCTCGCGCTGCGGGACGCGGAAATGACGCTGCTGTTGGACTCGTTTCCGGGTGTGGCGATCTTCGTGGATGAAGACGGGGACGTCCGCGCGATGGGCGGCGAAGCGTTGCCGGATCTCGGCGCGCGGCGTCGTCCGCTCGCCGCGACGTCAGAGCCGCAATCGCTTGCGACGGTCTTTCCGCAAGACGCCGGCAAAGCGCTCACGCCGCTCGCGACAGCGGCTCTGGCGGGCCGGCGTTCTCGGTTCGCCTTTTTCTGCGCCGGTCGGGCCTTTGACGGTCTCGCCAGCCCCGTGACCCTTGAGGAGGGCGACATCGACACCGCGCTTCTCGCGCTGACCGACGTCACGGATCGCCTCGAAGCTTACACCGCGCTCGCCCCCACCACGCGCTGGCGACGCTAAGCTCGCGAACCCTCGAGGCCGCGCACCGGGCCGCCCTTGGCGCGCTGCGCATGTCCGCCTAGGCTGCCGCACCACGCAGTCCGAGGGACCCCGCGATGACGGCCAGCAGCGCAGACGAACTCACCATCGCCGGTCGCTTCAACGGACCGCCGCACTCGGGCAATGGCGGCTACTGCTGCGGCGCCGTGGCCGCGTGGATGGACGGGCCGGCGGAAGTCAGCCTCAAAGCGCCCCCGCCCCTCGACACGCCGTTGCGCGTCACGCGCGAGGGCGCTGACATCGTGGTCCGTCAGAGCGAACAGCCGATTGCGGTGGCCACGCCCGCCGCCGCGCCCGCTCTCACGCCGCCCGTGCGCCCCAGCTTCGACGCGGCGCGCCGCGCCGCCGAAGGCTTCTTTGGGTTTGAGCGCCACGTGTTTCCCACCTGCTTCGTCTGCGGGCCGGAACGCGCCGCGGGCGACGGCTTGCGGATCTTCCCGGGCCCGTTGGATGGCGTGAACGCCGTCGCCGCGCCGTGGACGCCGGACGCCAGCCTGGCGGAGGGGGATCAAATCGCCACGCCCCATGTGTGGGCGGCGCTGGATTGCCCGAGCTACTTCGCCTTCCAAGACATCGACTTGGCCGCGCTCCTGGCCCGCATGAGCGCTGTCGTCCACCGCGCGCCGCGGGTGGACGAACGCTGTGTGATCGTCGCCTGGCCGCTAACCTCAGACGGACGCAAGCACCGCTCCGCCTCCACCATCCTCGGCGAGGACGGCGCGGTTGTCGCGGAGGCGCGCGCGCTGTGGATCGAGTTGCGGCCGGAGACCCGCGCCGCGGTCGGCGCGGCGCGCAGCGACTGACGGGAAACCGAGCGGCGCACGATGGCTCAGCGCACAACGGCTCAGCGCACAACGGTTCAGCACACTGGGGGATCATCGCCCGACGACGCCGCGACGACGGCGCTGGGTCCTCATATGCACGTTGGCGAACACGTGGTGTGGGCGCAGGCCGCGCCGAGGCTGCGACTGGCCCTTCCGGCCCTCTTGCCGCTTGCGTTCGGTCTCGCCGTGGCGCTGATCGGCGGCGCGGCGGCCGTCCTGGCGGCGGCGGTCGCGCTCGGCCGCTTTCCCAGCGTGACGACCACCGGACCGCCATGGGGCTTGGCGGGCGTGGCCGCCTTCTTCGCAGCGATCGGGGTGGTGATCGTGACGGTCACCGCGCGGGATATCGCGGCCGCCGGCCACATCGTCTACGCCGTGACGGACCGCGCGGCCTTGATCGTGGACACGACGCCGGGCGGCCGGGTCCGGCGCTTCACCGCGACGGACGTCCGGGACCGTCGTCGCTTGGGCGATCGCATCAGCTTCGCGCCCCAAGGCGAAGAGGAGCCCTTTCATCCGGCCTGGACGTTTTTGGGCGTGCGCGATCGCGACGCCGCCAACGCCGCGCTCGACGCGCTGATACGGCGCGCCGAGTGATCTCCACCGCGCGTTCGCGGCCTCTCATGAGACCCCCAAGCGACAAATATCGATGACGAACGCCACAAAGTGCGCTTAACTTACGGCGTCCGAGGGGCGTGGGATGGAACCCGCTGAGATCGTTCTGGTCCGAACGAGCACCCTTACAACCGGATCCGGGTCATGCCGGCGACGGGACGGAGAGGGTCATGACACTCGACGATTTCGATGAGTTTTGCGCAACGCTTCCCCACACGACGCGGGTCGTGCAATGGGGCGGCGCCAGCGTGTGGAAGCTCGCCGATAAGATGTTCGCCATCGGTTTCCAGGACGCCGGACCAGAACTCTACGTCACCTTTAAGTGTTCGCCGGACACCTTTGAGATGCTCAAAGGCGAGCCAGGCGTGCGCCCCGCGCCGTACTTGGCCTCCCGCGGCATGACCTGGCTCCAGCGCACCAGCCAGGACACGCTCAGCGACGACGCGCTGCGCGATTACATCCGCGCCAGCTACGCCCTCATCGCGGAAAAATTGCCCAAGAAAACCCAAAAAGAGCTGGGGCTGCACGCGGTCATCGCGGGAGGCGCGTCATGAACGCCGCCGCCCGCCACCGCCACCGCGCAGATCACGCAACACAATGACCCTAGAGCCGCCGCCCCCCGAACCGGACATTCAGCTGCCCATCGCCGATTCGGGCATGCTGGCGGCTGTGCGCGCGGATCCCGTTGGCGGTTATGCCTTGTTTCTCTTGAACGCCATCGACTCAAAGGTCGGCGCGCTCTTCACCGTGTTGGGAATCCTGATCGCCGCGCTGCTCTTGTTTAACGGCCAACCTGAACTCCGGCCGGAGAACGTGGCGTTGGGCCTTGCGCTGAAAGCCGTCAACGCGGCCGCGCTCGGCATGGCTTTGGTGGCGGCTCTGCTCTCGTTGAGCTGCATCAACATCGTTCACATCATCGACCTTGGCCGGCGCGGCCGGGACGTCGCCGCCGTGGTGGGGCGTCTGGACGGCATCGCCAAGGGCCGACGACGACGCTATCTCGCTGCGCTTTACTTAACCGCCGCCACGCTTCTCGCTTCTGTCCTTCTCACTGTCTTGCTGATCTGGTGACCATCATGAACGCTCCCACCCGCCCTGAAGACCTGACGCCCTTTTCCGTCACCACCGGCCCGCTGCCCGCCAGCGCGAAGGTCCGCGCCGCGCCCGAGGGCGCGCCGCACCTCGGCGTTCCCTTCCGCGAGATCGCCACGGGCGAGGGCCCCTTCCGCGTCTACGACACCTCCGGTCCCTACAGCGACCCGGCCGTAACGATCGACGTCGACCACGGCCTCGCGCGCACCCGCACGGCCTGGATCGACGCGCGCGGCGGCGTGGAGATCTATGACGGCCGACGCGTCAAGCCGGAGGACAATGGCAACATCGCGGATCCCGCCAAACTCGTGCGCGAGTTTCCGAATCTGCCCCAGCCGCGCCGCGGCGTCGGCGACGCGCCCGTCACCCAGCTCGAGTTCGCGCGCGCCGGCGTGATCACGGACGAGATGCGCTACGTCGCCCACCGGGAGAATCTCGGCCGCGCCGCCGCGCTGGAGGGCGCCGCCGAGCGCCGCGCCGACGGCGAGGATTTCGGCGCCGCCATCCCCGCCTTCATCACGCCGGAGTTCGTGCGTGAGGAGATCGCCCGCGGGCGCGCGATCATTCCATGCAACATCAACCACCCGGAGCTGGAGCCGATGATCATCGGCCGCAACTTCCTGGTGAAGATCAACGCGAACATCGGCAACTCCGCCGTCACGTCTTCGGTCGAGGAAGAGGTGGAGAAGATGGTGTGGGCGATCCGCTGGGGCGCCGACACGGTGATGGACCTGTCCACCGGCCGCAACATTCACAACATCCGCGAGTGGATCTTGCGCAACGCGCCCGTGCCCATCGGCACGGTGCCGATTTACCAAGCGCTGGAAAAGGTTGATGGCGACCCCGCCAAACTCGATTGGGAGGTTTACAAAGACACGCTGCTCGAACAGTGCGAGCAAGGCGTCGATTACTTCACGATACACGCCGGCGTGCGCCTCGCCTATGTGCCGCTGACCGCGGATCGCGTGACGGGCATTGTCTCGCGCGGCGGCTCCATCATGGCGAAATGGTGCTTGGCGCACCACAAGGAGAGCTTTCTCTACGAGCGCTTTGACGAGATCTGCGACATCATGCGTCGCTACGACGTCAGCTTCAGTCTCGGCGATGGTCTGCGCCCCGGCGCCATTGCCGACGCCAATGACGCCGCCCAATTCGCCGAGCTCGAGACCTTGGGCGAGCTCACGAAAGTGGCGTGGGACAAGGGCTGTCAAGTCATGATCGAAGGCCCCGGCCATGTGCCCATGCACAAGATCAAAGAGAACATGGACAAGCAGCTGCGCGAATGCGGCGAGGCCCCGTTCTACACCCTCGGCCCTCTGACCACCGACATCGCGCCGGGTTATGACCACATCACCTCAGGTATTGGCGCTGCGATGATCGGCTGGTTCGGCACGGCGATGCTGTGCTACGTCACGCCGAAGGAGCATCTCGGCTTACCGAACCGCGACGACGTCAAGACCGGCGTCATCACCTACAAGATCGCGGCCCACGCCGCGGACCTCGCCAAGGGGCACCCGGCGGCGAAACTCCGCGACGACGCGCTGAGCCGCGCGCGGTTCGACTTCCGCTGGGCGGATCAGTTCAATCTCGGCCTCGATCCGGAGAAAGCGCGCGAGTATCACGACGAAACCCTGCCGAAAGAGGCCCATAAAGTGGCCCATTTCTGCTCCATGTGCGGGCCGAAATTCTGCTCCATGAAGATCACGCAGGACGTGCGCGACTACGCGGCGAGCTTGTCCGACAACGAACAAAAATCCGTCGCCGCGGCGACGGACGCGACCGGCCTCAGCCCCGAGGAGATCAAAGCCCGCATGGCCGAAAAAGCCGCGGAATTCCGCGCCAAAGGCGGCCAGATCTACGTGGCGGGGGAGT
>CAZGLY010000035.1:0-30811 GCA_964526675.1 uncultured Caulobacterales bacterium
GTCCAGAAGGTGAAGGCCCGACCGGCTTCGTTGAACGCTTTGGTGTCCATCAGCATGCGCCGCACATCGGGGTGCACGATGATCGGATCCGCCGGCAGGTCCGGGCGCTTGACGCCGGAGATCGACCGCATCTGAAGGCGGTCTTTGGCGAAGGCGACGGCGTTTTGGTACGCGACCTCCGAAATCGCCACGCCTTGCATGCCCACGCCCAACCGCGCGTCATTCATCATGACGAACATGGTGCGCATGCCTTTGTGCTCTTCGCCGACCAAATAGCCCACCGCGTCGTCGTAATTCATGACGCAGGTGGAGTTGCCGTGAATGCCCATTTTTTCTTCGAGGCCGCCGCACTGAACGCCGTTGCGCGCGCCGAGCGAGCCATCGTCATTCACGTGGAACTTCGGCACGATGAAGAGCGAAATGCCCTTAATGCCTTCCGGTCCGCCCTCAATGCGGGCGAGCACGAGGTGAATGATGTTGTCCGCCATGTCGTGTTCGCCGGCGGAGATCCAGATTTTCTGGCCCGTGATCTTATAGCTGCCGTCCGGCTGGGGGACCGCCTTGGTGCGGATGAGGCCGAGATCCGTGCCGCATTGCGGTTCGGTGAGGTTCATGGTGCCGGACCATTCGCCCGTCGCCATTTTCGGCAGATACGTTTGTTTTTGCTCTTCGGAGCCGCCGGCGTGGATCGCGTGATAAGCGCCGTGCGTCAGGCCCGGATACATGGCCCAGGCTTGGTTGGCGGCCGCGACCATCTCCATCACGCCCAGCGTGATGATGCCGGGCAAACCCTGGCCGCCGTAATCGGGATCCGCGGAGGCGGCGCCCATCTCGTTTTCCACGTAAATCTTGTACGCGTCTTTGAAGCCGTCGGGCGTCGTCACCGAGCCGTCGTCATGGCGCGTGCAGCCCTGCACGTCCCCGACGCGGTTGAGCGGCGCCAGCTGCTCCTCCGTAAAGCGCGCGCCTTGCTCCAAAATCGCGTCGCGCACGTCTTTGGGCGCGTCGCCGAAGCCGGGCAGATTGGAGTACCGATCGATCTGCAACACATCGTCCAACAGGAACTGCATGTCGCGCACCGGCGCTTTATAACTGGGCATCGATCCTCTCCTCCTGCGCGCGGTCGCCGCGCTGTCTTCATGTTTCGTTGTTAAGACGCGGGGCGCGCCTGGGCGTCGCCGTCCCACAGCCAGGACTGGGTGAGCGCTTCAAACGCCGCAGCCCGCGATTTCAATTCATCCGAGGGTTCTTCACGGGCGATCCGCGTTTCGAGCCATTCAAGGCCGGCGGACAGATCCTCCAGCGCCGCGTCGAGATCCACGCGCTGCTGGCGAAGCTGATCGGCGCGGACCTGCAATTTGGCGCGCGCCGCCAACAGAGCCGGGCGGCCGCCCTTCTGGGTTTCGTACAGATCAAGCATCTCGCGGATATCATCCAACGCGAACCCCACGCGCCGTCCGCGCAGGATCGCCGCCAGACGGGCCCGGTCTGTCCACGAGTAAACGCGGGTTCGACCGCGGCGGCGGGGCGCGAGGAGGCCCTTGCTTTCGTAAAAGCGCAGGGCGCGCGCGGTCACGTCGAACTCCTCCATCAAGTCGCGAATCGTGAACTCTCGATGGGTGGGATCAGTGCGTGTCATGGCTGTGGCGTACCTGACGTTGACGTTCGCGTCAAGAAGGGGCGCGTGGCGTCGTCGCCGTTAAGCGCGCGTTAACGTGCCAAATCTCCCGAATCAGTGAAGCGATAAGGATCTGTGCATAGCAGGGGAAGATCGCGCTGTGTCGGGCGGCTGATGGATTAGCCTGCGCGTCAGAATCACCAGCGGTCGTTCGCGACGCCGCGCGAGAAGGAGCAAAGGCATGGGCGCCGAGAGTTCGTGGAGCGTGAGAGACGTTGATCCTCGGGCGCGCCGGCGCGCCCGCGAAGGGGCGCGTCAGGACGGCGTCACCGTTGGCGAGTGGATCAACCGCAAGCTCCTGGATGACGACAAGGACGACGCCGAAGGCCGACACGCCGACGCCCCCGAGGTCGCGTCCGCCCTTGACCGGTTGTCGCGGCGCATTGAGGCGGCTGAGCATCGATCGACGCTCGCCATCACCGGCATCGACCAGTCCGTGCTGGGCTTGGTGTCGCGGCTGCAAGCGGCCGAGGGCGTGCAGGGCGATTTCCAAAAGGACGTTCACGCCGCTCTCAACGATTTGCGCGAGGCCCGAATGGCGTTGGCCGCGCGCATTGAGCGCCTGGAGGCCGATGACGCTGGCGCGCGCAGCCTGCAAGCGCTGAAGTCTCTTGACTCAAATTTAGCCCGTTTGGCCGACGAAGTGCAGCAGAAGGGCGCGGAGACCGGCGCGCGGCTTGACGCTGTGGAGCAAGGGCTTGAGCGCGCCGGCGATGACCGCGCCGTCGCGGAGGTCGCGCGACGTCTGGATGGTGTGGAGGCGCGCGTGAGCGAAGCCGGCGAGCGTTTGGACGCGCACAGCGCGCGGCTCGACGGCAACAGCACAGGCTTGGCCGAGACGCGCGCTCGCGTGCAAGAAGCCGGCGACGCCGCGGCCCGCGCCGGCGATGATCTCCAACGGATCGCCGATAAGATTGGCGGCCTTGATGCGCGCGTGGACGAATTGGGCGCCCAAGCGGGCGATGCGCGCTCGCGGATCGATCAGGTCGGCGAGATCGGTCAGCAGGCCGTGCGCGGGCTTGCGGACGCGGCGAAGAGCCTTGACCGTCTGGCCGGTCGCTTGCGCGGCGTTGAATCCCACGTGGAGGACGTCGCCGGCCGTCAGGCCGATGCTGACGCCGCCAACGCGCGCTTGGCCGAGGACGTCGCCGGCGTGCGCGAACGGCTCGGCGCCGTGGACGAGTGGTCGGACGCGCTGTCGGCGCGTCAGGACGCCCAGCAGGCTGAGTTGCGCGAGTGGATGGCGCGTCATTCCGATCGCCTGACCTCAGCGGAGCAAGCGACCAACACCGCCATTCAGGCTCTCGAGACCTCCGTGTCGAGCCTTGATGATCGTGTGAAGGGGACTGAGGGGCGTCTCGCGCAGTCGGACAAAGCCCAGAAGGACATGGGCGCGAAGCTCGATTCGCTCAGCCGCGAATTTGCGGATCTCGTGTCGCAAACGCGGGCGCAAATCGCCGACGGCCTGTCGCGCGCGGCGTCGGAGGACCGCACCGAGGCGATCAGCGCGCGCTTGTCGGGATTGGAGGACGAGATCAATCAGGCCGAGCGCAAACGTGCGGTGGCCCTTGATCGAATTATTGCCGAGGTGGAGCGTCTGGCGTCCTCCTTTGGCGAAAACCTGGCGGAGAGCGAGCTGCGCACCGCCGCGATGGTCGATGAGCGGCTGGCGGACGTCCGCGGCGAAATGGGACGCGCCGTCAGCGGTCTCGAGGAAGCGTCGCGTCGCGAAGCCGCGCGTCTTGAGCAGATTGCGGCCGAGGAGCAAAAGCGGTTGGAGCGCCTGGCCGACGAAGCCGGCGGGACCTCCTCCCACGTGGCCCGCGCTGTTCTCGAGGAGATGGAGCAAGCCGCGGACGCGCAACGGCGCGCCATCGACAGCGTGCATGAGAAGGTGGACCGTGTCGCGGACGAGGTGCGCCAGCGCATCGCGACGGTCGAGATGAACGCGGATTCGGCGGTCGACGCGGTGTCGAACCGGCTGACCCGCTTGTCTGAGAATGTCGGCGAGGGCGATGCGGAGGCGTTGGAGCGCCGCATTCGCGAAAGCGAGTCGCGCACGCGCGACCTCCTGGAAGAAGCGATGGCGCGCGTGCAACGCCGCGTCGCGGACGACGTCTTGCCGGAGGTGGCCGCGTCGTCTCAAGTGGGTGAGGCGCTTGAAGGGCTGAGCCAGCGGTTGGAGGCGATCGAGCGGCGCCAGGAGGATGAGGGCGACATCAGCCATGGCGGCGTCGATGATGACGCGCCGTTGTCGCCGATCCTGGATCGCGGCGGTTCGTCTCGCAGCGAGGTGTGGAGCGCGAGTCACGCGGAGCCGGATGACGAGGTGATCTTTGAGGATGTCGGCGCGGGTCTCGCGGCGACGCCGTTCGATCCCGACCGCGAAGCGCTGCAAGACCGAGAAAGCGCGCCGGCCATGGCCGAGCCGGACGATCTCTGGGATCCGTTCGCCGACGAAGACGCCGCGGCGGCTCTGCAGGACGCCGAAGACGGTGAGCGCCGCGACGAGGACGACGGCGCGTTCGGCGCGTATCCCGACCCCCTCGATCCTGAAGGCCGGACGGGTGCGTCCTCTGATGAGGCGGCCTCGGCGTATGATGATTTGGTGCGCCGCGCGGCCCCGGATGAGCCGGCGTCGGAGATGTTGGACATGGACGCGGCGCCCGCGGCTGTGGACGCGTCGGTCGACGCCCCTGGCTTTGGGCCGGCCGACGACGAGGAAGAACCGGCGGCGCGGCTGCGCCGCAACGGACGCTCCATGATGATCGCCGCCAGCGGCGCCGCGTTCCTGGCGGTGGGTGCGGCGGCCTACATGGTCGCCAGCGACAGCCGTGAGTCCGGGACTGGCGAGCGCGACGACGAGGCGAACCGTGGCGATCGGGACGCGAGCAGCGACCAAGCGCCGCCCATGGATGCGGGCGCCGCGGCGCCTTCCAACGCGGTGGCGATGTCCGCGGAAGAGACGCGCGCCGACGATTTGGAGGCCGGCGACGATCCTCTGGCGCAGTATCGGTTGGGCGTGAACCGGCTGAGCGAAGGTCAGAACGCGCGCGCGATCCGTCTCATGCAACGCGCTGCGGATGCGGGGTTCGCGCCGGCGCAATTCCGCCTCGGGCAGTTGTACGAGGCCGGCCGGGGCGCGCCCCAGAATTACGCCGACGCGCGGCGGTGGACGGAGCGCGCGGCTCAGGCGGGCCATCGCGAGGCGATGCACAATCTGGGCGTCTATTACGCCAATGGCGTGGGCGCGCCGGAGAGCTATGAGCAGGCCGCGCGGTGGTTCCGAGAGGCGGCCCAGCTCGGCGCGACGGACTCCCAGTACAATCTCGGCGTGCTTCACGAGCAGGGCCTTGGCGTCTCGATTGATTTGGTCGAGGCGTACGCTTGGTACTCGATCGCGGCGGCGTCGGGCGATGATGCGGCGGCCCAGCGGGCGCGCGCCTTGGCCTCGCGGTTGACGGCGAGCGAGCGGCTGGAGGGGGACGCGAAGGCGGCGCAATTCACTCCGTCGCCTCTTGATCCGGTCGCCAACGGCGTGGTGGAGGAGCTTGACCCCGGGGCGTTGTCGCGCACAACCATGATCGCAGAGGCGCAACGCTTGTTGGAGGGCTTGGGCTATAACCCCGGCGCGGTGGACGGGAGTCCGGGACCGCGCACCGAAACGGCGATCATCGCCTTCCAACGCGCTCAAGCGATGCCGGAAACGGGCCGCGTTGACACCACGCTGTTGGAGCGGTTGCGCGCCCAATCGGGGCTGTGACGCCAGCGTCGCGTCGCTCTGCCCTCCGGCGCGCGGGACGCGCCGCTGAGCCAGGAGACGCGGCATGGGGGATGCTTCGAAATCGCAGGACGTGGTCCCGGCCGTCGTGTGGGTGTTGGGCCTTGGCGGCCTCATTCCGTTCGTCGTCTCAGCCGGGGTGTTGGCCGTAGGCGGGGCCGCATTTACCGATGTCGCGCCGGTCTACGTCGCCGCGGCGCGGGTGTCCCTGACGGTCTACGCCGCGGTCATCCTGTCGTTTCTGGGCGGCGCGCATTGGGGCCGAGAGCTGGCCGCCGCTCGTCCCGCCGCGCTGGCGGCGGCGGTCTCGCCCAGCGTCGCGGGTTGGTTCGCGGTTGTGATCGCCCTGCCGCCGCTATCCCAGCCCCTCGTCGGGCTCGTCCTTCTGATGCTCGGGTTTTTGGCGTTCTTGGCCTATGACCTTGCCGCGACGCGCGCGGGCTTTTGGCCGCCGTGGTATGGGCGCGTGCGGCTGGCGCTGAGCCTTGGCGCGGTGGCGTCGCTTGCTGTCGCTGTTGGGTTCTGGGGGCCAGCCGGTTAGGCGGCGTGTCGCGCCAGGCTGTTCAATCGGGACGCCAGTGCTGCGCGGCGACCGGCCAGGTGCGATCGGCGCCGAGCATGTAGGCCATGGGCGGGTTTGCGAACAGGCTCGTGATCGGCGGCGCGCACACGTTGAGGCCGCCCGTGAACGCGCCGAACGCGGGCATGATCAGGCGCGCCCCATCCGTCACGAAGCAGCGCCGGCGCACGGAACGACCCCGGCGGCGGATTCGCGCGCAGGGGTGGAGGTGGCCCGCGACCTCTCCCGCGCCCGCTGGCGTCGGCGCTGCGGCGGGCTCGTGGCGAAATGTGAGCCCGTCGAGGGTCAGCGTCTCCGTCGCGCGGCCGCCCAGATGGCCGGGCGGGCGCGGATCATGATTGCCGGCGATCCACACCCAGTCGTCCATCGCCGCGACCATCGCAGCCAGGCGGTCACGGTCCATGGGCGCCATGCGGGCGTCGAGACTGCGGTCATGAAAGCTGTCGCCCAACGCGATCAGGCGGCGCGGCGCATGCCGGGCGATGACCGCGGCGAGCGCGCTGAGGGTCGCGCGACTGTCATAGGGGGGCAGGCGCACGCCGCGGGCCGCGAAGGCTGAGCCCTTCTCAAAATGCAGGTCGGCGACGATGAGGGTGCGGCGGGCCGGCCACCACGCCGCGCCCGCTGGATCCAGCTCGAGGGCGGCGCCGGCGACCGTGATGGCGGTCGTCGCGGGCGGGGCGGCTGTCGCACCCGGTCGTTCGGTCGCGGCGACGCTGGAGGCGGATGCGCACGTCATCCCGCCACACCGCGATTGATTGCGCCTGCGGTCAAGGGGCGTGCGAACGCGGTCGCCATGAAGCTGTTGAGATCCGCATGCCGCGGGCCCGCACGCCGCTCACCGCAGCACGGTGCGCGCAATGCTGGCCACAATCGTCGTCGCGTCGGAGGCGGGGCCGAGCCAATCACGCACGGCCGTCAGAAGAGCCTGGGCCTTCTGCGCGTCAACGACGCCGTCGCGAGGGCTGATCAGCGTTTCCAACCGCGCCAGCGCCATGTCCACCGCCTCCATACGGCGGGGGTCGCGTCGCAGATCCCGCGCTGCGACCTCGCGAAGCATGTGGATGTCGCCCAAGACGCGCTTCTGGGTCGCCGGTGCGAGGCGCGGCGGCATGCCGCCGCCAGCCGGGCGGGGCGCGTGATCCTCGTCGCGTCGGCCGTGACCGTTCAATCCCCGCTCGTCCCGATGGTGCGCGCCGCCGCGTGTGGCCGCCGCCGCGTCGCCGTTGCGGCGCGGGGGCGCCCGGCGCTCCTGGGGCGGGGCCGCGGGGGTGAGAGGCCGCTCCGTCGCCAGCGCCGGTTCGGAAAACGGGGCGCGGTCGTTGTCCTCGCCAAGCGCGGGACCGGCGTCCAAGCGCGCGGCGCGCTCGACGTTCGGCCCGGCGTCCTGATCGGCGGACGCTCCGCCTTTGCCCTGGATGGAACTGTTCACCAAGTCGACCAGAACAGGCCGCTCGAGCGCGCCGGCCGCCCATTGCGCGAACACCCGCGTCGTTTCGGTCATGAACTCCGCGTTCTTGGACGCGATGCGCGTCGACGCGCCGCCATGGGTGACGATGGTGCAGAACGTCCAACCGCTTGAGCCGCGGGCGACGCGCCGCAACGCGAAACTTGGTCCCGCCGCGATCAGCACCGCCAAGCCCATCTCCGTCACGCCGAAGCGGGAGTAGGGCGTGGCGAGGTCCAGTGTGAAGGCCCCCGATTGCAGCCGCAGCACCGACGCGACGAACAAGCCGAGCAATCCGATCAGAAGCACAAATATCTTTGCGATGAGGACAAAGTAGAAGTCCGATTTCTCACCGGAATTTCGTGAACCTGTGACGTCGAAAAAAGAAATAATCGTGTAGGCGACCATCATGGCGCAGGAGAACGCCACATAGTTCTTGATCACGACCCGCGCATCCGGCGCCGTCCACAGGGCGTTCCAGTAGAAATCTTGACCGTTTCCGCTGAACGCCATGCTCGCCACGGCGGTCAGCGCGAGAGTGGCGTGAAGCGCGGCGAGCACGGCTGGAAACAGGATCCACGATGCGCGCCGTTCGTCGTATGACGAAACGTAACTGACCGCTTGACGGGGGATAAGGCGATGGCCAACCATCGCAGCGTTCATGTCGAGCAATACGGCGGCGCGAGTCACATCGTCGGTGTCGCCACCCCGCGCGCGCGCGATGTGTCTGAAGATGTGCATGAGCTCCGCGCTCCAGCGTTGACAATCCGTTCGAGTATACGGGACATATGCAATCTCGGCGACGTTTGTTCACTGCCCTTCTGCAGTGTTTGCGTCCTATGGCGCATCGCGCGAGCCCAACTCCACGCTTTCTCGCTCTTCTATCCGAGCGCTTCCGCGGCCAGATCCTCGGCCGTTTCCGCCAACAACGCCTCTTGAGCGGCTCCAAACACGGGTTCGCGGCCGATTTCCAGCATCACCGGCACTGACAGAGGGGATATCCGCGTCAGAGCCGCGTGGCGGATGCGCCCCTGGATCCGTTTTAGGCCGTCCGCCAGCCGTCGCAAGTCCAGAAGTCCAGAGCCGGCGTCGCGCCATGCCGCCTCCAACAGAATGTGATCAGGCTCATGGGTCCGCAAAACGTCGTAGATCAAGTCCGTGGAGAAGGTGACTTGCCGTCCCGTCTTTTCGTGACCAGGCAGGCGCCGCTCCAGCAATCCGGACACAAGCGCGCAACGCCGAAATGTGCGCTTCATCAAATGACTTTCGTTGATCCACGCGTCTAAGTCGTCACCGAGCATGTCTTCACTGAAGAGATCCGCGAGGTCGACATCGGCCAGATCCTCAAGGCCCCAAACAGACAGTGCGTAGTCATTGCAAACAAAACCCATCGGCTTCTTGGCCAACCGCTCGAGCCGACGGGTCACCAGCATCCCCAGCGTTTGGTGCGCGAGGCGGCCATCAAACGGATACGCGACCAGATACCATTTCCCGCCGCGCGGAAACGTCTCCACGAGCATTTCGTTGGGCGCGGGGATCACCGACCGCGCGGCCTGAGCCTCCAGCCACTCGCGCACCTGGTTTGGCAGCGTGCGCCATCGGGCGGGCTCGGAGATCATGGCTCGCACGCGCGCGGCCAAGAAGGTCGACAAAGGAAACTTTCCCCCCTGCCAGCTGGGCACCCGCGGCTGGCCGCCGCGCGCGGGCGTGGCGTAGACATCGGTTTCGGCCATGCCCTCGAACTGCAGAAGACGCCCCGCGAAAACAAACGTGTCGCCGGGACTGAGTTGGCTGGCGTACCACTCTTCCATGCGCCCGATCGCGCGGCCGCCGCGGATCTGGCGCGCTCGCGGCGGCGGCGTTGTCGGCGCGCGTTGGCGCAGCGCCATCTGCGGGCGTGGAGGGACCGCGTGGGAGGGCGCGTCCGCGGCCCGGCGACCCGCAGCCAGACGCACATCAAGCATCGGCTCCTCGACGATGGCGCCCACATTCATGCGGTGGCGCTGGGCGGCCTCACGATTCCGCGCGCGCCAACGCCCGCCCTGTTTCACGATGCGCCGGAAGCGATCATAGGTTCCCAAGGCGTAGCCGCCGGTGGAGACGAGATCCAACACCCGCTGGAACGTGCGCGCGTCCAAGTCGGCGTAGGGCGCGGCGGTGGTCAGTTCCGCGTAGAGTTCCTCTTCACGAAACGGCTCGCCGCAGGCGCGGCCCATGACGTGTTGAGCCAGCACGTCCAGCGCGCCTAAGGGCGATGTTTCGCCGTCAAGCTCCCCGGCCGCCACGGCGTCCTGGGCGGCGAGGCACTCCAGAACCTCAAAGCGATTGCTTGGCGCAAGCAGCGCGCGGCTCGCCTCTTCCAGGCGGTGATTGGCCCGCCCGATGCGTTGGATGAGACGCGCAGCCCCCTTCGGCGCGCCCATTTGGATGACCAAATCCACGTCCCCCCAGTCGATCCCGAGGTCCAGCGTGGATGTGCACACCACGGCGCGCAGACTCCCCGCGGCCATTGCGGCCTCCACCTTGCGGCGTTGTCCCACATCCAACGACCCGTGGTGCAAAGCGATGGGCAACGCGTCGGCGTTGGCCGCCCAAAGGCCCTGGAACGTCATCTCCGCCTGGGAGCGGGTGTTGACGAACACCAGGGCCGTGCGCGCCGTCTTGATCTGGGCGTAGACCTCCTCATAGGCGTGGCGACCCGTGTGGCCGGCCCACGGGATGCGTTCCTCGGACGCGAGCACCTCGATCTCGGCGGCCGCGCCCCCCGCGCCGCGCACGATCGCGACATGGTTGGCGCGCTGGTCCGATGACGATGAAGCGGCGGCGCGCGCGCCCGAGGCGGCGTCCGCGGCGGTCTCCGTCTCCGCCGCCTGCAGCGTGCGCGGCCGCTGCGGGGCCAACCAGCGCGCCAACGCGTCTGCGTGCGCCACCGTCGCGCTCAGACCGATGCGGCGAAAGCCTGGCGCCCAGCGCTCCAACGCCGCCAGGCCGAGCGTCAGCAAATCGCCCCTCTTCGTGGGCGCGAGGGCGTGGGCTTCGTCCACGATCACCGCCTGCAGATCCGCGAAAAACGCCGCGCTGTTCTCTTGAGCGATGAACAGAGCGAGTTGCTCGGGCGTGGTCAGCAACATGTCCGGAGGACGCGCCCGCTGGCGTTGGCGTTTTGCGGGGGGCGTGTCGCCGGTGCGCGTCTCGACGCGAACATCCAGCCCCATCTCCCGAATTGGCTCCTCCAGATTGCGCGCCACATCAACAGTCAACGCCTTCAAAGGGCTGATGTAGAGCGTGTGTAAGGCGTGGGGGCGCGCGCCGCCCGGCGCGCGCTCATGGCGGCGATGGTTCGCCGCCTCCAGCGCGATCAAACTCGGCAGGAAGCCGGCCAGAGTTTTGCCCCCGCCTGTCGGCGCGATCAGAAGCACCGACTCCCCGCGCGCCGCCGCAGCCGCGACCGCCTTTTGGTGAGGTCGTGGCGACCAACCGCGCGCCGCGAACCAGCGTGCGAACCGCTCCGGCATCACGGGCTCCGCCGACTCCGGATCCGTCAGCTCCTGCGTGCGTGCGTCCTGCGCCATAAACCCCATGTGGCGTCTTGGTCCCACGCTGGCGAGGGCGTCGTCAGCGATGACGACACGATGCGCAGCGGCCCGGCGGTTATCCGAACTGCGCGTGGGCCATCGCGTTTTGGGCGCGCGCGGCGTCCTCCTCCGCCTCCGCCTGCGTCCACCAGCCCCGGCGGCCCGCGGCGAGCACCGCGCCGCCTTGCATCAAATGCCAGCGATACCGGCCGTCATGCGATGGGAAGGTGACGATCACATCCTGCCCGAGATCACCCTCGATCATGCTTCGATCATAACTCATAGGTCGCCCTCCAATCTCGCGCATCCAGCCATTAGCGCTGCAAATGTTCTATTTATGTTCTATCATGGTTCCTTGTGGGAGCAAGGCCTTTTTTGGACGCCGCGTGGGCGCTATGTCTGGCGGGATGGATCCCAGCGCGCTTTTGCACCCGACGCCGGGCGGGCTGTATTGCCCACCGGGGGATTTCTTCATCGATCCGGTGCGCAAAGTCGATCGTGCCGTGATCACCCACGGCCACGCCGATCACGCGCGCGCGGGTCACGCCGCGGTTTTGGCGACGCCCGAGACGCTGGCGATCATGGCCGCCCGTTATGGCGAGGACTTCACGGGATCGCGGCAGGCGGCGGCCTATGGCGACAACACCGTCATCAACGGCGTTTCGGTGACGTTGATACCCGCCGGCCACGTCTTGGGCTCCGCCCAGGCGGTCGTCGAGAAGGACGGCCTCGTCATCGCGGTGTCCGGCGATTACAAGCGTCGCGCCGATCCCACCTGCGCGCCCTTCGAGCCGCCGCGCTGTCATGTGTATGTCTCCGAGGCGACCTTTGCGCTGCCGGTGTTCCGTCATCCCGACGACCGATCGGAGATCGCCAAACTGCTCGCCAGCGTGCGGCAATTTCCTGAGCGCGCGCATGTGGTCGGCGCTTACAGCTTGGGCAAGGCTCAGCGGGTGATCGCGCTTTTGCGCGAGGCGGGCTATGACGCGCCGGTTTACATCCATGGCGCGATGGACAGGCTCAGCGCGCTCTATGAAGCGCACGGCGTCCCTCTGGGCGACCTGCGCCCGGCGACCGTTCGTGAAAAGGGCAAGGCCGGCGGCGCGAAGCGGGACTTTGCGGGCCAGATCGTTGTGGCCCCGCCGTCCTCCATGACGGATGTGTGGGCGCGGCGGTTTCCCGATCCTGTCACGGCCTTCGCCTCGGGCTGGATGCGCATCCGTCAGCGGGCGAAACAGCGCGGCGTTGAGCTGCCGCTGATCCTTTCAGATCATGCGGATTGGGACGAGCTGACCGACACGGTGCGTGAGATCCGCCCTGACCAGTTGTGGATCACCCATGGCCGAGAGGACGCGCTCGCGCGTTGGGCGGCGCTGGAAGGGATCGCCGCCACGCCGCTGCGTCTTGTGGGCTATGAGGATGAGGAGGACTGAGAGGCCGCCGATGGGATGGGTGTCGAGGGCCATGGCCCTGATCGCCGTCGTGGTGATGGCGCCGTTGGTTGTCGGGGCGGCCTATGAGGCGGTCTGCGATCTGCGCGCGCGGCGCTTGGCGCCGCCTGGCCGCATGATCGTGGTTGGTGGCGTGGAGCAGCACCTCCATTGCATAGGACGCGGCGCGCCGACGGTGATCCTTGAGGCCGGGGCGTTTAGCCATTCCGTGAACTGGGCGTTGGTGCAGCCTGGTCTCGCTGAGGCGACCCGGGTTTGCGCCTACGATCGGGCGGGTTTGGCCTGGAGCGGTTCTCGGCCCGGTTCGGTCGACGGACCAACGCGCGCCCGTCAGCTCCACGCTCTGCTCAACGCGGCTGGGGAACGGGGACCGTATGTGATGGTCGGCCATTCGTTCGGCGGTCTGCTTGTGCGGGAGTTCCAACGCCAGCAGGCGCAGGATGTTGTCGGCGTCGCCGCGATCGACTCGTCGTTTCCGGGCCAAAACGCGGCGTTCGCGGAGGCGGAGATCGCATGGGCGTGGCATGTGGTCATCGCCGACCGCTTGCCGTCGGCCTCCGTCCATGTCGGTCTGACGCGCGTGTTCAACCGGGCCTTCTACCGTGATGGCTATCCGGATTTTTCGCCCATGGCTTTTCAGGAGCTGACCCATTTCGCCGCCGATCCTGGACATCGGGCCGCCGCCACGTCCGAAATGGCGGCCGCGGCCGATCCGCAGTGGGCGGAAGCGCTGAACGCCCACAGCCTTGGGGACGTGCCGCTTGCTGTGGTTTCGGCTGGCGTGCGGCCGCGCAGTTGGTTCGCCTCGGACGCGGATCAAGCACGCTCCGCGGCGGTGTGGGCGTCCTTGCAGGCGCGACTTGTCGCGCTGTCGACGAACAGCCGGCGCGTGATCGTGGATGACGCCGACCACAACTCCTTGCTGGGGAATGCAGAACACGCAGCCGCGACGCGAACGGCCATTCTCTGGGTGGTCAATGAAGCGCGGCGTAAAGCGCCTCTGTGAGCTTTGCGGCGCGGGCGTCGGTCACCAACGCCGGGCTCATGGTCAGCGTGACGTAGGCGAATGTGAGCTTGCGGTCCGGGTCCGCGAAGGCGCTCGAGCCGCCAAAGCCGGTGTGGCCCACGCTGCGCTCGCCTGGGCCATAATACTGGTGGTCCGGCGTGTTTCGGATCACCCCCGCGCCGAATGAGAGATCAAAAGGCAGCACCAGATTGGGCCCGGCGATCCGCTCCTGCGTGGCCGCGGCGACCGTCTCGGGCTTCAGCAGGTCGGTCTCGTCAAGCCGCCCTTGGCGCGCGAAGGGCTGGAGCGCGCGCGCGACGCTGAGCGCGGTCCCGTGGCCGTTGGAGCCGGGCAACTCGGCCCCGCGTTGGCGAGCCAGATCGCCGGCGCGGGCGCTGGCCCACGGCGTGAGAAAGGCGAGGCGGGTGGGCTCGTTGATCTCCCCCAGATCCGGCGGCGCCGGCGGCTTGCGCGGGGTCGCGGCGCGCGCTTGGGCGGTCTCGGGCATGCCGATCCACAGGTCGAGGCCGAAGGGATCGCCAAGCTTGTCGCGCAAGAGCTGCCCGACGGTGCGTCCGGACGCGCGGCGCGCGATTTCGCCCGCGAGAAAGCCAAACGTTTCCGGGTGATAGCCGCAGGCGGCTCCCGGCGGCCACAGCGGCGTCATCGCCGCGAGGGCGGCGGTCGTGCGCTCCCAGTCGAACCAGGCGTCAGGGCTCCAGCCCGCGCTCTCCGGGAAGCCGGCGAGACCCGCCTGGTGAGACAGGATCTGGGCCACCGTGAGCGCGCCTTTTCCTTCCGCCGCAAACTCCGGCCACAGGTCGGCGACAGGCTGGTCGTAGTCCACGGCGCCGTCGTCCACGAGGATCGCGATCACCAGCGCCGTCAACGCTTTCGAGAGGGAAAAGATCGGAACGAGGGTCTGGGGCGTGAACGGCGTTGCGTCTCCACGGTCGATGGATCCGGCCCAGAGATCCACCACCGTGTCGCCGTCCAGCGTCGCCGCCACGCCCACGCCACGGGTCTCCGCGTTGTCCGCGAAGAGTTTCGCGAGCGCGTCGCGCACCGGCTCAAAGCCCGGCGCGCAGGTTCCGTTGACGGTGACGGGCGAGGACGCGGCGCTCATGGGCGCGTATGTCGCCCATTCGCGCCGACTTGGCCACCGGCGCTTACGGTTCGATGGCGCTGAGATAGAGGTCGAGCAGCGCTTCTTCTTCGGCGCGCTGGTTTTGGTCCTTCTTCCGCAAGGACACGACCTTGCGCAGGATCTTGGCGTCAAAGCCCATGGCTTTCGCCTCGGCGTAGACTTCCTTGATGTCCGTCATCACCGCGGCCTTGTCCTCCTCCAGCCGCTCCACGCGCTGGATGAAGGCCAAAAGCTGTTCGCGCGCGGCGCCGCCCATGCGGTCGGTGTCGCTGTGCATCTGTTCCGCAGCGGCCATGTCCATCCCCTCCATCACCGCGCGACGTCGCAAAGACGCGCGCCGAATCACATCGCATCGCCGGAGAGGCTAGGAGGCGGGCGCGGTGAACGGAAGACCGACGCGAGCGCTCAGCTGTGCGGAACGCGCCTCGCGCAAATCGGCGTTCGCGGCGTTCGCCGCGACAAAGGCCCTCAGCTCCTCGCGCGCGCCAAGCACGTCCATCGCTTTGATTTGAATGGCGGTTTGATCGAAGACGGGGAGGTCGTCCGCACCCGAAACCCGGGCGGCTGCGCTGACGGTCGGGCGTCCATTCACGCCAAACGCGCCGGCCCGCGACACATAGGTCTCCACGACGATATCCACAGAAACCGCCGCGCCAGCCGCACACAAGGTCGCGTCGATCGTGACGCGGTCGTAGGCGACGCCGAGCGTCTCCGTCTCGTCCATGATCGCGAGTTGGGTCTCGGTGAGCCACGTCGCGTGGACTTCCGCGCGCGCGCCGGCCCAGGGATGGATCGTTGCGGGGATCGAGGCGTATCCGGCGAATTTGGCGGCGTGCGCCACGATATACCCCTCCGCGAGGGCGGTGGTGACCGGCGTGATCGCGTCAGCGCCCGTGAGGTGCGGGCCAAACTTTTCCGCAAGACGCTTCGGCGCCGCGTTGGAGCCGACCGCCAGCACGGGTCGCCGCCCACGCAAAACTTCCCGGTCAGAGATGGGATCAAAAGCGCGCGCCACGCCGCCCATGAAGACATACGCGTGGGCGGGCGGTCCGAACGGATAGCTGAGCGCGCGCATGACCGCGGCATGCTCAGCGCGCGGGGGCGTCTCGTCGCTCACACGGCCGGCTCCGGCGCGGACGTCGGGGTGTCGAGCTCCGCCAAGAGGGCCTCAGCGTGCTCGCGGATCAGCGTTGGCGCGCCGTACGCGACCTGATGGCCAACCCCCGGCGCTAAGGCGAGGCGGGTGTCCTGGGCGGCGGCGGCCAACGGCGTCGAGTGGCGATGGGTGTAGACGGTGGGGTCGTCCTCACCCGCGATGATGGCCGTCGGCGTGGACAGGGTCGTGTAGCGGAGCTCCTGCACCGCCAACTCCTGATTGGCGCGCACGAGGTCCAGGGCGTTTGCGCGAAAGGAGGCGGGGCGAAACAGAAGACCAAGGCCCGTGCTTTGAGCGTGATCCGGCGGCGGCGACTGGGGCGCGAACCCCGCCCGCACCGCGGAAGCCGCCATCGGCGGAGCGGCGATGGGGATCAGGCAGCGCGTGAACAGACGACCCAACAGCGGGGCGCTTGCGGCGTAGTTGTACCAACTGACTGGTCCCACATAGCCGTGGCTTGCGGT
The DNA here is from genome assembly GCA_964526675.1 of uncultured Caulobacterales bacterium. Taxonomy (GTDB): domain Bacteria; phylum Pseudomonadota; class Alphaproteobacteria; order Caulobacterales; family Maricaulaceae; genus CAZADA01. Next base: position 16,286 of record CAZGLY010000035.1, read on the forward strand.
TCCCAGCAGCAACAGCGCGCCAACACGCTCGGGGTACTCCAGCGCTAGCCGCAGCGCGACCGCCCCGCCGTAGGAGTGTCCCACGACCAACGGGCGCGACAGGTTCTCCGCGTCGATCAGGGCGGCGAGCGCGGCGGCGTGGGTCGCTAAGCGGGTATGGTCGGGAAACGCCGGGCTGTGGCCGAAGCCGGGGCGGTCCGGAGCGATCAACGGCCCAAGCCCGCCGAGGATGTCGCCCACGTCACGCAAGATGACCCGCGCGTTCGCGGCGGCGCCGTGAACAAGCAGTATGGGCCGCGCATTGGGGCGAGCGTCGCCGGCTTCCTTGACGTGGAGGCGGAAGGGGCCCGCGGTGACCATCCGGCCGTCCGCCGGCCAGCGGCGGGTGGCCCAGGCCGCATAGAGAGCGCCATAGGCCGCCAACGCGCCCAGCGCTGCTCCCACACTCGCCAACAGGGTCATCATGGCGGAGGACCCTATCGTCGCGTACTGGACTGTCTAGGGACCCCGCGTCGGCTCTTCGCGCCGTCGATCACAGGGCGCGGCCGCGCGCGCGAACCTCCAGGTCGTCGGCGCGCGCTTTGGCGTATGGGTGCTCCGGGTAGATCTCCAGGACCGCGGCATAGGCGTCATAGGCGCCGGCCCAGTTCTCCAGCTGCTCAAACAAGGCCCCCAGAGTGAGCAGGGCGTCGTACCGCCGGGGCTCCAGCCGCAGGGCTTGCTCCAGGTCGGTGACCGCCCGCACGACGTCGCCATCGAGCGTCGCAATCTCCGCGCTGCGCACCCACGCTTCCGCGGATTGGTCCGCCAGCTCCACCGCGCCGTCCGCCAGACGACGCGCCAATCCGAGATCGTCGGCGCTGCCCGCGGCGGCGGCGCGATCCGTCAGCAATGTCGCCGTTGGGTCCCCGACATCGCGCCACAGCGCCTCAATCTCCTCGGCGACAAAGGCCGCCTCTTCGGCGTTGGAGGCCATCTTCAACTCGGCGAAAAGCCAAGCCAAACGTTGGGCCACCGGCGCGTCCGGACCGGGTTCAAGCGTCGCGAGCATGTCCTTTAAGGATGGCGTCGGCAGGCCGAACGGCCCCGTCGGGGCCTCCAGATCCAGCCCCGGCGCGCCGAGCACGCCCTCAAAATCGAAGTCGTCCGCATAATCATCCGGAAGGGCGAAGGGCGGCTGCGGCGCGTTGGGATCGACTTCGAGGGGAGCCGCCTCGTTGATGGCGTCTTCCGGCGGATCCGTCGCCATGGGCGCGTCCTGCGCGGACGCGGGTGACGTCAACGCCCAGACGGACGCCGCGCACACAGCACACAGCCGCGCGAGCCAAAAACCGCGACGCGGCGCGTGAGACGTATCGTTGCGGTGAGTTTGCGAGACACCAGCCATAAGGGGAGTGTAAGGCTACGGCGTTACGTTTTCGAGAGGCGCGCGAACTTTCCGACGGGCCTCCCACCGGCTGCGCTGATCCGGCCGCTTCCCTGGCCGGGAACCCGCGGTTAACCTTGGCGGGCCTTAAAACGCGGGTCTTTCTTGTTGATCACGTAGATTCGTCCCCGCCGACGCACGACTTGGCAAGCCCGATGCCGTTGCTTGAGAGACTTAAGCGAGCTCTTAACTTTCATGACCCAATTCCGCCGACCGTCGCGTGAGCCACGCTGGCTACTGCGCCACGCTTTGAAAGTCAACGCCAAAGCCGCGTTCGTGGCGCTGGCGGCGTTTGTCGGTGCGGCCGGGGCTTCGGCCCAGCCGGACAGCCCGACCTTGCGCGAGCCCTTCGCGGTGTGGCGGGCGGCGTTCGCCCAACGCGCGGCCGCGCAGGGCCACAGTGATGCGTTGATCGCCGCAACGCTCGCCGGTGTTGAACCGGATTTAGCGCTTGTCGCGCTTGATCGCAATCAGCCGGAATTTGTCCGCCCATTGTGGGAGTATCTGGACTCTGCGCTGTCAGAGAGCCGTCGCGAGACCGGGCGCGAGCGCTTGGCGGAGGAAGCGGCGCTGCTCACCCAGTTGGAAGGCCGTTATGGCCCGCCGGCCGAAGTGATCACCGCGATTTGGGGACTTGAGAGCGCTTATGGCGCGGTGATCGGCGATCATGACGTGGTCCAAGCGCTGGCGACCTTGGCGTGGGACGGGCGCCGCCGCGCTTTGTTCGAACGCGAGCTCATGGCGGTGTTGACGATCTTGGCGTCCGGCGCGGTTGAACGCAGCGACCTGATTGGCGGGTGGGCCGGAGCGATGGGCCAAACGCAGTTCATGCCGTCGACCTTTGTCCGCTACGCGGTCGATCATGACGGCGATGGGCGCAAAGATCTGTGGCGTGACCGTGGGGACGCCCTGGCCTCGGCGGCCGGGTACCTGTCGGATCACGGTTGGCGGCGCGACGCGCCGTGGGGTGTGGAGGTCCGCTTGCCGGCGGGGTTCAATCATGCGCTCGGGGATGGCCGGCGCAATCGCGTCGCCGATTGGGCGCGCCTGGGCGTGACGCGCGCGGACGGCGCGCCGTGGAGCGACGCCAGCCTGGCGGCGACGGCGCGTCTGCTCAGCCCCGCGGGCGCGCGCGGGCCCGCCTTCCTGACCTTCGCCAACTATGACGTGATCAAGCGCTACAACAACTCCACGGCATACGCCTTGGCGGTCGGGCTGTTGTCGGACTCGTTGGCGGGTCGGCGCGGCGTGATCGCGGCCTGGCCGCGCGACGAGCAACCCTTAGCCCGCACGCAGATCGAAGAACTGCAACGCCGGCTCAGCGCGCTGGGTTACGACACCGCGGGCGTGGACGGGCGCATTGGGCCGAACACGCGCAAAGCCTTGCGCGCCTGGCAGGCGGATCGGGGGCTTGCGCCGGACGCGTTCGCCACCGTGCGTTTGCTGGACCAGCTCCGCGCGCAAGCGCCGGGCTGACCAGCGCCCAGCCGCCCTCTCGGTTCGCGGTTTCGCATCACGCGAGGCGGGTGAGGTCCGCGGCCGCGGCGTTGTCCAGTATGGCCGCGAGGCCGCTGCGAACCAGCTCCTGGCCGCCCTTGGACGCGGCCAGCACGGCGTTCACGCCGCCGACCGCGTCCGCGACGGCCGCCGGCGGCGCCAAGCCCTTGTCCAAGCTCACAAGACACAACGCGGCGAACAAATCCCCCGCGCCACTCCACGCGGCTGGACGTCCTGTCGGCTGGACGCCGGCTGGTCCGGGTTGCTGCGGCCCGCTCGCCAGCCACACGCCGTCGGAACTCGCCAAGGTGACGCCGACGCCTGGGCCACCATCCGGGGTCGGCGCTGGCGTCGATGTCACGGCGGCGAGCCGCGCCGGTCGATCGGCGACGCCGCGGAGAGTCTCGGCGGCTCGGCGCGCCGTCTCCCAATCCGCCACCGGCTGGCCCGTCAACCGCGCGGCCTCCCACGCGTTGGGCGTTACGACGTCCGCGAGGGGAAGCAGCCGCGCCGCCAGAGCCAGGGCCACGTCCGGCGGCACGTAAAGCCCCTTTGGCGCGTCGCCCATCACCGGATCACAGACATAGCGCAGCCCCGGTCGCGCGTGCTTCAGGGTTTCGATCAGCGTGGCGGCGGCCTCCACCTGCCCAGCGTTTGCGAAGTACCCCGTCAGCACCCAGCGCGCTTCCGCCGCCAGGGGGTGGGCGGCGGCGCTTTCCAGAAGCGACGCAAACGCTGCGTCGGGCGTCGCCGCGCCGCCAGGCGGCCCCCAGCCGGGATGGCGTCCGAGCGTGACGGTCGGCGCCGCAATCACTTCAAGCCCTTGGGCGTGAAGCGCCGGCGCGATGATCCCCAGCCCAACCGCGGAGGCTGCCGCGAAGGAGGAGATCGCGATGACGGTCATGTCGGGTGTCCGTACCAGGGAGAAAGCGGTGCGGCCGACATCCCATGGTCCTCACCGCGCGGCCACCGCTTTCTTGGGGGCGCGGCTGTTTGGGCGCGATCGATTCGCGTAGGTTGTGGATCGTCACGCTCGGCGGCGGCGACGCCGTTGGCGCAGAGTGTTGTTGTACGCTCGGCCTGTTTGCGAAGGAGGCCCGATGTCCGCCCCGTCATCCTCCGTTCCACCCGCCGTGCTCGCCGCTGATGAGCGGAGCGCTTCGCGCGCCGCGGTCAGCTTGCGCCGGTCTGTCTTGTTTGCGCCCGCCTCCAACGCGCGCGCGGTCGCCAAGTTGGCCGACCTCGACGCCGACGTCGTGGTGCTGGATCTCGAGGACGCCGTCGGCCCGCAGGACAAGGACGCCGCGCGCGCCGCCGTGATCGCCTGGCTGGAGGCCCCAAGCGTGCGCGAGCCGGACGCATCCGGGCGGCGTAAGGAGTTGGTCGTGCGCGTGAACGCGCTGGAGACTCCGGAAGGCGCGGCGGATCTTCAGGCGATCGCGCCCCTCGGGCCGGACGCGATCCTTCTGCCGAAAGTGGATTCGGCGGACGACTTGGCGCGGGTCAGCGCGGCGTTTGACGCCCTTGATGTCCGGCGCGGCATGGCGTTGTGGGCGATGATCGAGACGCCGAAGGCCGCGCTCCACGTGGCGGAGATCGCAAGCCTTGGGGCGCGTCGACGTCTTGCCGCGCTGGTGGTCGGCACGAACGACCTCGCCGCGAGCCTGCGCATGCCGCCGGCGGATCGGCGCGCGTGCTTGGGCCCGGTGTTGCTGCAGACGGTGCTCGCGGCGCGGGCGCACGGGCTAGCGGCGATTGACGGCGTGTACAACAATCACCGCGACCAGGAAGGTTTCTCGATGGAGGCTGACGAAGCCGCCAGCTACGGCTTCGACGGGAAATCGCTCATCCACCCGAGCCAGATTGCGCCCTGCCACGCGGCGTTCGCGCCGACGCCGGAGGCGGTCGCCTGGGCGCGCAAGGTGCGCGCGGCGTTTCAATCGCCGGAGAATCTGCAGAGCGGGGTGATTTCCGTGGATGGCCAGATGGTGGAGCGCCTGCATCTGGCCGAGGCTGAGCGCGTCCTAACGTTGGCGGCGGCGAACGGCGAGAGCGCGGGTTCTTAAACGGCTCTAGCGGCCGCGCTTGAGGGCGCGCACGAGCGCGCGCGCCGGATGGAGCGCTTCGGCCGCGCCGCGTTCCAACGCCCCGGGCTCGCCGCAGGCCGCGCTCGCCAGCGCCTCGGCGAGCAGCGGCGCCCAGCTCAACCCGCGGCTGCCCAACCCGCCGAGAATGTAGAGCCCGGGGTGCAACTGAGCCGGCTCGGCGACGTCCACGCGTCCGGCTGCGAGGCCCGCGAACTGCGCCCGAAAGTCGGCCTCAACCGGCGCCGGGCCGACATACGGCAAGCGATCCGGCGTCGTGGCTCGGAGGGCCGCGCGCCCCTCGATCATGGCGGGGTTTATCCGAGCGGCCAGGTCCGGCGCGCGCGCGGCGAGCAGGGCGTGGTTGCGCGCGTTGCTCTCGTCCGTGACGGCTGGCGGTGCGTCGTCGGTCCAGGGGTCGTACGTCGCGCCGAACGCCAGAGACGCGCCGCTGTCCGTTGCGCAGGGCGCGGCGTAACCCCCAAACGTCAGCGCGTGCCGCGGGGCCGGGCCGGTGAGCGGCGCCCAGCTGAGCTGGCCGCGGGAGGCGGGCAACGGCAAGAACGCGCTTTGCTCAAACCGCGCCAGGTGCGCGCCGCACGCCAGCACGCAAATCTCCGCCGCGGCGAGGGCGCGACCCTCGTTATCGCGTGCGACCCAGCCGCCGTCGGCGGGCGCCACCGATACCGCGGCGCTCCCGGTGCGCACATCCGCATGGGCGAGGGCCTCCTCGACCACGGCGCGAGGCCGCGCGACCCCCGCTTGGGGCAGAAAAAGGCCCGCCGCGTCCGGGGCGCCCGTCGCGGCGGCGATGTCGGGCGTGAGCGGCGCGGCCATCGATGGCGGCAGAGCCTGCGTGGCGAGGAGCGCCTCGAGTTTGCCGCGCTCGTCAGCGTCCGTCGCGATCTGCGCCACGCCGCAGGGGGTGAAGCGATCGTCGGCTCCTCGGAGGCTGTCCAACGCAAAGGCGTAGGCCGCGCGATGGAACCGCGCGGCGGGGCGGTCGTCGCGATCCAGGCGCGGCGTCACCAGGCCCATCGGATTGCCGCTGGCGGCGCCGGCGGGCGTCGCGCTGGCCTCGAGCACCGTGACCGCCACGCCCCGGCGCGCAAGCGCGTGCGCCGCCGATGCGCCGGCGAGGCCGGCCCCGATCACCAGCGCGGCGCCCGGAGGCGCGGTGCGACGACCGGCCGGCAGCGTCGGGGGGCGCGCAGGCTCCGTCGCGACGGGCGTTCCGTCGAAGACCGCTTCCAGCCGTTCGCGCTTGGAGCCGAAGCCAGGCCGTTTCGCCACGCGAAAGCCTGCGGCTTCGAGCCCACGCCGCACTGCGCCCGCCACGGTGTAGGTCGCCGCGCGCGCGCCCGGCCGGCAGCGGGCCGCGACCGCGAGCAAAGTCTCAAGCGACCACATGGCGGGATTTCGCGCCGGCGCAAAGCCGTCCAAGAACCACGCGTCGGCTGTGACCTCCAGCTGCGCCAACGCCGTCTCCACCGGAAGGTAGGCGAGCGTCAAAACCACGCCATCGTCTTCGAAGCGTCGGCGGTGGACGCCTTTGATCCGTGGCGGCAGGCGCGCGGCGAGGGCGGCCGAAAGCGGGGCCAGCGCGGCGTCGCGGGCGATAAAGGGGGCGTGGGCGCGGCGAAGCTGATCGTCGGTCAGCGGCGCTCCTTCAACGGAGACAAAGTGCAACTGCGCGCCGGGCGCTCTTGAGCGTCGCCAGACATCCCACGTCGCCAAGAGATTAAGGCCGGCGCCAAATCCCAACTCGCCGATGACAAAGCGGTCTTTCCCGCGCCAGGCGTCCGGCAAGCCGCACCCGTCCAAAAACACCGCGCGCGTCTCCGCCAGACCGTCGACGGCGGAGTAGTACACATCATCATAGGCGCTGGATCGGGGCGCCGCAGCGTCCGACCAATCAAGGGCTGGGGCGTCCGGCGCGAGGGAGGGCGAGCTGGCGGTCACGCCCGTCGTCTTACCGTCACACGGTTCCGCGCCCAACGCCGCGTTCAGCGGCCGCGACCTCAGTAGCCGTGGCGGCGCCAGCGGCTGTGGCGGTCCTCCGCGGAGCGCGGGCCGAAGAAGAACCAAAGGATCCAGCCGATAAACGGCACGAGCAGCAGCACCACGATCCACAGCGCCTTGCCCAACGCGCCCATGCGCGCTTGGGCGACATTGAGGATCGCCCAGATCATTAGGATCAGGCCCAAAAGGCCGACCAAGCCCGTCACCTCAAACCCGAAATTCATCGCTCCTCTCCGTCACCGACCGTTGCGTCCATCTTATCGTTATTCGATATAGTGCGGTGTGGGCCCGCGCGTGTCAACGGCGGCGGAGTCGGTGCGTCCGGCCGCGATTACGCGCGCGGGTGCGCTTGGTCGTAGACGGCCAGCAGGCGCGCGGCGTCCACCTCCGCATAGATCTGGGTGGTCGACAGGTCAGCGTGGCCGAGGAGTTCTTGGATCACGCGCAGGTCCGCGCCGCGCCCGAGGAGGTGGGTTGCAAAGGCGTGGCGCAAAGCGTGGGGGGTCGCCGTGTCCGGCAAGTCCAGGCGAGAGCGCCATCCGGCCATCGCGCGCTGCACGACGCGCGGCGACAGGCCTCCGCCTTTGACGCCGCGAAACAGCGGATTGGTCGGCGCGAGGGCGTGGGGGCAGGCGCGCACATAGGCCGCAACCGCCTCGTTCACGGCCGGGAGAACCGGCACAAGGCGCGTTTTCCCGCCTTTGCCGGTGATCCTCAGCGGGTCGCGCAGCGCGCCGCCCGGCGCGTCCGCGCCCGTCAGCTCGAGCGCCTCGGAGATGCGCAGGCCGGCGCCGTAAAGCAGCGCCAACACCGCCACGTCGCGCGCTGCGATCCACGCAGGGCCGTCCGTCTCCCCCGCGAGGGCGAGGAGCGCGTGCGCGGCGTCCTCGCTCACGGGGCGTGGCGCGGTGCGGGCGGGACGCGCGCCCTTCACTCGACGCAGCTGCTCGTTGGCGAGCCCGTGGGTGGTTTCCAGGTAACCGAAAAAGCCACGAATGGCCGCGAGGGCTCGCGCGAGGGATCGCGAAGAGAGCGGATCGCCATCGCGGCCCGCGCGCCGGTGGGCCAGATAGGCGCGGAGGTCGCGAGGCTCCAGACCGCCCAGATCCTTCACGGTGGGGACCGCGCCCCAATGTTCGGTCAAGAAACGGAGGAAGGCGCGGATGTCGCGCGCATAGGCCTCGCCCGTGCGCCGAGCCCGGCCCTTGGCCCGCAGTTGGGTCAGATAGCCATACAGGGCGGTCTCCGCAGCGGCGTCGTCGGCCGTGGCGTCTGTTGTGGGGGCGTCTGGGTCTGTCATGGGATCAGCGCGCCTGAGCCGCCTTAACGAATCGTTAGCATCGCGGGCTTGCGCGCTCTGATTTTTCATGTAGTTTGCCTTTCAAACAAAACTAAAATTGTGAGGTCGAAATGAGTGATGCGGATACAGCGGCGGATCTGGCGTACATGCGCGCGCTGGCGGAGGAGGGGCGACGGGCGCCCCTCCTCGGAGGGCGGTTTCATGTGTGGTGGGCCGTCTGGACGGCGCTGGCCTGGGTGCTCCATGGGGCGACGTTGGCAGGGCTGACGCCGTGGGGCGTGACGTCGCTCTGGGTGATTTGGCTTGGCTATGGCGTCGTTGGCGGCTTTGTCGGTTCGCTGTTGCCGCGGGGCCTGATGGCGAAGCCGGGCGCGGGCGCGGTTGGCAATGTGGCGGAACGCTATGTGTGGCCGGCGGCGATGGCGGGCTTGGGCGCCTTTGCGCTTGGCGTGATCGGGGCGGCGGCGACGGGCCGCGCGCCGTGGCTTGTCGTGGACTTGATCGCGCCGGCGGCGTTCGTGGGCTACGGCACGGCGTTTATGCTGACGGCGCAGTTGGCGCGGGTGGGATGGCTGAAGCTGCCGGCGTGGGCCTGCTACGCCGCGGCGCTCATCTTCCCATTTTTCGTGGGCGAACCGGCGCTCTATCCGGCGTCAGCCATGGCGATCTTGGTGATTGGCGCAGGCGCCGGCATCGCGATGTTGCGCACGGAGCCGCCGTCGGCCGGAGACGACGCGCCGGTCGCTGGCGCCGCGTCCCATGGCGGCGTTTGACGCGGCCGCGCTGGATGAGGTGATTCACGGGCGCCTGCGCCTCGGCGTGATGGCGTACCTCTCCAGCGTGGAGGCGGCGACCTTTCCCGAGCTCGCCGCCAAGACGAAGGCCACCAACGGCAATTTGTCCGTGCATCTGCGGAAGCTGGAGGAGGCTGGCTATGTGGCCCAAGACAAGAGCTTTGTCGGGCGCAAACCGCAGACGCGCGTGAGGTTGACGCCCGCAGGGCGCGACGCGTGGATCGCTTATCTGGAGCAATTGCGCGCTTTGGTGGACGACGGGTGATCGCGGGCGTTCAATCCGCCGCGGGGTAACGGGCGCGGTTCACGCCCCACACCAGCAGCCACACGGTGAACGCGCCTTCGCCGATCAGCGCGGGCACGATCATGGCCAGAGCGGCGGCGTTGGCGTAGGCTCCGAAGGACCCCAGGATCACGACCCCGAACCCGTTGGCGGCGTAGCCGACGCCCGCAAGGGTGAGCAACCAACCCAACGCCCGCGGCATAAAGCCCGAACGCGACACCAACCGCCCCAGCAGCACGAGGTGCACGCCGAAAAAGATCAACGTCACCGTGGATCCCATGTCGTGGCTGGCGAAGAAGTGATAGCTCAGCGCCGCCGCGTTCGGGCCCATGGCCGCGGCGAACGGGGGGACGGTCGCGAAGGTCAGCGCGCTCATCAGAGTCAGGAGCACGCCGATGTGCGCGACGGTGTAGGCGACGCGAAACAGCAGAACCAGCAGGGACAGGCTCGCGTCCGCCGGCCGCAGAACGATGAACAACGCCCATCCCACGACGACGTCGGCGATCAACACCGCAATCATCGCCGCCACGCCAAGCCGGTAGGTCTGCTCGGCCGCGGCGATGCCGGCGGCGGTCGCGGCGGCGTCGTCGCGCACGCCAAGCGGCTGGAGCACGAAGAAATTCGCGGCGATTGCGAGAATGAAGATCGCCAGATAAGCGAGGCCCCCGATCCGGGCCAACCCTTGGGCCTCCTCCGCGGTGGGGACGGCGTGCGCGAAGTGGGTCATGGGCGTCGGGCTCCGTTGCTTCAGCGCGCACCTGCCATGGTGATGCGGCGATGGCAATGCGTGGCCAGCACATGCCGCCACGCTTCGAACAAAACGTGAATAGTCAACCGTCGATGATTGGGGCATGGTCGCGGTCATGCCCGCCCCTGACGCTCTCGGCTTTCTTTTCGATTCGGATGAGATCTCCAACGCCGCGCCGACGCGTTTGCGGGATCCCGGCCGCGCGGCGCGGGCGGAGGATGTCGGGGCGGAGCCGGTGACAGCGACCACGCGGGTGGCGGCCGTGCTGTTCCCGTTGCCGTTGCCGGAGCCGTTCGACTACGTGATCCCCGAGGATCTTGCGATCGCCGCCGGCGATCATGTGAGCGCGCCCATTGGCGGGCGTCTCGCGCGCGGGGTGGTGTGGGCCGTCCACGAGCCTGATGCGTCGTTGACCTCGGAGACCTCCGAGGGTGAGACGCCGCGCCGGCTTAAGCGGATCGAGGCGCGGCTGCCGGCCCCGCCCGTGCCGGAGAACGTCCGCCGCCTGGTGGATTGGACCGCGCGCTACACCTGCCATCCGCCGGGCGTCGTGTTGCGCATGGCGCTGCGCGGCGCGAGCGCGTGGGCCCCCGCGCGGACGGAGACGGTTTATGCGCCTGCCACAGATCCGCCCGCGCTGCGCCTGACGTCCGCCCGCACACGGGCGCTCGAGGCGGCCACGGCGTGTGTGGCGGCGGAGGGTCCCGCCACGGCGGCCGTTCTCGCGAAAGACGCGGGCGTCAGCGCCGGCGTGATCAAGGGGTTGGCGGAGGCTGGCGCGCTGATTGCGGAGGTGCGGCCGATCCTGGGGCGTTTCGATCCACCGGATCCGGACGGACCGCGTCATGACCTCACCCCGACCCAGCAGGACGCGGTCGAGGATTTGCTCGCCTTATTGGACATCAACGCGGAGGGGCGCGCGGCCAGTGCGGAGCCGCGGCTGGACGCCGCGCTGATCGATGGCGTCACCGGCTCCGGCAAGACGGAGGTCTATTTCGAGGCCATCGCGGAGACCTTGCGCCAGGACCCCGACGCTCAGATCTTGGTGCTTCTGCCGGAGATCGCGTTGACGCAGGCGGTGTTGTCGCGGTTCGAGCAACGCTTCTGCGCGCGCCCGGCCGCGTGGCACTCCGACATTGCCGACGGGCCGCGGCGTCTGACCTGGCGCGCGGTGGCGGAAGGCCGCGCGCGGATCGTGGTGGGCGCGCGCTCGGCTTTGTTTCTGCCCTTCACCAATCTGCGCCTGATCATTGTCGATGAGGAGCACGACAGCTCGTTCAAGCAAGAAGACGGCGTGCCCTATCAAGCCCGCGACATCGCGGTGGTGCGCGCGCGTCTCGAGCAGGCGGTCATTCTGCTCGCCTCCGCCACGCCCTCGCTGGAGAGCCTCGTGAACGCTCAGCGGGGGCGCTATCACCACATCGTGCTGCCGGGGCGCCCGGGCGTCGCGGTGCTGCCGGAGGTGGCGTGCGTGGATCTGCGCGCCCATCGGCCGGAGAAGGATCGGTGGCTGTCCGCCCCGCTGATTGACGCCGCCCAGGAGACGTTGGACCGCGACGAACAGGTGCTCTTCTTTCTCAACCGCCGCGGCTACGCCCCGTTGGTGATTTGCCGGGCGTGCGGGCACCGCATGAAAGCGCCGGACACCGACAGCTGGCTGGTGGAGCATCGCTACGCGAACCGGCTCGTCTGCCACGCCACCGGCTATTCGATCCCCAAGCCGAAGAAGTGCCCCGAATGCCAGGCGGAGGACAGCCTTCATGCTGTCGGTCCCGGCGTGGAACGGCTGGAGGAGGAGGCGCGGGCCGTCTTCCCCAACGCGGCGATCGAAGTCTTCTCGTCCGACACCGCGCGCGACCCCGCCGCGGTGCGGGACAAGGTCGCGCGCATGGCGGAGGGGGCGATCGACATTCTGATCGGCACCCAAATCGTGGCGAAGGGGCACAACTTTCCGAACTTGACTTTGGTCGGCGTGGTCGATGCGGATTTGGGCCTGCGCGGCGGCGATCTGCGGGCGGCGGAGCGAACCTACCAAACGCTGGTGCAGGTTGCCGGGCGGGCCGGACGCGCCGACAAGCCGGGGCGCGCGCTCCTGCAGACCTGCATGCCGGAGCATGACGCGATGGCCGCGCTCGAGGCCGGCGACCGCAACGCCTTCCTGGAGGCGGAGATGCGGGGGCGGGACATGCTTGGCCTGCCGCCCTTTGGCCGGTTGGCGGCGCTCATTCTCTCGGGGCCGGACGAAGCGAAGACGGAGCGCGCGGCGCGCGACATCGCCATGGTCGCGCCCCGCGCCCATGGGGTGGAGGTCATGGGCCCTGCGCCGGCGCCGATCGCGGTGGTGCGCGGCAAGTACCGCTTCCGCTTTTTGGTGCGCGCGGATTTAGGCGTGGATCTCTCCGCCTATATGGCGGCGTGGCGCGCGCGCCTGAAGGCGCCCGCCAGCATGCGCGCCGTCATCGACATTGATCCGTATTCGTTTTTGTGAGGCCCCCAGATCCGCGGCGCCGCGGATCTGGGCCGCCCACGCTCGAAGAGCGGGCTTTACATAAAGTCAGATGTCACAGTGTCCTCGACATCACGGGCGAGTTGCGCGCGGAAGCGCTTCATATCGTCCACGTGGGTCGTCGCCATGGTGCGGCGGTTGTCAATGAACGCGTCGAGCTGACCGCGAACATCGGCTGACAGCTGGGCGCGGAACGCGCTCAAATCGCGGTGGAGCGTCGCCGTCGGCTCACGCCGCGCGTCGCGCATGTCGGTCAAGTCCTGCTGCGCCTCCAAGACTATGTCCGTCACCATCTTCACAACATGCGCCAGATACTCAGAGCGCTCCTCCTGGGTGCGGAGTTTCATTTCCATGCGTTCGCGTTGGAACCGCCCGATGGCTTTCAGGCGAGTCGTGCGGGCGGGGGCCGCGGTCATCTGGCTGTCCATGATGCGCTGTCCTGATCTTGGTGGGGGGAGATCGTCGTGACGCGACCCTTCCACGCCTCTCCTAAGCGGGACCTAACCGCGGTTCGTCGTTGGAGCCCCGTCGCCGCGAGGGTTGTATGGCGTCGCTGGGCGCCCTAAGCCGTCGGCGTGATATTGTAACGCCTTGGATAGGGTCCGCGCCGCATGACGCCCCGCGCCGTTTCACCAATAGACGCCGCCGCTGCCGGTCTGTCGTTCGCCTGCATCGCCCACTGCTTGGCGTTGCCGATCGCAGCCGCGGCGCTGCCGATCCTTGGCGTCGTCTCCGATCAAGAATGGATCCACCGGGCCTTTGTGCTGGCGGCGTTGCCGCTTTCAGGCTTCGCGATTGTCCGTGGCGTTCAGGACGGTCAGCGGACCTTCGTCGGCGTTGCGAGCATGGGCCTCCTGCTGCTCGTGCTGGGAGCGTTCGTGGAGCGCTTCGAGGCGCACGAGACCGCGCTCACGGTCCTGGGCGCGTTGCTGTTGGCCGCGGCGCATGTGTGGCGGTGGCGTCGCCACGCCCGGCCGTGACCGCGTTGGAGGGGACGTCGAGGGATCCCGGCGGGTCCAGGACGCCTTGCCGGTAACGCCTCGTCAACCAACGCCTGCGATTCAAGGCTCGAGACCGCCAGGGTTCGTTGTGCGTCGCACACAAAACTGAGCGCAGGCTGCGGCGGTGCGGCGGCGCGTTCTTGTCGGACGCTGGGACAGATGCTAGGCACCCGCTGATTGGCGGCGACGCCGTCATTCCATGATTTTTCCGCGCGGCCACGCCCGGCGCGCGCGTCACTCGAAACACGATCTGGGCGAAAGGAGCACGCGGTGGCGGGCGAGATTGCGGCGACCAGCGAACTGGCCCGACGCTACGCGATGGCCTTGTTTGAGCTGGCGCGCGACGACGCGGCGTTGGATGGCGCGGCCGCGGATATGGCCGCGCTGGAGCGGCTGATTGCCGAGGATCGGACGCTCGCCGCCGTGTTGGCGAGCCAGGTGATTCCGTCTGGCGAGAAGGCGGCCGCTCTTGGGGCGATCGCCGAGCGCGCCGGACTAACGCCGCTGGTGCAGAAGTTCGTCGGCGTGGTCGCGAACAATCGACGCGCCAACGCCCTGCGAGCGATCGCGCGCGCGTTTGCGGCGCGCGTGGCCGAGCATAACGGGGTGTTGACGGCGGAGGCCGCGACGGCCCAACCCCTGAGCGATCGCCAGGCCGCCGATCTCCGGGCGGCGCTCAAGGCGGCTTACGGTCGCGATGTCGAGGTTCAGGCGGATGTGCGTCCGGAGCTGCTCGGCGGCATGGTTGTGAAGGTGGGCTCGCGCATGTTCGATTCGTCGCTGAAGACGAAGTTGGCGGGTCTGGTTGCTGTGATGAAGGGGGCTTGAGCCCATGGCCATTGGTGCGGCGGAAGTCTCCGCCATC
>CAZGLY010000036.1:0-20521 GCA_964526675.1 uncultured Caulobacterales bacterium
GGTGATGGATAGAAAAATTATGAAAAACAATGAATAAGGGGACTTGCGCAGATTGTGACGATCGAGACGTCACCAGACTCATAATCCTGAGGTCGAGGGTTCGAGTCCCTCCCCCGCCACCAACAATTTCAACGGCTTATCGCTCGTTTTTCGCGCCATTGGGTTCTGGTCGTCCATCTTGAGCAATGTGCTCGGCTGCAGCTGATCGCTGTTATGAACGCGAGGCCCGCTGGGCCGTAACGCGGATCACGCCGTCGACGCAGCGCATCGCCACCGTGACGCATTGGGTGCAACCGGCTAACACACGGCCGATACTGTGCGGGCCAGGTGGGGGCATCGGGGTTCGATGTCGAATACCTTGGATCAGTCGTGGTTGAAGCAGCTGGGCGGCTTCCAAGTTCGGCGCCGGCGTGTGCTAATGGTTGTGGAGCTCATTTGAAATGCTAGTGAAAATTCAATCAAATCTTGAGTGAGTTTATGAAACGAAGCTGCTGTTGGGCGCGATTTTTTTATTTCACTCCTTTCTTGTTTCGCATGGGCGTGGTTGCCCATAACGGTTACGCTTGCACACGAAGAGGAAAGAGCACGCATCGGAAACGAGACGGGCGCGTGCGAGCGGCTCTCAGTGCAAGACTACAGGAAGCCGCCTTCGCCGCTGTTAGATAGGTGGAAAGTCCGATGATCAAGGATTCTATCAGAAGCATAGCCGGGCCGTTTCTATTACTTCGGATTTCGGAGTTCCTATTTGCTACACTTACATTTTTCTGTGCTTTGGCACTCTTTAATAGTCACGGGCCTGAAATAATTGCGGAGTTTCCAGCCTCGTTTGTGCAGATGGCCCAAATTAACTTGATGTACGCGGTTGGATTTTACTATATCCCCTTTTCATTCATACTATTCATTGTGTTTTATTTTTTTACGAAATTTGATCTTCCTTGGGCAAATACAATCCCATTCCTGTTGCATTCGTCACCATTCGTCTGGGGGTTTGGAAGAAACCCATTCGCACCAGAGCTTTGGCTAGAATGGGTAGCAATTATCATATTTAATTTTATGTTTGCCAGAGTGCTGCTCAATATCGGTTGGCTCAAGCCTTGGCGAGGCGCGGTCAATGGCTAGAGTTGGGGCAAGATCAAGGGACTGATGGCTGGAGGTATCGTGTGGCCTTTTATAGAGTTCTTGTCCACGGTTATGGGCTGATGATACCGATAGATGACGTAGATGGACCCGAGGATGAGGGCAATGACAAGAACTATATATCAGGCTTTTATACGACCGAATATGTATTCGCACAGAATGAGGGAAAGGCATCAGCCAAGGCGCTGAAAAATGTATACCGTCGATGGCCTATAAAAGAAGAAAAAACTCGCTCAAAGAAAATATTGATGCTAAAAACGTGGTGAATATTTCTGCTTTTAATTACTTTGTCAACGTTATTCGTATCCGGGGTTCTGGAAGGGGGTATACATTGTATTAATTAAATCGCAATTTGCGCCTTCGACGCTTTATGTTGCGAGAAAGATAGATAATAAAGATTTTGTTCGGCACAATCAAATTTTATTTAAATTTTTGTCTTAATCCCCATGCGCTGGTGGTGGTGGATGGGACAGGGGCCATCACCGACCGATATCTGCTCGCGCCCTTTGGCGCGGGAGCTATGGCGATCCGCTCGGCCTCGCGGATCCTTCGGGCAGTCCGTTCCGCTATACCGGTCCGCGCTTGGACGCCGAGACCGGGCTCTATGGCTATCGCGCGCGCCGTCACGACGATATTGAAATTCACCATTGTTGACGGTGGCGGTTCTTTTGATCGGTATTGAAATGCTCGCGCAATTTAGAAAAGCGCGGTCGTTGATCACAGCCCATCGGGAGGCCGCGTGGTGTCGCGTCCAGCCGAGCAGCGCCAAGATCCCTTCCGGACGTTGGCCGAACAGCCGCTCTCCGCTTCAACGGTCGGGAGGAAGGTGATGACGGACGCGACGGCTTTCGGTGTCGCGGATGACAAGGCGCCATCATCACCAGCGGTATGCAAAGACGCAGTCTGCGATCCCCGACGCCGACCACCGCGCGCCGACAACGTCGCTGCCGCGCCGTCGTTCAGGGGCGACGGCGATCAGACGCCGCCGGCCACATAGGCCCGGATCGCTTCCGTTTCGGTTTCGGCCTTCGCGATCTTCGCCTTGACCACATCGCCGATGGAGATGAGGCCGATAAGCCGGCCACCGTCCAGAACGGGCAGGTGGCGAATGCGCCGCCGGGTCATGCTCTCCATCAGGGCGTCGACGCAGTCCGTGGGGGCGGCCGTCACCAGGTCGCGGGTCATGACGTCCGACACCGGCTGGGTCAGCACCTCCGCCCCGTGATCGGCCACCGAGCGGACAATGTCGCGCTCGGAGATGATGCCGCGAAGCGCGCCGTCCGCCTCGCGCACAACGAGCACGCCAATACGGTGCGTGTTCAGCTGGCGTGCGGCGTCGAGCAGGCTTGTGTCGGGCTCAGTGGCGATAACGTCTCCGCCGATGTCTTTAGCGGCGAGGATCATGTTGGCGTTCATGGCACACCTAAGTCGCGCAAAGAAAAATACGTTTTTACTGAGCCGGTCAGTGTACACGGCGAACAGGGGCGGTCTATGCGCGCTGCAACAGACAAAAGGCGAAGGCGTGGTGAACGGGTCGACGGTGGCGTCGTACGTCAAACAGTGTGCGGACGCGTGCTGTCTCCACGAGAGCGTGCGCGCCAGCGCCTTCAAGGCCTCCCGCCGTCGGGTCTCCGTTTACTGTAACAAAACTGGACGCCGCCTCGTGCGGCGCGGTGGATGCGGCCGCCATGACTGCCGTCGGCCGAGCGCAGTCGGCGGTCGACGCAGGGGCGGACTGCGCCGTCGCAGTCCACCGTCCACGCTGTGACCGAGACGCTGCGGCCGTGGTTGTCAAACCCACGGTCCAGGCGGCGCCCCAGTGATCCGTGAGAGGGGAATGGTTGATCGACGCCCTGCAGGGATTGTAGAAAAACCAGGAGTTTATGCGTTTTGTTCGCCAGGAGTGTGCTTATGCGCGTGTCCCGATCCGCCGCGTTGGTGGTGAGCGTCTTGGGGCTCGCGCTCGGCCTTGCGGGCTGCGGCTCAGACGCGCCGCCCCCGCCGCCGCCGGAGCACACGGGCGCCTTCGCGTTTGATGATGGGACACGCATCGCGTTCGCAGCGCGCGATGACGGGTGTTTGCGCGCGGTCCTCGACGATGGCTGGGTCGCGCGCGTGTGTCCCGACGCCGACGCGTCCGACACCTACTCAGGCGGATCGTACTTCGGCGGCGCCGGACCCGAAACGGTGCAGGCGGCGTTCAGCGGCGATCGGGTTGAGGTGGCCCGCGGCGGGCGGGCGCCACGCGCAGGCGCACGCATGCCGGCCGTGCGGACGCCCGTGACGTTCACGGCCGACGGGCTGACGTTCAACGCGGAACTCATCGCGCCTCCTGGGGACCAGCCGGCGCCGCTGCTGGTGCACATTGGCGGGTCGGAACGGACGGGCGCGGTGAACCGCGTGTGGATGCCTCACCATCTGGCGGCCGCCGGCGTGGCGTCCTTCGTCTATGACAAGCGCGGCGTGGGCGGGTCGGACGGGCGCTACACGCAGGATTTCTCCGTGTTGGGGGCTGATGCGGTCGCGGCCGTGAAAGCGGCCCGCGACGCCATGGGCGACCGTCTCGGGGCGGTGGCCGTGATTGGGTTCAGCCAAGGCGGCTGGATTGGGCCGATCGCCGCTCAAACCGCGGACGTCGATGGCGTGCTGGTGGCCTTCGGCCTGGCGGTCAGCCCAGCGGCCGAGGAGGTCAGCGAAGTTTCAGGCCAGCTGGCGGCCGCGGGCCATGGGCCGGAGGTGATCGCCCGCGGCGCTGCGTTGGCCGAAGCCGCCGTGCGCGTCGCTGACAGCGACTTCGCCCAGGGCGTGGCGGACTTCCGGGATCTCAAGCAGGCCGCCCGCGACGAGGGCTGGCTGACGGACCTGAACCCAGCGAATCTGACCGGCGTGCTCGCGCAACGCCCGGTCTTTGCGGTCCGGTCCGTCTGGCGCTTTTTCGACGTGAACACCTCGTGGACCTATGATCCCCGCGACACGATCGCGCAAACAGCCGCGCCGCAGTTGTGGTTGCTGGGCGGGCGCGATCGCGCGGCGCCAAGCGAAGAAACTCAGGCGGTCCTGCGGGAGCTGTCCCGAGCGGGAGCCGACATCGAGGTCCAGGTGTTTCCCACGGCGGACCACGGCCTCGTTGAACGCGAGGGCGGGCGGGACGGACCGGCGACGCGTTATACGGACGGGTACCTCAAAGCGGTCATCGATTTCGCCCTTCAGTTGGATCCGGCGGAATAGTCGGCTCGTCGCGCGCCGCGACCGTGGCCTTTTCGCCGGCGTGCTGGCGATAGGCCGTCGGCGTGAGCCCGGTTTCCCGTCTGAAGGCCTTGTAGAAGGATGAGCGCGCGTTGAACCCCACCTCCAGCGCGATCGCCAGCACGGTCTGCTCGCCAGCGGACACCAACGGCTTGGCGGCCTCGATGCGCCAGCGGTTCACATAGTCGAAGAAGGTCTCGCCGATCGTCTCGTTGAGAATCTGAGACACCCGATGCGCCGGCGCCCGCACGTGCTGCGCCAGCCGATGCAGAGACAGATCCGGCTCGAGGTAGAGCTGACCATCCCGCATGGCGGCGTCGATTTTCTTGGCGAGCCGCGCAGCCTGCTCTCCGCTGACGCCGGAGCGCTCATACTTCGCTGGCGCGGCGGGGTCCTCGGGCATCGAGCGTTCAGTCGGCGGCGCGCGGTCTTCGAAGCCGGGCGCTTGGCGCAAACCCCAGAGCGACACAAACCACACCAACACCAGGCCCATCGCGGCGCCGGCGCGCGGACCGAACGGCAGCCAGTTCAAGAGATTGTCGGCCAGGACCGTCGTGATGGCGAGCGCCCAGAGCGCGCCAAGGGTCACGAGCAGCCAGCTGATCCATTGGAGTTCGCGGTCTTCGGTGCTGGCGAAGAGGTCCTTCAAGCGGCGGCGATACCGCACCAATCGCCGGGCGCTCGCCGCCAGATAGACGCCGGACTGCGCCGCCCACGCCAGCACCAGCGCGAACGCCGAGAGCGCAGCGATCTTCGGCGCAAGGTGGTCCGGCAGCTCGCCGCGCAGGATCATGGCGTCCCGCCAGGCCGACGGCAGCATGATGAACAGCGCCGCCGTGGCCGCGCCGACCGCCGGCAGGATCGCGTGCGCTGCATCCCGTCGGTTCCACCGCCACGCGCCCTCGGTCGTGAGCGCGACCACGTAGAGGTAGAGGGCGGGCCCGAGCGTCAGAAGCGCCGGCAAAGCGACCGCCACCGCCACCGCGATCATCTGCGGCGCCAGGGTGGCGACGATGATCTGGGCGACCATGACGCCCACGCCGAGGAGCGCCACGCCCAGAGGAACGTACGCCGGCGTCGCGCGAACCCGCGACGCTAAGAGGCTGATCGCCAGGACGATCACCCCCAGCGTGGCGTTCGCCAGCGCAAACGTCAGTCCATCGGTCATCCCTTGCTCCTACGTCTGCGCGCGTCGTCCATCAAAGCCCGATGCATCTACAGGAGTCTTCGCTGTTCCGGCGTCCGCGCCGATCGGTGTGGACACGTGGGGTGTCCGCGCCCACCGGACGGGCCGACAGGATCCAGGCGTTGAGGCTCCCTCGTCGTCGTTGGCGGACTGAGCCGCCACGCACTGGGGAGCCACCGGTCCATGACCTTGCTCGTTCTCATCCACATCCTCGCCGGGACCATCGCCGTCGGCGCCGGCGTCGTCGCGTTCGCCGTCCGGAAAGGGGGCCGCCTGCATCGCCGCGCGGGGCAGGCGTTCGTGGTCGCGATGACCGCGACGGGGGCGGGGGGCGCGCTGCTAGCGCTCGCCGCGCCGATGGCCGTCGCCGCGATCGCCGGCGTGTTCGTCTGTTACCTGCTGGCGACGTCCTATCTGACGGTGAAACCGTGGCGTTCGGGGCAGCGCTGGTGGGACATCCCCATGGTCCTGACGGCCGCCGGCCTGGCTTTGGTCTCGATCGCCTTCGGCCTTGAGGCGCAAGCCAGCCCGTCGGGCGTGAAGGACGGCTTCGGTCCGGAGCCGTATTTTGCGTTCGGCGGCGTCATCGCGGTGTCCGTCGCCTTCGACCTGAGCGTGCTGGCGCGGGGCGGCGTGGCGGGCGCCCAACGCATCGCCCGGCATCTGTGGCGCATGGGTTTTGCGCTCTACATGGCCGTCGGATCCCTCTTCGCCGGTCCCGGCGCGAGCGCCTTTCCCGAAGGCCTTCGGGGCTCGCCGATCCTCCTCGCGCCAGAGCCGATCGTGCTTGTCGCGACGGTGGGTTGGCTCGCGTTCGTCCTCCTGTCCAAGCGGTTCCGCGCCGCGTGAGGCGCGGCTGGACGCTCACACCCTCACAAACTGGAGAACCACCAATGTGCAAAGGCGCGACATCCCTGTTCGCCATCGTTCTCGCCGCCCAGGCTTTGGGGCCAGCGCTGGCGCTGCCCCCGCCGCTGGAGGAGGCGTTGACGCCCGCGCCCGACGGGGGGGCGGTGATCTACGATCTCACCGTGCAGACCGCGCATCGCCGCATCACGGTCGCGGTTGATCCCTCCGCGTCCGACGGAAGCGCGATCGCGCTCCGATCGCTGGAGCCTGACGGCCCAGCCGATGAGGCGCTGGCGGCGCTTCGGACCGAGTTTGCGGCTGAGACGGGCGGCGACATTTGGTGCGCGTCGCTGGTCAAGCAGGTGCCGGACGCGGTCGACACCGTGTCTCAGACCCCGACACAGGCCTCCTATCGCTTCAAACCGCGCACGGATGTGGCGGAGGACCGGACCGAGCGTCGTTTGCTCGCGGCGTCGGTCAGCACCATGACGGTTGTGCGTGACGATCCGGACAGCGCGTGGCGGGTGGCGTCGCTCGTGATGCGCCTGGAGCGGCCATTCAAGCCCAACCTCGTGGCCAAGATCACGTCGATGGATCTCACCATCGCCTGTGAGCCGGCGCGCGATGTGGGCGGGCGCGCCTACCACGCCGCCATCGACGTGACCGTCGGTGGCCGCGCGTTCTTCGCGGCGTTTGAGGAACAGCAACGCGTCCGCGTCTCGGCCGTGCGGTACAAGGACCCCACGCCCGTTGCGCCATGATCCCGCGCGCCTACGGCGCGCCTTGGGGGCGTTCGTGACGCGCTGCGATGGCAGAAGGGCTGGGCGCGCAAGGGCGCCCAGCCCAAGACAAATGAGCCCAAGACAAAAGAGCCCTGGGCGACCGACCACGGGCCAGGGGGCGCTGCGTCGCGGCCACGGCGCTCCCCTTGATCCCCTTGCGGCGGAATGTCGCTGGCGGCCCAGCTCTTGCACTCCACACCGCAACGCTGCGAACGGCGTCGCGCGCCTCAAAGGCCCGTGACCTCCGCCGCTGCGGACGCCGAGCGCGCGGATGCGCCTTGGCCGCGTCGCCGCGCCCCCAGAAGGGCGCCGCGCTGAACCGCAGACATGATGACAGCCGCGTGCGGGCCCCTCCGCCGGCGCGCGATGGCGTGCGCGACCGAAGGACCGACGGACCGAGCGTCCGACGCCCGCTTGCGGCTGGCTGGAACACGAGTTCGACAACGGGAGGTGTGCTATGGATCCCTTTGTTTTCATCGCCGTGGAACAAGTCGTCGCCGACGAAAACAACATCGTGTTCGACGCCGGCGGCGGCTTCGCTGCGGGGGCTGGATTTGACCTTGGCGATGATTGGGATGTGGCGATCTCCTACTCGCTCCACGCGCCCGAGACCATCGGCTTTGAATCGCCCAACGCGACCGTTGGCGGCAACGTCACGGTCCAGACGACCACGTTCGACCTCGCACGTCGCTTGGGCGGGCCGGTTTCCGTCGGCGCGGGCGTGGGCTACGGCCTGCAAACCTACGATCTTGACGGTTTGACCCAGGACGAGCGGGCGTTCGCCATCAACGAGACCGTCAGCGGCCTCGCCTACCGCCTGATGATCAACTTGGATGCGCCGGACTCCACGCCGCTGTTCGCGTCGGTCGTTTACACGTCCTCGACCGACCGGAACACGCCGATGGAGATCGAAGGCGAGGAGGACGCCTTCAATCCCGGCATCAACCGCAGCTATGCGGTCCGGGTGGGCGCGCGGTTTGGAATCTGAGCTGGGCGGCGGCGACGCCTCGACGCCGTCTCGCGGCGGCCTACGTCTCCCGTCGGCGGAGACGAAGCTGTGAGGCTGACGTGACAACGCTGGAAAGTCATCGCGGGACACCGCTCGGGCGCGGGACGCGCGACGGCGGATGAAACGCCTCCGTGATGGATACACCGCCGCGGTGATCGGCGCGAACGGCGGGATTGGGGCGGCGTTTGCGGCGCGTCTGGACCGCGATCCGCGATGCGCCGCCGTCATGCGCGTGTCCCGCCGGTCAGCGCCACCGATGGACATCACGCGCGAGGCCGATGTGGCCGCGGCTGCTGACCGGCTGGCCGCGGAGGTGGGCCATGTGGATTGCCTGATCATCGCCACGGGCGTTTTGACGATCGAGGGGCATCCGCCTGAAAAGGCGCTCAGTCAGCTCGACCCTGCGGTGATGGGCAGGGCTTTGGCGGTCAACACGATTGGGCCGGCCTTGGTCCTCAAGCGCTTTGCGCCATTGCTGCCGAGACGGGAGGCCGCCGTGGTGGGCGTGCTCAGCGCCCGCGTCGGGTCCATCGGCGACAACGCGTTGGGCGGGTGGTTGAGCTATCGCGCGTCGAAGGCGGCGCTCAACCAGGTTGTGCGCACCGTTGCTCTTGAGCTGCGTCGCTCGCGACCGCAGGCGGCGCTCGCCGCCTTGCAGCCGGGCACCGTGGCGACGCCGCTGAGCGCGCCCTACGCCGGCGTGCGTCCGCAATTCACCCCGGATGAGGCGGCGGATAAGCTCTACGCTGTGCTGGATCGTCTCACGCCGGAGGAGAGCGGCGCCTTTTTGGATCACAGCGGGGCGCCCATTCCCTGGTGACAGCGGCCGACGACGGACACCCGTCCTGCGTTGGAACCGATCCAACGCCGTAGGCGGCGCTCAGGCGATTGACCGGGATGGGGCGGCGGCGCCCACGCGGGCGATCTCGCTCAGCAACGCGTTGAGGTCGATCGGTTTGGCCGCATAGCCGTCGAGGCCCATGGCGAGGTGTCGCGCGCGGTCGTCACGCATCGCGTCGGCCGTCAGGGCGATCACCGGCACGGCGCGCCAGGGCGCGTCAGACTGCCGGATCGCCGCGATCGTCTCCCGGCCGTCCATGTCGGGCATGCGCATGTCCAACAAGACGAGGTCGACGGGGTGGGTGGCGAGAATGTCGAGCGTTTGTCGACCGCTTTCCGCCTCGATGATCGTCGGCCCGAAGGGCGCCAAGAACATCTCGGCGACCTGCCGGTTCACCTTGATGTCGTCAGCCAGCAGGATGCGCCGGCCCTTAAGCCAGCCGAGGTCGGCGCCGGGATCATCGGCCGTCGCGGTGTCCTGCCCGCCTGAGCGGCCGGGCGTCGCGGGATCGGCCAACACCGTGAGCACGAAGGTCGAGCCCGCGCCGAGCGTGCTTTCCGCCGTGATGTCGCCGCCCATCATGCGCGCCAGCGACTGGCTGATGTGAAGGCCGAGGCCCGTGCCGCCGAACAGTCGCGCGGTTGACACGTCCGCTTGCGTGAACGCGCCGAAGAGCTTGTCCAGCACCGCGTCGGACATGCCAATGCCGGTGTCGCGGACCGTGATGGTCACGCGGTGCTGGGGCGCGTCCTCGTCGTCATTGGCGACATCGGTCCGCACATCGACCGACACGCCGCCCGTTTCGGTGAACTTCACCGCGTTGGAGATCAGGTTGTTTAGGCATTGCCGCAACCGGACGGGATCAAAGCGGCAATAGGGCGGAACGTCGGGCGCGACCGTGAGCGTCAGGCTCAAGCCCTTTTCCGAGGCGATGGGCGTCCACAGCGCGATGAGACGCTGCACGGTGTGGCCCAAGTCGCCGTCGACGGGCGCAATGTCGAGCTTGCCGGCCTCAATCTTTGAGAGATCCAAGACGTCGTTGAGGATTGTCAGCAGGGTCTTTCCGGAATCCAGGATGATCTCGACTTTTTCTTGCTGATCAGGCGGGAGACCATCGCGCGATAGGGCTTCCGCCATACCCAGCACGCCGTTGAGCGGCGTGCGGATCTCGTGGCTCATGTTGGCCAAAAACTGCGACTTGGCCTCGCTGGCGGCTAAGGCTGCTTGCTGCGCTTTCTTGAGAGCTTTCTCGTTCTTCTTCAGTTGCGTCAGATCAATGCTGATGCCGACGATGCCAGTTTCGCCGAGATTCTCATGGTGGACACGCACGGTTTTGCCATCGAGGGTTGTGATTTCTTGCCCCTCGTCATAGCTCATGGCTTGGTATGCGTAGTCCGTGAATTGGGAAACGACGTCTTCGGGCGCGTCCGGGTATTGGGTGCGGATCTGGCGACGGATCGCTTCCTTACGGCTGACTCCGGCTTCCATCTCGCCGTACATCACTGGCCATTGCTGTCGAGCAGCCGGATTGACGTAGAGAAGTTCGAACTCCCCATTGTAGAGCGCAAAGCCACTTTGCAACCGATCTATCGCCGCCAGCAAGAGTTCGAGCGTCAGTAGCGGCCGTTCGCGCATGGAAGCCTCGGAATTGAGGGAGAGCATCACCCCAGGAAAAGCATTGTTGTGCTAAGTCTTCCTGAACTTTTCCGCAGCGGCGCGCGCGTCGCCGCGGGTCCGGCGGGTGGTCGTTCGGCCGTTGGTCGTCGCTCGGAGGAACCTGCGCGGCGGCGTCGGCGACGGGTTCGGCGCGGTCGACGCCATTTAAACGAAACATAACTTGCCTCGCGACAGCACTTTGAGCACGGTCGCATCAGCCAATTCGAAGACGCGGAAGGGGGGCCGGATGGCACGCCTGAAGGTGAATGGAACGGTCCGCGAGATCGACGTGGACGAGAACACGCCCTTGCTCTGGGTTCTGCGCGAGCAGCTTGGCCTCACCGGGACAAAGTTCGGCTGCGGCATCGCCCAATGCGGCGCATGCACCGTGCACATCGACGGCCTCGCGGTGCGGTCCTGCGTCTATCCGGTGGCCGCGGTGGATGAGAGCCAGGACATCACGACGATTGAGGGCCTCTCGGAGGATGGCGGCCACCCGGTCCAGCAAGCGTGGGCCGAGTTGGACATCCCGCAATGCGGCTATTGCCAGCCGGGCATGATTATGGCTGTGGCGGCGCTGCTGAATGAGGTGCCCAAGCCCACCGACGAGCAGATCGACGCCCAAATCACCAACATCTGCCGCTGCGGCACCCTCGCGCGGGTGCGCAAGGGCATCCATCTCGCCGCCGACAAGTCTTAAGGGAGCGCGACTATGGCTGACGACATCCACGTTTCGCGCCGCTCCTTCATCGTTGGCGCCGGCTCGACAGGGCTGACCATCGGCATTCTCGCCGGGTGCTCGCGCGGCGGCCCGCCGGAGGGGAACGGCGCCGCCACGGCGCAAGAGCCGACGCCGGAGGTGAACGCGTGGGTTCACATCGGCGAGGACGACACCGTAACGATCCGGATCGCCCGGTCGGAAATGGGCCAAGGCACGCTGACCGGGCTCGCTCAGCTCGTGGCGGAGGAGCTCGACTGCGATTGGGACAAAGTGGTCACGGAGTATCCCACGCCGGGCCAGAACCTCGCGCGCGAGCGCGTGTGGCGCGACTTCTCGACGGGCGGCAGCCAGGGCGTGCGCGGTTCGCACGAGTATGTCCGCGAAGGCGGCGCGGCGGCGAAAGCCATGCTGATCGAAGCCGCCGCACAGGCGTGGAGCGTGCCCGTCGCGGAGTGCGCGGCCGCCAAAAGCGTGATCCGCCATGAGCCCACCGGGCGCACGGTGACCTATGGCGAAATGGCGAGCCAAGCGGCGCAGTTGCCGCCGCCCTTGGAGGTGACGGTCAAGGACCCGTCCGAATGGACCTTGGTCGGCCAGCCCGTCAAACGCCTGGACACCGCGGACAAGCTGACCGGCGCGCAGATCTATGGCGCGGACCTCACGCTTGACGGCATGTTGAACGCCTCCATCAAAGCCGCCCCGATGCGCGGCGGCGCGCTCGGGAGTTTCGACGCCGACGCGGTGCTGTCGATGCCGGGCGTGCGTCATGTCGTGAAGGTGGACGAGACGGCCGTGGCCGTCGTCGCCGACACGTGGTGGCAGGCCAACACGGCCCTCGACGCGCTGCCGATCGAGTGGGTCGCGGGCCCGGGCTCTGATCACTCCAGCGCCGCGTTTGAGGCCGAGCTCGATGACGGGCTCACAGCGGAGAGCGCGTTCCCCGGCAACGGCTATGGCGACGTGCAGGCGGCGTTCGCGGACGCGGCGCAGACCGTCGAAGCCACCTACAACATGCCGCATCAAAACCATGCGTGCATGGAGCCGTTGAACGCAACGGCGCTGTGGACCGAAGACCGCTGCGAAGTGTGGTGCCCCACGCAAAACGGGGAGTCCGCCCTCGCGGCCGCGGCGGAGGCCGCCGGTCTGCCGATTGAGCAATGCGAGGTTTACAAGCTGCATTTGGGCGGCGGCTTCGGACGTCGCGGCATGAACGATTATGTCAGCCAGGCGGTGTCGATCGCGAAGCAAATCCCGGGCACGCCGGTGAAGCTGCTGTGGACCCGTGAAGAGTGCATGCGTCAGGGCTTTTTCCACCCGGTCACCAAGGCGCGCGTACGCGGCGCGTTGGATGCCGACGGCAATCTGTTGGGCCTGCATCTGCGGATCTCGGGCCAGTCCATCCTGGCCGCGCTGATACCGCAGGCGCTGGTGGACGGCGTCGACTTCGCGACGTTCCAGGGGTTGCTGCCGTCTGGCGTTGATCCCCGCGTGGAAGATCAAATCCTGACCTACGCCTTCCCGAGCCTCGTGATCGATCACGCGATGCGCAATCCGCCGGTGCGGCCGGGCTTTTGGCGCGGGGTGAACGCCAACCAGAACGCCATCTACCTCGAATGCTTCATGGACGAATTGGCCTATGCGGCGGGGCGCGACCCCTTAGCCTTCCGTCTCGATTACCTCAAAGACAGCCCCAAGACCGCCGCGGTGCTCCAGGCGGTCGCCGACCGGTCAGGTTGGGGTTCCAATGACGGCAAAGCGCGCGGCCTGTGCGCGTTCTACTCGTTCGGCTCCTACACGGCCGCCTGTGCGGAAGTCACGGTCTCCGACGAGGGGCGGCTGAAGATCGACCGGATCGTCGCGGCCACCGACCCCGGCACCGCCGTCAATCCGCAGCAGATCGAAGCGCAAGTCGAAGGCTCCTTCGTCTATGGCCTCTCCGCGCTGCTCTATGGCGAGATCACGTTCGAAAACGGCGAAGTGCAGCAGCAGAACTTCGACACGTTCAACTCGCTGCGTTTGGCGGACATGCCGAAGGTGGAGACGATCGTCATGCCCTCCGGCGGTTTCTGGGGCGGCGTCGGGGAGCCGACGATCGCGGTGGCGGCGCCGGCGGTGCTCAACGCCATCTACGCCGCCACCGGCAAGCGGGTGCGGAAGCTGCCGATCGCGGATCAAAATCTGAGGGAGGCGTGAGACGGCCGGCGCGCGCGTGGGTCGTCGCGTTGGTGAGCGGGATCGTCGGGGCGTGCGGTCCCAGCGAGAGCGCGCGCGACGTGGAGCCTCCGGCGGCGGCGCCGGCGGCGCTGCTGTCGGAGACGACCATGCTGGCGGCCGCGTGCAGCGGCTGCCACGCGCCGTCGGGCGACGCGATCGTGCACATCGCGGATCTGGACGCCGGGGAGATCTCCAGCGCTCTTTTGGCGTACAAGACGGAGGACGGCGAGACGGTGATGCACCGGCTCGCCCGCGCCTACACCGACGCGCAGATTGACGCGATCGCCGCCCACATCGCCGAGCGCGCCGGAGAGGCTCCGCGATGACGGCCCTGACCTCGCGTCGATCGGTCATGCTGGGGCTGGGGGCGGCCGCCGCCGTCGGCCCTCATGCGCTCGCGCGCGTTGACGCGCGGATCGTGGTGATCGGCGGCGGTTTTGGCGGCGCCACGGCGGCCCGCGCCGCCAAGCGCTTGATGCCAAACGCGGCCGTCACGTTGGTCGATCCGGCGGACGCGTATGTCGCGTGTCCGTTCAGCAATCTTGTCGTATCCGGCGACCGCCCCCTCAGCGCGCAACGGTTCTCCCACGCGTCGTTGGCCGCCGCGAACGTGGTTCATGTGCGCGCCCGCGCCGAGGACGTCGACGCGGCCGGGCGCTCGGTCGCGCTCGAGACCGGGGAACAGATCCCGTATGACCGGCTCGTTCTCGCGCCGGGGATTGATCTGCGGTGGGGCGGCGTCGCGGGCTACGTTCCGGGAGTTGAAGCGCGGATGCCGCACGCGTGGAAAGCGGGGCCGCAGACGGATCTTTTGCGCCGGCAGCTTGAGGCGCTGGAGGACGGCGGCGTGGTGGCCATGGCCGTGCCCGCAGCGCCCTATCGCTGCCCGCCGGGCCCTTATGAGCGCGCCAGCCTGATCGCGCATTTTCTGAAGACGAACAAACCGCGCTCGAAGCTCATCGTCCTCGACGCCAAAGATCGCTTTTCGAAGATGGCGCTGTTCCAGGAGGCGTGGGCGGAGCATTATCCCGATCACGTGGAGTGGCGCGGCGCGACGGATGACGGCGGCGTGAGGCGGGTGGACGCCGACGCCATGACGCTCGAGACCGATTTCGACGTGCTGCAAGCGGATGTCGCGAATGTCATTCCGCCCCAAAAGGCCGGCGAGATCGCTGACCGGGCGGGCGTGTCGGATCCCACTGGCTGGTGTCCCGTCGACGCCCTAACGTTTGAGTCCACCCTCCAGCCGAACATCCACGTCATCGGGGACGCTGCGATCGCCGCGCCGATGCCGAAGTCCGCGTTCTCGGCCAATCTGCAAGGGAAGCTGTGCGCGCTTCAAATCGCCCGCACGCTCAGCGATATGCCGCCGGAACCGACGCGCCTCGTGAACACCTGCTACTCATACACCACGCCGGAAACCGCCATTTCCATTGTCGGCGCGTACACGAATGGGGAGGGGCGGTTCCAGTCGATCGCGGGCGCCGGCGGGGTCAGTCCCTTGGGCGCGGACGACAGCGTCCGGCGCGATGAAGCGCGCCAGGCGGAGGATTGGTTCGCCGCCATCACCCGCGAGGCCTTTGGATGATCGCCCGCGCCGCCGGCACAGCGTCAGCGCTGATGACGCTGTCGGCGTGCGGGCAAACGGACGCGCCGCTGATTGCGCCAGCGCTCATCGAGGGCGACGCCATACCCGCGCCGCTTGCGCCCCAGGCCGGCGACCCGGCGCGCGGGCGCGTGATCTTCACCGCGCGCGAGCGGGGTCATTGCGTGATCTGCCATCAGCTGGACGCGGTGGACGCCCCCTTTCAAGGCGATGTCGGCCCCGCGCTGCACGATGTGGCGGACCGGCTGTCGCCCGCGCAGATCCGTTTGCGGATCGCGGCGCCGGCGGCTGTCTGGCCGGACACCATCATGCCGAGCTATTATCAGGTGGCCGGGCTGACGCAGGTCGCGCCGGAGTTCCAAGGGCGGCCGCTTTTGACCGCCCAGGAGATCGAGGATGTGGTCGCCTTCTTGTCCGACCCGCGTGCGGGGAGCGCCGACAATGCGCCATAGCGCCTCAGCTTTTGGCGTGTCCCGCCGCGCTCTCTTGGCGGGCGGCGTGGGGCTCGGCGCTGTTGGGCTTCTGCATCCGCGCGCGTTGCCGGCGCCGGAGGACATGGCGGCCTCCCAGCAGGCGCTCTTTGGCGACCGTGCGATCCGCGACGGACGCGTCAGCGTGACCCTGCCGCCGATTGCGGAGAACGGGTATTCGGTCCCGCTGGAGATCGATGTCGAAAGCCCCATGACGGAGGCGGATCACGTTGTTCGGGTCGCGGTGTTTTCGCCGCGCAACCCGCTTGCAGACATCGTTCGGTTTCACCTCGGCCCACGCGCGGGGCGCGCGCGCATCGCCACGCGCATCCGCCTCGCCGGCACCCAAACCATCACCGCGGTCGCGGAAATGAACGACGGGTCCGTGTGGGCGGGATCGGCCGACACGGTGGTGACCCTCGCCGCCTGCGTCGTGTTGTGAGGGCGATCCGATGGCTGGCGTCCGCATCTCCGTCCCGAAGACCGCCGCCGCCGGCGAGGTGATCGAGATCCGCGTCTTGATCCAGCATCCGATGGAGAGCGGTTTTCGGCGCGGTCCGCGCGGGGAGGCGATCCCGCGCGACATCATCACCACATTTGAGTGCCTTTACGCCGGCGAGACCGTGTTCTCGGCCGACTTCTTCCCCGCGGTGGCGGCCAACCCGTTTCTGACCTTCCACACCCGCGCGGTGGAGAGCGGTCCGTTGCTGTTTCGTTGGACAGACCAGAAGGGCGTCGTTTGGGAAGAGACCGCTGAGATCGCCGTCACATGAGGGCCCACACCGGCTTTGCCTTGAGCGCGCTGTGCGTCGCGGCGTGCGGGGAGCCATCCCGCGACCCGGCGACGCCGCCCGCGCCGCTCCAGTCCGGCTCGGCCTTCCTCACGCCGGAGACCCGCGCGCTGCAAGACGACGCCTTCGCCAATCCGGGGTTTCTGTGGGTTGATCGCGGGCGGGCGCTCTATCAGGCCGTCGGGGACGGCCGCGCGGCCTGCAGCGCGTGCCACGGCGCCGACGGGGAGGGGCTGGTCGGGGCCGCGGCCCGCCATCCCGCCTGGGACGCGGAGGCGTCCAAGCCGGTGAACCTCGAGCAGCGGATCAACGCGTGCCGCGCGCGGCGCCAAGGCCTGCCCGCCCTGGCCTATGAGAGTGAGGATCTGCTGTCCCTGACCGCCTATGTGGCGCACCTGTCCGCGGGCGCGGCGGTGGATGTGCCGGTGACGCCGGAGCTGCAGGGCGCCTATGCGCAGGGGCGCGCGTACTTCGAGACGAAGCGCGGCCAATTCAACATCGCGTGCGGCCAATGCCACGACGATCATTGGGGCCGGCGGCTGCGCGGCGACACCATCAGCCAAGGCCACGGCAACGGGTTTCCCGCCTACCGCCTGGAATGGCAGAGCCTGGGCTCGCTCCATCGTCGGTTTCAGGACTGTGACGCCGGCGTCAGGGCTCGCCCCATGGAGTTGGGCTCGGACACCTATGTGGCGCTCGAGCTTTTTCTCGCGGTGCGCGCGTCCGGCCTTGAGGTGGAAACGCCGGCGGTGCGGCGATGATGGCCCCGGCGGCGTCCGTGTCCTATGCGGAGCACCCCCAAGACGTGCTTGGCCAATGGCGCGTCTGGCGGCGC
The DNA here is from genome assembly GCA_964526675.1 of uncultured Caulobacterales bacterium. Lineage (GTDB taxonomy): Bacteria > Pseudomonadota > Alphaproteobacteria > Caulobacterales > Maricaulaceae > CAZADA01. The sequence continues at coordinate 17,344 of CAZGLY010000036.1, forward strand.
GAGCGGGGCGAAACGGCGCTGGTCATGGTGACCCGCACCGAGGGCGGCGCCGTGCGCGCGCCGGGCGCGCTGATGGCGGTGTCCAGCGACGGGGCCGCGGCGGGGTATGTCTCCGGCGGCTGCATCGACGCCGATGTGATCGGCCGCGCGCGCGCCGCGCTCGAGACCCGCACGGCGATCCGCCTCCGTTATGGGGCGGGGTCGCCGTTTCATGACCTGCCGCTGCCCTGTGGCGGCGCCATCGAGGTCGCGATCCTTCCCGCGCCCGACCCCGCCGCCATCGGACGAACCCACGAGGCCTTGGCGGCGCGACGGACCGTTGAGCTGACCCTGGAGGGACCGGAGGGGCCGGTGTCGGCGCGCTATCGCCCCACGCTGCGCCTTCGGATCGGCGGGCGCGGCGGCGACGCCCTGGCTCTGGCGAAACTGGCCCAAGCCGCCGGCGTGTCAGTTCAGCTGGCGCTGCGCGACGACCATGACGCGCGGCTCGCGGACGCGGCGGGGTTGGTCCCGCCGACCATCCTCCAGACGCCGTCGCGCTTGCCTTCGGTCGAAGACGACCCGTGGACCGCGTTCGTGCTCATGTTCCATGACCCGGCGTGGGAGATCCCGTTGCTGAGGCAAGCCTTGGCCGGTCCGGCGTTCTACGTGGGCGCCGTGGGGGGGCGCGCCGCCCAGGACGCGCGGCGGCGGGCGCTGCGGGCGGAGGACGTCCCGCCGGCCCACATCGCACGCGTGCGGGGGCCGATTGGGCTCGTGCCGTCCATGCGCGATGCGTCGATGTTGGCGGTGTCGACCTTGGCGGACGTCGTCGACGCCTATCACTCGCCGGCTCCGGCGGCCTTTGCGACCACCGCGCTCGTGATGCTCGCCGCCGGACAATCCGCGCGTTTTGAACATGGGGACAAACTGCTGGCGCCGTGCCGGGGACAACCGCTGATCGACCACGCGGCCGCCACGCTCGTGGACGATCGCGTGGCGCGTCGCGTCGCGGTGGTGGGCGTCGGCCAGGACAAGCGGGCCGAACGCCTCGCGCGGGCGGGATGGCGGCTGGTCGACAATCCCGCGTTCGAACGGGGGCAGGGCGGGTCTCTCGCCAGAGGGATACGCGCGGTGTCCGACGCGCCTGGCGTTGAGGCCGCTCTGGTGCTGTTGGCGGACATGCCGAACGTCCCGGATCGCCATCTGCGCGCGCTGCGTGACGCGTTGGACCCCGGGGTTGATGCCGTGTTCTCCGACGTGGATGGGGTGCTCGGACCGCCCGCCCTGTTCTCGCGATCGGCCTTCGCGCATCTGGAGACGTTGGACGGCGACCGCGGCGCGCGTGCGGTGATTGAGCGTTTGGCGCGTGTTCGCTCCGCGCCTCTGGACCGCGCCGCCGCGTGGGACGTGGATTGCGTCGCTGATCTGCACGCGTTGGACGCCGTGGCGAGCGACGAGGCGTAGAGGCGTCGAGCCAGGGCGGCCTCTAGGACGCCTGTTTGCGCGCTTTGCGCGCCTCAAAGGCGGCCGTTTGCTCCGGCGTTGCGGGGGTCTGGTGCTGCGCCTTCCACTGCGCGTAAGGCATGCCGTAAATCCGTTCGCGCGCCTCGTCCTTGCTCAACGTGATCCCGTGGTCGCTCGCCGCCTCCCGGTACCAATCACTGAGGCAGTTGCGGCAAAAATCCGCGACGGCCATCAGCTCGATGTTTTGCACGTCGCGATTGCGATCGAGGTGCGAGAGAAGTCGTCGAAAGGCGGCGGCTTCGATGCGTTCACGGTGCTTCTCGAGATCGTCAGTCATGTCACGCCACCTGTCGAGCGATGCGCGGCGGCGGCCGTGTTCCTGGCGACCACCCTCTTCCCGCAAACCCTAACGTGCGCCGATCCCCAGGTCACGCGGTCCCCAGGTACGCGGTCCCCGGGGTCACGCGACATCTGAGGCGTCGACGCGCAGAACCGCGCCCACCCCGCGGCGCACGGCTCTGCCGATGACGGCGACGTCCAGCCGATGCGGTTGCGCTGAAAACCGCGCGAGGAGGCGGGCCTAGCCTCCCATGCCCAACCCGACGCGCCGGCGCCCGTCCTCCGTCTTGATGGAGAAGTCAGTCCCCGCGAACTCGCCGCCTTCCGGGCCACAGAGGAACGCCACGGCTTCAGCCGCCCATTCGGGTGGAATGTGCGTGTCCCAGTCGAGTTGGCTCACCGGATTGATCCCCGACTGTTTGATCGTGGCCATCATGTCGGTCGCCACCGTTCCGGGGCTGAGGCCGACGACGCGGATCCCGCGATCGGCGACCTCGCGATGGCCGCACTCGGTGAGCATTTTGACCGCCGCCTTGCTCGCGCAATAATGGCTCCAGCCCTCCAACGCGTTGTTGGCGGCGCCGGAGCTCATGTTGACGATGACGCCGCGTCCTTGGCGCTCCATCACCGGGATCGCCGCCCTCAGGCCGTGATAGACGCCCTTCACGTTGATATCGATCGCCAGCGCCCAACCCTCGACATCGCTGTCCGCCAAGCGCGCGATGGGATCAATGACGCCCGCGTTGTTCACGAGGATGTCGAGACGGCCGAACGCCGCCACGGCGTGGTCGACGGCCGCGCGCACGTCCTCGTAACGGCTGACGTCGCAGGCGATGGCGACAGCCCGTCCGCCGGCGGCGGTGATCGCCGCCGCTTCGGCCTCAACGGCCGCTTGCGTGCGTGCGGTGAGAACCACGGACGCGCCGCAGCGCGCGAGGGTGTGGGCGATCGCGCGGCCAATGCCGCGGCTGGCGCCGGTCACCAGGGCGGGTTGCCCAGACAAATCAATCATATGATCTCCATGACGCGTGAGGCCCGCGCCTCACGCCCTTGTGGGTTTCGGCGCCCAACGGCGCGTCAGGGTTCGTGCGGGCCGACAAACCCCGGGACACGGCCCCAACGGCACGGAATGTTGGTCTCCGACGCGTCGACGCAGTCCGTCAGATCGAAGTGGATGTCGAGGTCGATCGTGCGGCCAAGGGGACTGCCGGGGAAGTCCAGAATGGTGAGCCCGTGTTCAAAGCGGTCGAGCTGACCCGAGGCTTCGAAGCCCACCGCGCGGCGTTGATCGTAGTTCGGCAGAAACTCCGCATAGGGCGCGTCGGTCGTGATCGTGAACGCGAGGGTCAGCGGTTCCGTCGTGCCGAGGAAGGTGACGTCGCCGGTGATCTCC
>CAZGLY010000036.1:20621-30101 GCA_964526675.1 uncultured Caulobacterales bacterium
TTGTCCCGGCCGACATGATTGGAATCGATGCTGGCGGCGTCGATCGTAAAGCTGACGCGGCTTTCTTCCGGCTTGTCCTCGTCGATCAGAAACACGCCGTCGAACGTGCGGAACTGACCCACCGTGTTGGAATAGCCGAAATGATCGATCTCCCAGCCGATGTAGGCGTGACCCAGATCCAGGGTCCACTCCACCGGCTCGGCGGCGGCGAGGGTGCTGAGGGCGCTGGCGCCGACCCCCGCCATCAGAAGGTGTTTCATGGTCATGGCTGTCATCTCCGCGACGCCGCGACACCACCTTTGGCGCCCGCGATCCGCCGCGACGTCGTGGTCGCATGCGCAGATGAGACAATAAACATAGGTAACGGCACTTCATTCGTGCGATATCTGCACGAATGAAGCTGGATGATCTCGCGACATTCGTGGCCGTTTATCGGGCGGGCGGCTTTGCGCCGGTCGCGAACGAGCGCGGCGTGGCGCCCTCATCGATCTCGCGGGCGATCGCATCGCTGGAAGCGCACCTGCAAACGCGCCTGTTCCAGCGGACGACGCGCAAGCTCACGCCGACGGAGGCCGGCGACGCCTACTATGCCCGCGTCGCGGCGGTGGTCGAGGAGCTGGAGGCCGCGCGTGCGGAGGCGATTGATCAGACCCGCGAGCCCACGGGCCTCCTGCGCGTCACCGCCTCGGTGTCGTTCGGTCAGATCGTCATCGCGCCGCGGCTGAGCGCGTTTCGCGCGGCGTTTCCGCGGATCACCTTGGAGCTTGTGCTCTCCGATCGCCCTCTTGATCTTGTCGCCGAACGCATCGACGTCGCCGTTCGTCACGGGCGATTGACGGACAACACGTCCATTTCGCGCAAGCTGATGGACGTGCGCTACCATCTGGTGGCGAGCCCGCGTTACCTGGCGAACGCGCCGCCGATCCATGCGCCCGATGACATCGCCGCGCACCGCACCGCCAGTTTTTCCTACGACGCCTTTCGCGACACCTGGCGCTTCCGGCGCGCGGACGACGCGCGTGAGGTCCCAATCCGTCCCGCGTTGATTGTCACCAACGCGGCGGCGTTGGCCCAGTGCGTGCGTGATGGGGCGGGCCTTGCGCTGTTGGCGGACTGGACCATTCGGGACGACCTGGCGAATGGGGCGCTGGTGGATGTGTTGCCGGACTGGGTCGGCTCCGGCGCGGACGTCGATCCCAGCGTCTGGCTCGTCTTCCCGTCTCGGGCGTTTGTGCCGGCGAAGACCCGGGTGTTTGGGGACTTTCTCTTAGCGAACCGACGCACGGCCTAGGGCCTCGGGCGTCCGCCGGCGCGTTGACAGCGCTCTCCCCTCAGCGAAAAGGCGTCCACCTCCAGCGTTTCCCATCAGAGGAGGGTGTCCAGGCCAAGTTGATAAAATGGCCTTACCAATTTAGCGTGGTTTGTATTACCCTCCACCCCATCTCGGAGGCGTATACAATGCACAAAAGGGATTTTCTGAAGTTGAGCGCCACGAGCGCCGCGGCCGCCCTGTCTGGATGCGCCGCCGTCGGGCCTTCAGGGACGGTGCGGCCCGCCGCCGATGACGAGCTGGTGGCGAGGCTTCGCGCGGCGGCCGCCAAACCGGTGCTGCGGGACGACCTCATCACAACGCCGGTGGTCCTGGAGTCCCTCGATGTGTTGGAACGCGACGGCGTCTACATCATTCGCGCCGTTGATCGCGATGGCGCGGTGGGGTGGTCGCTGACCAACAGTCGACGTTTTCCCGCGGCGTGGCCCATCTTCCAGCAGCGCGTCGCGCCGGAATTCATGGGCAAGGACATGCGCGCGTATGAGCGCCATCTCGAAGACGCGTTCATCGCTCAGAGCAACTACAAATGGCAAGGCCTCGCGCTCTGGATATGCTTTGCGCGCGCGGAAATCGCGATCCTCGATCTGATCGGCCAAAAGACCGGCCAGCCCGTTCACACCTTGCTTGGCGGCGCGGCGCGGGAGAGCGTCGGCGTCTACTACGCCAATGGCGATCGCACCAACTCCGCGCAGTGGGTGGTCGACACGCTGAAGGACAATGTGGACGTCAGCGGCGCAAAGGCGGTCAAGTTCAAGGTCGGCGCACGCATGCGCACCACGGAGACCTCGAACGCCCGCGATAAGCAATTGATCCCGCTGATGCGCGACGCCTTCGGCCCAGACAAGGTCATATACGCGGACGCGAACTGTTCATACAGCGTGGACGAAGCCGTCTATTTCGGCCGCCTCATGGAGGCCCACGACTACGGGTTCTTTGAAGAGCCCGTGCGGTTCGACGACGTCGAGGGGACGCGCAGAGTGGCGGCGGCGCTGTCCATCCCCATCGCCGGGGGCGAGCAAGAGAGTTCGCTCTATCGCTTCGAGTGGCTGATCGCGAATAAGGCGCTGCAGATCGTACAACCCGACTTGATCTACTTTGGCGGTCTCGTGCGTTCGATGCGGGCGGCGCGCATGGCGGACGTCGCGGGCGTGAAGTGCGTTCCACACATTTCACCGCGAGGGCTTGGCCATCTGACGGTGACGCACTTTGCGTGCTTGCTCGAAAACACCACCGACTATCAGGAGTACAAGGGCGATATTGACGAGACGCCTTACGAACTCATCGCGGAAGGCGGCCGCCTCAGGGCTGTTGATGGGCGGCTGCATTTGCCCCAAGGCCCGGGCCTCGGCGTGCGTTTCGATCCCGATTGGCTGGCGGGACTGCGGCCGGTGACCGCGTGAGGCTCGGATCGACTGACCAGGCGGTGAGGGGGAGGCGGCGCGCGCCAGGGGCGCCAAAGCGCTGCGTGGAGGTCGCCGCCGCCTTTGACGTTGGGACGCACGCGCCGCCGCGCGCCGTCACACGACCCGCCGCTGCGCGTCGAGTTTGACGCCCGTCCCATCCGCGCGGGCTCCCGCGATCATTCGCCGGGTGATGCGCTCGTAGTACTGAACAAACGTCGAGACCCACAGTTTCCGGTCGGACGGCAACCTGTCGATGGCGACCCCAAATGTCGTCGCCTCCTGTTCGAGGCGCCAGCGGCCCACAACGTCGAAATCTGGGGCGAGGACGTGAACCAACACATCAGCCTCGCGCCACAGCGGTTCATAGAGCGTCGCCAGCTGTCGCTCCTGGAAAGCGCGCCACGCGCCGTCGGCGTCATGGGCGCGCTCGAGCGCGTTCATCGGCGGCGTCATTGGGGCTGCCGGGTCCGCGAGCGCGCCCAGAAGCCAGCCTTCGACGATAATGATGTCGGGCGCGCCCTCGAACCGATGAACGAGGCTGGCCGGCGCGTGGTCGTCAGCGCGTTTGTCGAAAACCGGCCAGGTTGTCGCCGCCGTCGGGCCCGCCTCGCGCAGCGCCCGGATCGAGCCGGCGAGACGCGCGATGTCATGCGTGCCCGGAGGGCCGCGCGTCTCCAACAGAGGGTGGACCTCCGCCGCCAGCTTTTGGCGCTCTGCTTTGGGAAGATAAAAGTCGTCCAGACTGAGCAGCGCGATGCGCGCATCGGCCTGCTGTTGAACACCCAAGAGCGCGGTGGTCTTGCCGCACCCTTGCGCGCCGGAGACCATCATCACCGGCGGTCCGGGCGTATCGCGAACCAGTTTGGCGACGTGGTCCCCAAGGACGTCGCGGAGCGTTGTCACTCCTGCTTGCTGTCGAGGTAAGCCGTCAGAAACCTCAGCGCAAAGCTCGTGCCGATGTCGCGCTGATAGATCGCCGTCTTACCGTCGCTCCGTTTGGTGCGGGTGTTGAGGAACGCGCCGCGCACATTCGGGTCGTCATGGTCGGGGGCGAATTGGTTTGCGAGGAGCCATCGGACGGACCGTTCGATGTTGGCGTCGAACTCGTCATAGCCGGCGGCCTGCAAGCGCAGCCAGAGCAGTCCCGAAAAGGCGACGGCGCTTCCCGTGGCGTCCTGCGTCACCGTGCGCCCGTCGGCGAAATTGCGATAGTAAATCGCCCCGTCCTTCTTCTGAAAGCGCGCCATCGCGCGTGCGGCGGCGAGCGCGCTGTCGCGGTACCGGCCGTCGCCGCTCATCTCGTACGCGACCATCTGAGCCTCGGCGAGCCAGACGTTAAACCGAGGATGGACTTTACCGGTATCGGGATCGTTGGGCTCGAAATCCATCCAGAGACCGTTGTCGTATTGACGCTCGATTTTCTTATTGGCCACCGCCAGGAAGACGTCGCAATACCGTTGCTCTCCCGTGAAATCACACATGTCGGCGAAGAGATGTCCTTCGGAATTGGGTCGCGCGACTTGGGTGATCTTGATGACGTCCGGCGTAACGCCCGGGTGGTGGGGGCTTTTGTCTGTCCAGACGGACCCGTCGGAGGGATCAAAAATGTTGTAGAAAAGGCCTTCCTCGGGAATGTAGGCGTTCTCCAGCAGCCAGTTCCCGGACCTCACGGCGGTCTCGGCGTATCTTGGATCATCGGTCGCCGCCGAGAGCGCAAACAGGGCGTTCGCGCCATCCGTGATCGTCGTCATGTTGATCAGGGGACCGAGCTTGTCGCCATGAGCGGCGTTGACCAGCCCGGCGAAGGGGTGCGGCGGCTGGAACTCCGTGGCGATCCACCAGTCGCCGGCGCGACGCGCGGTCTCCAGGTAGGCCTCGTCTTCGAGAACATCGTGGGCGGCCAAAAGGCCGTAAATCGTCTGCGCCGTGTGCCAGTGCACTTCGTAGTCATTCCAGGCGCTGGAGATCAGGTCGTACTCCGTGCGGCCGCGCCCGTCCGGCTGGATCAAGACCGTCGCCGCGTAGTCGGCGCCGGCGCGGATCGCCGCGCGGATCTGGTTTGCGTCCGGGGGCTCGGGCGTGTCGCGCGCGTGGCCCGGCGTGACGACGCACAACGCTGATGTGATCGCGAAAGCAAGAGCGGGAAACAGGTGTCGCACGGGGGACCTCAGACGGTTGCGCCGATTTGCCAAGGGACGAACTCGAGATCGCCAAAGCCGAGCTGTTCGGATTTAGAGGGGCGGCCGGACGCTGTTTCGATGATCAGCTCGAAGATCGACGCCCCCACCTCCTCAGTGGTCGCAGCGCCGGTCGCGATCGGTCCGGCGTCAACGTCGATGTCGTCGTCCATGCGGGCTGCGAGATCGGAGTTGGATGCAATCTTGAGCGATGGAACCGGCTTGGCCCCGAACACCGAGCCGCGGCCGGTCGTGAAGCCGACAATGTTGGCGCCGGAAGCGATCTCGCCGGTGACCGAGCAGGGGTCGTAGCCGGGGCTGTCCATGAAAACGAAGCCCGTGCGATCGACCTGTTCAGCGTAACGATAAACGCCCCGCAGCGGGGAGGTGCCGGACTTGGCGACCGCGCCGAGGGATTTCTCTAATATGGTGGAGAGGCCGCCCTCCACATTGCCGGGGCTGGGATTGTTGTTCAGCGTCTGGCCGTTGCGCGCCACATAGTCCTCCCACCAGGCGATCCGATCCCGCAGAGCCTGCGCCACGCGCTCGTTCTCTGATCGACGGATGAGAAGGCTCTCTGCGCCATAAATCTCCGGCGTCTCCCCGAGGATCACCGTCCCGCCGGCGCGCACGAGGAGATCCGCGGCGCGCCCGAGCGCCGGGTTCGCCGTGACGCCGGACCAGGCGTCGGATCCGCCACACTGCAGAGCGAGCGTAAGGGCGGAGGCCGGCGCGGCGCGTCGACGACAGGCGTCCGCCTCAGCCATAAGATCGACGACGATATCGACGCCGCTCTCGATGGCGTTCAACGTGCCCCCAACGTCCTGAATCCCCATGGTGCGCAGCCGTTGCGAGGGCGCGAGGCCTTGCGTGTCGAGCAGGCGCGACAACTGATTGGCTTCACAGCCGAGCGCCACGATGAGCACGCCGGCGAAGTTTGGGTGGCGGGCAAAGCCGGCGAGCGTCCGCCTGAGATTGTCGACGCCTTCGCCCTCGGACGCGGTCCCGCATCCCGTCGTGTGGGTCAAAGCGACCACGCCGTCGACATGGGGAAAAGCCTCGCGGCGGCGGTTGGCCCGATCGGCGATGTGGCGCGCCACCGTCGCCGCGCAGTTGACCGTTGTCAGCACCCCCACATAGTTGCGGGTGCCGATACGGCCGTCGGGCCGGGCGAACCCCGCGAATGTCGGGACCGAGTCCAAGGGCGGCAGGTCGGCGGCGTCGCCCGCCCTCTCGTCGCCTTGGCTGTGCGCGAGCGCGATGTTGTGTGTGTGGATATGGGCGCCCGCGGGAATGTCCGTCGTGGCGACGCCGATCGGCTGACCGAATTTCAGGATCGGCGCGCCTGCGGGAATGGCGCAAAGCGCGATCTTGTGGCCGCAGGCAATGGCGTCGCGGGTTTTCACGTTCGCCGCCACCGGCACGCCCGGATCGAGATCATGGCGCGCGATCGCGACATTGTCGGCGTGGTGGAGTTGGATGAGCGCATTGGTCATGGGATCGCCGCCGCCGCTTTGTGAACCCCGTCGTTCAGCAACGCATGCACCTTCCCGCGGAGGAGGCCCGCGACGTCGGCGTTGCGCGACAGGTCGTCGCCGAAAACCTCGTCAAGCCTGAGGTAGCCGTCCACGACGCGGTCCAGATCGCCGTCGGCGTCGCGCCAGATCGCGGCGGTGCGCGTCGCCAGCGGGTCGCGCACATCGATGGCCGCGCCAGCAAGGTCCGCGCCGCGGGTGTAGACGATCCAGCCGGCGACGCCGAGCGCCAGGCGCGCGTAGGGCGCGCCCTGCGCGATCCGCTCGCGGATGGTGTTCAAAAGTCGCTGAGGGAGTTTCTGGCTGCCATCCATAGCGATCTGCCACGTCCGGTGCTGCAGCGCGGAGTTCCGGAAACGCGACCGCAGGTCTTCAGCGTATCGCTTCAGGGGCATGCCCGCCGGCTCCGCGACGGTGGGCGCGATCTCCAGCTCCATAAGGCCGGTCACGTAGTCGGACAAAACCGCCTCGGCCATGACCTCGTGCACGTACTCATGCCCCGACAGATATCCGAGATACGCAATCGCGGAATGCGGGCCGTTCAAGAGGCGAAGCTTGGCGGTCTCATAGGCGGCGACGTCGTCGACAAAGCGCACGCCCCCGCGCTCCCACGCCGGGCGTGGTCCGCTGAAGGCGTCCTCAACAACCCACTGCTTAAAGGGTTCGGTTTTGACATACCCGTCATCGCGAACGCCGAGCGCCGCCGTGGCGGCGTCGAGATCAGCCTCGGACGTCGCCGGCGCGATGCGGTCGACCATGGTTTCGGGGCAGGCGATCTCCGCCTCGATGAAACGCGACAACGCCGGATCGAGGCGTTCGGCGTATTGAACGAGCGCGGCTTTGAGGCGCGCGCCGTTCGAGGGAAGGTTGTCGCACGACAGCGGCGTGAAGGCCGGCGCGCCAGCGGCGCGGCGTGTCGCAATCGCGTCGACGAGATAACCGACCGCCGAGCGCGGACGGCCTGGATTTGCGAGATCGGCGACGATGTCCGGGCTGTCGGCGAGGAGGTCGCCGGTCGCCGGGTCCAGGGCGTAGCCCTTTTCCGTGATAGTCATCGTGACCACGCGAACGGCCGGGTCCGCCAGCGCGGCGCGCGCGGCCGCGGGGTCGTCCGTCGCGGTGATGACGCGTTTGAGGTTCCCGATCAGCCGCCGGTCTTCCGTCGCGCCGTCACGCGCGCCGACCGTGTACAGACCGTCTTGCGGGTTCAGTTGTGTCGCTGCGGTGGGGCTGCGCAGCGAAACGCCGATGACGCCCCAGTCGCCGCCTTCAGCTTCGAGCGCGTCGTCGGTGTAGACCGCCTGATGGGCCCGGTGAAACGCGCCGACGCCGAGATGCACCATGCCGATCCCTACGGCCTCTCGATCATAACGCGGGACGCGGACGTCCGACGCCAGATGCGCGCACGTGCTCGGATGAAGGCGCGCGGTCATTTGAACGCGCCCGGCAAGGCGAGGGAGAGCGCCGGCACATAGGCCGTCACGAGCAGCGCGGCGAGCAGCGCCGCGTAAAAGGGCCAGATCGTCTTGATGGCGTCTTCAATCCGCACGCCACCGATCGCCGAGCCGACGAAGAGCACGGACCCCACCGGCGGCGTCACGAGGCCGATGCCCAGCGCGAGCATCAAAACGACGCCGAAATGCACTGGGTCCATGCCGAAGGACATCATCAGAGGCAGAAAGATCGGCGTCGTGATGATGATCAGCGGCGCCATGTCCATGAACGCGCCCAACAGAAGGAATAATAGAAGAACCATCAGAAGCACGACGGCCGGCTGATCCGTCACGCTGGTGACGAGCGCCGCGAGCTTTGTCGGGCCTTCGAGGATCGCCAGGAGCCAACCGAACGCCGCCGCGGACCCGATGATCAGCATGACCATCGATGTCGTGCGCACGGCCCCGGCGACGGCCAGGGCGAACCCTTCTCGGTCGAGGCTGCGGTAGCCGAAAACGGAGACGATGACGGTGTAGCCCACCGCGACCGCGGCGCTTTCGGTTGGCGTGAAGACACCGCCAATGATGCCCACAACGATGATCAGCGCCGTCATCAGTCCCGGGAGCGCCGCCAACACGGCGGCGAGGAAGCTCCGCCAGCCGGGAAAATCGCCTTTCGGGTATCCGCGCCGCTTGGCGATCAGCCATGCCGTCACCGCGAGGAACAGGCCCGCGAGGATCCCCGGCGCGATACCCGCCAGGAACAGATCTCCGATGGAGACGCCGATCCCTGAGGACGCGGCATAGATGATCATGTTGTGGGACGGCGGTATGATCAGGCCGAGGATCGCGGCGGTGCAGGTCGTGTTGACGGCGTAGTCGCGGTCATAGCCCTTTTCCGCCATCATCGGCATCAGGCTTGAGCCGAGCGCTGAGACGCTGGCGACCGCCGATCCCGATACGGCGCCAAACATCATGGACGCGCCGACATTCACTTGCCCGAGCCCGCCCGCCGCACGTCCGAGCGCGGCGTCCGCGACGCGCACCAAGCGCTCGGCGATGCCCGCGCGGTGCATAAGGTCGCCTGCGAAGATGAAAAACGGGATCGCCATGAGGCTGAACACGTTGACGCCTGAGGTGAGCTGCTGAACCGCCACAACCGGCGCGACGTCAAGGACGAGCAAGGTCAGAGCCGACGCCGCGAACAGCGCGAACGCCACCGGCACGCCGATGGCGAGCATGAGAAACAGCGAACCGATCAGCAGCGTCAGCGCCATGTCGGCTCCACGACGCGGTGGTGGAGAAGCGCGGCGATATGCTCCACGGAGAATGCGCCAATGAGGACCCCGGCGATCGGCAATGGCAGAAAAGCGGACCCGCGCGGCAAGCCGAGCGTCGGGATCGGGTAGGCCCACAGCGCCGCGACGAGCTCAAGCCCGTACCACCCCAAGAACACCCCCACGCCCGCGACGATGATGTGTGCGGCGATCAAAAGCGCCGTGCGCGTTGGCTCCGGCGCGGCGTTCTGCAAGGCGGTGATGCGGATGTGAAAGCCTTCGCGCACGCCGGCCGCCGCGGCGAGGAGAACCGTCCACACCAGAA
>CAZGLY010000037.1:0-30004 GCA_964526675.1 uncultured Caulobacterales bacterium
GGCAGCGGGTTTTGATCCCGCGATCCCAGGTTCGATCCCTGGCGCCCCAGCCATCACATCCCGCCGCCGCGTATCGGCGGCGACGCCTCCCAGCCCTGCGCAGAGCCCCGCCGTTTCAAGACGATAGACGCTCAATGGGCGTGTCGTCGACGTCGAGATCTGACGTTAACTGATGCTTCCGTCGCCAGACGCCGTCCAACGAGTTGATCCACGCGCGGGATCGATGCTAGCGTTTCGTCGCGAGCGAGGGGGTTTGCACGCACGAAACAACCGGGCCCGACCCGTCTTGGCGTTGGGCGGACGATGAGCGTCCTCTGGACGATTGGAATTGATGTCATCGGGGCGGCGGTTTCGCGCTGGCGCGCCGGTGGCTTTGCAGACCACGGCCGGCAAACAGGTAGGGCGGAGCGCCAATGATCACTCTGACAAGCAGGATTTTCGCGTGCGGCGCCATGGCCGTTCTGATGGCCGGGGCCCCGGCGTTGGCCCGTCAGGCCCAGCTCGACCGCGCGGTGGCGCAGTCGGAGCAGGCGACGACGGACGGGCAGCAATCCCAGGTGCGCATTGACGCTCTGGAGGAACGCCGCGGCGATCTGTTCCGAGAGTATCGCGCGACGCTGCAACGGATCGAAAGCCAGAACCTCTTCTTGGAGCAACAGCGGGTGTTCCTGCGGAGCCAAGAAAACGAGATCGAAGACCTTCAGCGGCAGATCGAAGAGGTCGATGACATCACGATCAGCCTGCTGCCGATGCAGTTTGAGATGATCGACCAGCTCGAAAACTTCATCGTGCTGGACATTCCGTTCCGACGCGATGAGCGGATGAAGCGGGTGTCGGATCTCCGTGAGCTGATGGACCGCCCGGACGTGCCGGTGTCGGAGAAGTATCGCAAGATCATCGAGGCGTATGAGATTGAAGCTGAGGCGGGCCGCAAGCTCACCTATTGGGAGGCGCCGTTTGGCGAGGGGCCGGACGCGCCGCTGGTCGATTATCTGCTCATCGGTCGCGTGGCGTGGATCTACATGTTCAAGGATGAGAGCGATCTCGGCCTTTGGAACGCCGAGGAAGGCGCGTGGGAAGACCTTCCCGGGTCGTATCGCGCGGACCTTCGTCAAGCGATCCGCATCGCGCGCGAGACCGCGACGCCGAATGTGTTTCTGGCTCCCGTGCGCGGCGCGACGTCTGTCGCCGACGCCGGCTAAGTGTGAGGGTGCAGACGATGAAAACGATTTCAGCGATCGCTGCGGCGGCCTTCGCGGCCAGCTCGCTCCTCGCCGCGCCGGTCGTGGCGCAAGACGAACCCGCGCAATCCCTGTCGGAGCTGCTGTCGCGGCTGCAACAGCAAACGCGTCAGCAATCGGCGGAAGCTCGCCGGCGTGAAGCGGATTTTCAAAGCCGCGCCGATGAGCAGGCGCGCCTGCTTGCTGAGGCGGAGGCCGAGCTTGAGGCGCTGCTTGAAGAAGGCCAGCGCCTTGAAGAGGAATTCCAGGTCAACGACGAGCGCATCGTCGAGCTCGACGCCGAGCTGCTCGAGAAGCAGGGCGATTTCGGCGAGCTGTTCGGCGTGGCGAAGCAATCGGCGTCGGAGTTGCGGGCCCTGGTGAATGCGTCCGTGATTTCCGCTCAGTATCCCGGTCGGGGTGATGCGGTGGGCCAAGTCGCCGACACCCGGCGGCTGCCGACCCGCGCGCAGCTCGACAGCATTTGGAAGACGTACATCACCGAGATGATCCATCAGCGGGAGGTCGTGACCTACTCCGCCGATGTGGTCGATGCGCGTGGTGAAGCGCGCCAGACGGACGTCACGCGCTTGGGGGCGTTCAATCAGTGGACCAATCTTGGCGGGTTGAAGTTCGTCAATTACGAGGCGGACACGCCGATGAAGGTGATCGCGCGGTCGCCGGCCGGCGCGCTTGTCGACGCGGCGCGGTCGGTCAGCCGCGCGCGGCCGGACCGCGTGCTGCGTGGCCCGATCGATCCGTCTCGCGGCGAGCTTCTCAACCTCGTGACGGAGACGCCGACGCTCAGCGAGCGGATCCAACAGGGCGGCGTGCCGGGATACATCATCATCGCGTTGCTGCTGCTGAGCGGCGCGTTCGGGATTATGCGGTTGGCCCAACTCACCCTGGTGAACATGGCCGTGCGCGGTCAGATGGGGTCGAGCAAACCCAACAAGGGCAATCCTCTTGGTCGCTTGATGCTCGCGGCGGCGGACGCCCGGCGCGATGGCAAGGGTGGCCAAGAAGCGTTTGAACTGAAGCTCGACGAAGCCATCATGCGGGAGACGTCGGGGCTCGACTTCGGGCTGAATTTCTTGAAGCTTGCGGCGGCGATCGCGCCGCTGCTGGGTCTGCTCGGCACGGTCGTGGGCATGATCGTGACCTTCCAGCAGATCACGCTGTTTGGTGCGGGCGATCCGCAGATCATGGCCGGCGGCATCAGCCAAGCGTTGGTGACGACGGTGTTGGGCCTCGTGGCTGCCTTGCCTCTGCTGTTGATCCACTCGTTCTGTGCGTCCGCGAGCCGGGCCGTGCAGCAAGTGATCGAAGAGCAGGGCGCGGCGTTGGCTGCGGAATACGCGGAGGGCGCCACGTCGGCTTAGCCGGCGTGCGTCGCCTGACGCGCCCTCGACGCGCGTGAGAGCGGGAGCGACATCCCATGTTCGACGCCTTTGACGGTTTGCGGGCTTTTTTGGAGACGGGCGGCAGCGTCCTGGTCTTCATCATGTTCGCGACGTTTGTGATGTGGGCCTTTATCTTGGAGCGGCTCGCCTATTGGCAGTTCGCCTTTGGGCCGGCCGCGGCGACCGCGGAAACCACGTGGGCCAAGTGGAAGACCGATCATCCGCAATTCGTGGCCGCCGTGGCCAAAGGCCGAAAGCAAGCTGACGACGGTGAGCGTCGGTTGTTTTGGGCTGGCGAAGCGGAGCGGGCGCGGCTGGTGTCGGTGGTGCGCCAGGGCGCCGAGCAGAATGTCGAGTTGGTGAAGACGCTGGTCGGCATCGCGCCGCTGTTGGGTCTGCTCGGCACCGTGACCGGCATGGTTGAAGTGTTCGATGTGATGGCCGCCACAGGGTCGTCCAACGCGCGGGCGATGTCCGCGGGCGTGTCAAAGGCGACGATCCCGACGATGGCGGGCATGGTGGCGTCGTTGTCCGGCCTGTTCTTCAGTCATCAGTTGGAACGGAACTCCCGCGTGAAGGTGCGTGAGATGGAGGACCGCATGACGCTTGAGGCGTGACGCGCCGGGAGCGCTCGCGCTCCTCGCATCATCGCCCCATGGGCGTCCTGTCGGGACGACGAAGAACCGGGCCGCCTTGGGGTCCCTTCGTGTCGGCCGAGGCGTAAACGGTAACGGAGACAGACATGCGGCGTCGAAGCCATCGCGGACAGGACAGCGCCGAGGTCAACATGACCCCGATGCTGGATATCGTGTTTATTCTCCTGATCTTCTTCATTGTGACCGCGACGTTTCTTCAAGAACAGGGGGTGCAGATGATCGCGCCGCCTTCTGACGAAGATCAAAACCCGACGGACACGCCCTCGATCTTGGTGCAGATCGACGAACGCAACACGGTGTTTGTGAACGGCGAGATTACCGATCTGACCCGGGTTGCGGCGCGGATCCAACGCAAGATGGTCGACACCGGCGGGCAAGCCGCGGTGATCATTCAACCGGATCCGAACTCCTTGCACCGGGTCGTGACCATTGTGCACAATCAGGCGGGTGAAGCGGGCGCCGCTGGCGTGGTTGTTCGGAAACCGGAATAGGGCGGGCGTTCCGCCGCGACGGGCGGAATGGCGCGTGACAGACTAGGCGAGTGAGGCGCCATGCGGCGTCAGACGTATGAGCCGCGCCGCGCGGCGGGTTCAAGGAGGCGAGCATGGCGCGAGGTCGTTCTTCCAGTGCGCAGGACGAAGAAGCCGCAGAACTGAACATGACGCCGATGTTGGACGTCGTGTTCATCCTCCTGATTTTCTTCATCGTGACCGCTGTGTTCGTCAAAGAACCGGGGATCGAGGTTCAACGCCCTGAAGTTGTGAACTTCGAGGATAAGTTGAAGCCGACGGTGCTGGTGGCGGTGTCTGACGGTGACTCCGTCTGGATTAACAAACGCGAAGTCCCCGTCAACGACGTGCGTGTGGAGCTTGAAGCGTTGCGCGCCGAAAACCCCAAGGGCGAATTGATCGTCCAGGGCGATGGGGCGGCGAAATTCTCCACCGTGTATTCGGTGATGGAAGCTGCGCAGC
Organism: uncultured Caulobacterales bacterium; assembly: GCA_964526675.1. Taxonomy (GTDB): domain Bacteria; phylum Pseudomonadota; class Alphaproteobacteria; order Caulobacterales; family Maricaulaceae; genus CAZADA01. The sequence goes on from CAZGLY010000037.1 coordinate 4,251, forward strand.
AAGTGGGATTTGAGACGCAGTTTGTGTCCGTGGACGAAGATGCCGGGCCGTAGCGCGCCGCGCCTGCCGGCCGTGATGACGGTTGAGGCGACCGTCGTGGCGTGGCGCAGCCCCCCAGTGGGTCCACAAAGCCCGGTTTTGATGTAAGCTCACGGCCCTGCGGTTCATCGGCGCGCCGTTCAGCACGGTCGCGGCGCAGGGCGGCGAAGGCGGAGGACGGCATGTTCGGGTTGAGTTTGGCACGGTTCACGGTCGGCGCGCCTGTGGCGGTTGTGGTGACGGTCGCGCTGTTCCTCGGCATGCGCGCGATGATCTTTGCCGACGATTTGGTCCTCGAAGAACGTCGCGCCCCGCCGCAGTTGGACATTGTGAGCTCCAAGCGGGACACCGATGTGGTCACGCGCGGGCGGAAGCCTGAAGCGCCGGACGAAACCATCACGCCGCCGCCGCCGCCGAAGATTGAAGCCGCAAAATCCGAAGCGCCGGAGGAGGCTCTGGCGTCCGCGCTCGGTCGGTTGCCGGAGATCAACCCGGACGATGTGGGCGGCGACGACTTCCAACTTGTGGTGGCGGACCGGGATGAACAGCCGTTGGTGCGGATTAACCCCGAATATCCGCCGAACATGGCCGCCCGGGGCACTGAGGGCAAATGCCTCATGACCTTCGACATCAATCCCGATGGCACGACTGCGAATGTGCGTGCGGAATGCACCACGCTTGAGGGGCGCCCGGCCAGCGGCTTCCGCCGTGCGGCGGAGCGCGCGGTGGCGCGATGGAAATATGCGCCGCGCATGCGTGACGGCGTCGCCGTGACTCGGCGCAACCAACGCACGGAATTGGTGTTCCAGCTCGCAGACTGACCCAGGTGAGGCGCGACGCCGCGGCGTCATGGCAATGCAGGAGAGTTCAATGGCGATGCGGTGGGTATGGCGGGTGAGCGCGCAGGCCACCCGCGCCATGATGCTGGCGCTGGCGCTGACGGGCGCCGCGATGAGCGTGACGCTTGTGACGACGTCGGAGGCGGTGGCGCAGGATCGCGACGACGAAGAGGAAGACAGCAGCGATCGAGTCTTTAGCCCGGACATTGGCGAGATTGTGCAAAAGGCGCTGGACGCCTTTAACGAGGAGCGTCTGGACGACGCCAAGGCGCTGCTCGATCGCGCTTTGAACAAGCGGGGCATCAACCCCTACGAAGTGGGGGTGGTGTATCAAATTCGCGGTAACGTGCTCTACCAACAAGAAGACGTGGCCGGCGCTATTCGCGATTGGGAAACGGCGCTGCGCGATGGCGATCTGAACACCAAAGAAAACCTCGATTTGATGTTCAACATCGGCCAGCTGTACTTGTTGCAGGGCAATTACCCGGTCGCGATTGATCGGCTTGAGGGCTGGATCGCCGCGGGTGGGCAGGCCACCGACAAGGTTCACTTGAACCTCGTGGCTGCATACGCCGAGCAAGGCGACTATTTGGATTCCCTGCGTCACGCGTTGCTGGCTTACGACAAGGCCAGCCCGCGGGAGCGCAAGCATTATGACATGCTGAACTTCTTGTACACGGAACTGGATCGGCCCCGTGACCGTGCGCGCATCTTGCGCGAGATGGTGGCCCTGTTCCCGACGGACAAGAGCATTTGGCTGTCCATCGCCGCCCTCTACGCTCAAGATGGGGAAACCCGCAAGGCGTTTGAAATCAACAAGATCATGTATCTCAACGGCATGTTGACCGAAGAAAAAGAGATCATGCGTATTGTTGATTATTTCAGCTTCTATGAAGTGCCGTACAACGGCGCGCGCATTCTCGAGCGCGAGATGAACCGCGGTCGGGTGGAGCGCGATTTCGACAATTACGAAAAACTCGCGCGGCTCTATCGGCAGTCGCGGGAGTTCGGCCGCGCGGTCGATCCCCTCACGCAGGCCGCGCGCCGCTCGGCGGACGGCGTCCTGTTCCGTCAATTGGGCGAGGCGTTCTATTCCGAGGGGGAGCTTGAGCGCGCGGAAGAAGCGCTGCGGCGCGCCTTGGATCAAGGCGGTTTGGACAAACCCGGGGACGTTTGGAACCTCATTGGCGCGACGCTTTACGAACGGGATGATGTGCTCGGGCGTTACGAAGCGCGTGAACAGGCTCTGGAAGCCTATGGCCAGGCGGCGGAGTACGCGGACGCGCGCGCCACGGCGGATGGTTGGATCACCTTCATCACGAAGGAGGTTGAGACCTTCCGCGCGCGCGAAGAGTTCGCCGCACAGGTGCAAAAGGATGAAGTGCGCGTCGCGTGTGAACGCTTCGCACGCGACACGCTGATCGCGGGCGGGTTCGGCGACGCCGAGGAGTCCGGGGATCCGTCCCAGCGGCGGGTCATCCCCGAAGTGTATGAGGATGATCCGCGCTTCGAAGGCATCGATTGCTGGGAGCTGGTCAAGAACCCGGAACGGTACTTCGCCGCCCTCGACGCCGAGCGCGCCGCCGCGGAAGCCGCGCTCGAGGATGGGGGCGAGGCGTCGGAGGCCTCCGGCGATGAGGCGCTGGTTGATGAGACCGCCGCCGCGGATGGCGATGGTGGCGCGGAACCCGACGCTGACGCGACGGACGCCGAAGAGGCTGGCGACGACGACGGCGAGGAAACCCAAGCGGGCTGACGTCGGATGCGGGCGTCAAGCGGCCTGAGGGCCGGCGGCCGCGGGCGCTCGCTCTCACGCGCGCACGAGTGTGGTGTTGGGGCGCGGTGGTTGCTGGGCCGCCCCGACGTCGCACAACGTCCTCTCAAGCCGGTTTGGTTCGCGCCGATGTCCCGTCGCGCGCAGGCCTGTCTGACCTCCGATCGTTGAACAAACAACCTCGCTAGGGCGTCTGCCGCGGCGCGGTTCTACGCGACGGCTGACGACGGACGCGGAGCCGTTGACGCCTGGTCCGTCACTTTGAGCACGAACGCGAATTCGAAGGCGGTTTCCTTCAAGGAGTCAAACCGTCCCGATGCGCCGCCATGGCCCGCGTCCATATTCGTCTTGAGCAAAACGGGCCCTGGCCCCGTCGAGAGGGCGCGCAGTTTCGCGGCCCATTTGGCGGGTTCCCAATAGGTCACACGGGGGTCCGACACCCCGGCGGTCACCAAGACCGGCGGGTAGGCGCATGCCGACACATTGTCGTAGGGGCTGTAGGACGCCAGCCGGTCATGCGCCTCGGCACTCTCCAGCGGGTTGCCCCATTCCGGCCATTCCGGCGGGGTGAGCGGCAAGTCCGCGTCGGCCATCGTGTTGAGCACGTCGACAAACGGGACGAGCGCGGCGACCCCAGCGAACAGGTCCGGCGCGAGGTTAAGCGCCGCCCCGACGAGAAGTCCGCCCGCGGAGCCGCCCATCGCCACAAGACGGCCGCGGCTGGTGTACCCCTCGGCGATCAGGGCGTCGCCCGCCGCGATGAAGTCCGTGAAGGTGTTCGGTTTGTGCTCCAGCTTTCCATCGAGATACCACCGGTACCCCTTCGCCATTCCGCCGCGGACATGGGCGATGGCGAAAATCACGCCGCGATCGCACAGCGACAGCCGGGTCGTGCCGAAGCCCGCGGGGATGGTGTGCCCGTAGCTTCCATAGCCATAGAGCAACACCGGCGCGGACCCGTCGATCGGCGTGTCGCGATGATGGAGGATGGTGACAGGCACCGTTTCCCCGTCGGCGGTCGGCGCCTGGATGCGGCGGGTCACATAGTCGCTGGGACTGTGGCCGGATGGCACTTCGCGCGTTTTGAGAAGCCGGCGCTCACGGCTGTTCATGTCGTAGGCGAAGACCTGATCCGGCGTGGTGGGCGATGAATAGGCGAAACGCATCACGGGCGTATCGAAGGCGTAGAGGCCCGACAGCCCCAAGGAATAGGCCTCCTCGTCAAGGCTGAGGCTGTGCTCCGCGTCGTCCGCAAAGTGGCGGATCACGATCCGCGGCAGTCCGTTTTCGCGCTCCAGCCGGACATGGTGCTGGGCAAAGAGGCGCTGACCGAGCACCAGCACGCCCTCACGGTGCGGGACCCAGTCAACCCAGTGGTCCCGCTCGGGCGACTCCACCGGGGCTGTCATGAGTTTGAAGTCGATCGCGCCGTCCACATTGGTGAGGATGTAGAGGCGGCCCTCGCGATCCGAGACGTCGTACTCGACCCCGCGTTCGCGCGCGGCGATCAAGCGCGGCGGGGTCTGGGGAGCATCAGCGTCGATTAAGCGGACTTCCGACGTCGTGTGGTCGTGGGCGTCGATGACGACAAACCGATCCGACTCGGTCTTGCCGACGGACACGAAGAAGCCCGGATCGCTTTCCTCATAGACGAGCTTGTCCTCACCTGAGCCGAGGACGCGGCGATAGACCTTACAAGGCCGGCCATTGTCATCACGCCACACCCAAAAGACCGTGCGGCTGTCGTTCGCCCACACGACGCCGCCCGTGGTGTTTTCGATGACGTCGTCCAAGTGAACGCCGTCGGCGATCCGACGGAAGCGAAGCGTGTAGTACTCCGACCCCGTAAGGTCGACGCCATAGGCGATGAGGGCGTGGTCTGGACTGTGGTCGAGGCCGCCGAGGGCGAAGTAATCGTGGCCGCGCGCTTCCTCGTCGCCGTCGAACAGCACCTCTTCTGGGCCGTTGGCCGTGTCGGTCGCGGGGTCGATCGGCTTGCGAACAAACACCGCGTACTGACCCTCTTGGGCCTCCGGTCGATAGCGGCGGGTGCGGCTGTAATACGCGTACGGCCCGTCCGGCGTGGGCAGACCCTCGTCTTCCTCTTTGATGCGCCCGCGCATCTCCTCAAAGAGCGTGTGCTGGAGCGCTTCGGTGTCCGCCATCCACGCTTTGGCGTAGGCGTTCTCGGCTTCGAGGTGGGCGCGAATGTCCGCGCGCAGTTTGGCGGGGTCGCGCATCGCGTCGCGCCAATTCTCGTCGCGCATCCACGCGTAATCGTCCGTGCGGACCCGACCGTGGAGTTCCTGCGTGACCGGCCGGCGTTCGGCGACCGGCGGGGTGAGCGCGCGCGCGTCGGCGGACGGCGGGGCGACGGATGAAGACATGGCGGCTCCAAGCGGCGGAAATGCTGGGGAAGGGTGAACCGATGAGACGAGTCGCGGCGTGCACGCACGCTACGCGGCGCCGCCATCCTCTGCAACGGCCTCGCGGGAGGCGGGCTCTCGCGAGCCGCGGAGGCGCCCGATCGGCGTGAAGAAGGCGAGCCACGCGCAGGTCGCCAGCACCCCGGCCATTGCGGTGAACGCGCCGACTTGCGGGCCAAAGTGCTCGACCAGGAAGCCCATGCCCACGGAACCAATTGGCGCCCCGCCGACGAAACCGAGCTGATAGATCGACAACACCCGCGCCAGCGCCTGGGGCGGCGCCTTCTCTTGGACGATGGCGCGGCTCATCGCGATGCCAAGCCCGCCGGACACGCCCCAGAAGAAGACCAACCCGACCACGACCACGAACGGCGGGTGAAACGCGAACACGCCCAGCGACGTCGCCCCCAGCGCGAGGGCGCCGACCAACAAGCGCCCGGGCTTGCGCACGTGAAACCGGGTGAGGGCGATGGTGGCGGCGGCGGCCCCGAGCCAAAACACGATGAGCGCGAAGCCGAGCGCGCCGAGCCCTCCGCCAAAGGCGTCCAGCACCAGGTTCGGCAACAGCACCAGAAAACTCGCCCCGATCACGAACACGCCGACGGCCACCATCAACAGCGCCATCGGCCGGATCACCGGCGAGCGCCACACCACCGCCAAACCCTCCGCGACCTGACGCGCGACTCCGCCCTCGCCGCGCGGAGAGGGCGGGGTCAAGCGCGGCAGAAGGTAGGCGCCGATCCATCCCGCCGCCAAAGCCGCCGCCTGGCAGCCGAAGAGGACGCCGGCCTGCCAGGCGCGCAGGGTGTCCGTCATGGGCGTGGTCAACAACGCCTCTGCGGCGGTGGCGATGATCGCCGCGCTCATGCCCGCGACTTGGCCGGCGAACTGGACCAAGCTCGCCAAGACCACGGCCCGTTGGACGCTCAACCGTCCGACGGACGCCTGGGCGGCGGCGTTCAGCGCGGCGTCGCGCGTGGGCATCATGATGGCGCCCGTGGTCCCGATCGCCAGGCCAAACGCGATTAACCAATGGATCGACCAGACGCCGAACGCGGCCGCGGCCGCCAAGGCCGCCGGCGGCGCCACGGCCGCCATGTGCAGCAACATCAACAAGTCGCGCCGGTCGCGGCGCTCCGCGGCGACGCCGCCGAGGAGGATCAGCAAAGCGACGGGCGCCAGCGGCGAGGCTTGGACAAGGCCCAACTGCGCGTCGGAGGCGTTGAAGATGCGCACGGCCGTGTACGGCAGAAGCACGCTTTGCAAGCCAAAGCCGAAGAACCAGCTGGCTTGCGTTCCCAGATACGCAGCGAAGGGACGATTGGCGGCCTTGGGCGGCGCAGGCGTAAGCCAAGCCATAACGTCTCCCCTTCCCAGCGCCCCACGCGCCTCTGATGATGAGCCCCGGTTTGGAGCATTTTAGGCGCCGCAGCCGCGAAAGCACGCGCGCTCAGCGTGACCGTCGCGCCACAGCCCGGCGGCGCGCCAGACCTGGCGCGACCGCTCTGGGTGGTGGTCTTCACGGTCCCAGGCGGGCATAAAGGTTAAAGCAGGGCTGGATCGCCCTGACGGCGGAGACGGCAGGAAACGTAGGGGCGCGCTATGGCGATCGTGAAGTGGCTTTTGGCCATCGTGACGGGGGGATTCTTGGTGGCGTTCGGCGTCATGAAGTTCACCACGGCTCACATCTTCCAATTCATTGAAGCGAAAGCGACTCTGGAGGGACTGCCTTTGGCGGATCTGTTCCATCCCGAGGTGAACGCCGTTGTCGGCGGCGCGGAGATCGCGGCCGGCGCGCTCATCCTGTTGGGCGTGCTGTTGTCGCTCGACAATATCCGGCGCTTGGGCGCGCTGTTGGCTGTGGCTCTGATCGGCGGCGCGGTGGGGTTTCATCTCAGCCCTTATCTCGGCATCAACACGCCGACGGGGTTGTCCGTCAACGCCGCCGCCCCGTGGGAGATCCCCGCGGACTTCACGCCGGCGATTCCCGCGGAGTATCCGCCGGTTCTGTTCTACATCGCCGTGGTGATGGGGGGCGTGGCGGTGGTGAACCTGCTGGTGACGCTGGCGACGCCGAAGCGGTGAGCGCGCGCCGTCTGTTCCAAAATCGCACACGTCGCGGCTGGTCAGACGCCGCTTGGGTGGAGTAGAACTCCCGCCGCGATGTGTTGAATGTGTGCAGGGGCGGGGATCAAGCCATGGGCGGGGCCATTGTGGCGGTTGTGTTGGGCCTCGTGCTGGCGGTGGAGTGGATCCTGCTCTCCGGCCGCACCACCGACAGCCTCACGCTTTCGCTCGGCGCGGCGTCGATCGTTCTTGTCCTTCTGTTGGTGCAGCGGCTGGGCATCTTGGACCCGGAAACCGCGCCGCAGGCGCGCTTGCCGGCCTACCTGCGCTATTGGAATTGGCTCGGCGGCGAGATTGTGAAAGCCAATCTCGCGGTGACGCGGATCGTGATGCGCGCGGATCTCGACGTGACGCCGCGCGTGGTGCGGGTGCCCGGGCGGGCGCGCACGCCGATGGGGCGGGCGGTGTTCGCCAACTCGATCACGCTCACGCCGGGGACCGTGACGGTCGCGGTGGAGGGGGACGACATGGTCGTTCACGCGTTGACCGCCGATTTCGTCGACGCCGAGGGTTTTGAGGAGATGCGGGTGCAGTCGGTGCGCGCCGCGGAGGGCGGGCGATGATCGTGACGGCTGCGACCATCGTTGTGCTGGTGGCGATGAGCATGATGCTTGGTCGTCTCTTTTTTGGGCCAAGCCTGTATGACCGTGTCTTGGCTGTGAATTCGTTCGGCACGAAGACGGTCATTTTGCTGGTTTTGTTTTCGTTCTACATTGATCGTCCTGACGCGGTGGACATTGCAATCCTCTACGCGCTGATCAATTTCGTGGCGACGATCGCCATCCTCAAATTCTTCCGCTACCGCGACTTGACGGTCTCGCTGGACCGGCGCGTCCAACGCCCCCGGACCACGGAGCCGACGTCGTGAGCCCCATGGAGCTGTTGGAGTTGGGGCGACATGTCGCCGCGACGGGCCTCGTCTCGGCGGGGCTGTTCTTCGTCCTGGTCGGCACCATCGGCGTGTTGCGCTTGCCGGACTTCTACACGCGTCTGCACGCCGCGGGCGTCACTGACACGTTGGGTGCGGAACTCGTCGTGATTGGTCTGATGTTTGAGGCCGGCTGGTCGCTGACCACGGCGAAGCTGGCGGTGATCGCGTTTTTCCTGCTGATGACAAGCCCAACGGCGACCCATGCGGTGGCCAACGCGGCGTACAAAGCCGGCCTCCAACCTTTGTTGAACCGGTTTCACCCGCCCGCTCCTGATGCGGAGGCGTCGGCGGCCGCTCCTGCGGACCCGGTGGCGGCGCGCGCGCCGGTGGAGCGGGGATCATGATGGAGCTGACGGCGTCTTGGGCGGCGGCGCTTGGCGCGCGCGCGGCGGAGGCGGCGGCGCCGACCTCCCAGGCGGCGTCCAACGGCTATGCGGGGATACTGATCCTCGACATCACGCTGCTGCTGATGCTGTTGGTCGTTGGCGTCGCGATCATTGTGCAGCGTCGGTTGTTTGTTGTGGTGATGCTGTCGGGCGTTTACAGCCTGCTGTCCGCGGTCTTCTTCGTCTCGTTGGACGCGGTGGATGTGGCGTTCACCGAAGCGGCGGTCGGCGCGGGCGTGTCCACCACGCTTATGCTGGCCGCGATGCTGCTGACGGCGCGTGAGGCGCGTCAGCCGCATCCAGGTCGACGGTGGACCGCCTTGGTGGTGTCAGCGGGCGTTGGCGCGGCGTTGCTTTACGCCACGATCGACATGCCCTCGTTTGGCGACCCGGAGTCCCCCGCCAACGCCTATGTGGGACGCGCGTATCTGGTGCGCACGCCGGAGGAGGTGGGCCCGCCGAATGTGGTCACCGCGGTGCTGGCGAGCTATCGCGGCTATGACACCTTGGGCGAGGCGTTCGTGATTTTCACCGCCGGCCTAGGGGTGATGCTGTTGTTGGGGCTTCGCGGCGCCAGCGCGGCGACCGGCGGCGGCGCGGCCCGCGCACCCGTCAACGGCGCGCCTGTGAACGGGGCGCCTGCGAACGGGTCGCCGCCCGCGACGCGCCGACAGCCCGGGGGAGGTTCGGATGGCTGAGCCCACCCCGCCAGCGCCCGAGGAGCCGGATCGCCGCGACGAGGCGGAGGCCGCCGCGGACATGCACACCGTGCTGCGGGTCGTGTCCAAAGGGCTCGTGCCGATCATCGCGTTGTTTGGCTTCTACGTGCAGTTCCATGGCGATTTTGGCCCGGGCGGCGGCTTCCAGGCGGGGGTGATCGTGGCGGTGGCCGTCATGCTCTACGCGTTGGTGTACGGCGTCGACGCCGCACGGCGAGCGGTGCCGCCGGGCTTTGTGCAAGCTGGCGCGGCGACGGGCGTCTCTCTCTACGCCGGCGTTGGCGTGGTGTCGCTGTTTCACGGCGCGGCCTTCTTGGACTACGACGTGCTCGGCCACGGTCTTCATGGTCAGCACATCGGAATTTTGTTGGTTGAGCTGGGGGTGTTGTTCACGGTGGCGTCGGTGATTGTGGCGATCTTCTACGCCTTCGCCGGCCGCGTCTCTGACATTCCTGAGGATGAGTGGTGACGACGTGACGGCGCTTGTTGTGTCCCACTACAATTATTGGATCATCATCGTGTTGATGATGCTGGGCCTTTACGCCGTGTTCGCGACGGGCAACCTGGTGAAGCGGCTGGTTGGCCTCGGCGTTTTCCAGACATCGGTGTTTCTGCTCTACATCACCGCCGGCAAGGTGCGCGGCGGCGTGCCCCCCATCCTCCCGGAAACCCATCATGGGGGCGATCACGGTGGGGACGCTCACGGCAGCGACTCTCATGGCGCCGGTTCTCACGGCGGCGACTCGCACGGCGCAGCGCTCCACAGCGACGCTGGCCACGCCGCCCACGGGGCCGTGGCGGGATCCGCCGATGGTCATGGGAGCCACGGTGCGTCGACGGAGGCGGCGACCCACGGGTCCGACCATGGCGGCATGGCCGGCGAGCCGGTGCAAACGGTCTACAGCGCCGACGCGCTGGACGCCGTGTACTCAAACCCGCTGCCTCATGTGTTGATCCTCACCGCCATTGTGGTGGGCGTGGCGACGCTGGCCGTTGGCCTCGCGTTGGTCGTGCGCATCCGTGATGCCTACGGTTCCATCGAAGATGATGAGCTGGAGTTCCAGGAACACGACCAAGAACTGGCGGACGCCGCGCCTGCGACCGGTGGCGCGTCGTGATGGCCGCGGGGGTTCCAATCGCGTCTGCGTCCGGCTCGTGGGTGATGGCCCTGGCGCCGGCATGGGCGGAAGCGCATGCGGTGTTGTTGATCCCGGTTGCCCCGTTGTTGGCGGCGGCCGTCGCTGCGTTCGGTCTTGGCGGGCGGGCGGCCTGGGTGTTGGCCTTGGTTGCGACTGTGGCGTCCCTGGCGACGAGCCTCATCGTTGTGGATCAGGTGCACGCCCACGGCGTGGTGAGCTATGCGTTGGGGGGATGGGCGCCGCCGCTGGGCATTGAGTACCGGGCCGACGCCTTGAACGCCCCGATCCTGCTTCTGATCAGCGCCATCGGCGTTGTGGCTGTGGCGTTCGCGCCCTCGACGGTGGCGCGGGAGGTCGATGAAGGGCGGCGCGGGCTGTTTTTCGCGGCGTTTCTTGTGTGCTTCGCGGGCCTCTTGGGGGTGGTCGCGACCGGCGACGCGTTCAACCTGTTTGTGTTTCTCGAGATTTCGTCGTTGTCGACCTATGTGCTGGTCGCCATGGGCGCGCGCCAGGACCGCCGGGCGCTGACGGCCGCGTATAATTATCTGATCTTGGGGACGATCGGCGCGACCTTCTTCGTGATCGGCGTCGGCTTTTTGTACATCGCCACGGGGACCTTGAACCTCGCGGACATGGCGCGGCTTCTGCCGCCCATGGCCGACACGACGACGGTTCGCGCCGGGTATGCGTTTATTTTCATTGGCCTGGGGCTGAAGGCGGCGATGTTCCCGCTGCACACGTGGCTGCCCAACGCCTACGCGTTCGCGCCCTCGTTCATCACCGTGTTCCTGGCGGCGACCGCCACAAAAGCTGCGGTCTACGCGTTGATCCGGTTTCTGTTCACGGTGTTCGACACCCGCTACGCGTTTGAGGAAGTGACCTTGGCCTGGCTGCTGGCGCCGTTGGCCGCCGCGGGCATGATCGTGGCGTCTTTGCAGGCCTGCGTGCAGACGGACGCCAAGCGCATCTTGGCGTACTCGTCCGTGGCTCAGGTGGGGTACATGCTCCTCGGGGTGGCGACGGCGACCGCGGCTGGCGTCGCGGCGGGGCTTTTGCACTTGTTCAACCACGCCTTGATGAAGGGGGCGCTGTTTATGGCGTTGGGCGCGGTCGCGCTTCACCTGAACGCGCGCAATCTGAGCGATCTGGCGGGGCTTGGGCGGCGCATGCCAGTGACCTTCGCGGCGTTGACTGTGGGCGGGTTGAGTTTGATGGGCGTGCCGCTCACCGCCGGCTTTGTGTCCAAGCTCTACCTCTTTGGGGCGGTGATCGACCGTGGCTGGTGGTGGGCCGTGGTCGCGATCGCGGTGTCGTCCGTCTTGGCGTTCTTCTATGTCGGCCGGATCTTGGAGGCGGCGTATCTGCGCCCGCCATCAGAGGCCGCGTTGGCGGCGGGCTCGGTGCGGACGCCGGTGAGTTTGCTGATTCCGCTTCTCGTCCTGGCCGGGGCGAACCTTTGGTTCGGGGTCGACGCCGGCTGGCTTGAGGGGCTCGCCCGCGGCGCGGCGGACGCGGTGCTCGCGGAGCCGGCGACGGTGAGAGGGACCGCGCCATGACGGACGCTCAACTGATCTTGGCCGCGCTGGTCGTGCCGCTCATGGGGTGTCTGGCCATCGTTGCGTTGGGCCGCGCGCCCAATCTGCGCGAGGCGGCCACTCTGCTGACGGCGGTGGTCCTGCTGGCGGTCACAGTGGAGCTCGCGCGCGCCACGGGCGTGGCGGCGAACGCTGGCGCTGCGGGGCCCGAACTGACGCTCATCGCGGTCACGCCGGACCTCGCGCTCGCGTTTCGCCTGGAGCCTCTGGGAGCGGTTTTCGCCGTGCTCGCCAGCGGTTTGTGGATCGTCAACTCGCTCTATTCCATCGGCTATATGCGTGGCGGCGGCGAGAAGGATCAAACGCGGTTCTACGCGTTCTTTGCGGTGGCCATCGCCTCCGCCATGGGCGTCGCGATGGCCGCGGATCTGTTCACGCTGTTTGTGTTCTACGAAGCGCTGACATTCTCGACCTACGCCTTGGTCGCCCATAAGGGCGATGCGAAAGCGCGCCGCGGCGCGCGGGTTTACATGACCGTGTTGTTGCTGGCGTCGCTCGGGCTGTTGTTGCCGGCGATTGTGGCGACCTACGCTTATGCGGGCACGCTGGAGTTCGCGCCGGGGGGCGTGTTCCCCGAGGTTGCCGCGGCGGCCGCGGACGGCGGGCCGAACGCCGCGGCTCTCACCGCCTACGGCGTCATTCTGGTGCTGTTCGCCTTTGGCATCGGCAAAGCCGCGCTGATGCCCATGCACCCCTGGCTCCCGAACGCGATGGTCGCGCCGACGCCGGTGAGCGCGTTGCTGCACGCCGTGGCGGTGGTGAAGGCGGGGGTCTTCACGATGTTGAAGGTCTCCACTTACGTGTTTGGGCCGGAGCTGATGCAGGCGTTGCCGGCGGCCGACGGCCTGACCATCGTCGCGGCGATTTCCATCGTCTTGGCCTCCGTCATCGCCATGACCAAGACCAATTTCAAAGCGCGCCTGGCGTACTCGACCGTGAGCCAGCTCGCCTATGTGACGCTCGGCGCGATGATGGCGACGCCTGCGGCGTTGATGGGCGGGGCGCTGCAGCTCGTGTTCCACGCGTTTGGCAAGATCACGCTCTTTATGTGCGCGGGCGCGATCTATGTGGGCGCCAAGCGGACGGAGATTCCGGACTTGGTCGGGCTGGCGCGAGCCATGCCTTGGACCTTTGGCGCGTTCGCCGTGGGCGCGGCCTCCATCATCGGCTTGCCGCCCCTCGCCGGCGCGTGGCCGAAACTCTTCCTCATGAGCGGCGCCGTGGACGCGGGGGCGCTGTGGGTGCTGGCGGCGTTGGTGGTCTCGTCTGTTTTGAACGTGGCGTATCTCGCGCCGATCCCCGCCCGCGCCGCGTTGCTCGTGCGGGAGGCGGCGACCCCGGCCGGCGTCGTCAAAGGCGCGCCGGCTCTGGCGGTTCTCCCGCCCGTCCTCACCGCGATGGGGTGCCTGATCCTGTTCTTCTTCACGGGACCGCTGATCTCGTATCTTGAGCCGGCTTTCAGCGGCCAGCCTTGGGTTTCAGGAGCGACGCCATGAGCATGAGCGAGCCGCCGTCCGGCGCTCTTGAGGGGGACGCCGAGCCCGTGTCGGTGCATCCGTTGTCCAAGAGCTTCGCTTGGGTTGACGACAAACGCGTGCGCGACGGCATCGGGGTCGGGTTGGGCGTGTTTGCGTTGGTTCTCGCGGCGCTCGACGTTGCGGTGCACCGCCATGCGTATATCGGCGTGGACGGGGCGCTGGGCTTTCACGCGTGGCTGGGGTTTGTCGCTTTTGCGGGCGTGGTGCTGACGGGCTGGCCGCTGCGGCGGCTGTTGTCGCGCGCGCCGGACTATTACGCCGACGAGGATAAGGGCTGAGGCTGATGGAGGACTTGGTCGCGGCGGCGGATGTGGGGCTGTGGGGTCAGGTGACTCCGGCGGCGTCGTTGATCGCGGCGGGCGTGGCGGCGGCGGTGACGCCATGGCGCGGGGTGCGCAAACTGCTGCTGCTGGCTGGGCCCGTCGGCGCCATGGCCTTGTGGCTGAACGCGCAGATCGGCGTGTATGGCGTCGTCGAGGTGGCCGGGTTTTCGTTCGAGACCCTGCGGTTTGATCCGCTGTCGCGCATTTTTGGCCTCGTGTTCATCATCGCGTCCTTCCTGAACGGCGTTTACGCACTGCATGACCGCAACCGCGCTCAGGATGCGATGAGCCTCATCTATGCGGGGGCGGGGGTCGGCGCTGTGTTCGCTGGCGACCTTTTGACGTTGTTCGCCTTTTGGGAGCTGACGGCTCTCTCCTCGGTCGGGCTCGTCATGGGCGCGGGCGGGGCGGCGCGGATCAACGCCGGCTTGCGGTATCTGGCGATTCACGTGGGCTCCGGCGTGCTGTTGCTGGCCGGCGCGGCCGCGCACGCGTCGGCGACGGGATCCCTCGCCTTCGGCGGAGCGCTCGACGCGGGCGGCGGCGCCAGTCCTTATTTTGACCCGGCCACGCCGGGTGGGGCGCTCATTCTGTTGGCGATCGGGATTAAGTGTGCGTTCCCCCTGTTACACAACTGGCTGCAGGACAGTTATCCGCGGGCCACGCCGGTCGGCGCGGTGGTGTTGTCCGCGTTCACGACCAAGCTCGCCGTTTACGCCTTAGCGCGCGGCTTCGCGGGTTATGAGCCGTTGATCTATATCGGCGCCGTGATGACGGTGTTTCCGGTGTTCTTCGCTGTGATCGAAAACGACTTGCGTCGCGTGCTCGCCTACAGCCTGAACAATCAACTTGGCTTTATGGTGTGCGGCGTGGGCATTGGCACGAGCTTGGCGCTGAACGGCGCTGCGGCGCACGCCTTCTGCCACATCATCTACAAAGCGCTGTTGTTTATGAGCATGGGCGCGGTGCTGCACCGGACGGGAACGTGCAAGGCGAGCGAGCTCGGCGGTCTTTATAAGACCATGCCGTTCACGGCGATTTTCTGCATTATCGGCGCGGCGTCGATTTCGGCTTTCCCGCTCTTTTCCGGGTTTGTGTCCAAGTCGATGATATTGGCGGCGGCGGCGAAAGAGCATTACACGATTGTGTGGCTGATGTTGTTGTTCGCTTCCGCCGGGGTGCTCGAGCACTCGGGCATCAAGATCCCGTACTTCTCTTTCTTTGGGCACGACAGCGGCCGTCGTCCGCGCGAGGCGCCGTGGAACATGGTTCTGGCGATGGGGCTGGCGGCGTTTTTGTGCGTCTATCTGGCGTTGCCCTTGCCGGCCGGCTGGGGCGGCATGGGCGCGCTTTACGCGTTGCTGCCGTTCTCGGGCGACTACGTCGCGTACACCGCCGACCATGTGCTGACCCAAATGCAACTCTTGGTGGCCGCGGCGTTCGCGTTTGCGTTCTTGATGCGTCTTAAGCTCTACCCGCCCGAGCGGCCGGCCACGATACTGGACACCGATTGGCTCTACCGTCGGGTCGGGTTGGATTTGGCGCGGTGGGCCGGCGCGTTTGGGACCCGGATGGTCGCGCACGCGACTGTGGCGTTGGGTCGCGGGGCCCGGCATCTGGGCGATCAGCTCCACGCCGCGCTCTCGCCTGCGGGGGTCGTGCGGCGCGCGGTGCCGGACAACTCCTTCGCCATCGCCACGCTCTTGGTGTTGGGCCTAGCGTTGATCGCGGCCCTCGCCGCCTAGCGCCGCCGCGCGACCGCACGCGGCGGGATGCGCTCAATTTCGCGTTGTGGCGGTGTGACATCTTGATTGTTCAGCCCAAAGGTCTCTATTTGTAGCGAGCGCCCGTTAATCATTTCGGGTGCAGTCGCGCAAAGACCAACGCATGAAATTGCTGTGTTGGACGCACAACGCCGAATCGCCGCGTCCTTCTCAATTTCACGCTCCGGATGACGGGAACAGGACCGCTATGACTGATCGCCTCGAACTCATTGAAATGACGACGGAACTTGTCGCCTCTTATGTGGGCTCCAACGCGGTGTCGGTGACGGACGTTCCCCGTATCATCGAGAACGTGCATTCGACCATGAGTGAGTTGGCCGTGGCGGGCGCGGCCGCGCATGACGAACCGCCGACCCCCGCGGTCCCGATCAAAAAATCGGTGACGCCAGATCATCTTATCTGTCTGGAAGATGGTCGGAAGTTCAAATCTCTGAAGCGCCACTTGCGGACCCAGTACGATATGTCGCCGGAAGATTATCGTCGGAAATGGGGTTTGCCGGCGGACTACCCCATGGTCGCGCCAAATTACGCCAAGGCGCGGTCTGATCTTGCGAAGCGTATGGGCCTAGGTCAGAGCGCGAAGGGGCGAAAGTCATCCAAATCGTAACGAAGAGTTAACAGCGCCACCCCGCGTTAAGCACTTATCCTCTCGAAATAGGAATCTTATCCTCCGTCATAGTTGTGGGTGTAAACCTGCACGCCCTCAGGTTGATCCTATGGGAGAGGGAGGCGAGTATGGGGAGTGCCACACGCGGGGTGGATGATGATGAGGCGCGTGCGCGTCTCGCACAGCATGCGGTGGCGTTTGTCTTTCGCCAGCCGCATGAGGAGATCGCGGCGCGCACGCGGCGCTCAAAAGCGGCCGCGCTGGCGCGCCAGACGGCGATGTATCTCAGCCATGTCGCGTTCGGTATGAGCTTGTCGCGGGTGGCCGCCGCCTTCGGACGCGACCGCACGACGGTGTCTCATGCCTGCCATGTGGTGGAGGATCGCCGCGAGGACCCCGGGTTCGACGCCTATCTCGATGATTTGGAGGCGTTTTTGCGCGCGGCGCCCGCGCCGAAACCGACCCGTCTCGCGGGCCGGTTCGCCGGCGTTGAGGCGGAGGCGTGAGCGGCGACCGCGCGGAGGTCCGCGCGCTGCGGCGCTTGGCCCATGGCGGCGCGGCCCTGATCGCGCTTGATCCGCATGAGACGCAGTTCGGCGTTTTTTGTGACGGCGATCGTCGCCGGCGGCCGCTGGCGCGCGTGGACGCCGAGACGGTTGCGCGGTGGCGCGCGCAGGGCGTCGTGCACGCGGACGTGGGGGGCGCGCGAGCTTTTGTGCTGACCGCGGACGGCCGCGCGCGGTTGCGTCGCGCCAGCGCGGAGGGCGAGGCCTTCGCCAACCAACACCGCCTATTGGAGCAGCGGGTTGTGGACGTCGCCGCCGGCAAAGGAACCGAAGCCGCCGTTAACCTGGCGGAGTCCCCCTTGGCGTGGCTGGCCCGTCGCGGGCCGGACGGGCGTCCCTTCCTGACGGCTCGGGAGTTCGCCGCTGGAGAACGGTTGAGCCACGATCATGAGCGCGCTCATTGGACGCCGCGCGTCACCATGAGTTGGGACGCGACGCCCTCCAGCGGCGGCCGGCGCGGCGCGGCGGCGCCGCCCATCGCCGATCATGACGCGGCGCGAGCGGCGCGGCGACGGCTTGAGGCGGCGCTGGCGGCGGCGGGGCCCGGGCTTGATCAAGTCTTGTCGGCTGTGTGTTGTGAACGACGCGGGCTGGCGGCGATCGAGAAAGCCTTCGGGTGGCCCCAACGCTCCGCCAAAGTCATGGTGAAGCTCGCGCTTTCCCGACTGGCGGACCACTATGGGATCGCCGACCCGGCGCCCAAACGCCACGCGCGCTGACCGGCGTGGTCAGCTGGCGCGGCCAGCGGCCAGCGTTGCCGCGTCCCGGCGGATCCGCGCGATCATCGATTTCAAGCCGTTCGCGCGCTGAGACGAGAGGTGCTCGACCAAGCCAATGCGCGCGAACACCGCTTCGGGGTCAAACGTTTCCGCTGCTGCAGCCGCTTGGCCGGAGTAGAGACGGGCGAGAATCGCGGCCAACCCCTTCACGATGTGGGCGTCGCTGTCCCCGCGAATCCGGATCTGTCCCGGCGCGTTTGGGTCTTCGTCCACCACCAACCACACCTGGCTGGCGCAGCCTGACACCTTCGTGGCGTCGGTGTGCTCCTCCGGCGTGAGCTCCGGAAGCGCGCGGCCGAGTTCAATCACATGGCGGTAGCGATCCTCCCAATCATCGAAGAAGGCGAAATCCTCGATCAGATCCTGGGCGATGGCGGCGGTGTCGGGAGCGTCAGTCATAGACGCGAGCTAACGCGCAACGCGCCGCCCTTCAAGAGGGCGACGCGTCGTCAGGTCGGGCGTCAGCTGGTGACGCGATGCCGGACTAGCGGCTGGGGTCGACGCAGCCGGCGACCTCGTTGATGCCATGCTCGGCGATGCAGAACACATCTTCATAGGGGAACGCTGACGCGGCGATGCATTGCTCGATGTTGAGCCGCGCCATCGCGGAGCACTGTTTCACCTGGCGCGCGCTGTAGAGCGACGCGTCTTCGCCGCGGGCTTCATCCAGCATCGTCAGCGCCGCCAACGTGAGCGCGCCGTCAATGGCGCCGTCATAGGTGCGGTGCGGCGCCGCAGCGGGACGGCCGCCCGATCCGGCGAACGCCGACGCGATGCGGAAGGGCCGAAACCGTTCCTCGGATTCCCGCTCCACGGTGTCGGACGCACGCTCCGCGAGCCACGCCGTCAGTTGCGGATCCGCGGGCCGGATGTCAGCGGCGGCGGCGGTCAACACGGCCAGGCGGGTCTGCGCGGCGCCGTGACGCGTCAGCGCCCAGGGCTGATCCTGGACGGCGTAGGACTGACCGTCGACGCGGGCTGCGGCCGCGCGCAGCGCGTCGGCGTCGTCGGTGAGGCGCGTGACGATGATGCGGACCGCGTCGTCGCCGCCCGCGAGGCTGCGCGCGTACCGTGGATCGCGCCGCAGGCCCTTGGCCACGCGTTCCGCGCCATAGAGGTCCACAGCGCCGCGCACGCCGTCCATGTACTCCGGCGTGACGCTGGCGGAGAGCGCCGCGTAAGCGGTCCAGGCAATCGAGAGGTCGTCCGGCGACACCCGGCCGACCGCGTGCAACCCGTTGGTCACTTCGTCGGCGCTCGCGAAGCTGACGGTTTCAAAGCGCTCCAGCGTGCGATAGAGGCCGGCGTAGGGCGCGGCGAGGCGGGCGAGATCGCTCTGATTGATGGGCGCTCGCTGGTGACGGGCCTCATCAGCGTTGGCGGCGGCCGCGCCCATGAGCGCGGCGGCGACGAGGACACCGGCGTGAATGGCTTTCATGACAAGGTTCTCCTGTCGGGAACACAGTGAGACGCCACGGTCGGCTTTGCGAGCCCTGACGCGTCTCTCCCCATCACGCTAGGTGCGGGCGGTTTCGTCGACACAAAAGCTGGGGAAGACGCGCCTTTGAGATAAATGCGCGCATTGAGGCGGCTTAAACTTTTGCCCGGTATGGAGAGACTGGCCGGGGGGTGAGCGCGTCGGATCGTGAGATCACGCGCGACGGGACATGATGTACGCGCCATGATGATGGGAATGTCGGATCAATTGCACGCGTCGCGCGTCGCTCATGGCGCGTGGTTGGCGGCTATGGTCTTTGGGCTTGCGGCTCACGGCGTCTCCGGCCTGCCGCTCTACGGCCCAGGAGCAGCCGTGTTTGTGGTTGGCGCGGCGCCCGCGCTGACGGCGCTGGTGCTTGGCGGTCTCGTGCTTGACGCGCGCTGGGCCGCCGGCGTGGTCGTGGCGTGGGCGGTGTCCGTCAGTGTGGCGGCGGTGTTGGTTGGCGACGCGTGGCCAGCGCTGGCGGGGTGGTTTGTGGCGCCAGCGGCCGTGGCGGCGTTGTTGCGCCCCCGTGCGCCCCTTTGGGAAGGCGGCGCGTTGGGAGCGCTTGGCCTGGCGCTTGCGGCGATCTTGACGTCCCAACGCGATGTCGCGCTGTCGGGCTTGGCGTCGGCGGTCCCGCCGTTGGCGCTGGTGACCGTGGTGATGTGGGGCGTGCGGGCCCGCCAGGCGCTGGATATGGATCGGGGTCGCCAATCGCGCGCAGCAACGCAGCGTATGCTCCATGGGGCAAGCAGCGTGCTGATGCGGGTGATCGCGGGGGATCGAGTCGCCGAAGCCGGCGGCGCCTGCCCGTCGCTTCTGGGTTTGGCCGCCGAGCAGCTGGTGGCGCATCGCGTGATCGATCTGGTCGACCCGTCCACAGGGCCCGCGGTGACGGCGGCGTTGTCCCGCGTCCGGCAGAGCGGCGCTCCGGAGGCCGTGCGTGTGTCCGTGATGGGGCGCCCTTTGCGCGCGCGGATCACGCCATTGGGTGATGGTGAGGCCACCGTGGAGTTCATCCGCCCCGGCCCGGTGGACGCGCGCGTGGCCGTGCTTGAACGCCGCCACGCGGAGGCGGCCGCGGAAGCCGACCGCAAAACGCAGTTTTACGCGCGCTTGAGTCACGAACTGCGCACGCCGCTCAACGCGGTTCTGGGCTTCGCTGACGTGATGCGCGCGAAGGTGTTCGGCCCGATGCCGGTCAAATACGCCGAGTACGCCGATCTGATCCATGAAAGCGCCCAGCATTTGCTTGGCCTCGTCGACTCGGTGGTGGATCTGTCCAAGATCGAGTCCGGCGCTTATGCGTTGGAGACGGAGGTTGTGGACGCGCGCGACGTCCTCGACGCGGCGCTGCGGATGACGCACATCCTCGCGGAGGCGGCGGACGTGACTTTGGATCGCGTCGCGCCGGACGTTCCCATTGTGGTGGAGGCGGACGCGCGCGCGTTGCGTCAGATCCTGATCAATCTGTTGTCGAACGCCATCAAGTTCACGCCCGCCGGAGGCCGGGTGACCGCGCGCGTGGTCGAGCGCGATCAGTGCTTGGTGATGGAGGTGATCGACACGGGGCCGGGCCTTGCGCCGGAAGAAGTCGCTCAGCTCGGCAAACCCTATGTGCAGACCCGGGTTGGACGCGCGAGCAGCGCGGCCGGCGCCGGCCTCGGCCTCGCGATTGTGCGGGCGCTCGCCCAGATGCATGACGGCGTCTTTGAAGCGGAGAGCGTTTTGGGTGAAGGCACGACCATGCGGGTGCGCGCGCCGGTCGTGTGTTCTGGTGCGGAAGCGGCGTCGATCGCCTAGCGTGGTTTAAGGGTCGAGCGGCGGCTGCAGCGCAAAGTCCCGTGCGGCGGCGAAATCCCCCACTTCAAAGGCTATGGCGATGGATTGCGCGGGTTGATCGCCCGTAGCCAGCTCCAGCTCAACAATGACGACTTCCGGCGGATCCAGGTCAGCGAACGCCGTCAAAGCGGTCGCGTTGAAGGCGAACAACGCCGCGCGCGGCGCGCTGTTCGCCTCATCGGTGGTGTGATGGTCGAGCAGCTGGACGTGTGGGTCCGCCAACCGTTGGGAGGCCCAAAACACGCGACTCAAGGCGTCCGGCGCCGCCTTCACCGCCAAACCGTCGCGGCGCGCCGGGGCGAAACGGCGAAGGCGTTCGACCGTTGCGCGGCTGGCGCGTCGGGAGTCGCGCAGTGTCATTCGCGCGCTGTGCGCGCGTGCGGCAGGGCCGACGAGCAAGGCCGACAAGCGGATCTCCTCGTCGATCAGGGTTAAGCCCAAGGAGGCCTTCGAGGCCGTCTCGACCCGCGGGGTCGTGATCGGTTCCGGCGCGTCTTGGCGCACAAGCCATCGCATGGGCGGGCGTGCGCGCGTGTCTTGGCGGGCCACCGTGTCTGCGTTGGCGATGACCGCGGGGGGCGACCACCGGCGGCGTGCGTCCCAAAACCGTTGAAAACCCGGAAACCGGGCCTGCGGCGTGTGCGACCACGCCTGAAACGCCATCTCGATGTGCGCCGCCAACGCAGCGGCGTCATCGCCGTCGCACGCCGCGTCCGCGATGGCTGCGGCGGCGTCGGCGCGTGCGGCGCGCACCGCCTGGTCGCTGGCGCCGTGGCGCAACAGCAGCGCCCGCGCGTGGCGTTCTGCGGCGGCCAACGCCCGACCGGTGTCGGCGTTCAGCAGGCCGCAGCGCGCCTGCAGCGCGTTGGCCGCGCTGCGTTGGTGAAAGGCTGTCCACGGCGTCAAGAGCGCGTCGGACGGATCGGCCAACGCCGGATCGGGCCACAGCGCCAGCGCAACGGAGGCCGTCGCAGCCGCCAAGGACAGCGGGCGACGCGCCCGCAATGGGAGGGAAAACGGCGCTGGCGTCATCGCGATCGGGCCTTGCGGTTTGACGAACAAGCCTAATTGCCGGACGTTTCCCGCACGCCAAGGGAGACGCCCGTGAATGCGCTGCGCGCGCGAATTTATGTGGACGCGTTGCTGCGTCGGGCCCAAGCGGGCGGCGCGTTCGCGGCCGTCGTCGCGCGGGGCGACGATGACGCGGGCGTGGTGTTGGTGAAGCTCAACCTCCTTGACGGGCGCGCGCGCGTGTTCGCCCCCGCGGTTGGGCCTGGCGGCGATCGCGTGTGGATGGAGCCCCTCGGGACGACGCCGCGCATCGAGGCCGACGCCGACACGTATCTCGCGCGCCAACGGTCCATCGACGCGGACGCCTGGATCGTCGAGATTGAGGATCGGGCGGGGCGGGCTTTCTTGATTTGAGCGCGGAAACGGTGGTCGCGCTGTGGCGACGATTTCACCCGCGGTGCGGAAGATCGCTCACCAACGAGGATTTCCTTCGCCATCTGCCCAACGTCGGGTGCGGCCATGCAGTTCCTGTTTAACCACGTGATCCTTGAGCTGGGTGATCCGGCGGCGACGCTGGACGCCTCTCCGGCGCCGCTGACGGCGGAGGAGGCGCAGGATCTCGGCGTGGACGGTTTGCGGTCGCTGTTTCAGCACGCCGTGTTCGCGTTTCCGCGGCTGCCGTCCACGCATCCGGAGCGCGCTGTGGCGCTTGCCGCGCTGGCGGCGCTGACCGTCGGGGCTAACGCGGCGGCGGCTTTGTTACGCAAAGATGCACAAGACGCCAGCCATGTTTACCTGCGGTTCACCACAGTGCCCGACACCGTCATGGCGCACCTGGCGCGATTGCAGGAAGAACGGTGCTTGTCGTTCGCAGCGGCTGAACTGGCGGTCTGGTCGAAGCCCGCCTAAGTCAACGGTGTGGCGCTGAGCGCCCCGGGCGTCCGATGGCGCCCCAAGTGATGGCGGACAGAATGGCCGACACCCAAGACGCGCTGCGCGTGGAAGCGGGCCGCAGACGCACGTTTGCGATCATCTCCCACCCGGACGCCGGCAAGACGACGCTGACGGAGAACCTGCTGCTGGCGGCCGGCGCCATTCGTCTGGCCGGCGCGGTGCGCGCGCGGGGTGAACGGCGGCGGACGCAGTCCGACTGGATGAAGATTGAGCGCGACCGTGGGATCTCGGTGTCGGCCTCGGTGATGACGTTCGAGTATCGGGATCTGATCTTCAACCTGCTTGACACGCCGGGGCACGAAGACTTCTCGGAGGACACGTACCGGACACTGACCGCCGCCGACAGCGCGATCATGGTGCTCGACGCGGCCAAAGGCATTGAACCTCAAACGTTGAAGCTCTTTGAGGTCTGCCGCCTGCGCGACATTCCCATCACGACCTTCATCAACAAAATGGATCGGGAGGCGCAGGACCCCTTCGCGCTGCTGGACGAAATCCAGGACAAGCTCGCCCTCGACGCGGCGCCGCGGCAATGGCCCGCCGGGTCGGGCTCGCGCTTCAAAGGCGTTTTGGAGGCCGACAGCGAGGAGTTCGTCGCCTATCGCCGCGTGACGGCCGATGAGGCCTTGGATGTGACGACGCCGGCGGAGCGCGCGCGTCTTGATGGCAACTCAATCGTCGACATGCTCGACGATGACGAGCTGGAGACGCTCCGGGACGAAGCGGCCCTGGCGCAAGACGGTTACGCGTCGTTTGATTTGCAGAGCTACCGCGAAGGGCACATGACGCCGGTCTACTTCGGCTCGGCGCTGCGGTTTTTCGGCGTGCGCGAGTTGTTGGACGGCTTGGCGGCGGTGGCGCCAGGCCCGTCCAAGACCGGCGACGCGGAGCCGCAAGACCCCGAGGTCTCCGGCTTTATCTTCAAGGTCCAAGCCAATATGGACCCCAATCACCGCGACCGCGTGGCGTTTCTGCGCCTGGCGTCGGGGCGGTTTCGCCGCGGTATGAAGCTCAAAGCCGCCGGCTCGGCCAAGTCGATCACGGTGAGCTCCCCGATCCTCTTTTTCGCCCAAGACCGCGAAATCGCGGACGAGGCGTTCGCGGGCGACGTCATCGGCGTGCCCAATCACGGCGTGCTGCGGGTGGGGGACTCGCTGAGTGAAACCGGGCGACGGCGGTTTTCGGGCATCCCGAATTTCGCGCCGGAGCTGTTGCGGCGCGCGCGGGTCGCCGACCCCTTGAAGGCCAAGCATTTGCGTAAAGCGCTGGAGAGCTTGGCGGAGGAGGGCGTCACGCAAGTCTTCCGCCCGGAAATCGGCGCGGACATGATTGTCGGCGCGGTGGGCGTTCTGCAGTTCGAGGTTATGGCGGAGCGTCTCAAGGCCGAGTACGGCCTCGAAACCGTGTTCGAGACGCCCCCCTACGCGTTGGCGCGCTGGCTGTCTTCGGATGACGCGGCCGCGCTTGAGGCGTTCGCGGGCAAACACCGCGGCCAGATGGCCCGTGACGTGGATGATGCGCCCGTCTTTCTGGCCAAGAGCCCTTGGGAAATCTCATACGCCGCGGAGAAGCACCCCGATGTGCGCCTGCTCGCCACGAAGGAGCGTGAGACGTGACCGGCTCTGGAACCATGTCTGACGGCTGGAACGCGTTTTTGGCCTCCTTCCTCGATATCTGGGAATTTTCCGCGTGGGGCGTGACCCTCGGCCAGGTGGCGATCGCGGCGGTCGTCATCTCTGTCGGGGTGGCGTTCCGACGGGCCTTGGCGACCTGGGCCTTGGGGCGTTTGCGGGCGTTGGCCGCCAATCGCAAGGCGGAGGTGGTGGACCAAGTCCTCGGGGCTGTGGGTGTTCCACTGACCTATGTGCCGGTGCTGCTGGCGGCGTTCATCGCGGTGCAAGAGCTTGGTTTGGGCGGCGCGGCGGCGGCGGAAGGCCTCGCGATCGCCGGCGTCGCCGACAACGCGCTGACGACGGCGACGGCGGTGTTGGTCTTCTGGACGTTGATCCGGTTGGTCGATCCGCTGGTTGACGGCGCCGCGGGGCTGCGTCGGTTCCTGTCGCGCACGCTGTTGGATTGGCTGCGGCGGGCGCTGAAGACCTTTCTGGTGTTTGTCGGCGGCGCGGCGATCCTTGAGGATTGGGGCATTCCCGTTGGTCCGATCCTGGCGAGTTTGGGTATTTTCGGTGTCGCGGTGGCGCTCGGGGCGCAGGATCTGTTCAAGAATCTGATCGCCGGCCTGCTCATCCTCTCGGAGCGTCGCTTTGAGGCGGGCGATTGGATCAAGGTCGACGGCGTGGTGGAAGGGACGGTGGAGCGCATCGGCTTTCGCTCGACCCATGTGCGCCGTTTCGACAAAGGCCCCGTCTATGTGCCGAACGCGCACTTGGCCGACAACCCGCTGACGAACTTCTCCCGCATGACGCATCGCCGCATTTATTGGATGATCGGAGTGGAGTACGGCACGTCTGTCGAGCAATTGCGCACCATCCGCGATCAAATGATGGACTACATCGAGACATCGGATGATTTCGCCAACCCGAGTGATGTGTCGACTTTTGTCCGCATCGATAAATTCAATGATTCGTCCATCGACTATATGCTGTATTGCTTCACGAAAACCATCAATTGGGGTGAGTGGTTGGAGATCAAAGAACGGCTCGCCCTGAAGATCAAAGAGATTGTGGAAGGCGCCGGCGCGGACTTTGCGTTCCCCTCACGCACGCTCTATCTGGCTGGCGACGCTCAGGGCGACGCGCCTGAAGTGTTTACGCCGCCGCGAGCGCGCAGCGCCAGTGGCGCGCGCGAAGACACAGCGACCGCGTTGACGGCGGCGTCAGCCGGCTCCACCGCCGCGAGCGCGACGTCGTTGTCGGGACGGCCCGCGAACTAGGC
>CAZGLY010000038.1:0-20251 GCA_964526675.1 uncultured Caulobacterales bacterium
GCGCCCGCCCGCCGCGCCTGGAGCCAAAGGCCGGCCGTGAGCAGTTTGGCGTCGAGCACCGCCCCCGCCGCGATCTGGCCGAAGAGATCCGTCACCGGGATCTCCACACGCCGAATGTCCTCGCTGTCATCCTGCAGCGCGGACGGATCCTCGTGCGTGAGATCGGCGGCGGTCACGCGGGCGTAGAAGAGGTGAAGCCGCTCGGTCGACGCGCCGGGGCTCGGAAACACCGTGGCGATCCGTTCCAGCGCGCCGACGGCGTAACCCGTCTCCTCCAGCATTTCGCGCCGCGCCGTCTCCTCCGGCGCTTCATCGCCGTCGATCGTACCCGCCGGCAGCTCAACCAGCCAGCCACGGGTCGTGTCTTTGAGCGCGTCATGGGTGGCGGGACGGAACTGCTCCACCGCGATCACGACGTCGCGCGCCACATCATGGAGCAGCACGGCGACGCTGTTGCGCCGGCTGATGAGGCGCTTCTCATAAGGCGGGCTCTCGCCGCCCGCGAACAGGCTGTGGGAGACGGTGACGTCCTCCACGCTGATCGGCCCCTCGAGCAGCCGCGTGCGCGCGTGAACCACCACACGGCGCTCTACGAGCGGTGGCTGGTCGTCCGTCATCGCCCGATCTCCTTCAGCGCCGCCCTCACAAGGGCGTCCAGTCCGGCGTCCGGATCCGCGCCCTGGGCCGCCGTCACGGCCGCCCGGGCGTCCGCTTCGGGAATGCCGAGGTTGGCGAGCGCGGAGACCGCGTCTTCGCGGATCGCGTAGGCGTCGTCGCCAGCAGCCGACGCCTCAGCAGCCGCCGGCCGCGCCGCCCCGGGCTCCACGCCCGTTGACGCCGCCGCGCCCAGCCGCGTTTGCGGCGCGGGCTTGCCCTTCAGCTCCGCCACGACGCGCTGGGCCACGCGCGGGCCGACGCCTTTGGCGCGCGCGACCGCGGCCTTGTCCTCACGTTCGGCCGCGGCCATCAGCTCCGCCGGGCTCAACACATCAAGGATCGCCAGCGCCACCTTCGCCCCCACCCCCTGGACCGCCTGCAGGCGCGCGAACCACGCCCGCTCGGCCTCGGTTTGGAAACCATACAAGCGGATCGCGTCCTCGCGCACATGGGTTTCGACGTGCAAGACCGCCGCCTGGCCCGGCGCGGGCAGCCGCGCCAACGTGCGCGCGCCGCACAGCACCAGGTAGACGACCCCGCCGACGTCGAGCAGCGCCTCCTCGGCGCCGACGCCGTCGACCACGCCTTTCAGCTTGCCGATCATCGCGCGCCCGCCTGCGCCAACCGCGAACCCGCATGCTGGGCGTGGCAGATCGCCACCGCCAGCGCGTCTGCGGCGTCCGCCGTGGCCCGACAGCCAGGCAACAGCATCGCCACCATCGCCGCCACCTGGCCCTTCTCCGCCGCGCCGCTTCCGGTCACGGTCTTCTTGACCAGCCGCGGCGCGTACTCCGCCACGGGCGCGCCCGCCTGCGCCAGCGCCAGCAGCGCCGCCGCCCGCGCATGGCCGAGCTTCAGCGCCGAGGCGGCGTTGGCGTGCATAAACGCGTCCTCCACGGCCGCCGTCTCGGGCGCGTGGGCGGCGACGACGTCCCGCAACCCCTCAAACAAAACGGACAACCGCGTGCTGAGCGGCGCGGACGGATCGGGCGTCACCACGCCGTGGGCGACATGGGAGAGCTTTGCGCCGTCTTGCGTGATCACGCCCCAACCGCACCGCCGCAGTCCCGGATCCACACCCAACACCCGCATGCGCGCCCCAGCTCCGTCGGACCCTCGCAGGTGCTGCGCGGTCCGCTCATGTTCGATGGATGTTCTGTGGCGTGATTTGGCGCGCGCGCAAAGACCGCCAGTCGACCGCCAGCCGTCAGCGCTCGATCGCCGCGCGTTGCAGCGCGCTGAGTTCCGCGCAGCCCTTTTGAGCCAAACGCGTCAGTTCGGCGAATTGCTCCGCCGTGAAGGCGCGCTCTTCGGCGGTCGCTTGCACCTCAATCAGACCGCCGTCGGCGGTGATGACAAAGTTCGCGTCGGCCTCCGCACGGCTGTCCTCGGCGTAATCCAAATCGAGCACGGCCGCGCCGCCATAGAGGCCGCAGGAGATCGCCGCGCATTGATCCACCACCGGATCGGCTTTGAGCAGGCCTTCCTCGACCAGATACGCGCAGGCGCGCTTCAACGCGACCCACGCCCCGGTGATCGCGGCGGTGCGGGTGCCGCCATCGGCTTGGATGACGTCGCAATCGAGCGTGATCTGATTTTCGCCGAGCGCTTTCAGATCCACGCAGGCGCGCAAAGACCGTCCGATCAAGCGTTGGATTTCCTGCGTGCGGCCCGACTGTTTTCCCCGCGCCGCTTCACGTTGGCCGCGGGTGTGTGTGGCGCGCGGCAACATGCCGTATTCGCCCGTCACCCAGCCCTGGCCGCCGCCGCGCAGCCAGGGCGGCACGCCCTGCTCGAAGCTGGCGGCGCACAGAACGTGGGTGTCGCCGAACTTCGCTAGGCACGCGCCCTCGGCGTGCTTGGCCCAACCGCTCGTTTCGAGCGTCACGGCGCGCAGCGCGTCGGCGGCGCGTCCGGAAGGGCGTTTGACAGCGGTGGGGGCGGCGACATTGGTCATGGGCCAGCGCTAACGCGCGCCAACGGAAACGTCCAGCGCCCATTGACGGGACGGGACTTGCCCCGTGCCGGGAGCACGCGCATTTTCGCGCCATGAGCACCACGCGCTCCCGCCGACCGCGCAAAACGCCGCCTTCGAAGGCGCAAGACGACCGCGAGCGCGCGTCCGGGCGCGTTGGCGCTGCGTCGTCGAAGGCCAGAGGCGCCGCGCCGCCCGTCGACGTCGTCCCGCCGCGCACGCCCACCACGCTCGCCGACCTTGATGCGCGCGCGCGGGAGATCTTTCGCCAGATCGTGGACCACTACCTCGCCACGGGCGAACCGGTGGGATCGCGGACCCTGTCCAAGTCGGGCGTCGTAGACCTCTCACCGGCCTCGATCCGCAACACCATGCAGGACTTGATGCAGGCGGGCCTGTTGGCGGCGCCCCACAGCTCCGCCGGCCGCCTGCCCACGCAGGCGGGCTTGCGCCTCTTCGTCGACGGCCTGCTCGAAGTGGGCGACGTGACCGCCGAAGAGCGCGCGGCGATCGAATCCATGGTCACCACCTCCGCGGCGAGCGCCGCGGACGCCTTAGAGCGCGCGTCGGAAATGCTCTCGGGCCTCGCCGGCGGGGCGGGGCTCGTCGTCACGCCGACGCGCGAGGCGGCCTTGCGGCATGTGGAGTTCGTGACCCTCGGCCCCGGCGAAGCGCTGGCCGTGCTGGTGTTCGAAGATTCGACGGTCGAGAATCGCTTGATGCAGACCCCTCCTGGGGTCACGCCGGCGGCTCTGACGGAGGCGGGCAACTACCTCTCGGCGCGCTTGAAAGGACGCACCCTGGCGGAGGCGCGCGCCGACGTCCTCGCGGAACTCACGAATGAGCGCGCTCAGCTTGATGAGGCCGCGCGCCGCCTCATCCACGACGGGCTGGCGAATTGGAGCGGCGACCCGGCGAAACCGGCTTTGATCGTGCGCGGGGCGGCGAATCTGTTGAACAGCGTCGAAGCGTCGGAGGATTTGGCGCGCGTGCGGCTGCTGTTTGACGAGTTGGAGCGAAAGGAAGAGTTGATCGCCCTGCTCGATCAAGCGCGCCACGCGCAAAGCGTTAAGATCTTTATTGGCGCGGAAAACCCGCTGTTCAGCCTTTCGGGCTCGAGTGTCGTGGCGGCTCCCTATATGAACGCGGAGCAACGGGTGGTTGGCGCTCTCGGCGTGATCGGTCCCACCCGTTTGAACTACGCCCGGGTGATCCCGTTGGTGGACTACACCGCCCGGGTGATCGGGCAAGCCTTCAACGTCGGCGGCGAGTGACGCCGCCCTCCCACACGACGGAGCGAATTGAGCACGAGGATGACGATGAGCGACACGAACAAATCTCACCCTCATGGAGCCGACACTGGCGGCGCGGATCCGCGCGCCCAAACGGACGATCATAGGAAGACCGCCGGCGAGCCGAACGACGCAGCCCAGACCGGCGAGCGGGACGCGGGCCAAGCCGACGCCGAGGACGCCGTCAGCGCCGCAGCCGCAGAAGCTGCGGCCGATCACGCCGCCACCGAACAAGGCTTTGACACTCTGGAAGGCGAGTTGGCGGACATGCGCGATCGCGTTCTGCGCGCGGTCGCCGACGCGGAGAACACGCGCAAACGCGCTGCAAAGGAAGTCTCGGACGCCAAGGCCTACGCGCTGACCGCGTTCGCCCGCGATTTGCTGGGCGTGGCGGACAACATGGATCGCGCGCTGCAAGCGGTGTCGCCAGCGATGCGCGACACCCTCGGCGACGCGGTCGCGGGCCTCGTCGCCGGCATTGAGATGACACGCAAGGAACTCCACGACGCGTTGGCGCGAAACGGCGTGAAGCCCATTCCCTCAGAGCCCGGCGATCGCTTCGATCCCAATCGGCATCAGGCTGTGGCCCAAATCCCAAGCGACGTGGCGAAGGACTGCATTGTCAGCGCGGTTCAATCCGGTTGGGTGATCGGCGACCGCACGCTGCGGGCTGCGATGGTCGCGGTCTCCGCTGGCCCCGCGAACGCGCCGGCCCCCGCCGCGACTCACGCGACAGTGTCGGACGCGACCGGTGACGAGACTCAGGACGCGCCGACCACCGGGACGGAAGAGCCCGAGAGCGCGCCCAAGCCTGGGGGGCGGATCGACACCACGATCTGACGCCGCTCCCATGCCGGCGATTGGGTGCGGACGCGGGCGAGGGGGCGCAGCGTCGCGCGGCGACGCGCGCCTGTGAATGATGCGGAGGATGCGAATGCGCGCCACAGCTTGGGCGGCGGCCACGGCGGCCGGGGCGATCGTCGCCCTTGTGGGCCTCGCCCATAACGCCGCGAACGCGCAGCCACGCCCTCCCGTTGCGGCGTTCACCCAGCCCGCCGGCGCGCGCCTTGTGGAGATGGCTCCGGGAGGCGCGTACTTCTCCGCGGTGGCCGACACGCCGAGGGGACCCCGCTTACGGATTTATCGACTGACCGGGGAAAGCGACGCCCGGCCGGCCTTCACGTTTGAGGCGGACGTGTCCCGCGACGTGCTGTGGACACGCTGGGTCGCCCCAGATCGCCTGATCGTCAGCCGCCGCGCCGCGGCCGCCACGCGGGACGACGGCGGGCCTGAGACCCGCGAGACGCGCTTGTTCGCCGTGAACGCGGACGGACGCGGCCGCACGCCGCTGATTCGCCCCGACGAACTCACCGGTTTCATTCCGCGCATTCAGGATGACGTCATCGACATCTTGCCACGGGATCCCAGCCACATCCTGTTGGCCTTCTCCAACATGACGCCGAACCAACCCGACGTGGTGCGCGTGAATGTCCGCACGGGCGAAAGTCGGCGCGTCGAACGCAGCCGCGCCGGCGTGAGGACATGGATGACCGACGCCGCCGGCGCCGTTCGCCTCGGCCGGGGCCGCACGCGCGGCGGTCAGCCGCATTTGATCACCCGCACCGACGCCGCCAGCAACCGCTGGCGCGACATCAGCTATCAGCTTTTCCTGCCCGACGCGCGGTTTGAGATTGTCGGCTTCGCGCCCGACCCGACCGAAGCCTACGTCATCTCGAACCATGAGGGCGCGCCGGCCGGGCTCTATGTGTTTGACCTCGATGGGGAGAGCTTTGGACGCCGGCTCTATCGCCACACAACGTTGGACGTGGCGGCCATCGCCGTGTCCGAGGCGGACTCGCGCGTGGTGAGCGTGCGCCTCGGCGCGGCCGATGGCCAACGCATCTGGTTGGATGACGACGCTCGGGAGGCGTGGGCGCAAGTGAACACGCGCTTCGCGCGGCGCGCGGTCGAGCAGGTCGCCGTCAGTCTCGACGGCGCCGTAGACACCGTGCGCGTGTCCGCCCCCAGCCAGCCAGGCGCGTACTACTTCTATGATCGGCGCTCAGGCTCGAGCCGCTATGCCGGTCCGCAATGGCCTGGGCTCGCCGGCTTTGACCTCGCCGCCGCGGAGCCCGCCGCCGTTCAGGCGCGCGACGGCGTGCAGCTTCCGGCGCAAATCCTCGCCTATGATTGGGCCGCGACCGTCCGCGAAGGGCGGCGCGCGCCGTTTGTGATCATGCCGCACGCCGGGCCGGGAAACCGGGATTTGGCGGTCTTCGATCCGCTGGCGCAGTTCTTCGCGGCGCAGGGGCTCGTGGTGTTGCAGATCAACATTCGCGGAACCGGCGCCGACGCGCTCGCCGCTGGGGGCCCGTCCGATGACGGCGGGCCGTCCGCCGCCCGACGCGCGCCGAAACGGGCCTTGGGGCGCGCGATGGTTGACGATGTAGCCGACGCGGCGGCCTGGGCGTTGGAGCAAGGCTATGCGGACCCCAGCGCGCTGCTCGTCGCGGGCCGCGGCTTCGGCGCGTACGCCGCGCTCCAGGCCGCGGCGGACGCCCCGGGGTACTTTGCGTGCGTGGTCGCCTTGGACGCGGTGTCGGACCTCAGCGCCCTGACGCCGGAGGGAACGCCGGAGAACGAACGCAGCGACGCCGCGCGCCTGGCGCGTCGCCTCTGGCCGACGCCGGCCGCCACGCGACGCGAGTCGCCCGTGCGGCGCGCACCGCAGCTCAGCACGCCCGTGTTCGTCGCGCACGCCCGTGACGACGTCGCCAGCCCGTTCACGCAGTCGCTTCAACTCGCCCAGAGCCTCCGCCGCAGCAGCGGCGACTTTGAGTTTCTCGACGTCTCCGGCGACGACGACAACCGCGACCCGAAAGCCGCAGCGCGCTTCTACGGAACGCTCGCCACGTTTGCGCAACGCTGTATGGGCGAGGCCGCGCCGCAGACCCCGACCCAATAAACGCGCAGCGCCGATCCGGAAGCCGCTCAGGGAGAGGGCCTGACCCGGCGAAGGGTCAGGTTGACGCGCCCGGAGGCCGGCGCAGACCCAAGCAAGTCCGCGTCCGCCTCAAGCGGCGCGATCCCAACCCGCCGAAGAAGGTCAGGGTCGAGGGCGGTCAAAAGATCGCTGCGCCCGGGATAAATCCGATCCACCCCGTGGTAGCAGCGCCGAGCCTCTCCGCCGAGCACGACCACGTCCCCAGATTCGAGGCGCAGCGACCGCGTCGGCGCGTTGCGCGCAGTCCCGCCAAGGCGAAACAAGGCCGGGTCTCCCAGCGACACCGACACGACGGCGGCGTCGGTCGCCTCCTCATCCCAATCCACATGAAGGCCCATTTTTGCCGCGGGGCCGTACCAGTTCACCAGGCACGCCTCCGGCGGCGCGGGATAGCCCGCGACCTCGTCCCACAGCGCGAGCAGCGTCGCGGGCATCGGCGGCCACGGCTCCCCTGTCTGCGGATGGCGCGCCTCGTAGCGATAGCCGCCCTCCTTGTCCGTCATCCATCCCAGGACGCCGAGGTTGGTCATGCGCACGGACAACGGCTGGCCCGTGCGCGGCATGCGCGGCTGATAAAGCGGGGCCTGAGCGGCGGTCTCCATGACCTCGGCCAGGAGAGCTTCCTGCGCCGATCGATCGAAGTACCCCGGCAAATGCTGAAAACCTTGGGGAAAACCCGTCGTCATCGCTCTAGTGATCCAAATCGATCAGGCCGATGGGCTCCTGGCCCTCCTCATCGCCGTAGGGCTTCTGGCGATTGACCGCTTTGACGCCGAACCACCCGACGAGGATGAGCAGCACGATCGGAACGCCCACCCAGAAAATCAGATTCCACGGCATTGCTCTGCTCCACCTCCGCTCCGGCGCCTGTCGTCATCGGATCCAAAGCCACACGCGATCGGCCCGCCGTACAGATCCACGTTCCCAAAAAAACGCCACACCGCGACGCCAACGTCCGCGAAGACCACAAAACTCTTGCGGGCCTTCGCGCACCCCACCATATCGATCGCAGCTGCGGATCATGACATATCCGCAACCCTGGATCTCTTCTCACCGCTATGCGGGGGCGGCGCGCATCGAGGCGCTTCGGGCCGTCGCGCCGTCCGCCGAAAAGGAGCGTTGACACTATGAGCAAGGTCATCGGCATCGACCTGGGCACGACCAACTCTTGCGTCGCCGTCATGGATGGCGGCACCGCCAAAGTGATCGAAAACTCCGAAGGCGCGCGCACCACGCCGTCCGTGGTCGCCTTCGCGGAAGATGGCGAGCGCCTGATCGGCCAGCCCGCCAAACGCCAGGCCGTCACCAACCCGGACTTCACCTTCTTCGCCATTAAGCGCCTGATCGGCCGCACCATGGACGATCCAACGGTGAAAAAAGACGCCGATATGGTGCCCTATGACATCGTTCCGGGCGGCAATGGCGACGCCTGGATCAAAGGGCGCGACAAAAGTTACGCCCCCGCGGAAGTCTCCGCGATCATCCTGCAAAAGATGAAAGAGACCGCCGAGGCCTATCTCGGTCAGCCGGTGACCCAAGCCGTGATCACCGTGCCGGCGTACTTCAACGACGCGCAGCGGCAGGCCACCAAGGACGCCGGCAAGATCGCCGGCCTTGAGGTGCTGCGGATCATCAACGAACCGACGGCGGCGTCGCTGGCCTATGGGCTCGACAAAAAAGACGGCAAAACCATCGCCGTCTACGACTTAGGCGGCGGCACGTTCGACATCTCGATCCTCGAGATCGGCGACGGCGTTTTCGAAGTGAAGTCGACCAACGGGGACACCTTCCTCGGCGGTGAGGACTTCGACTTGCGGATCGTCGATTACCTCGCGGAGGAGTTCCAGCGCGAGAACGGCATCGATCTGCGCAAAGACAAGCTGGCGCTCCAACGTCTGAAGGAAGAAGCCGAGAAGGCGAAGAAGGAGCTGTCGTCCGCCTCCCAGTACGAGGTGAACCTCCCCTTCATCACCGCCGACGCATCGGGCCCGAAACACCTGACCATGAAGCTCACCCGCGCCAAACTCGAGGCGTTGGTCGACGACCTGGTTCAGCGGACAATCGAGCCGTGCAAAGCCGCTTTGAAGGACGCCGGTCTCTCCGCCGCCGACATCGACGACGTGGTGTTGGTCGGCGGCATGACCCGCATGCCGAAGATCCAAGAAACGGTGAAGCAGTTCTTCGGCCGTGAACCCCACAAGGGCGTGAACCCCGACGAAGTGGTGGCCATGGGCGCGGCGATCCAAGCCGGCGTGCTCCAAGGCGACGTGAAAGACGTGCTGCTGCTGGACGTGACGCCGCTGTCGCTCGGCATTGAAACGCTGGGCGGCGTGTTCACGCGGTTGATCGAACGCAACACCACCATCCCCACGAAGAAGTCGCAGATCTTCTCCACCGCCGAGGACAACCAGTCGGCGGTCACGATTCGCGTCTTCCAGGGCGAGCGGGAAATGGCGGCGGACAACAAGCTGCTGGGCCAATTCGACCTTTTGGGCATCCCGCCGGCGCCGCGGGGCCTGCCGCAAATCGAAGTGACCTTCGACATCGACGCCAACGGCATCGTGAACGTGTCGGCGAAGGACAAGGCCACCAACAAAGAGCATCAAATCCGCATCCAGGCCTCCGGCGGGCTTTCGGACACCGACATCGACCAGATGGTGAAAGACGCGGAGGCGAACGCCTCCGAAGACAAGCGTCGCCGTGAGTTGGTCGAGGCGAAAAACGCGGCGGACGCTCTCGTCCACCAAACCGAAAAGCAGGTGGAAGAGTTCGGCGACAAGGTCTCCGCCGACGACAAGACCGCCATCGAAACGGCCGTCGCCGCGCTGAAGGATGTGAAGGACGGCGAAGATCTGGCTGACATCAAGGCGAAGACCGAAGCGCTGATGCAAGCCGCGATGAAGCTCGGCGAAGCCATGTACAAAGCCTCCGCCGCGGAAGCGGGCGCGGGCGAGGACGCCGCCGGCGACGACGCGCAAGCGTCCAGCGAAGACGTCGTCGACGCCGAGTTTGAAGAAGTGGACGACAACCAGAAGCGGGCTTAACGGCCGTCGCGACACGCCCGGCGCGAGCGGTCTCTCGCCGCCGCGTCGAGCGTGGGTCGCGCCGTCAAACACCGCGCCGTCTTTTCCGAGCGGCGCTGGCCCACGCGGTTTGCGCGCCCGTCCTGTGACAGAGATCGATGAGCGAAGACTATTATCAAATCCTCGGTGTCGATCGCACTGCCGACGAAAAGGCGCTGAAGAGCGCTTACCGCAAACTGGCCATGCAGCATCACCCGGATCGCAATCCGGGGGACGCCGCCGCCGAGGCCAAATTCAAGGACATCAACGCGGCCTACGCGGTGCTCTCCGACCCGGAGAAACGTCGCGTGTACGATCAAGTCGGCCACGCCGCGTTCTCCCAAGCCAACGGCATGGGCGGCGGCGGACAGAACTTTGAAGGCTTTGAGGACCTGGTCCGCTCCGCCTTCGGCAGCAGTTTCGACGATTTGTTCGGTGAGTTCTTTGGGCGTGGCGGCCCGGGACCGCGTCGCGGGCGCAGCGGCCCGGCGCGCGGCGCGGACTTGCGGTTCGATCTCGAGATCTCCCTGGAAGACGCCTATGGCGGCAAGACGGTGGAAATCGCCGTGCCCTCGACGGAGACCTGCGACCGCTGCAATGGCGACGGCGCGGAACCCGGCACCGAGATTGAAGTCTGCCCCACCTGCAACGGCCTCGGACGGGTGCGCGCGACCCAAGGCTTTTTCACCATGGAGCGCACGTGCCCGACCTGCGGCGGCCAGGGTCGCTACGTGAAAACGCCATGTCGCAAATGCGACGGCGTGGGCCGCGTGCGGGTGGAGCGCATGCTGTCGGTGAAGATCCCGCCGGGCGTCGAAGACGGCACGCGGATCCGCCTCGCCGGCGAAGGCGACGCCGGCGCGCGCGGCGGGCCGCGCGGCGATCTCTACATCTTTGTGAGCATTCGCCCCCACGAGATTTTTGAGCGCGATGGGGCCGATCTCTATTGTCGCGCCCCGGTGCCCATGACGACCGCGGCCCTCGGCGGCGAGATCGAGATTCCCACCATCGAAGGCGGGCGGGTCAAAGTGCGCACCCCGGAGGGTTCTCAAACTGGCCGCAAGGTGCGTCTGCGCGGCAAAGGCATGACGCGCCTGCGCTCCGCCGCCCACGGCGACATGTATGTGGAGCTTTTTGTCGAGACGCCGACGCGTTTGAACGCCCGCCAAAAGGAGCTGCTGGAAGCGTTCGCGGATGAAAGCGGCGAAGACTGCCACCCCGAACACAAAAGCTTTTTCGAGCGCGCCAAACGGTTCTGGGACGGCATCGCCGGTGCGGACGGGGAACGCCCCAACGCCTGAGTGCGCGCCTAAGCAAGCGCCCAAAACCGCGCGTCAGGTCGGCGTCCGCCCCCCGGTCGAACGACGGCGTCGCGTCAATGCGCCATGAAGAGCGACGGCGCGTCCGCCTCGAGAAGCGTGCGCGTCACGCCCCCAAACACCGCCTGGCGCAACCGCGTGTGGCCATAGGCCCCGGCGATCAGCAACTCGACGTCCGCGGCTTTCGCCGCAGCCAACAATTGCTCCCCCGGCGCGCTGCGGGCCTCAAACGTCACCACTTCCGTGGTCGGTCCCCGGCGCCCAATCCACGCCGACGCAAAATCGGGATCCGCGCACGCGACGTCCTTCGGGCTGAGCCCCGCGCTGACTTGCAGGATCACCACATGCTCCGCGACGCCCACCAAATCGCGAGCCATCTTCAGCGACCGCGCCGCCTCCCGCGATCCGTCCCACGCCACGCCGAGCCGCTTGGGCGGGACCGGGCCGCGCGGGATCAACACCGCCGCGCCGTCCTCGATAAGGACGGTTTGAAACACGTCCGCCAAGGGGCCCGTCCCGCGCGCGGCCTGCGGCTCCACAATGGCGAACGGCGACAGGCGCGCCGGCGCCGAGCCGTGCACCCGCGCGCCGCCATGGACCCGGTAGTGAAACCCGTCTCGGTCGCCAACCATGGCGCGCGCCCGGCCTTCGGCGGCCTCGCGCTCCGCGCTCAACGCCTCCACCGCGCCGAGGCCAAGGCCCGCCACCCCGTCGCCCGACATCATCAGCGCCGCCGCGTCATCAGCGCCCAAGAAGACGGCGTCGACCTCCAGCTGGAGCGCCGAGGCCAAGGCGGCGGCCGCCTCAAACGCCGGCGCATCGCCCGCTTGGCCGCTCAGCGGCAAAAACAACGTGTCAGCGCTGGCGCTCGGTGCAGTCGGCGGTAGGCTCATGGCGCGCTCTCCAAAAACCGTGGGGCGGGAAGCTCGACCGTGACTTGATCTCATCGGCGTTCGCGGCCAGCAAGAGAGTTCTCGTCTACCCCAATCCGCCGCCCGTGTGTGAGACGACCGTGAGCCGCACCAACCCACCCGCCGATCGCTCCGCAACGCGCGCCATGACCAGTCGGGGCGAGCGGCGCGGCCGCGCCAAGCCGCCGGCCCCGCGAGCCTGGCAGCGCATGCTGTCAGGGCGGCGGTTGGACCTGCTCGACCCATCGCCCTTGGACATTGAGATTGAGGACATCGCCCATGGCTTGGCGCGGGTGGCGCGATGGAATGGCCAAACCGCGGGCGAGCACGCCTTCTCGGTGGCGGAACACTCCGTGGTCGTGGAGGAGATCACCGCCGCCCTCGCCCCGGAGGTGACGCCGGCGGACCGTTTGACGGCGCTGCTGCACGACGCGCCGGAATACGTCATCGGCGATATGATCAGTCCGTTTAAGGCGGCCCTCGGCTTTGACTACCGGACGTTTGAGGAGCGCTTGGAGCGCGCGATCCACATTCGCTTTGGGTTGCCTGCAATTCCGAAAGCCGGCCTGCGCAAAACGATCAAGCGCGCCGATCGCGCATGCGCCTACTTTGAGGCGGTGCAGATCGCCGGTTTTGATGAACACGAAGCGGCGGGTTTCTTTGGGCGTCCCCCGCCCGGGCTGGACATCGCCATCGCCCCATCGCCCGTGCGCACAGCCCAAGCCACGTTCTTGAAACGGTTTCAGACCTTATTGGACGCGATGGACGCGGGGCCTGCGTCTCATCCGCCGGCGGCGGACGCGTCCGAACGCGCGTCGCGGCGATCATGACCGCCCAGCCGAACCCGGTTTCAGAGCCTCTCGCCCCGCCGGCGATTGTGATCGGCTTGTCGGCGGTGATCATCGCCGTGGTGGGCGGTCGCGCGCGCGCTCTGGTGGCGCGCGAGCCGGCGCAGGCGCCGCCGGCCTTGCCCTTCGGCCCCTTCGACCCGGAGGGCCACCGCACATTCGAAATCGCCCTGCGCGCGTTTGTGCGTGAGCAGACCGGCTTTGAGCTCGGCTATGTCGAGCAGCTCTACACGTTCGGCGATCGTGGTCGTGAAGCGCCGCGCGCACGCATGCCCGGCGCTGAACGCCAGACGGAGGCGCCTTCGCGGGTGATCTCCGTCAGCTACCTGGCGTTGGCCCCTGGAGATCAAGAAACGACGCTTGGCCGCTGGGCCGACTGGTATGAGTTTTTTCCGTGGGAGGACTGGCGCGCGGGCCGTCCAGCGCTCCTCGACGCGCTGATACGTCCGCGTTTGCACGCCTGGGCCGACGGCTCCGGCACCCAAGGGCGGCGTGCGGCGCGTTGGGCCCGCGCGCGCGAGGCGTTCGGCTTTGACGGCGCGCCTTGGAACGAGGAGCGGGTCCTCGACCGCTACGAACTTCTTTATGAGGCGGACATCGCCTTCGAAGCCACCATCGACCGCGGCGACTCCGAGGCCGCCCCCGACGCGCCGCCGGAAACGCTGGGGCGACGCATGGCCTCCGATCACCGGCGCATCCTCGCCACGGCCATTCAGCGTCTGCGCGGCAAGATCAAGTATCGCCCCGTCGTGTTTGAGCTGACGCCTCCGCTCTTCACGTTGTCGACCCTCCAATGCGTCGTGGAGGCGATCCTGGGGTTGCGCCTTCACAAGCAGAATTTTCGCCGAGGCTTGATCAACGCGGGCCTCGTCGAGGGGGTCGGCGCGGTGGAAACCGCCACGGGCGGTCGACCGGCGGAGCTGCACCGGTTTCGACGCGAAGCCGCACTGTCCCGTTTGGATGGGCGCCAAGCGCTGGGCGTCTCGACCCCCCGCCTCAAGGAGCCGTAAGGCGTCGATCGTCATCCCCGCGGCGTGGCTGACGAGCTCGTGAACGGCGCGGTTCGGGAAAACACCTTGAAACTCGCCCGCACGCCCTTATGCTCACTTTCAGCAAAAGAAATCAGGCGGTCCCTTGACGCAATGTGCTTTGCGCACACCTAATGCTCACGTTGAGCAAAAACAGGCGACCCGCCGCAACCGGGGGAGGCTCCCATGGAGTTGGACATTGCGCGCGTGAACGATCGGCCGCTGAGCGCGGACGCGGCGACCGATCGGCGTGAAGACGTCTCACCCCGAGCCGGTCAACCAGACGCGCGGCTGGCGTACACGCCGGACATCGCGCGGGCGACGGACCACCTCTATGAGCGCGTCAAGGACGTGGTTCCAGAGGCGGAGTGGCCTGTCCACGCGCCGGTGATCCACGCCATCAACACGCTGAAGGCCGAACGCGACGCCGTCATCCTGGCGCACAATTATATGACGCCGGAGATCTTCCACACGGTGGGCGATTATGTCGGCGACAGCTTGGGCCTGGCGCGCGAAGCGGCCAACACCGACGCGACGGTCATCGTCCAAGCCGGCGTGCACTTCATGGCGGAGACCGCAAAGATCCTCTCGCCGGACAAGACCGTGCTGATCCCCGACACCCGGGCTGGGTGCTCCTTGGCGGCGTCCATCACCGGGCGCGACGTGCGCCTGATTAAGGAGCGGTTTCCAGGCATTCCGGTGGTCACGTACGTGAACACGACCGCGGATGTGAAGGCGGAAAGCGACATCACCTGCACCTCGTCCAACGCGGTGCAAGTCGTCGAGCAGATCGCCGCGCAATTCGGCGTGCGCAAAGTCATCATGATCCCCGATGAGTTTTTGGCCAAAAATGTCGCGGCCCAAACGGATATTGAGATCATCGCCTGGCACGGCCGCTGCGAAGTCCATGAACGCTTCACCGCGGAGGACATCGACGAGATTCGCGCCGCGAACCCCGGCGTGTTGGTCCTCGCGCATCCGGAGTGCCCGCCGGAGGTGCTCGGCGTCTCAGACTATGCCGGGTCCACGGCCGCCATGGCGGACTACGTCAAGACCAGCGGCGCGCGCCAAGTGGTCCTCATCACGGAATGCTCGATGTCGGACAATGTCGCGGTGGACAATCCCGGGGTGGAGTTCATCCGCCCGTGCAACCTCTGCCCCCACATGAAGCGCATCACGCTGCACAACATCTACGACGCGCTGCGTTTTAACCGGCATGAGGTGCGTGTGCCGTCGGCGGTGTCGGCGCGCGCGCGCGCGGCCATCCAACGCATGCTGGATCTGCCCGCGCCGGCGCGCCCGGCTCGCTTCGATCCCGCCGCGACGCAAGTGGACGTCCACGTGATCTGAGCTGGATGAGGCCCGGCGGCGGCCTCGTCGCCGCGGCCCTCTCGGTCTGGGTCATCATGTCGGTGGACGTGCGCCCTCACGGCGGTACGATCATCCCAAGACGCGGCCCCGCAGCGCGGGTCACATCGGCACGAGGAGCGCACGATGATCTTCCGCTCTAGCCTCGCCCTGGCGACCATCGCGTTGGCGGCGGCCCACGCCATCCCGGCTCGGGCCGAGGGGGACGCGGCGGAGACGCCGGATCTCACAGGCTGGTGGTCGTTTCGCACCGCCCCTTTTGGCGACGTCGCCTGCGAACTGAGGGGGCGCATGGAAATCCGCCCGTCGCCGGACGAGGACGGCTATGTGTGCGCCTTCAACACGGATCAAGTGTGTGTTGGGGACTTGCTCTATGAGTCGGAACAGTCCTGCACGGCGCAGATGATCAATGGCGGGTTGCTGATCACCAGCCAAGTGGACGCCGCTTATCCAGAAGACGTCGCGGAAAATTACTACCGCGACAATTTTGTTCTCGACAACCTGGCCTCCGACGAAATGACCGGACATCTGTCGTCGCTGTCCATCGTCCCGGTTCGATTTTGGCGCGAAGCGGGAGCGGTGTCATGAAGCCCGGACCCCGTCTCGCTCTGGCCGCGCTTGGCGTCGCGGCCCTCGCCGGCGCGGCGGCGGCGCAAGACGCGGACACGGAGGGCGCGAGCGCGGCCATTGATGGCGATTGGTCGTTCCAAACCGCCGTCTATGAAGGCGGTTGCCAGATGTCCGGCTCTATGACGATCGCGTCCGGCGCCGTCGCCGGCATTTATGAGGGCGTGCTCTACACGCTCGAGCGGTGCGAGCACTATCCGGAGGATTTTCCTGGCTTTCGCACCGAACAACGCGTGCGCTTGTCGCGGCAAGGCGCGGACGTCGCGATCAAAGCCACGATCGTGTCGGTGGATCCGGACCTGGGCAATTATTGGCCGGACGACTTTGTCGTCACCGTCAAGCACAGCGCGTTGATGGAGGGCGAGCTGCGTTCGGCGGATGTCGCGCCCGTGCGTTTCACCCGCGGCGACGCGGCCACGTCCTGACCACGCCATGACGCCAGGCTCCTTCGACGGCCCGCTTCCCGACGACGCGGACGTGCTGGTGCTCGGCGCCGGGTTGGCGGGACTGTATCTGGCGCTGATGCTCGCGCCGCGTCGGCGCTGCGTGGTCGTCGCGCCGCAAGGACCCGGGGAAGGCGGCTCCAGCGGCTGGGCGCAGGGGGGCGTGGCCGCCGCGCTTGGCCCCGACGACAGCCCGGAACTCCACGCTCAGGACACCATCGCCGTGGGCGGCGGCCTGGTGGACCCAACCGTGGCTCGGATCCTCGCGGAAGAAGGGCCGGATCGCGTTCGGCATTTGGAGACGATCTTAGACCGGCACAGCGAGGTCGGCTTCGATCGAACCCCCGAGGGGCGCTTCCACCTCAGTCTCGAAGCCGCGCACAGCCGGGCCCGCGTCGCGCGGGTGACCGGCGATCAGGCGGGCAAAACGATCACCAGCGCTGTCGCCCGCGCCGCCCGCGCGCAGCCGGGCGTCACCCTCCGCGCGGGCTGGACCGCCGACGCGCTGATCCCCGGACAGGACGGACCCGTCCTGGGCGCCGCGTTCCGGGATCGCGTGGGGCGGCGAGGCGTTGTGCGCGCTCGTGAGACAGTCCTGGCGGTCGGCGGCGTCGGCGGGCTCTACGCGGTCACCACCGCGCCGAAGACCGCCCAAGGCTGGGGCCTGGCGTTGGGCGGGGCCGTTGGCGCGGTGATCGCGGATCCGGAGTTTGTTCAGTTCCATCCCACGGCGTTGGATGTGGGCCTTGACCCCGCGCCGCTGGCGACGGAGGCCCTGCGCGGCGACGGCGCGGTCTTAGTGGACGCGGCCGGCGTCGCACTCATCGACCCTCTCGCTCCACGGGACGCCGTTGCGCGCGCGGTCCACGCCGCACGCCTGGACGGACGCGGCGCTTTCTTGGACGCGCGCGACGCGATCGGCTCGACGTTTCCTGAACGGTTTCCGACGGTCTTCGCGGCCTGCCAAAGAGCTGGGCTGGATCCTCGGACGACCCCGCTGCCCGTCGCCCCCGC
The DNA here is from genome assembly GCA_964526675.1 of uncultured Caulobacterales bacterium. GTDB lineage: Bacteria > Pseudomonadota > Alphaproteobacteria > Caulobacterales > Maricaulaceae > CAZADA01. The sequence goes on from CAZGLY010000038.1 coordinate 17,549, forward strand.
GGCCCACTATCACATGGGCGGCGTCGCCACCGACACGCATGGCCGCACCAGCGTGCGCGGGCTCTGGGCCGTGGGCGAAGCCGCCGGCGCGGGAGCCCATGGCGCGAACCGTTTGGCGTCGAACTCCCTCCTGGAGGCAGTCGTGTTTGCGCGTCGCGCGGCGGACGCCCTTGCCGAAACGCCGACACCACCGTCGGAGGCTCCCGCGCGCGCGCCCGCGCCGCCGCCCACGCTTTCGGCCGAAGCCAACACACGTCTGCGCAACGCCATGGCGCGGGACGCCGGGGTGGTGCGCAACGCGCCCGGTTTGACCCGCTTATTGCGCGCAATCGACACGCTGGAGGCCGAGGCGGCGGACCATCTCACACAGTCCGAGCCGTCAGCATCGCCCTTGGCCCTCGTCGCCGCACGCCTGATCGCGACCGCGGCCCTCAATCGCCGCGAGAGCCGCGGCGCGCACTGGCGCAGTGATTTCCCGCACGCGAGCGCGTCCGCGCGCGCGACCCGCTGCACGCTTTCCGATGTCAACCAGCGCAGCACCGCCGCCTCACCCCCAGCCCCCGCCACGCCATGACGTCGCCGCGCAAACACGCCCCGAAAGTCGACCATCTCACGCCGCCGCCGACCCACGTGATCGCCGAGGCCGCCGCCCGCGCGTTGGCGGAGGATCTGGGCGCGCTGGGCGACGTCACCAGCGCCGCGGCGGTGCCGGAAAGCGCCGAGCTGAGGGCCGCCATTGTCACGCGCGCGCGCGGCCGAGTGGCCGGCCTGCCCCTGGTGCGCGAGACCCTGGCTCAAGTGGACCCGGCCATTGCGCTGGAGATCTTCGCGCCGGATGGAGCGGATGTCGGTCCGCTCGATGTGATCGCACAGCTGCACGGACCAGCACGGTCCGTGTTGGCGGCGGAGCGCGCGGCGCTGAACTTTCTCGGCCGGTTGTGCGGCGTCGCCACCATGACCGCCGCCTACGTCGCCGCGGCTGAAAGCGCGCTGGCCCGCATTGTCGGCACCCGCAAGACGACGCCCGGCCTGCGCGCGCTCGAGCACTACGCCATCCGCGCCGGCGGCGGGGGCCAACACCGGGCCAGTCTGAGCGACGCGATCCTGATTAAGGACAACCACATCGCGGCCGCGGGAGGGCTCGATGCGGCCCTTCTGGCGGTGCGCGGCCGCGCCGGCCACATGCTCCACGTCTCGGTCGAGGTGGACACGCTGAAACAGCTCGAGATCGCCCTGCGCTACACGCCCGACGTGATCTTGCTCGACAATTTCTCGCTCGCCGACCTGACAAAGGCGGTGCGCATGGTCGGCGGGCGATGCGTGCTGGAAGCCTCCGGCGGGGTGACGCTCGACACGGTGCGGGCGTACGCGGAAACCGGCGTGGACGTGATCTCGGTCGGCGCCCTCACCCATTCCGCGCCGGTGTTGGACGTGGGTCTGGACGCTTACTGAGCGGGTCGCGCGCACTTTGTCCCATCGCGCCAGCGCGCCGGGCTCCGCTAGAACCCTCGTTATCCGGCGACGCCGCGCTGTCGGACAGGGCCTCCCATGACGATCAACAGTTTCGAGCGATGGATTTTCCGCACGACGCGCTTGTCCACCCTGGTGGCCGTGCTGGCCTCCTGGATCGGCGCCGTCATGATGTTCGTGCTGGGCGTGGCCCACACCTATGACGGCTTCGCGGCGCTGATGTTTGAGGATCCGACGCTGTACGGAGATTTGCCGCGCGGCGACGCCACGGTGGTGCATTTGATCGGGGCGTTGGACCGGTTTCTGATTGCGGTGGTGCTGCTTTACTTCGGCTACGGGCTCTATGGCCTGTTTGTGCGGCCGGACCGCGCGCCGCGCGACCTCGGCCTTCCGGATTGGCTGCATGTGGAGAGCATCGGGGAACTTAAGCAGACGCTCGCGGAGGTGATTATCGTCATCCTCTTTGTCTTGTTCTTGCGCGTCGCCCTCGAGACCTTCCACGCGGATTGGCTGTCCCTCACGCTCGCCGGCGTGGCTCAAATCCTCTTGCTGCCGGTGTCGATCGTGCTCCTGGCGGGCGCGCTGCGCCTGGCGGAGCTGCACCCCAAAGCGCGGCTCCGGTCTCGCTCCCATCGCAGCGGCGACGCCGCACCCCGTTCTCCGGCGGAGTGAGCGAACCGGTCAGGCCGTCGCCGCCGCACCAAAGATCGCCGCCAGGCCCTCGCGATACGTCGGATAGGCCGGCCGCCATCCCAGCGCCGCCTTGAGCCGAGCGTTGGCGATGCGTTTGGGCTCGCCATAGAAACTGCGCGCCATCGGCGAGACGTCCGCCGCGTCAATCGACACGCCCGGCGGCGGCTCCAAACCCAGCAAACGGTACGCCTCGTCGATGGGGTCTTCCGGCGCGCTCGGCCAATCGTCCGCCACATTGTAGATGGCGCCTGGGGCCGGCCGACGCGCGGACAACGCCAGCGCCCCGGCGATGTCGTCGACATGCGCTCGGTTGAAGACCGCGCCAGGCTTGAGGATGCGCCTCTGCGTCCCCGCACGGATGCGCTCAAACACCGATCGCCCTGGCCCGTAGATGCCTGGCAAACGAAACACATGCGCGGGCGCGTCCAAGGCGAGCCACGCCGCCTCCGCGGCCGCGCGCGCCGCGGCCGGCGCGGGCGTCGGCGGCGCCGGGGGGCGGGCGAACAACCACCCCCCAGCGCCGGCCGCCAAGACGCGGGG
>CAZGLY010000038.1:20261-29980 GCA_964526675.1 uncultured Caulobacterales bacterium
CACCCCCCGGCGGGGGGGGCCCCCCCCCCCCCCCCCGCCGCCCCCCGGCCCGCCCGCGCCCGGCCCCGCGGGGATGTCGGCGTCGCCGGGTCGCGCTCGAAACACCACCCGCCAGCGCGGTCGCCATAGACGCTGGTCGCCGACAGATAGCCCAACCACGCCACGTTCGGCGCGCGCTCCAGAATGGGCCCGACAGCGCGGGCCGCAGGACACCCCTCCGCATCCGCGGGGATCGACACCAAGACATGGGTGGCTTCGCGCGCCGCCGCTTCGAGCTCGTCGGACACGGCGACGCCGTCGAACGTGATGAGCCGCACAGCGTCCTCGTCGGGCCGCGGCGTCCGCGGCGCGCCTCGCGTGGTGCCCGCCGTGCGGTCCGGCCCCAAGGCGCGAACCGCCGCCGCCGCGGTGTAGCCGAACCCGAGACACAACAGCGAGCCGATCATTGCGCTGCGCCGCAACACAGCGTACCGTTTTCGTCAATTGGATGTCGGTGCTGCTGGGGGATCGCCGATATGGGACATGCAATTCGGTTCATGGTGTCTGGCTCCACTCCCCGCCCGGTGATGCGAACGCTCGTCGCCGCAGCGGCCCTTGTGTGCAGCGCCGCGAACACCGCCAGCGCCCAATCGCTTTATGAGCTGTCTCAGCCAACGCCGGTTTCGGCGTCACCGCGCGACTGGGACGCCATCGCCCGCGAACGTTACGTGCAATGCCTGCGCTTGGTCGAGAGCGACCCGACCGAAGCCTATGAAAGCGCGCTCGGCTGGCGCTCGGAGGGCGGCGGCGCGGCGGCGCGTCACTGCATCGCGTCGGCCCTAATCAAGCTCGGCCAGTTCGCCGAGGGCGCCAGTCGTTTGGAAGCGACGGCCTCCGCGCCCGACGCCGGCGATGAAGTGATCCGCGCGGACCTGCTGGGCCAAGCCGGCGGGGCGTGGCTGCAAGCCGACGAGCCGGCCGAGGCGGAGCGGGCACTCACGCAAGCTCTGCTGTTGCGTCCCGGGGATCCTGACATTCTGGTCGACCGCGCGATCGCCTACGCGGTGCAAGGTCAGTTCCGTTCGGCGGTTGAGGATCTGTCGATCGCCCTGGCGTCGCGGCCCAGCGATCTGGACGCGCTGCGGCTGAGAGCCAACGCCTGGGCGGAACTCGGACGGTATGAGGACGCCGCGCGGGACGTCGCCCGCGGCCTGGCCTACGCGCCGAACGATCTCGAGCTGCTGTTGGTCCGCGGCCGCGTCCGCCAAGCGCTTGGCGCCGCGACGCCAGCCGCCATCCGCTGAACCGGCGTCAGCAGCCTCCAGGCTCCCTTGCGTCACTCACGCCCCGCCATCAAGCGCAGGCCCGTGTCCCATTCGGCTTGGACGTGCTCCACAGCTTCGCCATGACGCCTGGCCGCCGCGAAACCGGCGAAGCGCTCCCGCGACGCCAAGCGCCACACCGCCCACACCGCCGCGCCCCGCACGACGTCGGATGGATCGTCCAACAAACGCTCCGCCTGCGCGCACAACTCGGGCGAACCCGAATTGCCGATGGCGATCAGCACATTGCGCACAAATCGATCGCGGCCCGTGCGCTTGATCGGCGATCCAGCGAACACGGCGCGAAACTCGGCGTCATCAAGCTGAGCAAGCGCCGCCAACGTGGGCAGGTCTGTCTGCGGTCGCGGATAAAGGGCCGCCTCCCGCGTTGTGGCTGCAAATTTGTTCCAGGGACACACGGCCAGACAATCGTCGCACCCATAGACGCGATTGCCCATCGCAACCCGAAACTCCCGGGGGATCGGGCCTTTGTGCTCAATGCTCAGATACGCCAGGCACCGCCGGGCATCGAGTTCATACGGCGCAGGAAACGCATCCGTCGGACACACCGCCAAACAGCGCCGGCACGAGCCGCAATGGTCCGGTTCGGGCGCGCTGGGCGATAAAACGGCGTCGGTCAGCAACGCGCCCAGAAACAGCCACGACCCAAATGTCCGCGACACCAGATTGGTGTGCTTGCCCCGCCAGCCCAAACCCGCCTGCTCCGCCAGGGGTTTTTCCATCAACGGCGCGGTGTCGACGAAGACCTTCACGTCCGCGCCGGTGCGATCCGCGAACGCGCGCGCCAAGCGCTTGAGCTTGGCCTTGAGAACGTCGTGATAATCCGCGCCTTGGGCGTACACGGACACCGCCGCGTGATCGGTGTGGCTCAGCTGTTGAAGCGGGTCACGCGCCGGGCCGTAATTGAGCCCGACCATCACCGCCGATGTCGCCGCCGGCCACAACGCCGCCGGGTGGACCCGCCGCGCCAAGGTGTCGGCCATCCACGCCATATCGCCGTGGCGGTCCTTCGCGACAAAACGCCGCAACTCCCGGTCCGCCGGCGCGGGGCCGCTCCAAAGCGCCTCAACGCGCGCGACGCCGACGACGTCGAGGCCCAGCGTGTCAGCTTCACGCCTCAAAACGGCGTCCGGCGCATCCTTCGGCCCGGACGTCGCGGCCGCCGTCATGTCCGCTCTTCTCCCGTTGGACGCCGCTGGGTGCGCAGTCGCGGCGCAGGCCTTAGCCAGGGACCACGCTAAGCCGCCTCCAACAAAGGCGACACGTCTTCGCGCAGCGCCACCATGGACGGGCGGCGACGCATGCGCTCCCACCACGCTCGGGCGCCAGGGCTGGAATCCCACGCCGAGACGCCGAGCACGTCGAGACACGACAGATGCCCCGCCGCGGCGATGTCCGCGACCGAAAACTCCGGCCCGGCCAACCAACCTCGATCCGCAGCCAGATGCCCCACATAGTCCAAATGCCGGGTCAGCGCGGCGCGACCGGCGGCCACACGCGCAGGATCCGGAGCGCCCTGGCCCGTGAGGCGTTTCTCCACGAGCTCGTAGAGCAGCGTCGCGTTCACTTCGGAATCGTATTTGCGGTCGAACCAATCCGCCAACCGTCGCGCTTCCGCGCGCGCGGCGGCGTCGCCCGGCAACAGCGGCGGCTCCGGCGAGGTTTCCTCAAAGAACTCCAAGAGGGCCCGCGCGCCGATCACGACGTGCCGGCCGGGGCGGCCGCCGAGGCTGAGCACAGGCGTTTCGCCAGCGGGGTTTAGCGCCAGGAAATCCTGGCGGCCGTCCCACACCCGCTCCACCCGCAGCCGCAGCCGCACGCCCTTTTCCGCCGCCGCAATGCGCGCTTGCCGCGAAAAGGGGTCGAGCACCCAATGGTGCAGCGTTAAACTCGAGTCGCTCACGCGCCACTTGCCTGGGCGCGAGACAGTGAGGCGACCGGGACACGGCGTCGGATCATGGAGATGCCTCCCCCTTCTTTGGTGAGATCGGGTGGCCCAAATGCACCTGATCAGCAAAGCTCACTTGTCGTGATTCGAGCGCTGGTGTTCATTCCGTCGGCGGCGATCGTTGGCGGTTCTGGGGAAACGGCTCCAGCGAGGCGGTAGGCTGTCGCGTTGGTGTGTAACTGGGTTTGGGGGCGGGTCCGTGGACACCCTACAGCTTGTGCTGCTGTCGCTGATTCAGGGCGCCACCGAGTGGCTGCCCGTCAGCTCCTCAGCCCATTTGATATTGTTCCCCACTCTGACGGGTTTGCCGGACCAAGGCCCGCTGATCGACGCCATGGCCCATCTGGGCTCGCTGGGCGCGGTTCTGATCTATTTCCACCGCGATGTCGGGCGCTGCTTGCAAGGTCTGACGGATTTGGTGTTCGGCTCCGAACGCGATGGAGCCCGCATCACGTTTGAATCCAAATTGCTGTTGGTCATCGTCATCGCCACGGTGCCGGGGCTGATCCTGGGCTTCGTTTTGGAGCGGATGGAACTGCTGGAGAGCTTGCGCGACGTGCGGGTGATTGCGGCGTCGACGATTGGGTTTGGCCTGCTTCTGTGGGCCGCCGACAGTTTCAGCCGCAAAACGCGCACCGAACGCAGCCTGACCTTCTTGGACGCCGTGATTATCGGCTTGGCCCAAGCCCTGGCGTTCATCCCCGGGACCAGCCGCTCCGGCGTCGCCATGACGGCGGTTCGGGCGTTGGGCTTCCGGCGTGAGGAGGCTGGTCGGCTCGGCATGCTGGTGGGCGTGCCGCTGATCGGGGCGGTCGGCGCGTACGCGCTGCTCAAGCTCGCGCTCGGCGAGAGCCCGAACGCGATTGCGGCGGACGGCGCTGAGATCCCGGTGACGTTGTTTGACGGCCTCGTGGTGGCGGTCATGTCATTTCTGGCGGCGTGGGGCTCCGTGGCCGCCCTCATGACCCTCCTCAACCGGATGAGCTTCTTGCCGTTCGTGATCTACCGCATTGGGCTCGGCGTGTTCTTGTTCATCTTCGCCCTGTGAGCCAAACGCCGCGCAACGCGCGGCTCACCGTCCAAGCGGCTCAGCATCGTGCAGAACGAACTCGGAGGTCCGCCGCGCGGGCCTAAGGCGTCGGCTCCACACCGCCGCTGTTGAACTGGCCATGCCGGCGATACCGCTCCAGGTATTCGGGGATCACAGCCTCCACCGCGGTCGCTGCAACGCCCAGATCGGCCAACGTGCCCACCCCGTCCCCCGCGCTCACGACGTTGTCGCGCTTCAGCAGCGTCACCTGATCGCGCGTCAGGAAAGGCTCCACAAACGGCAGCACGCCCAACACCTCGCCGGCGAGCCCCAAGCCCGACGCAAACAAAAATGGCATGGGCAACAGCAACCGCCGACGACGGATCTCGATCAGCATCAGGCGCAAAAGTTCCTTGAAGGAGTATACCGTCGGCCCGCCCAGCTCATACACGCCGCCGGCGGCGCCAGGGCTCGACAAGACCGACGCAACGGCCGCGGCGACGTCGCCGACATAGACCGGTTGAAAGCGGGTTTTGCCCCCGCCAATCAGCGGCAGCATCGGGGCGAACCGCGCCATGTCCGCGAACCGATTGAAAAACTGATCCTCCGGCCCGAACACGATCGAGGGCCGCACAATCGTGGCCTCGGGGAAAGCCGCGCGGACACGCGCTTCCCCATCCGCTTTGGTGCGCGCGTAGATCGACTTCGACGCCAAATCGGCCCCGATCGCGGACATCTGAACAAAACGCTCCACCCCGGCGTCGGCGGCGGCCTGCGCGACGTGACCGGCCGCTTCGGCGTGCAGCGCGCCAAACCGCTGAGCGCCGCTCTGAAACAACACGCCGACCAGATTGACCACGCCGTGCGCGCCATCGACCGCACGCTCGACGGAGGCGCGGTCGCGGATGTTGGCCTGGGCCAGCTGGACTTGGCCGACATCGCCCATCACCCGCAGCTCATGGCCCAAATGCGGGCGACGCATCGCCACGCGCACGCGCCGTTCCTGCTTGCACAGGGCGCGCACGACATATCGGCCAATGAAACCGGAACCGCCGAAGACGGTGATGAGGTCGCTCGCCATGGATTCCGCCTCTGAATGGATGGCCTTGGAGATAGAACGCCGGGCTGTGCCTGTCCACGACCGCGAGGTGATGATGATCGCTCTCGCCTTCGCGCTTCTTTAAAGGCGCACGGTCCACGCTGCAGCGCGGGAGGAAGCCCGCCATGAACGACGCGTTGAGAGACGTCATCGCCCTCGTCGCACCAGAAAGCGACGCCGACGACCACCAGCTCCAGTCGGTCCTGCGTCTCGCCAAACTCGGAATGGTGAAGACCGCCCACACCCAGGACGCCTTCTTGAAGACCGCCGAAGGCCTTGATCCGGATGTGCTGATTTTGGGCTTCGCGATCGACGGGCGGCCGAGCATCGACGTGCTGCGCGCCATTCGCCGTGGCGAAACACGGGTGAACCCGTACGCGCCGATCGTCATCGCGCGGTCCAAAGCGTCACGCAAAGCGGTGAGCCTCGCGCTCAACGCGGGCGCTCATGAATTCCTGGCGCTGCCCACGTCCGTCTCCACCCTGTCGCGCCTGCTGTATCGCGCGATCTTCGCGGGGCGTCCCTTTGTGCACACCGACACCTATGTCGGCCCGTGCCGCCGCCGGCGCCAAGACCACGCCTACACCGGCCCCGAACGGCGCACCGCGCCCTGGGCCGGGTATGTGCACGCCGCCCACACCCTCAACGCGTCCGAGGATTCCGACGCTCATATGATCTGACGCGGCGCGATCAATCGGCGCTGCGCCGTCGGCGGGCCCCATCGGATGGCCTGCGACCGTGCAACGATCGACGTCGTCAGCGCCGCCACCCGCGCGCGCGCCGATTGACCGGACGCCGGCGTGCGCGTATGCACTCCAACCCTGGGCCCAGATGGCGGAATTGGTAGACGCGCCAGCTTCAGGTGCTGGTATCCGTATGGATGTGGAGGTTCGAGTCCTCTTCTGGGCACCAATCACAGCCTCCTAACCCCTTGATGACACTCCGTTTCTCGCCGCGAGAGGCTTGGCGCCGGTCGCCCGGTGCACGCAGCGGTACATGTTTTGTGGATCGGGACGGAGGATCGGCTCGTGGCGACGCTCGCATCCGGCGCCTGCAGGTTGTTGATGGCCAGCGACGCTACCGTCGACGCGCGCCTGACGATCTGCGCGGTGTGGTGGGCCAAACGGAATGGGTGCGCACGCTTGGTCTCGCCGTGGGGCAAGAGCGCCACGCGGCACGCCGCGTCGCAGACTATGACGCCGCCTGTGCGCGGATTGTCGCTGAGGCTCACGTCCGGCATGCGCTGGACCGGCCTTTTGTTATCGCCAGACCGAACGACACCTCATAGGGGAGCATGCCTCGCATAGCGAAGCCTCCGTCTCCAACGACGCGTCTGCGTGACGCCTATGCCGACAACCGCGAGGCCTATGGCGGGACGCGCCATGAAAAGGGCTTTCAAGTCGCGGTCGACAGCGTCATAGCGCATTTGGGCGATGTGGATATTCGCACGCTAACGCCGAAATCCGCTATGCATGGCGGCGCATCGTCAGCTTGCGCATCCGACCACCAACACCGTAGCGTCTTCAACACACGCTTACGAAATGGGCGTCTGGCTAACATCTCATGATGCGATCTCCGGACGCACCATTTGCCTAGCGGCAGTTTATAGCAATCAAGACTTTACGCCCTCAGCCACGAAGAAGAAATACAAGTTACCCCACAGATCTTGACGCCGTCAAAACAACCGATACGCCACATTTAGTCCAAAGAACAGCTGATCTGGCGAGCCTTCTTCCGTAACGACCGGGCTGTCAGCCGCGTCGCCAATAAGCCGCGCATAGCTGAAGATTGAGTTCGCCGACCATCTCTCGGCAAGCCGATACGAGACCACGCCGGACACGCCGATGTCCCGGAAGCCAGCCTCGGCGTTAAACTCGTCAAGGTCGGACGCAACCGCGCCCGCCGTGTCGACGGTGAAGAACGCTTCTTGGAACGCCTCCGAGGCGTAGCTCGCGTTGACGGTCGCAACATACGTCCACTTGCGCCCCGGCCGAATGACGCCGGCGCTCGCCTCCGCCACCAAGCCGTCATGGCCGCCGATCGCGTCGACGAGGGAGGCGCGTGTGGTGAACAGCAGCGGCGGCCCGTTTTCCGGAGTCAGAATGGGCCGCGTTGTCCCGACGAAACCGCCAAGCTCGACGGCGGCGCTGACGTCGCCGAGCGCCTCGATCACGGGGTTATCAGCACTCTGAAAGTCGTTACGCCCTTGATCGATACGGAGGATCGGTCCGAAATCGATATTTCCCCCTTTTGTCAAATCGGCTTCAAAACCAAATTGGTTCGTCCGTAAGGTGCGCCCGTCCCGAACATATTCCACGTAAGGAAAAGGGATCGGTACATAACTGTCGGAGCCGATATACCGAGGCGCGAGCCCTCCGCCGACACCGAGCGTGAGGCTGTCTTGGGCAAAGCTGGGGTTTACGCCAAGGCAGGCAGCGGCGAACACTGCATAAAGTCCGGCGATTGCGCCGGTTGTTTGAGCGGTCATCGTCGATCTCCAACGTCGGTGGGGGTTGTCTCTGGCGGCTGCCACGCCGCGAAGTGATGGACCGGCCTAATTAAACCCAATAATGATTGCGCACAGCGTCATAAGTGAGGCTTATTGCGATGGATCTCGACCTCAACCTGCTCATCGTCTTCGACGCGGTCATGACCGAGCGAAATCTTCGCAAAGCCGGCGAACGTCTTGGCCGCTCACAGCCGTCTGTCAGCCAGTCGATGGCGCGGTTGCGCGATCTTGTCGGCGATCAGCTCTTCGAGCGCAGCCCGCAGGGAATCGTCCCGACTGCACGCGCGGAAATCCTTTGGAACGACATCCGCGACCCGCTGGCGCAGTTGCGCGAAGCGCTCGTTCCGTCCCAGTTCGATCCCAACGCCAACACTGGAGAAATCGTCCTCGGCCTATCGGACGACGCGCGCATTCTGTTCTGGCCCAGGCTCGCCAAGAGCCTCAACGGCATGGCGCCGCTGGCGACGCTGCGCGCGATCGACACAAACCACATTTCGGTTTGGCGGGACATTGAGGCCGGCGGGGTCGACCTCGCCGTCACCGTCGCGGGCCAACCGCCGCCGGGATTCAACGCGCGCGTCCTTTACCAAGACGAATTCATGCTGCTGCTTCGACGTGATGCGATTCCGCCACAGACCCCGCGGGATTACGCCGGGCGGCGCCATCTGGCGATCGTTTTCGCAGACGAACGTCCCGCCTTCGCCGATGAAGCGCTCGCAGCCGCAGGAGAAGAACGGCGCGTCGTCGCGCGCGTTTCCCGCTTCGACGCCCTGCCTGAGCTTGTCAAAGAGCTCGACGCCGTGGTCGCCTTGCCGCGGTTGATCGCTCAGCACTTCGCTGACGACCACGACCTTGTGGTTCGTGAACCGCCCGTGGCCTTCCCGCCGGCCGTGTTTCGGATGTGCTGGCGCCAGAAGAACCGGAACGACCCCAAACACCAATGGCTGCGCAGCTGCGTGGCCGACACGCTTGAGCGTTTGATCCAGGAAGCGCCGCAGCAAAAGCGAGGACAAGGGAGCAAATGACGGCCTAGCCGCCGAGACGATCGAGCGCCTGCTCCGTGTAAGCCTCGATCTCTTTCCCAATGGCGACGCGATCAGCCTCGTCTGCGACGAAGTAAACACTCATCAGTTGTTGTGTCGTGAACTTTAGGAGTCGAATCGTCGACAGGTTTCGCGGCGTCGGCTTGATGTCGAACAGCGCCGCGAACGCCCGGTGGGTTTCCGGCGTCTCGATGTTCAGGGCGATCTCCTCAGAGACCGATCGTATTTGCCGCGCCAACTTGAGAAGGTGGACATACGCCGGCTCTTGAGCCGCGCATACACGATAAGTCTCCAAGAAGGCTTTCGCCCGCGCGCGCGACGACTTTCCCTTGAGTTCGGGCAAGCCCTGAAACCAACACCCATTGACGCGCTCATGGGCGTGATCGAACGCCTCGAGAATGAGATCGTCCGCGTTTTTGAAGTAACGGTACAGCGTGCCCACGGCGACGCCCGCTTCGGCGGCGATCTCCGATGAGGACGGCAGACTTTCGCCATCCAGCCGCACCGCCAGCCGTTCGACGGCCGCGACGAGCCGCACCCGGGTCTCCCGCGCGCGATGCTGTTCAGGCTCTTTCGGACCCTTATCGGCCATTGCCAAACGCCCGCGATTGATCCATATCCCGTCTGGCTCGCAAAAGTGAAAGTTTTTCACCTTTGCGTCGGTGTAGGAGTTATGTCGTTGAGTACGCCCAGCGTTTCGGACACGGTTGGCCGCAAGATCGCGCGCTTCTCCATCGCCGCGCGGTTCTGAGCAGCCTCTACTGACCG
>CAZGLY010000039.1:0-26839 GCA_964526675.1 uncultured Caulobacterales bacterium
CCCGGGCCGCTGAGGCCGCCGTCGCCGCCGCGGGCGGCTCCGCCCTCGAACCCGCCAGGCGCGCTTGCCGCGCCGGGGCCGCGCCCCTCCATCGCCAACAAGCGATCAATGCGGTTTTGGGTGTTCGGATGCGTGGAGAACAGCGCGTCCGCGCGCTGGCCGTTCAACGGATTGACGATGAACAAGTGCGCCATGGCGGGGTTGTCTTCCGCCGTACGGTTCTCGATCCGCGCCGCGCCTTGGGAGATTTTCGCCAGCGCCGACGCCAGCGGCCGCGGCGCGCCCAGGATTTCCGCGCCGACCCGGTCCGCCTCATACTCGCGGGCGCGGCTGATCGCCATCTGCACAAGGCCCGCGGCGATCGGCGCCAGCAGCATCACCACGATCATCGCCAACGCGCCGCCACGGTCGCGCCCGCCTCCGAAGAAGAACGCGAAGTTCGCCAGCATCCCGATCGCTCCGGCGATGGTGGCGGTGATGGTCATGATCAGCGTGTCGCGGTTCTTCACATGGGCCAGCTCGTGCGCCATCACGCCGGCGACTTCCTCGCGGCTCAGCATCCCCAGAAGGCCGGTAGTCGCGACGACCGCCGCGTTCTCCGGATTCCGACCCGTGGCGAAAGCGTTGGGTTGGGGCATGTCGACAACGCAGATTTTCGGCTCCGGCAGACCGGCGCGTTGCGCCAAGGCGCGCGTGTCCTCGAGATAAGCGCGCACGCGCGGGTCGTGGCCGAACTCCTCGGCCGGCTGCGCGCGGTACGCCGACAACACAATCTTGTCCGCGTTCCAATAGCTGAAGATGTTGAGGCCGAAGGCGATGATCAGGGCGATCATCGCGCCGCCGGTCCCGCCGACCAGATAGCCAACGCCCATAAAGAGCGCCGTCATGGCCGCCAGAAGCATGAAAGTCTTTGTGTGGTTCACCATTGTCATGGTGGGTCTTGGGCTCCGCGTTAGGGCCGCGCGTCTCGCGTCCGCGCCGCGCCGGCCTATGTTGTTTATCGAACCACGATATGGAGACGCCGATGGCCGTTGACGAGTCCAAGCGCCCGCCGAGCGCGTCGCACGAGGGCGATTCTGCGCCCGGCGATCAGCCGACGAACGCGGCCCCGGGCAAAACGCTGAGCCCCGCCGCGCGTCGGGCGCTCGAGGAAGCCGCCGCGCGCCGCGCCGCTCAGGAGGCCGCGGAGGCCGGCGCGCCGGAGCAGGGGGGACCGTCCGGTCCGGAGCCGACCCGCTATGGCGATTGGGAGCGCAAGGGGCGCGCCACGGACTTCTGATCGCGCCGCGGCGGCGCGGTCGGCGTTCAGACCTCGTTAACCAGAAGCACCGCACCAGCACACCCAGAGCCCTTGCGTCAGGCGGGCGTGGAGTGCATCTTATGGTTGTGTCGCTGCGCAGGTTAACACTTATGGCGTGTGCTTTGGGGGCCGCCGGTTCGCTGGCGGTCCCTGCATCCGCGGCCCCGTTGCCGGGGCCCATCCCGGCGACGGTTGAGCGCGTGGTGGATGGCGACACGATCGCGGTGCGCGCGCGCATCTGGCCGGGGCATGAGGTCTCGGTTCTCGTGCGCTTGGACGGCGTCGACGCGCCGGAGCTGCGGCGTCCGAAGTGTGACGCTGAGCGGCGCAAGGCCGCCGCGGCGAAGGAGGCGCTCGCCTACCTTGCGACGTCGGACGTGAGCCTCACGCTCGTCCGCCAAGGCAAATATGGCGGTCGCGTCGTGGCCCGCGTGGCGGATGCGGCCGGCGTGGACGTGTCGGACAGCTTGTTGGCGTCGGGGCATGCGGTGACCTACGGCGCGCCGAAGCCGTGGTGCGCGCTCCCGTCCTAGGGCGCCATCAGGCCGTGAGGCGCGTCGAGCGGGCGGCTGGAGCGCCCTCGCGTTATTCCGCGGCTTTGCTGGTCGTAGCGGTCGTTTTCGTCTTGCGCTTCGAGGCTTTGCCGGCTTTCGCCGCGGCGGCTTCCAGGAGCTCAACAACCGCGTCGTGACCGTCGCGGCGTGCGTCGTCGAGGGCCGTGGCGCCCCAGCGATCCTTCAGCCGCCAATCCGCGCCCCGCTCGAGCAGATAAGACGCCACGCGCTTTTGCCCTTCGCTGGCGGCCAGATGCAGCGCCGTGCGTCCATCATAATCGGTGATGTTGAGGTCGACCCCCGCCGCGCGAAGCCGACGAATTTCCCACAGATCGCCCTTTGTCGCCGCCCACAGCAGTCCGAAGCTGAGATCGGCCTCCGCCTCCATGGCGTTGCGGCGCGGATCTTCGGTGGTGTCCTGCGCGATGAGGTTGGCGTAGATGTGAAAGGGGAACCGCTCGATGAGCTTCTTGGAAAACGCGACCCCGCGCACCGTGTTGCCAAGCGCGTCGAGCCGCGGGCTCCATAAGGTGATGCCGCACAACCCCGGCACCACGATCATCAGCGCGCCGGACACGCCGGACTTCGCCGGCAGGCCGACCGTAAACGCGAACTCGCCCGAAAAATCGTACATGCCGCAGGAGAGCATCAACGACAGGCAGTTCTTGACCATGTCCGCTGGGAACACCCGCTGGTTCGTCATGGGGCACACGCCGCCATTGGCGAAGGTGGCCGCCACGTTGGCCTGGGCGGCGACGTCAACCGTGATCGAGCAGCACTGGAAGTAGAGGTCCAGCGCTTTGTAAATGTCGGCGTCCTCCGGGAAGGCGTTGTTTTCCTTCATGAAGTGCGCGAGGGCGAAGTTTCGGTGGGCGGTGTCCTTCTCCGACAAATAGACGGAGTTGTCGAAGCCGATCGATCGTCCGCCGGCGAGCTGCCGCCACACATTCTCGATGTAGTCGAAGCGGTCGGCCAAAGAGAGTTCGGGGTGAAGCAACGACGCGCACATGATCGCGCCGGAATTGATCATCGGGTTGTGGGGCAGGCCTTGGCCGTTGAGCGTCAGTTCATTGAAGCTGCGGCCACTTGGTTCCCGCCCCACATGCTTATGCACTTTGGCTTCGCCGTTGAGCGTGAGGGCGGCGGCGTAGTTGATCGGTTTGCAGGTTGATTGAACGCAGTAGGTGTCTTCCACGTCGCCGACTTGAAACGTTTGTCCGTCGATGGTGCACACCGCGAGCGCCAGTTTGTCCGGATCGACGCGGGCGAGCTGCGGGATGTAGTTGGCGACGTCGCCCCCCGTCTCCTCGGTGACCGCGGCGTACATGTCCTCGAGCGCCGCGCGAAAAGCCGCGAAGTCGGGGATGATCAGCTCATGCCGCAGCGCCCGTTCCACCAAGCTGGCCTCGCCGGGGTGGATCGCGGCCGCGAACGCATCGCTCGTCAGCGCTTCGGTCTCGCCGAACCGGGAGAGGGCGGAGGCGGTTTCGCGGATGCGCTTGTCGGTCGCGGCGATGCCGGCGCCCGTCAAGATGGCGCTCAGATCGCCGCGCGTGACCTGGCCGCTGCGCTCGTGGAGCGCGGCGTAGATGTCGGTGATGGCGTCGTCGATACGATGATCATCGAAGCGCATGGGGTTCCTCCGGCGGCGTCTTGGCCGCCTTCGCTCCACGACGGTAGGCGGATGACGCTCTAGGTGTCAGCAACGCGTTGACGGTTCTTATACCAGCGCGCAGGGGGGTCGGCTCGGCGAAAAGGCTGCCGCGCTATGCGCACTGGACGGTTTCCGGCCGCGGACATAGGGTCCACACTCCGCTAGCTCTTGCGCCTCGGATCGCTGCTGCGGTCTGCGCCTCTCGGATTTTTCCCGGCCACTCCATCACAAGGACGCTCACGCCATGACTGATAAAGTCGTGCTCGCCTATTCCGGCGGCCTGGACACGTCCATCATTCTCAAATGGCTTCAGGTGGAGAAGGGGCTTGAGGTCGTGGTGTTCACCGCGGATCTTGGTCAGGGCGAGGAACTCGACCCCGCGCGGCGGCGTGCGGAAGACTTGGGTGTGGACAAGATCTTCATCGAGGATCTGCGCGACGAATTCGTCGCCGAGTATGTCTACCCCATGTTTCGCGCCAACGCGATCTATGAGGGACTGTACTTGCTCGGCACCGCCATCGCGCGCCCCCTGATCGCCAAGCGTCAGATCGAGATCGCGCGCCAGACCGGCGCGCGCTTCGTCGCCCATGGCGCCACCGGCAAAGGCAATGACCAAGTGCGGTTTGAACTCGCCTACGCCGCGCTCGATCCCGACATCCAGGTCATTGCGCCCTGGCGGGAGTGGGATTTCGCGTCGCGGGCGGATCTGATCGCCTACGCCGAAGCCCACGGCCTGGAAATCCCGACGGACAAGCGCGGGGAGGCGCCGTTCTCCGTCGACGCGAACCTGCTGCACACCTCTTCGGAAGGCAAAGCGCTGGAAGATCCTGATGAGGAGGCTCCGGAGTATGTCTATCAGCGCACGGTCCGCCCCGAGGACGCGCCCGACACGCCGGAGCTGATCACCATTGCGTTCCGCGCGGGCGATCCCGTCGCGTTAAACGGGGACGCCTTGGGGCCCGCCGCGATGCTTGAGGCGCTCAACGCGCTCGGGCGCACCCACGGGATCGGCCGCCTCGACCTGCTCGAGAACCGCTATATCGGCATGAAATCGCGCGGGATTTACGAGACCCCCGGCGGCGCCATCTTGCTGGCCGCCCATCGCGGCGTGGAGCAAATCACCCTCGACCGAGGCGCGGCCCATCTCAAAGACGAGCTTATGCCCCGTTATGCGGAGCTGATCTACAATGGCTTCTGGTTCTCCCCGGAGCGCGAAATGCTCCAGGCCGCCATCGACGCCAGCCAGGCGGATGTGGAGGGGGAGGTGCGGCTGAAGCTCTACAAGGGCCGAGCCGACGTGGTGGGGCGCACCAGCCCGCGATCGCTCTACTCCCTCGAGCATGTGACGTTCGAAGACGACATCGTCTACGACCAAGCGGACGCGGCCGGGTTCATTCAGCTGCAGACCTTGCGCTTGCGGCTCTTAGCCGCACGGCGGCTGGCAGGTCGCACATAGCGCGGCGCCGTCACACGGTCGTCGTCCCGTTTATGTCGAACGAGCGTGCTCGTGCCACGCTCACGCTATGCGGCTGGACGGACTGACCGGGATGATCGTTGATGACCACGCCCACATGCGGCGGGTCATGCGCGCCATTCTGGGGTCGTTGGGGATGAACCAGGTCTTCGAGGCCGAAGACGCCGCGGAAGCCTTTGACAACATGCAGACAAAGCCGATCGACTTTGTGTTGGTCGATTACTGCATGCCGCAGTTGGATGGCGTCGAGTTCATCCGCATGCTGCGCCGCTCGCCGGATATCCCCAACAACGCGTTGCCGATTGTCGTGTGTACAGCCCACACGAGTCTCTCGATGATCAAACGGTGTTGCGAGGCCGGGGCGGATGAAATTTTGGCGAAGCCGGTGTCGGCTCGTCAGGTGTACTACAAAGTCTTGGCCGCCGTGTTTAATCGGCGGCCGATTGTTCAGTCCGGCTCGTATCACGGCCCCGAGCGTCGCGAAATCAAAGAGGATCGCTACCTCCGGCGGGCTCCGCTGTTGAGCGGCGAGCGCTCGAGCAGTCTGTACAAGCCCGCTGCGATCGCTGATCTGAAGACGGGTCAACCGGCCGGCACCATCCGCTCCCGCCTGAAGAAGCGGCTGGAGCAGGAACAGCAAGACACCGACAGCGACGAGGTCTGGTTCTAGCCGTCGCCGGGCTCGAGGGAGCTGCGCGCGCGCGTCGTGGCGCGGCCCGCTGTCGGACCTCTAGCCGATTGTAAGACGCGCTGGACTGTGCTCTTCGACGCGGCGGTGCGATGTCGCCGATCGGTGAGTCGCTCGTTTGTTGAAGAAGGAGCCGCGGCGTGGATCTCGAAAAGATTGTGGCCGGTCAGAACCCGCCTCAAGACGTCAATGTGGTCATTGAAGTCCCGCTCGGCGGCGAACCGATTAAGTATGAGATTGATAAGCCGTCCGGCGCGATGTTTGTCGACCGGTTCCTCTACACGTCCATGCGTTATCCGTGCAATTACGGTTTCATCCCGCACACCTTGGCTGATGACGGCGACCCGATGGACGTGATGGTCGTCGGGCAACGCGCCCTGGTGCCGGGCGCTGTCGTGCGTGCGCGCCCTGTCGGCGTGTTGCTGATGCAAGATGAGAAGGGCATGGACGAAAAGGTTCTCGCCGTGCCTCATCCCAAATTGACCGCGTTCTATGACAACATCAAAATTTACTCAGATTTGCCCGAAATATTTCTCGCGCGGATTGTGCATTTTTTCGAGCACTATAAGGATCTCGAGCCCAACAAATGGGTGAAAGTGATTGGTTGGGGTGATATCGACAAGGCGCACGAAGTTGTGTCTGAGTCGATTTCTCGACAAATGCAAAACGCGTAGCGGAGTGTGGGCGTCCGGTTCTTGTTAGCAGCCGCCAGACCTGAGTGCTGCTTTTGCCGTTTATAATCCACGTTCCATGGAAGGTCTTGTGTTCCAGCCGGAGGCCAGCGACACTTTCCGTCGGAGGCCTTTGGTATGCGCGATCACAACGACCCCACGCCAAAGCTGGCCGGCCCCGGCGCTCAGTTCACGCGGCTCGGGGCCCGGCGGCTGACGACGGCGGAAATCCTCTACCACATGCCCGACCATCCCAGCTTGCTGCAAACGTTCGTCTGGCAGACCAGCGACGAGGCGCCGCGGTTCCCCCGCATCGCGCGGTTTTTGGACCATTGGCGCCGCGAGGTGGAGGCGGTGATCCACTCCGTGCGCATTGCTCACGCGGACGGTCCGTGGGCGGGGCGGTGGCGCGCGCCGGATTTTTGGGGCGAACTCGGTTGAATAAAACGCCGCGCTGATGTGTTGGAGGGGCGTGGATGTGGCGGCGCGCTCCTGCTGCTCTCGCCTTGTGTCGGGTGTCACGACACCGTGATCCCCGTTGAGGGGAACGCGAGACAGGGTGACTCGACCGGCAGGGGTGGTGTGGCCATTCTCACACATGACGCTTGTGTGCCAGAAAGGGGCCTCATTGATGAAGACGCCGACCGTTTTGATCGCCGCCGCCATGCTCGTCGCCGCGTGCGCCACCGCCACGCCCTACGCGCCGTCTGAAAATCCGGGCCGCTATGGGTACTCCGAGCAACAATTGGAAGATGATCGGTTTCGGGTCAGCTTCTCTGGGAACTCGTTCACAAACCTCACCACCGTGGAGAACTACGTGTTGTTCCGCGCCGCGGAAGTGACGCTGATCAACGGCTATGATTGGTTTGAGGTTGTCGGCGGCGCCAATGAAGCCAATCGGCAATACAGGGGCTTCAGTTCGTCCTTTGGCGCGCGCGGCGGGTTCAACTACGCGTTCGTCCACCCGCGTTTCGGCGCGTTTGGCTTTAACGATCCGTTCTTCACCGACATCAACATCCGCGAGATCGTCCGCTACGACGTCTCCGCAGAGATCGTCGTGGGCCGCGGCGAAAAGCCAAGCACCCCGCGCGCCTACTCAGCCCAAGAAGTGGCCGACAATCTCGACGCGTTCGTCACGCGCCCGAGCTGATCGGCCGGCGCATCATGCGCTCCGCGACCGGGGCTCCGCGTAGGGCCCGGGTCGCGGACGCAGCGCATCAGCGCGGGGGCATGCGCGCGCCCGCGTCCAGGCGCACGCTTTCCGCGTTGATGTAGTTTGTCGTCACCATGAACATCACCAGCTCCGCATACTCCGCCGGCGTGCCGAACCGAGTGGGGAATTGGAGGTGCGCCTCCAGACCGGTCTTCACCTCGGGCGGCATCTGCGCGTAAATCGGCGTTTCGAAAAAGCCGGGCAGGATCGTGTTCACCCGGATCCCCTCCCGCGCCAGGTCCCGCGCCATCGGCAGGGTCATGCCGACGACGCCGCCTTTCGTCGCCGCGTACGCCACCTGACCGATCTGGCCATCCTGAGCCGCGACGGAGGCGGTGTGGACGATTGCGCCGCGGCCCGCGTCGGCGCTCAATGGGTCCAGCGTCATCATGCCCGCGGCGGACTTCGCCGCGCACATGAACGAGCCGACCAGGTTGATGTTCACCACGCGAGAGAACCACTCGAAATCGTGCATGCGGATCTCGCCGGTGGATTTGGACCGACCGGCGGTTTTCTCCGGACGCGCGATGCCCGCACAGTTCACGAGCACGCGCTCCTGACCGTGGGCGGCGCGAGCGGCGTCGAACCCGGCCTCCACACTCGCAGCGTCGGACACGTCGACCTTGGCGAAGGCCCCGC
Organism: uncultured Caulobacterales bacterium; assembly: GCA_964526675.1. GTDB lineage: Bacteria > Pseudomonadota > Alphaproteobacteria > Caulobacterales > Maricaulaceae > CAZADA01. The sequence goes on from CAZGLY010000039.1 coordinate 8,194, forward strand.
CGATTTCGCCAGCCACCGCTTGGCCGCGCTCCTCGTTGAGATCGAACAGGGTGACCTTCGCGCCCGCCGCCGCCAACGCGCGCGCGGAGGCTTCGCCGAGGCCCGACGCGCCGCCCGTGACGATCGCCGCTTGTCCGTTGACATCCATGGTCGAGCCCTCCTGTCCGGCGTCCGAGCGCCTACATCCATGTTAAGGTTTGCCCGCGGCTGCGGGCGTGAGTGCGTGAATCGCGCCGCCATTCTGACGCGGTCCGCGCGGCGCGCCAGCGCCAATCGCGCCTCTGAATGCGGATGCGGCGCGGATTGAGCGAGGATGAGGTGAGATGACGCGTCCCGCCAACCCATTGGGCTCCGACAGCGAGCCGTCGTTGGACGCTTTGGAAGGCGAGATCCGCAATCTCCCCATCGCCGTGGAGACGGATCACAGCCGGCTGGAGCGGCGGTTTTGGCCGAAGTTCTGGCGCACGGTCGGGCGCGTCCCGTTCTCCGAGGAGCTGGCGAGCGCCTATTACTGCGCCATCGATCCGCACACGCCGGCGCGGGTGAAGGGGGTGCTGTTCGCGGCGCTCGCTTACTTCGTGCTGCCCACGGATCTGGTGCCGGACTTCATCGCCGCGCTTGGTTTCACCGACGACGCCACGGTGCTCGCCGCCGTGATGGGCGTGGTCTCCACGCACATCAAGCCGCGCCACGCCCGCGCCGCGCGCCGGCTGCTCGACCGCCCCGACCCGCCTGAGGAGGGCTAGCGGGAAGGCGACGCATCACCCGTCGCCGTCGGCGTCACCCGCGCCATCGCGGTCGGCGGGCAAGCCCCATTCGCGGGCGAGCAGAGCGACAAGCCGGTCATGGCGCGCGGCCCAGGTCTCCGGCGTCCACACGTCCGCGCCGTTGACGCGCAAATCTTCCGTCAGCGCAAAGGCGTGGGGCCGGTCGGACGCGGGGAAGAAGATCTTGATCTTCTCGCCATAGGCGCGCTTGTCGGCCCGGGCGTTTTGCGCATCGTCCACGAGCGTCAGATTGCCGAGGCGCTCCACAGCGCGGCGCACCTCGCGCCGGCTCCACTCAGGATAGGATTCGCCCGCCACGCCGCCGCGGGCCGCCGCGCGGGGCAGGATGTGCTCGATCGTGCCGGCGCGGGAGCCGGTGGGCGGATCCTGACCGGGATCGAGCGCGGCGTTCGCCCGCGCCAGGATCGCTCGCCGCACGCTTTTCTCGAAGGGGAGGGGTTCATCCAAACGGTCGCGGGCCGCGCGCGCGAGCTCCGGCCGCGGTTCCATCGGCCCGTCGGGCGCGAGGAGGGCGTCCACATCCTCCGCCGCTCGGAGCATGCGCTGATAGTCCCGCAGCCGGCGGTCCTTGCGCTCACTCGCCAAGGTGAGGATCGCAGCCACCCGCTCGAGCTTCGCCAGGATCGCCGCGCACGTGTCGGGCGTGTCGCCGTGGGTGACCAACACCCGCGCGGCGACGCCAGCCCACTCCTCATCCTCCCACCACGACAAAAACTCGCACACCCGGTCGATCCGACCATGGCCCCACGGCGTGCGCGCCGGCGCGGGCGCGAACGCGGCGTAGGCCCGGGCGTAGGCTGGCAACACGCGCTCCAGGATCTCGGCCGGCGTGTAGGCGGGTGAAACGGCGGCCTGGAACCGCCGCACCAAGCCCGCGTTCGCGGGCGCGCGATGGTCTGCGCCGTGGGCGCGCGCCGCGATCGACAGAAAGCGCTCAAACAGCGATACGGGCTCCCGTTCGTGGGCGGCGGCGGGGAAGTCCGCCTCCATCCGCGCCCAGGCGGCGGCCGCGGCGCGCTCGCGCTCCGAGCCGCGCTCAAAGTCCGTCAACAGCCGGGCCTTCAGCACATCCGTCGGCGACAACGGCAGGCCCCGCTGATTGATCACTTCGAACATCGCAAAGGCGGCGTCTTCGTCGTTCACCGTCATCCGGGCGACATAGCACTCCGTCAGCACGCGTTTGACGAAGGCCCGCCGCGTCCGGGCCGGCTCCGCTTTGAGCCTGCGCCGGAACAGCGCCGCCGCCGCGATCATCCGCCGCTGGGCTTCCGGCGCTTCGAAGTCCGCCGCGAGTTCTGCGGCGCGGCGGGTCGCGCCGTCGGTCTGTATGTGCTGCGCGAAGAACGCTTGGTCGCGATCCAATGTCGCCACGCGCCATCCGCCGTTCTGGCCGATCAGGGGCCGGCTGCGCCGTCGGATCAGGTCGTGCAGCGCCGCGCGGCGGTCACGCGCGGTCTCCAAATCGCGCAACGTCGCGAAGAGAATGGTGAGCGTCATCAGGCGCTGATGCCCGTCGATGATCAGCGCGCGGTCTTCCCCCTCTTGGCGCACAAACAACAGCGAACCGAGAAAGTATGGAGATTCACCCGTGAGGGAGCGGCGCGGCTGTTCGTCGCCGTCCAGCCCTTGCGCCCACAGCCAGACGTCGTCAAACAGGCGTCCGGCGTCCTCTTCGCGCCACGCGTATTCACGCTGATAGGCGGGCGCGACGTAGTCGCAACGGTCGCTGAACAAGCTGATCAGCGTGTCTTCACGCGCATTGAGCGCTCCTGGCACGGTGGCCCCCTCGGCGCTTGTGCTGTGCAACTCTCGGTCGGCGGAAGAGTTACCGTCGTTGTGACGATCGGCAAGCCGATCAGGGCGTTGGGCGCCGCTGTCATGCACTGCGCGCGCGCGCGGGCGTGATTTGGCCCTGAAGCCGTGGCGGAATAGAAACAGGTTCGACCAGCAGGAGGTCCGATGTTCGCTCCCCTCGCGCTCGCCATCCATGGCGGCGCCGGCGCGCTCAAGTCCGGCGACCATGACCGCACCCGACGGCATATGACCGACGTGGCGGCCCGCGGCAAATCCATGCTTCTCGAGGGCGCCGCCGCCCTTGATGTGGTGGTGGATCTGGTCGCCGAGCTTGAGGAGTCCGGCCTGTATCTGGCGGGCCGCGGCTCGGCGCCAAACCGCGAAGGCGTCTACGAACTCGACGCCGCGGTGATGGAGGGGGCGAGCCGCCGCGCTGGTGCGGTCGCAGCCCTTCAAGGCTTTGTCAGTCCCGTCAAAGTCGCCCGCGCGGTCATGGAGCGCACGCCTCATGTGCTGTTGGCGGGCCCGGGCGCGGCGGCCTTCGCCGACGAACGCGGCTTCGAGCGGTTGGCCGACGAGCCGGAGGCTTATTACGGCTCCTCCGCACGGCAGAATCTCGGGGCGGACGCCCAACACGGCACCGTCGGCGTGGTCGCGCGGGACCGCGATGGTCGACTGGCGGCGGCCACCTCCACCGGCGGGACGGTGGACAAAATGCCTGGTCGGGTCGGCGACACGCCTCTGATCGGCGCGGGCGCCTGGGCCGATGGTCAAGCGGCGGTGTCGTGCACGGGCAAGGGCGAAGCCTTCATCCGCGCCGCGGCGGCCGTCGATGTCGCCGCGCGGATGCGCTATGGCGGCCAAATCTTAGGTGAAGCCGCCCGCGCGGCCGTCGACACCGCCAAAGCGTTTGACGGGACCGGTGGCCTGATCGCGGTGGACGCCGACGGCAATGTCGCCGCGCCGTACTCTACCCGCGGCATGCGCCGCGCGTGGGTGGACGCCGACGGCACGCCGCGCGCGGCCGTGTTCGACGACGACTGATCGGGGGCGATCGGAGTGCGCGGGTATTTCGCCGTGGGGGCGGAGCAGATCTCCAAACCCATGAATCTTGGTGCCATCCTGCGCACGGCCCACGCCTTCGGATCGAGCTTTGTGTTCACCCTCGCGGCGCACCATCGCGCGCGGGAGGTGTTTAAGGCCGACACGTCGCGCACGTTCGAGCACGTGCCCTATTACGATTGGCCGGATCTCGACGCGTTGCGGTTGCCGCATGGCTGTCAGCTTGTCGGCGTCGAGCTGGCCGAGGACGCGGTGGACCTGCCGGTCTTCCGCCATCCGACCGCCGCGGCCTACGTGTTCGGCCGCGAGCGCGGCTCACTGTCGCAGGACCTCCAGGCGCGGTGCGACTTTCTGGTTCGGATCCCCACCAAGTTTTGCGTCAATGTCAGCCAGGCCGTGGCGATCACGCTTTATGATCGCACGCTGTGCTTTGGCGGCTATCCCGAGCGCCCGTTAATGCCGGGTGGTCCCGAGTTGGGGGAGAAGGATGCGTGGCGGCGTCCCGGCCGCGCGCATCAAGCCGCGAAGTCGCGCACGGCGCGCCGGCGCACGGCCGCCTCCGCGGAAGAGCCGTCTGGCTAGGACGTCGGGGCCGCGACGCCGCTAGGCGCGGCCCATCAAACGCTGGGCGACACCCAGCAGCCCGCGGAACGCGGGCGGCGCATCACTGACGGCGAGGGCGAAGCACACGCCGCCAGGCTCCGCGACCGGGCGGTGCACGTCGTCGGGCCCGGCGATGCACAAATCTCCACACGCAAAGCGCTGACGGCCGTCATGAAACGCGCCGGCGAGCACAAGGGTGTACTCCTCGCTGTCATGGCCGTGACGCGGCGCGCCGTAACCTGGCTCGATGCGCAACAGTTCAGCGGTGGCGTCGCCCTCGCGCGCCAGTTCAAGCGTGCGAATGCCGGGACCGGTCACCCGCCAGCCCCGCCGGCCAAGCGCTTGGACGGCGATGTCGCGCGTCGGATCCGGCAGCGCCGCCAGCTCGCGCCATTTATCGTCCCGCGCCGTCTCAAACGCGCGATCCTTCGCCTCTGCGTCGTCGATGGCGGCGAGGGCCCGCTCCAGCGCGCCATCGCTCAGCGCCGCCGACGGCATGGCCTCCAGCAACGCGCCGGCGATCGCGTCCGCCTCATGAAACGGGTGCGGCGCCCGCCCGTTGAGCGCGGCGTAGGTGTCCAGCAGCAGCTGCGTGGGTGCGTCCAGGCGCGCCGGATTGACGGTCAAAGCCCGGTCGTCCCCAGCGGAGTCGCCCGCCCCAAAAGCCATCACAAACACCTCGTCACGCGCGTTGGCGCTTAAGAACACAGCCTCCGCGCCTACAATGTGTATCAAGCGCCTGTAAGATCAAGCGCGGCGCCATGCCGATTGGGGCGGGGGCGACCACGTCGCTCAGTCCGATTCGTCGCTCAGCTTGCCGCGCAGCTTCGCAAACGCCAGGCGCAGGCGAGACTTCACGGTTCCCAGCGGCACGCCGCTGCGGTCTGCGATGTCGCGGTGCGACAGACCTTCGAAAAACGCCAGCTGCAGGAGCTCCAACTGCTCTGGCGGCAGCTCCGTGATCGCCGCGTGCACGCGCGCTTCCTGTTCGCTGGCGCTGACGGCCTCATCGGGCGCGACCTCGCTGGGCGGAAGGAGGCTCGGATCGTATGGATCGAGATCCGGCTTCGACTGCCGCCGCAGCGCGTCAATGCGCCGGTTGCGGGCGATTCGGAAGATCCACGTGGAGGCGGACGCCTGTGTTCGGTCAAACAGATCCGCCTTGCGCCACACGGTCACCATGACGTCCTGGGCGAGCTCCTCTGCTTGGCTGTCGTTCGCCCCGAGCCGCAGGAGGTATGCTTTCAGCCGCGGCGCGAAAAAGGTGAACAGCTGCGCGAACGCGTCCTTATCCCGATCGACCGCGACCGCCTGGAGCAGATCAGCGAGCGCGTCACGGTCCAGGGGGGGAGGGGCTGCAGTTTGGATCGGCACGTCGGCTCCGGCGCCACGCGCCCGCAATGGTGGGCGCATCGAGATCTTCGGCGCGCTTCGGCGAGAAGAAAAGGGGATGGCACATCGGGAATCAAGGCGTTTTCTCAATATAGGTTGAACGCTCCTGGCGCTCGACGCCGGTTCACGCGCGCCGGGCGGCGCGCTAAGTGATGGGTGCTGGGGGATAACGGAAAGGACCGTGCGATGCGCGTCTTTTGGGCGGTCAAAAAAGCAATCGCGTCTCGAGCGCCGACAGCGTGTGTGTCGGAGCGCGGCGCGATGGCGATTGGCGGCGTCGGTTTGGCGCTGGCGGCGGCGGTGGCGGCGGCGCCGGCCTTCGCGCAGCCGCGCTTTGTGGCCAAGCACAACGACTGGCAGGTTTATGTCAGCCGCGAGGGTCAGGACCGGATCTGCTTCGCGGTGACGGACGCGAAGGACAAGAATCCACGCAATGTGGATCATGGCCGCGTGTCGGCGCGGGTGGCCAGCTGGCGCTCCGGCGCCGCGAAAGATCAGCCAAGCTTCGTGTTCGGCTACCCGCTCAAGCCGGAAGGGCCGACGCGCGCCCGCGTTGGGCGGGAGAGTTGGACGCTGTATGGCGTGGGCCCCGAAGCCTACGCGGACGACGAGGATGAGGACGCGCTGGTCGCGGCGATGAAAGCCGGCTCGAGCTTGCGGGTGGAGACGGTCTCCCAACGCGGCACCGAGACCACATATGAGTTTTCCCTCAGCGGCGTTACGGCGGCGCTGCGGGAGGCGGCGGCCGCCTGCGGCCCCGCCAGCGGGTAGGCGCGCGCGAAAGGCGGCGGATGGCGGTTGTTCTTGATGCTCTCGACGAGAATGGGCCGCGCCCGACGGCGCCGGCCGGCCCGGTCAATCTCGCGGGCCTGACGCGCGCGGAGCTGCGCGCGACGCTGGAGGCCTTCGGCGTCGATGCGAAGAAGTCCCGCATGCGCGCCAACCAGCTCTGGCGCTGGATCTACCATTACGGGCTGACCGATTTCGCCGCGATGACCGACGTCTCGAAGGAGCTGCGGGCGGACCTGGCGTCGGCCTTCACCCTCGCGCGACCGGAGATTGTCGAACGCCAAGTGTCGGTGGACGGCACGCGCAAATACTTGATCCGCCTGGCGTCCACGCCCCGCGCGCCGGGACCGGAGGTGGAGGCGGTCTACATCCCCGATGTCGGCCGGGCGGGGGCGCTGTGCGTCTCGTCCCAAGTTGGGTGCACGCTGAACTGCACGTTCTGCCACACCGGCACGCAGAAGCTGGTGCGCAACCTGACGGCCGCGGAGATCGTCGCGCAGATGCTCATCGCGGCGGACGACATTGGCGATTGGCCCCGGGGCAAAGCCAACGATGGCGGCGAGGACGGCCGGCTCATCACGAACATCGTTTTCATGGGCATGGGCGAGCCGCTCTACAATTTGCCGGAAGTCGCCAAGGCCATCGAGATTCTCTCCGATGGGGACGGCATCGCGATCTCCCGTCGGCGCATCACGGTGAGCACATCCGGCGTCGTGCCTGAGATGGGGCCCTTGGGCGAGCAGACCCAGGCGATGCTCGCCATTTCGCTCCACGCTACGAACGACCCGCTGCGCGACGAGCTCGTGCCGATCAACAAGAAGTACCCGCTCGATCAACTTATGGACGCTTGCCGAGCCTATCCGGGCCTCGGCAACGCACGGCGGATCACCTTCGAATACGTGATGCTCAAGGGCGTGAACGACAGTCTGCCGGAGGCGAAGGCGCTGGTGCGTCTGCTCAAGGGCGTGCCGGCGAAGATCAACCTGATCCCGTTCAACCCCTGGCCTGGCGCGCCCTACGAATGCTCGGACTGGGAGACGATCGAGGCGTTTGCGGAGGTCGTGAACCGCGCCGGTTACGCCTCGCCCATCCGCACGCCCCGCGGCCGCGACATCCTCGCCGCTTGCGGCCAGCTCAAAAGCGCCAGCGAAAAAGTGCGGGCGAGTTCGGCAGCGTCGGGCGCCTGACGCGCCCTCATCCCAACGCCAGCGGCGCGAGGATGAGGCTGAGCGCCGTGATCAGCACCACCGCGACGAGGTTAAGCCGGAAGCCGGCGCGCATCATCACCGCCATGGGCGCGTGGCCCGTGGCGTAGACAATCGCGTTCGGTCCCGTCGCCATGGGCAGCATGAAGGCGCAACTCGCCGCCATGGCCACCGGCGCGGCGAGAAGGGCGGGTTCAATCGCGCCGGCCGTCGCGATCTCGATCACCACGGGGCTCAGCGCGGCCACGGTGGCGATGTTGCTGGTCACCTCCGTCGTGAACACCATCAGCGTCACCAGCGCGAGCAGCACTACGATCGTAGGAGCGGCGGCGATCCACGCCAGCTGCCCGCCCAACCAGGCGGAGACGCCCGTGCCGCTGATCGCCGCCGCGAGGCTCATCCCGCCGCCAAAGAGGATGTAGACGCCCCACGGGATTTGCTTGGCGGTCTCCCAATCCAACAGGGCGGATGTCGCCGCCCCTTCGCGGCGATCGCCGGAGGGGACGAGGAACATCAAGACCGCGCCGAGGATCGCCGTGAGGTGGTCCGTCAGGCCGGCGAACGGTCGCACGCCGCCAACCTCCAGCCCCTTCAGCGGCGCGCCGAACACCCACAGAAACGCGATGACCGCGAACACGCCCAGCGTCCGCGCTTCCGGCGTGGTGACCGGCCCAAGCGCCGCCAGCTCGCCGCGGACATGGTCGCGCGCCGCCTCCGCCGGTCCGCGCTCAAGCCGGAACGCCCAGCGCGTCAGCACCCACCAGGTCGTTGGCACGAGAACGAGCGTCATCGGCGCGCCGAGGGCGGTCCATTGCGTGAAGCTGAGGGAGACGCCGACGCTCTCCTCGAGTTGGCCGATCGCGATCAGGTTGGTCGGCGTGCCCACCGGCGTCCCCAGTCCTCCGATCGAGGCCGCGTAGGCGAGGCCAAGCAAGAGCGCGTAGGCGAACGGCGCGTCGAGATTTCGCTCCCCCAGCACGATCCGCGCGACCGACAGCGCGATCGGCGCCATCATCAACGTCGTCGCGGTGTTGGAGATCCACATGGACAGAAGCGCCGCCGCGACCATGAAGCCCAGCACCAACCCCTCCGGCCGGGCCCCGGCGCGCGCCACGATCATCAAAGCGATGCGCGCGTGAAGGTTCCAGCGCTCCACGCCCTTGGCGACGATGAAGCCGCCTAAGAGCAGCATCACCACCGGATGAGCGTAAGGCGCGGCCGCCTCGCGAAAGCTCGACACCCCCGCCAGCGGCAAAAGCACCATGGGCAGCATGGCGGTGACGGGGATGGGGATCGCTTCCGTCACCCACCAGCTCGCCATCAGCAGGGTCACCGAGGCCACCACCCAGCCTTCGCGGGAGAGCCCTTCCGGCGTCGGGACGAGTTGCAGCCCGATCGCGAGCGTGACGCCGACAAGAAGTCCGATCCGTTGGCGGCTCATGGGCGGCCGTCCTGCAGCTGGCCCGCGGGCATGGCGTCGCGCAACGCGGTGCGCAGATCCCTGAGATTGGCGTCGAAGGCCGCCGCCCAGGCCGCCATCGTCGCCGCGTCGGCCGCTGTCGTCGGATAGAGCGCCGCGCGCGACGCGTTCACCAGCACGCCCTCCGGCCCGTTCGTCCCCGCCACGGCCCCGGCCAACGCCTCCGCCGCCCCGGCGCCTTGCGCGCCATAGCCGGGGACGAGGAAGATTGTGCGGGGAAGGATCGCGCGGATCCGACGCGCCTCCTCCGGCGCGGTCGCGCCGACGACGGCCATGACCGACGACCAGGGCGCGTCAAGGGGCGTCGGATCATGGGCGGCGATCAGTTCCGCCGTGCGCAGCCACAAAGGCGCGCCGTCCATGGCGCGATCCTGCAGATCCTGCGCGCCGGGATTGGACGTGCGCACCAGCGCCGCCACGCCCGTCCCCGGTCGGGCGCGGGGGCCCAGCCAGGGGGCGATGGTGTCCCAGCCCATATAGGGATTGACCGTTACGGCGTCGGCGTGGAGCCAGGCGTCGGGCCCCAGATAGGCGTCGACATAGGCGTCGGCGGTGGAGGCGATGTCGCCGCGCTTGGCGTCCAACAGCACGATCAGGCCCGCCGCGCGCGCGCGTTCCGTGATCCGCGCCAGCGCCGCCAGGCCCCCGGGGCCGAGGCGTTCAAAGTGCGCGATCTGGGGCTTCACGACCGCCGCCCGACCGGCGAGGCGCGCGATCACCGCCGCCAAAAACGCCTCCACCGTCGCGGCGGGGTCTCCGGCGCTGAAGAGGGACGGGATCCGATCGAGGCTCGGGTCGAGCCCGACACACAACGGCCCGCGGTCGCGGACGGCCGCGGCGACCCGTTCACCGAAGGGGAGGGGCTGACTCACGACGCCGCCCCGCAAAACACTTTCGCGACCCGCAGCTCAGCGCGCAGGGCGTTGGCGACGCGTGCGTAGTCAGCGCCGGTGAGTGGCGGCGCCGGGACCGCGTTGGCGGACGGCGCGGCGCCGGCGTCGGCAAGCGCGCGGCTCACGGAGGCCGGCGCGGCGGTGTAGATGCGTCCCCGGCGAGGGGCTTCCGCCACAGTGACGCCGATGGCGGCGCCGTCGGCTGCGAAGGCCGGTCCGCCGGAGAGGCCGCCGAGGGACCCCGACAAGCCGCGGGTTCGGCTCACCTCCACCCACGCCAGCACCGGTTCGCGACGGCGGACCCGCCCGCGCGTCACCATGACTTCGCGTCCCAGCAGGCGGCTCGACACCTCCCCGGGGCGTCCTTGAGGGTAGCCGATGTGGTACCCCGGCGCGCCAAGCGCCAGGGCGTTGGCGTCAAGCCTGAGCCGCAGAGACCGGGTGTCGAGCGCCGCAGACACGAGCGCCACGTCCGCATCCGGCGACAGGCGCACCGCCTCCGCCCACACGCCGTCATTGGGGCCCGTGTAGAGCCCGACTTCCGCGCACCCCTCCACGACATGCGCCGCGGTCAACCACACGCCCTCGCTGATCGCGAACGCGGTTCCCGTGCCGGAGCGCACATTGTCGGGCACATCGACGATCACCCGGCTGTCGGAGGTTGTCGCGGCGGGCAGGCGCGCGCCCGCATTGGGCACAAAGACCGATCGCGGCGCGGACGGGGCGCCGGGCGAGGGGGCGGTGGGATCGGGGCCGCCGCCTAAGCCGCGCATCATCGACACAAAGCCGATCAGCAACACCAGATAGAGAAGCCGATCAAAGCCGCGCAAGGGGCGCTCCCGACACCGCGGCCGCCAGGATCATCGCCGTGGCGAACTTCACAGCCGCCAGCAACGTCGCTGCGGCCATGTCCCCGTCCTTAATGCGATCCGGCAGGCCGGGCAGCAGAAGGTCCACCAGGCGGAACACCAACAGCTGCATCAAAAGCGTCGCCGCGCCCCACAAAACAATGTCCGCCCAGGTCAGGCTGGTCGCCATTCCGACCGCCAGGGGCAGGGCCAAACCGGCGATCACAGCGCCCAAGGACACCGCCGCCGCGGTGTTGCCGGCCCGGATCAGCTCCATTTCGTGGTGGGGGGTGAGCAACACGTAGATCACCGAGGCCACCGCCAACAGAGCCGCGGTCACGCCGGCGTGGACCGCGAACGTCCCGAACCCGGCCACAAACGATTGAATTGCAAGCTCAAAGGCCGCCACCGACCCCAATCCCGCCACCACCATGATGTCCCCCGCTGCCCTTCGCCCCCAAGCCTGTGCGGTCGCCGTCGCCGGTGCGCCCGCTAACCGGCGAACACCAGAGCGTACACCGCCGCGCCGCCCGCCAACGCCAACGCGGCGAACGCCAAGCGCCACATACCTCTCGTCTGCTCACTGGACCGCAGCGCCTCAATATCCGCGCCCAGCGCCGCCGCGATGATCTTGAGCCGGCCCGTGGCCCACCCTTCGCCGCCGCGTCGAAGATCCACCGAGGCGCGCACGGTTTCGTCGGGGCGATCCGTGGGCCCTCCATCGGAGTCCACCTCGAACCGCAGCGTCAGCGGCAGAGCCTCCGCCGGCGCCCCGGCCGTGATCACGGGGATGATGCGCGCGCCCTTTCCCATCAGCTTGAACGCGGCGATTTCCTGGTTCACCCAGCGGCTCGAGGCCGCGCGCGGCGAGCACAGCACAATCAGCGCGTCCGAGTCGGCCAGCGCGCCCTTCAAGCGCTCGCTCAGTTCGCCGCCGGCCATCACCTCCGCGCGGTCTCGGGCGGTCACGCGCAAGCTCGCGCCATGGGCCTCGCGCAACGCGGTCGGCACCCGATAGTGACGCACGCCCCGCAGCACGCGGGCTCCAAGCCGGTGGTCTTTGTGGGAGAAGCTCAAGAAGGCCCGACGCTCGCCGTCGCCCGCCGCGGCCCGTTGATCATCCATACTGTGAGCCTCCCGCGTGTTGGTGGGGGACTCAAGCGAAGGATCAGCGCCGCGACAACCAAAAATGCGGGGGGCGTCTGTCGAAAAGCGACCCGCGTCTCACACGCCGAACGCAAGCGCCGCAAGCGCGGGGGGAAACAGGCCCATGATCACGAAGGTCACCCGCAGCGCGACAATGCGCGTGCGCGAATGCCGGCGTCGCGCGCCCGGCGTCCGCGGCCGCTTGGGCAACGGGTTGAGGGCGTAGCGCGCCAAAAAGAGGCCGACCGCCGCCAACGCCAACATGCCCGCCGCCGCGAACGCGCCGCCCAAAGCGGCGAACACGGCGCCAGCCGCGCTCGCCCATCCGATGGACGGAAGCGAGCGTTTCATCATCCGGCGCACCAGGGAATCTGCGCGTTGATAGTCCAGACGCTTAAACGCCAACGGCGCGACTTGGACGACGCATTGGCCGGAGGCGCCAAACGCGAGGCCCGCGCAGGCCGCGGAGGCCACCACAAACGCCGTCATCACGTGATCCAGCATGCGCCGCCCCCAAGGGTCACTCCCAACACGTGAGCCGGCTCATAGACTGAGTCGCGCGCGCCGTCCCCTGCGTCTAGGCGAGATCCCCGGAGGCGGCCTGCGCCCGCTGGGCCGCGGCGTCGACGTTGGCGGTCAGCTTGGAGATGACGCCGACGCTGTCGGTGATCGCGTTCACGCCGTCAGCCGCCGCCGTCATGTTGCTGCTGATGTGGCGCGTTGCGCCGGACTGCTCTTCGACGGCGCTGGCGATGGTCGTGGAGATGGCGTTGATCTGATCAATGACGCTGGTGATCTCGTTGATCGCTTGGACCGCGTTTTCGGTGGCCCCGTGAATGGCCTCGATCTGACTGGTGATTTGCTCCGTGGCTTTGGCCGACTGACCCGCAAGCGATTTCACTTCCGAGGCCACGACCGCAAAGCCGCGACCCGCCTCGCCGGCCCGCGCCGCTTCGATGGTGGCGTTGAGCGCGAGGAGGTTTGTCTGATCGGCGATGTCGCTGATGAGCGCGACCACTTGGCCGATCTGGCGAGCGGCCTCCGACAGGTTCGAGATCGTGTGGTTGGTGCTTTGCGCTTGCTCCACCGCACGGCGTGAGATGTCGGCCGCAGAGGTGACTTGTCCGTTGATCTCGCCAATGGAGGCGGCGAACTGCTCCGCGGCGGCCGCGACGCTCTCGACGTTGCTGGAGGCTTCTTGGGCCGCCTTGGACGCGCGGGCCGCTTCGGCGGTGGCCTCCGAGATTCCGGTGGCCAGGTCGGCAAGCTCGCGCATCGCTTCTTGCGCTTTGGCGTGACGCTCGCGGTCCTTGACCGTGTCGGTGATCTCCGACGCGAACTTGACGACTTTGAAGGGCTTGCCGGTGGTGTCGAAGATCGGATGATAGGACGCTTGGATCCAGACGTCCGCGCCGCTCTTGGCGATCCGCCGACATTCGCGGTGGAGAAACACGCGTTCGCTCAACGACTTCCAGAAGTCTCGGTACTCTTTCGTTTCCCGCTCGATGGGATCGACAAACATCCTGTGATGGCGACCCTCGATCTCCCGGGCGGTGTAGCCCATGGTTTTGAGGAAGTTCTCGTTCGCCGTGATGATGGTGCCGTCGAGTTCGAATTGGATCACGGCTTGCGAGCGGTTGATCGCGTCCAACTGGCCCTGGGCGTCCGCGGCGGCGCGCACGGTGTCGGAGACGTCGGTGGCGAACTTCATGACGCGGAAGACCTGTCCCGCCTTGTTCGCCAAGGGCAGGTAGGTCGCTTGGGTCCACACGTCCCCGCCGGTCTTGGTCACGCGCTTGAACTGGGCGGTGCGGAACTCGCCGCGCCGTAAGCTCTGCCAGAAGTCCCGATACGCCGTGGTGTCGCGCTCCGCGGCGCTCACAAAAATGGAGTGATGCCGTCCGACCACCTCATCCAGCGTGTAACCCATCACCCGCAGGAAGTTGTCGTTGGCGGTGATGATGGAGCCGTCCGGCTCAAACTCGATGGTCGCTTGGGATCGATCCAGCGCTTCGAGCTTGATCGCGTTGAGGGCGGCGTCGCCGCGCCCGAGGGCACTGAACATTGGCGTCTCCCGGCTGATGTCGGGGGGACAACCTGCGTCAGGATGATTGCATTTCCGTTGATCCGTCTTTGAGATCGGGCGCTGCCTGCCGGGGATAAAGGCCGCAGGCGCGTTCAGACGATTTCGTCCTCGTCATAGAGCGGCTCGGCGGCGGCGGCCTCCCCGCGCGCGGCGGCGGCGGCTTCGGCGTCGTCGGGATTGGCGGTTTCAGCGATGTGGTAGAGGGCGTCGCCGCGATTGACGACCGGCAGCACGGAGCGGCCGATGATCAGCCCGGCCCGCCGCGCCGTCACAGGCCGCTCGGCGTCGCCCACGGGATCGGCGACAAAGCCCAGGTCCTCGCCGGCGTCGACCCCATCTCCCAAGCGCTTTGCGGCGCGGAAGATGCCGCCCTCCGGGGCGCGTTCCCAGAAACTGCGCGTCACGATGACCGGCGCGTAGACGCTGGCGAATTCGCTCTCAGCGGGGATCATGCCGAGCGCGGCCATCACCGAAAGCACGCCGCTCACCCCGATCCGCACCGACGGTTCGTCAAAGCGCAGCGCCTCGCCGGCTTCGTAGAGCAGCACCGTCTTGCCGGCGTCGCGGGCCGCCGCCCGCAGCGAGCCGTCGCGCAACGAGGCGTGCAGCACCACCGGGGCCCCAAACGCCGTCGCCAACCGTCGCGGCTCGTCCGCCAACGAGTCGACTCGGATCTGGGGGAGGTTCTCGCGATGGTGCGACGCGGAATGGATGTCGATGCCGACGTCCGCGCGCGCGATGATCTCTTGGGAGAACAGCCACGCCAGCCGATCACCGAGGGGGCCGGTGGGGGAGCCCGGAAAACAGCGATTGAGATCGCGACGGTCCGGCAGATAGCGGCTGCGGCTCAGAAAGCCGATGACGTTCACCAGCGGCGCCGCCAACAGCGTGCCGCGCATCGCTTTGAGCACCGGCGCGCGCAGCAGGCGTCGGATGATCTCGAGACCGATCACCTCGTCGCCATGAACCACCGCAGACACGAACAGCGTCGGTCCCGGTTGCCGCCCATGCACCACCTGCACATTGAGGGTCATCGGCGTGTGGTCGGGCAGGGACGCGAGCGGGAGGGCGACCGTCGCGCGCGCGCCGGGCGGCGTTTCAGTGTCGCCGATGCGAAACGGAGCGTTCGAGGGGATGGCCGTTTCCTCCGGGGCCGGCGTGTGCAGCGCGAGAACACCGGATACAGACGAAAAGATGTGTCCGTTCCGTGACCGTCCTGGCGGGAGCGCACAGGCGCGGTGGCGGAGGTGGGAAGCGTCACCGCGAACCGGAACCACGCGGGTCGGGGCGGCGTGGCGGGGACCCGCACACTGGAAATGGTGGGTCCGGCAGGACTCGAACCTGCAACCAAGCGGTTATGAGCCGCCGGCTCTAACCAATTGAGCTACGGACCCCACGCGTCGAGGGCGGCATCATAGCCCAGTGCGAGGCGGAGGCGAGGGGCGATCGCGCCGCGGCTGCGGCTTACGCGGCGCCGACGTCCGCAAGCGCTGGCGCGTCAACGGGCTGGTTGCGGTCGTTCAGAATGATCACCGACGGTTCGTGGCGTTCGGCTTCGTCGTGGGTCATCTGCGCGAAGCTGGTGATGATCACCCGATCACCGCGCTGAACCAGCCGCGCCGCCGCGCCGTTGACCGCGACGGAACGGCCGCCGCGGGGGGCGGAAATGGCGTAAGTGGTGAAGCGTTGGCCGTTGGTGACGTTCCACACGTCCACTTGCTCGTGCGGCAGGATGCCCGCGGCGTCCAGCAAATCCCGATCGATGGCGATCGATCCCTCGTAGTCGAGGTCCGCTTGCGTCACCGCCGCGCGGTGCAGTTTGGCCTTCATCATCGTCAGCAGCATGCGCTTGCCCTTTCAGCCGGCCGCCACGGCCGTCCCCCCTAACGGACGCCAACAAGGCGCCGCGCCCCCGTCCATTCCACCGATTACGCCACACGCGATTTCGCGGATATGGCGCCTGCGCGCGGCGGCGCAAGCGGCGCGCAAACCAATGTGAAGACTGGACGGACGGGAAGCCCGATCCTCCGCCGCCGCGCCGACGATCAGGGTGGCGCTCCGAAGTGGAGGCGCGTCCGCCTGACCGCGCCGCCGTGCGTGCGCCTTTACTCCAGCGACGTCTCCATCGGCCCGTCATAGAGCCGCGCGAAGAAATCGCCGTCACGCCACAGCGGCCGCACGGGCGCATCCGCCACCGCACGCATGATTTCATAATTCACGCGCGCGAACTTTTCACCGGCGTCAAAGTTGACGGGGGCCGTTAAGTCGTCGTTGGGCCGGTGATACCGCGTGGCCAGAAAAGACGTGAACGCCTCCTGGCCGCCATTGTCGAAGCCGGTGACCAAAAACACCGACGGCACGCCCTGCTGCACGAAACGATAATGGTCTGAGCGGGTGAACAGGCCTTGCTCCGGCATGGGATCGGGGCTGAGCGCCACGCCGGCCGTCTCCGCCGCCTGGGCCACCAACGGGCCGAGCGTCGAGCGCTCCGCGCCAAACGCGATCACATCCTTGAAGTCGTAGAGGATCACCGGCATGTCGAGATTGATGTTGGCGACCATGTCGCCGGCGACGCTGGGGAAGCGCGCGAAATAATCAGCCCCGACCAGGCCTTTCTCCTCGGCCGTCACGGTGATGAACACGACGGTGCGCTTGAACTTCGCGTCGCGCGCCGCGGCGGCCACCTCCAACAGCGCGGCCACGCCCGCAGCGTTGTCCATCGCGCCATTGTTGATCTGATCCTCCTCGAACCCTTGGGAGATCCCGATGTGATCGAGGTGAGCCGACAACACCACCAGCTCATTGCGGAGCTCGGGGTCCGATCCCCGGATCATGCCGACGACGTTGGCGCTGGTGACGTTTTCGTGCGTGGAGCGCTGCGTCACGCGCGCGGAGATGTTGAGCGGCCCTCGCGGCGGGACGCCGCCCTCCGCCTCCGCGGCGTCCATCACGGCGTCGGCGTCGAAGGCCGCGTGAGCGAAGAGCTTCGGCGCGGAGGCGAGGCTGAACGCCGCGATCACATGGATGTCCCGGGCCCAGCGGCGCGCATCCTTCGGGCCGGCGTCGACGCCGTCGGCGTCGTCCGGGGCGCGCCACGTCATGTTCGCGCCGCCGGTCACCCGCGCCACGCGGGCGAACGGGAAGCGCTTTTCGCGCGAGGGCGTCGTGACCGCGATGGTCGCCACGGCGCCCCGCTTGGCCGCCTCCGCGCCCTTGATCGTGCCGGAGCCGAAATGCGCCCGTTCTTCCGACGGCAAGCTTTTGGGCGCGCCGCTCAGGTAAGCGACGACTTTGCCCTTCACGTCGAGGCCCGCGTAATCGTCGATCCCAAACTCCGGCGCCACAACGCCGAAGCCCACGAACACCACCGGAGCGTCCACAACCGATTCCGTGCGTGTTGGGCTGGCGAACACGAGGTAGTCCGCGCCGAACTCCAGGTCCTCCGCGGCGCCGTCAGGACCGGTGAGGCTCAGCGCCGCGCCCTCGTCGACCCGGCGGTAGCGGCGCAGCGGCACGTCCTGAAGATAGCCCGCATCACCGGCCGGCTTCAGGCCGGCGTACCGCATTTGCATTGCGACATAGCTCGCCGCGCGGTCATAGCCGGGCGTGCCGGCTTCGCGGCCTTCCATGCGGTCGTCGGCGAGCACGGTCATGTGCTTTTCCATATCCGCCGCGGAGATCGCATCGCCCTCCGGCGGCGGCAGTCCCGCGCACGCCGCGACGATGGCGGCGGTCGACAGCGCGACGGCGAGGACGATCCATTGGCGCGCCGACAGGCGCGGAAAGGCGCGGGCCGACGCGGGCGCGCGGCGGTGTGATCGCAACATAGGCGTCCCCTGGGTTCAGCTGCGCGGAGCTTATCACCCGGCGCGGCCGCCGCCAGAGGCGCGCTGTGCGTCACGGCGCCTGGGCGTGACCCCGCGCGTCCGCCTGCGGCCGCGCCGACGCTGCTAGAGGCCCACGGCGGCCCGGCTGTCGGCCGTCCAGCCGACATGGATGGCGCCGTCCTCCGCGACAATAACCGGCCGCTTGATCAAGGTGGGGTGGGCCGCCAGGAGCGCCGCCGCCGTGTCCGCCGCTGTGGCCTGGGCGCGGTCGGCGTCCGACAAGCCGCGCCAGGTCGTCGAGCGGCTGTTGACCAGCGTCTTCGGTCCCGCGGCGGCCAGCCAGCCGGGGAGGAGGGCCGGCAGGTCCGCCTCCGCGCGCACGTCCACAAAGGTGACGGCCACGCCCGCCGCCTCCAGCGCGGAGAGCGCTTTGCGGCAGGTGTCACAGGTTTTCAGGCCGTAGAGCGTGAGCATGGGCGCGCCTTAGTCTTTGTTTCCAGCAATCCGATCAACGAGATCGTGGAGAAGCTGAGAACCGCCAATCGCGTCAATGGCGCGGTGCAGGGCTTCCTGATGGCGCGCCACGAACACCGCCATGACGGGCGGCCCCACCACGCCGACCGCCACGGCCGCCGCCGCCGCGGCGGCTCCCGGAGCCGCGACCGCACCGCCCGCTGACGCCGCGGTCAGCAGCGCAATGACGAAATTCTTCACCGATAGGGTCGCAAACAGC
>CAZGLY010000040.1:0-26693 GCA_964526675.1 uncultured Caulobacterales bacterium
GAATGAAGTACATCACCAGCAGGCCGAAGTCGCGATCGCCCGCCACATAGCCCTGCACGCTCTTCGACGCGCGCCGCCCGGACGCCAGCCCGATCGCCAGGGTTGTTGCGAGATAAAGCGCGATGATCGCCGCGATAACCTGCCAGCGTTCCAAGGTTTAGTCTGTCTCCGACCGTTGTTCGCTGACGTAGAGCGCCGTCAGCAGGCCGAGCGCGCCGACGATCAAAAAGGCGATGACGAACAAGTTGAAGGGTAGTCCTAAGATCAACGGCTGGATCCTGTTGAAGAGCAGCGCCCCGGGCCATGTCGTCGCCAACAGGAACACAAGAACGTAGGCCGCAACCAGCCATCTGACCGAACGAACGCTCAAGGCGGCGGCCCCCTCTCTCATTGATCGCCCGCAGCGCACCCTAGGATAGGGCGTCCTGAAGGGGAACGCCCGGAACCGACGCGAGCTGTTCTTTGCGCTGAAGGGTGAGCCCGACGCGCCCGGACCGGGCCGCGCCGGCTTCCCCGGCTCCGTGCGCGCCGCGACGGCCGCAACGCGGCTCGTCACGGGCGTGGCCGTGTTTTGGGGGGGAGCGCGCGCAGAAGACCGTCGATCACGCCCAGGGCGCGGTCGTCGGCGCGGCGCGAGAGACGCAAACCCATCGCGTTTGCTTCGGCTCTGTGGAGCGCGTCGCGATGAGACGCCCCGGAGGCCTTATGCTGTCCTCACAAGGACTCGATCAGCTCGTAGTCCCGCCAGAACCCGGCTTGTTGGACCTTTCCCTCCTTGTCCCACAGGACGCCGTAGCCGCTGACGACGTTGTCAAACCACTCGCCCTCGTACCGCCCCCCCGGGTTCACGGCGACGGCGTTGCTGACGACCCGTCCCCCCAAGAAGCTGCCGGAGACGGTGACCCCGTCACCGAGGTTCATGACGCCGCGACCCGTCATGTCGCCGGCCGTCCATTCGCCGGCGTAGATGATCACGTCCGCGCCTCCGGACGCCGCGGCCGCGTAAATGCCGAGGCCGGATTGGACGCCGGACACGAAGGCCCCGGCGTAGTACTCGCCGTCATTGGGACCATCCGTGGCGGTCAGCGTGAGGACCCCTTGACCCGAGGGGCGACCGTTGACGAGCGGACCGGCGTAGGTGCCGGCGTCCAGTGCGACGACGCCGTAACCGGCTTGGCCGTTGCGCGCGAGGGCGGCGTTCCGCTTCGCCTGTTGGCTGGACGCCAGAGCGTCTTTCGCGGCTTGTGCGGCGGCGTCCGCGGCGTCGCGGGCGCGAGCCGCCGCCTCGGCGACTTGGGGGTGCAGCGCCCCCGGCGGTGCGGCGCGGGCCGTCGGCGCGTGCGCAACGCGTGCGCTGGGCGGCGCGCTCGGCGGCGGCTTGGGAGCCATGCGTGCGCGCGCTTTGTCCGCGTGGCGGCCGTTGGGGAAGGCCGCTTGGTAGTTTTCGTACGCCTGTTTGCCGCCGAGGGCCTCGGCGGCCGCGAAGGCTTCGTCATCGCGCAAAGCGTGTGTGCGGGTCCACAAGGCGCGCGCCTCGATCGCCGCCGCGCGGGTTCGCTCAACGTCGCCCGTCGCCAGCAACGCGACGCTTCGCGCGGTCGCCCGCCACGCGGCCAGCGCTGTGGACTGGGCCGTTTCATTCGCCGCGTCGTCGCCATCGGCCAGGGTGGCGGCGGCGGCCTGAGCGCCGCGGCGATGCAGGTTCACGGCCAGACGAACGCGCAGGACGCGCCGGGCCCCCGCCCCCGCACGCGTCATTTCATCCATCAGCGTCGGCGTCTCGAACCCCATGCGCCGCAGCACCGCCAGCGCCGCTTCGGCGCTGTCGCTGTGCGCGCTGGCGGGGTAGGTCTCGAGGAACTGGGTGTAGCCGAGCACTGTGTTCTTGGACTGTGCGGACAACCAAGCCCGATCCGCGCTTTCCCACGCGGTGATTTGTTCGCGATGATCGCGCCACGCATAAGCCAAAAGACCCGCGAACAAAGCCACCGCCAGCGTCATAATGACGCCGGCCATCAACTTCGGCGATTTTTGCGAGGACGTTGGAGCCGTCGAGTCGTCAGCCTCGGACGTCTGGCCCCACGCGCGTGACGTCTTTTTCGCTTTGGGCGGCGTCGCGGGTCGCGCTGGCTGCTCGACGGGGTCGGGGAATGGCGGGTCGATTACGGCCAGCAGCTCATGGGCGATCTCCTCGACCGTCAGTTTCGCGGGGCGATCCTCCGCCAGGGCGGGCTCCGCCAACGCCAAGGGGCCGTGGGGATATGTCTGGACGAAGCCGTTTTCGATCGCGCTCGATCCGTTGATGCGCGCGGGCGCGCCATCGTCATGGACGTCCGCGTGGTCCGCGTGCGCGCCGGGGTCCGACGCCGGCGGCGCAGGGCGCGAGCCGTTGCGGCCTCGCCCGTTTGGCTTCACGGCCCGGGCCCCATTCGCGGCCTCACGCATCGCCGTGGACACGGGAGCCGCGGTTGTGACGGCGGCCTCCGCCGTGCTCGGAGCGTTCGGATCCGCGAACGCCTTGATCAGCTGCAGGAGCTGTTTGAAGCTCTTTGAACCGCGTTTGGCGGACCAATCGCGCAGGTCCACGCAATGCGCCGTGGTCCAATGCCGTGGAGGCTCGCCCGGCCCCACAACGACGCTGATGCATCGCTGGCGACGCTCGGCGAGGCTCATCACCGTCATCATGCGCGCGCTCTCGGTCGCCGCCGGGCTCACCAGGCCGACGACGCAATCCGATTGCAGGATTTCGCGCGCGAAGCTTAACGCCCACGACGCGTCGGCGGGCTGGTGGCTTCGACCAACCACCTCGTGGCCGCTCTCAACGAGCGCGTGTTCGAGACGTCCCGCGACGATGTCGTCTTGGGCGACGTTCGCGAGAACAATGCGAGCCAAGGACCGCTCCAGCACACAGGGTGCACATGTATATGATGCACCACTCCATATGTCGAAAACGCCACAGTCGCCAACCTCTCGCTGGCGGTCGCCGCTCTCTTTGCGCTGTCCCGTCAGCGGAGGGCGATACAAAACCCTTGCCGAACGCGTCGCCGGCTGAAGACACTGGGCCGGCGTGAGCGCTCGTCGACGTGGAGACCCGGTATGTCGTTGCCCGCCGCCTACCTCCAAATGCTCTCAACGGTGACCGCAGAGGGCGCGCTGCGGATGGAGCTTGTCGAGAAACCCACGCCGGATCCGAAACCCGGGCAGATCCTCGTTCGGGTCGAGGCGGCGCCGATCAATCCGTCCGATCATCGGGTCATGTTCGGCGCGGCGGACATGGCGGCGGCGGCGACCTCCGGGGCTGGGAAAGACACGGTGCTGACGGCGCCGGTCTCAGACCGAGGCCTGCGGGAGATGAAGGCGCGTATCGGCCAGCCGCTTCCGGTGGGCAATGAAGGCGCGGGAACGGTCGTGGCGGCTGGAGAGAGCGATTATGCCCAGAGCTTGGTCGGCAAAGTGGTCGCGGCGATGGGCGGGGGCATGTACGGCCAATACCGGCTGGTGGACGCCGCCATGGCGCTGCCGCTGCACGAGGGGCGCACCGCCAGGGATGGCGCCTCAAGCTTCGTCAACCCACTGACGGCGCTCAGTTTTCTCGAGACGATGCGGATGGAGGGGCACTCCGCGATCGTGCACACCGCCGCGGCGTCCAATCTGGGTCAAATGCTGGTGCGGATCTGCCAGGCCGATGGCGTGGCGCTGGTCAACATCGTGCGCAAGCCGGAGCAGGCGGAGCTCCTCCGGAGCATGGGCGCCACGCACGTCGTCAACAGCAGCGATGAGAGGTTCATGGCCGCGCTCACGGACGCGATCCACGACACCGGCGCGACGTTGGGTTTTGACGCCACGGGAGGCGGTTCCCTCGCGTCGAACATCCTCACCGCAATGGAAGCCGCCGTGGCGCGGACGCCGAGCGCCTACAGCGTCTATGGCTCGGTGACCCACAAGCAGGTGTATCTCTACGGCGGGCTCGACGTCTCGCCCACGACGCTTTCCCGCGGTTATGGGATGGCTTGGGGCGTGGGCGGTTGGTTGTTGCCGAACTTCCTCGCCAAGGCCGGCAATGAGGTCGCGATGCGGCTGCGCAAACGCGTGGCGGACGAGCTGACCACGACGTTCGCCAGTCATTACACGGATGAACTCTCGCTCTCCCAGGCGCTGCAGGCCGATGTCGTTGAGCGCTACAACGCCAAGGCGACCGGGGAGAAGTTCCTCATCTGTCCGCACATGAGCCTGTAGGCGAGGGGCGCGTGCGGCGAAACCGCGTCGGGGTCCCTGTCGGCGCGTGGGAGTGAGGCGGCGTCCGCTCAACAGTACGGAAGCCGGAGCCGGGGAGCGTTATGCCCCCCGAAACGCGGGCGGGCGCTTCTCGACCATCGCCGCGATTCCTTCGCGCAGATCGTTCGACTGGCTGACATGGTCGAGCATGTATGGACGCAGCGTGCTGGACGCCTCTGAGGCTGCGTCCAGGGCTTCGTAGGCGTTTTGAAGCACGCCCTGAACAGCGAGAGGGGCGTTGTCCGCGATCGAGCGGGCCAGGGTTTGAGCCGTCTCACGAGCCCCGCCCTCCGCCGTCAGTCGTTGGACGATGCCGAGCGCGTGCGCCTCTTCGGCGCTGAACGTGTCGCCGGTCAGCAGAAGGCGCATCGCGTCGCCCCATCCCAGCCGCTGGGTGAACCGCTCGATCGCGCCGCCAAGGGGCATGAGGCCAAATTTGACCTCCGATTGGGCGAACGTGCTGGTCGTTTCGGCGACCACAATGTCCGTCGCGAGCGCGAGCTCGATCCCGGCGGTCATGCACCGCCCGTTGACCGCCGTGACGATCGGCTTGGTCCGGCGCCGCCCTTGCCGGCCGGCGACGGACGCCCAGTTGAAAGGGTCGACCTGGTCGTCGCTGACGAAGGCCGGAGCGGCGTCGCCATCTTGGCCCATCAACGCGGGGCCCATGTCGAACAAATCAAGGCCCGCGCAAAACATATCCGAGGTCGAATACAGGACGCCGCACCGGAGATCGGGGTCATCGCACAACGCGGTGTACGCCGACGCCAATTCGCGCATCATTTGCAAGCTGATGGCGTTGCGTTTCTCGGGCCGGTCGAGCCCGATGGTCAGGACATGTCCGGTTTGCTCGATCTTGAGAAGCGCCATCGTCTGACCTCCAACCCCCGTGGTTTCAATTTGAAACCTTACCAGAGTGGTTTTATTTTGCAACCTTCGTTGTGGGAGCATGCGTCATGACCAAGCGGCACACGCAGCCCTGTTCGGTGGCGGCGGCGCTCAACGTGTTCGGCGACGCGTGGACGCTGCGCGTCATTTTGGAGGCGTTTTACGGCTCAACGCGGTTTGGGCAGTTCCGCCGAACGATCGGGATTGCGAAGAACATTCTGTCGGATCGCTTGAAACTGCTGGTCGCGGAAGGCGTGCTCGAAAAGCGGGCCGCGCCCGCCGCACAGGGTCATTCCGAGTATCACCTGACCGAAAAGGGGATCGCTCTGCTGCCCGTGCTGATGACCATCATTCAGTGGGGCGACCGGTGGATCTACGGCGCCGGCCATGAACCCGTGCGCCTCTTCCACGTCGGGACGCGCGAACCGCTTCCAGAGTTCGAACCGGTTTGGCGCGACGGGACGCCGATCACCCGCGACACCGTCGCCGCCGCGCCAGGGCCGGGGGCGAACGACGCCATTCGCACGCGCTTCGGCGGCCCCGAGGACGACCGCTAAGTCTGGCGTGATCGCAGAGCGCCCGTTTCGGGCCACGGTCGGTCGGGTGGAGCCTAGGCGGCGTCTCCGACGGACTGGCCCGACATGGCGACAGGGCCGAGCGCTGAAGTCACCGACGGCGCGTGTCGAGCACCGCCGCCGGGCGCCGCCGTCAGGGGAGAAGCGGGTGTGAGCGCGACGCGTCGGGAGCCCTAGTCGTGCGCGGCGGGCAGCGGAAAGGACGAGATGGGGGGCGCCGCGTTCGGCCGCTGGGCCAGGAGGCTGCGCGCGCGGGCGAGGTGACCGCGGATCACAGCGTTCAAGTGGGTTTGGGAGGCGTGACGCCAGGCCCAAGCGCGCGCCCGGTCGCGCAGGCCATGGCGCACCTCGTGGTCGCGGAGGAGGCGCCGCGAGGCGTCGAGCAGGCCGGCTTCGTCATCGGCGACCATGGCAAGGCCGTCGGCCTCTGGACCGGCGCCGCGCACCGGCATGCCTTCCGCGCCGATCGAGGTCGTCACGACCGGGACGCCTAAGGCGAAACACTGCAAGATCTTGAGTTTCGTGCCCGTGCCGGTGCGGATCGGCGCGAGCATGAAGGACCAACGCTGAAGAACCGGGGCGACGTCGTCCACAAAGCCCCGGAGCTTCACATGCGCGCGCGCGCGTGCGGCCGCCTGCATCGCGTCGCGCGCGCCGCCGCCCACCAGTTCCAATGTGTGATCCACGCCTTGAGACCGCAGCGCGTCGCTCAGCCGTATCGCCTCCATGGCCGCCTCGACATTGGGCGTGTAGCTGTAGTTGCCGAGAAAGCCGATCACGGGCGGATCCGTCGGCGGATCCGTAACCTCCATGGCGAAGAGCCGATCTTCCACCACATTGGGCGCCACGACCGCCGGGGCGCCGGTGAGCGGCTCCACCAGCGTGCGGTCATGGTCGGAGACCACCCATTGCATCAACAGATCGGCGCAGCGCCGCTCGGCGGCGCGCAGCATCTCCCGGTCGAGATAAAGCTGCACCCAACGTACGCCCGAGGCCGTCCGCATCGCGCGCTGGTAGTTCAGCGATGTGGGATCAGGATGATCCATGATCATGCGGTTTCGCGGAAAGCCGAGCGCGTCCCCCACGGCGTCGAGGGCGGGGTGACCGATGATCACGAGGTCCGGATCAAAGGCGCGGGCGTCCTCCCGCGCGGCCTCAAAGGCCGGCTGGGCGAAGTGGTCGACCCACCAGCGGCTTTGGCCGGTCATCATCGCCCAGCCATGCCGCGTCGCGCGGGCCCAGCGCGCGGTGTGGGCCGGCTCGACGCTGCTGGCGGCGTACGCCGCCTGCGTGGCCGCGAGGCCAACCGGGTCCGGGCCGTGGGCCATCACCAACAGCCGCAGATCACACGCGGCGTTGAGCGCTGTCGCGATGGAGTCCGTCCGTTGCCCATACCCGGAACGCACTGGCTTGGGCGCGCCCATGACGACGTAGAGCACCTTCACAGGAAGGGGCGTTGGGGGCGCGACGGACGCCGCTGGCGTGTCTTGCGTCTGACGCATGGAAAGCCTGGCTTGTGGGAAACCCGTTATTGTATATGCGCTCGCCGGGGATCGGTCGACGGCGCGGGCGCAGCGCGCGCTGCGCATAACGGGCGTCGACACGAGGACAGCCGAGGGAGTGAGCGCAATGAAACGGGCTTTCGTAAACATCCTGAGCCGCGATGTCGGTCAGACAGTCAGTTTTTATGAGAGTCTGTTGGGCATGACGCGGGCCCACGACTTTGGTTGGTTCGTGATCCTGACCCATCCCGACCTCGCCAGCCTTGAATTCGGCGTGCTGGACCGCGCTCACGAGACCGCGCCCGCGGATCCGGCCGCGTCGACGCGGGGCGGCGTCATGGTCACGTTCGTCGTGGACGACGTTGAGCAATGCTATGCGCGCGCGAAGGACCTCGGATCGGTCATCATCGCGCCGCCGACGGACATGCCCTATGGCCAGCGACGGATGCTGCTTCGCGATCCGGACGGAACGATCGTCGACGTGAGCGCGCCGGTCGCCCCGGCGCCTTAGGTCGGCGGGGCGGGTCTCGATCCGCGTTCAGAACACGTCCTTGCGTCGGCGAACCTCCGCGAACACCTCGGTGTCCGTCGCGTTTTGCAGACCGAGCCGGGCGCGGATGGCGCCGGAGTGGGGACGCACAAACGGGTTGGAGGCTTTTTCTTGCGCCAGCGTCATCGGCACCGTCGGTTCGTTTCGCGCGCGGGCGGCGTCGATCGCGCGCGCGCGCTCTTGCAGCGCTTGGTTTTCGGGTTCGATGGTCAACGCGAAACGGGCGTTCGCTTGGGTGTATTCGTGCGCGCAGTGGAGGCGCGTGTGGTCCGGCCAGGCGAGGATCTTTGATAAGCTCGTCCACATCTGCTCCGGCGTGCCCTCGAACAACCGGCCGCAGCCCAAGGCGAACAGGGTGTCGCCGACAAAGGCCGCCCCGGCCTCCTCCAGGTGATAGACGATGTGGCCGCGGGTGTGGCCGGGCGTTTCGTGGATCGTGGCGCGAAAGGCCCCCAGCGCAACCTGATCGCCCTCGCCGACGTGGAGATCGACGCTGGGGATCGCGTCAGCCTCCGCGCGCGGCGCCACCACCCGGCAGCCGGTGGCCGCCTTCACCGCGGCGTTGCCGCCGGCGTGGTCGTGATGGTGGTGCGTGTTCCAGATCTGCGTGACGCGCCATCCCGCGGTCTCGGCCTCGCGCAAGATCGCGTCGGCGTCGGGTGTGTCCACGCACGCGGTTTCACCGCTGCTGGGGTCGTGGACGAGGAATCCATAATTATCTGTCAGACACGGGAATTGACGGATCTGCAGCGCGGTCATGGGCACGCTCCGGCCAGGGTCGGGGTTGCGTCAGAGACGCGACTATAGCGCGTGGACCCGCGTGGGCCATGGCGGCGCGCCACGCAGAGAGGATGAGCGCGATGCGCTTGGATGTTGTTGACCTGGGGCGGTTCTACGCCAGCCCGCTGGGAGAGGCGGCGCAAGCCATGGTGCTGCGTCGGTTGCACGCTCTGTGGCCCGACCTCTCGGGGTTGGATCTGTTGGGCCTCGGCTACGCCACCCCGTTCTTAGAGTCTTACGCCGGTCAAGCGCGACGGGCGGTGGCGGCGATGCCGGCGCCGCAAGGCGCTGAACGCTGGCCGGCGTCCGGCCGCGGCGGCGCCGCCTTGGTGGAGGAGACGCGGTTGCCGTTTCGCGAGGCGCTGTTTGATCGGGTGATCATCGCGCACATGCTCGAGGAGACGGAGTCGTTGCGCGCTGTCTTGCGCGAGGTGTGGCGCGCCACGGCGCCGGAAGCCCGCATCGTCGTCGTGGCGGCGAACCGACGCGGGCTCTGGTCGCGCACGGAAACCAGCCCGTTCGGGCACGGCCGCTCGTTCACCCGCGCGCAGTTGGGTGCGACCGTTCGGGCGTGTCTGTTTGAGCCCACGGCCTGGGCGCGCGCCCTCTACGCGCCGCCGATCCCGTGGTCGCCGGTGGCGCGGTCGGCGGAGGCCTGGGAGAAGGCGGGCGGGATCCTCTGGTCGCGGCTGTCCGGCGTCCTGTTGTTGGAGGCGGTCAAGCGTGTCACCGCCGCCCCGCCGGGGGACGCCGTGCGGGCGCGCGGCCGCGTGTTCGCGCCGGCTGTCGCGCCGATGCCGGCGCGGGTCACGGCGCAGGCGGCAAGGTCAGCAGCGGAATCCCCAACAGACTGACGACGCCCGCCTCGATCTCGGTGCGCAGCTCCAACCGCTGATCTCCGCCGGCCGCGAGAACCGCAAGCGGCGTCACCGCGGTCGCCGTGTCCGGCGTGATCAGCCCAAGGCTCGCGAGGCGGTTCATCACCACGTCTGGTTGGGCGATCGCGATCTCGAGCGCGCCGGTCCAGGTGCGATCGACGGTGAGGCTCAGCTCGCCCCGGACCGCAAGAGCCGCCTCGTCCCACCGCGCCGCGAGCGTGTTGATGGTGACCGCGCCGCCGTCGCGGATCCAGACGGTCGTGGCCGCGGGGAGAGTGCGCGCACTGAGGAAGGCTTGGCTCGCGCTCACCTCCAGATCCGCTTGAAGGGCGTCGGGGCCTGCCGCCTCCGGTGATCCGGGCCAGCGCGCGCCGACCAGATTTCCAAAGGCGCGCACGCGCGAGAGGTCGTCGTCGTTCTGCGCGACATAGAGCTCGAAGGCCTCCGCGGTGAGCGCCGCGGGCGCGGCGTCAAACGCCGCTGCGTCTCCAGCGGCGAGCGGCCATCGCGCTTCAAGCGGTCCGCTGTCGGCGGCGAGGCGCGAGGCCCCCTGGCGTGTGAGGCGGTAGCTGGCGCGAAGACGGTCGGCCTGCAGAGCGGCGACGCCGCCGCGGAGGTCCGGCGCGGTGATCACGCCGCGCGGTTGGGCGATGATGTGGTTGAGATCATAGGGCAGGGTGTGGAGATCCAAGCCGTCCGCGGCGAGGCGGCGCGCGCGGGCGTCGCCGGGGCCCGCGACGGTCACCGACGGCGCGTCGAACTGGGCGGTCACGCGGAAGGGAAAGCCGCCGGTCACGCGGTCCCGCCAGGCCACGTCCACGCCGGCGCGGGCTTGCGCGCGCACCCACGCGTCGATGATGCGCGTCGCCTCCGCGCGCACGTGCAGCCAATACGCCGTGTAAGCCGCGGACAGAAGAACAAGCAGAAGCGCAGGCAGCCAAATGACGCGGCGCATGGGGACCTCGTGCGCGGTGGGGCGGCCGGGGGCCGCGGATGGGTGGGCTTAGGGCGTTGGCGAGGCTTCGGACGTCGGCCGCGCGGGGTCAGCGGCTGTGTCCGGGGCGGGCGCGCCGCCGGCTTCGGCGAGGAGCGCCGCGGCGGCGGTTTCGATGCGCGTCTCCAACGTGGTCATGAAGGTTTTCCGATCGAGGCCCGGCGGGATCGGCTCCAGCACCTCGATCACGATGGTGCCGGGGTTCCGCTGGATGCCGTGACCGGGCCAATAGAGTCCCGAGTTGAGCGCGATCGGCGTGCACGGCGCGTTCATCGCTTTGTAGAGGGCGGCGACACCGGGTTTGTACTCATAACGTTGGCCGGGCTCGCCCCGGGTGCCCTCGGGGAAAATCAGGATCTGACGGTTGTCAGCCGCCCGCTCGGCGGCCGCCTTTCCCATGGCGCGCAGGGCGCTCGCCCCGGCGGCGCGGTCGATGGCGATGTTTTTCAGCTTCATGGCGTACCAGCCGAACACGGGCAGATAGGCCAGCGAGCGCTTCAGAATGATCGCGGGGTCCGGCAGCGCCAGCCACGGCCACAGCGTGTCGACCATGGATTGGTGCTTCATCGCCACCAGGGCCGGGCCGGTCGGCAGCCGCTGCGCGCCGCGCACCTCCACGCGGATCCCGCAAATGGCGGACAAACCCCAGAACACCAGGCGAAGCCAGACCATCAAACACGCCCGCGACCACGCCCGCGGGCCCAACAGCGCGGGAGCGCACAGCAACCCCATGATCACCATGAGGCCGTACATCCACACGACAAACACAACGGATCGCGCAAGCTTCATGGCGCATCAGGCCCGGTCATAATCGCCTCAGAGCCCGTCGCGTCGACCTCGCCAGGGGCGGCCGACAGGGCTTCGCGCAGGGCGATCGAGAGGTACTTCGCGTATTCCACCACCAGTCGCCGCCGTGTTTGATCGTCGCGCCACCAGGGCGCGGCCGCTGTATCCTCCGCCACGCGGGGCACCGGATACGCGATGAGGCGCACGCCGTCCAAAGCGCGCCGCAGCTCCATCATCGCCCGGGGCATGTGGTAGTCGGACGTCACGATGATCAGAGACCGATACCCGTTGGCGCGCGCCCAGGCGGCCGCCTCGACGGCGTTGCCGAGGGTGGTGGCGGCGTCGCGTCCCAAATCCACGCAGCACGCGTAGAGCCGTTCCGGGCCGCCGGCGAGGGTTTTGACGTCCTCGGCGGTGATGTCGGGATGCACGCCAGACATCAGCAACCGCGGCGCGGCCCCGCGCTCCAACAACCCCATCGCCGCTTCGAGGCGGGCGCCGCCGCCGCCGGTCAGCGCGACCAGCCCGTCGGCCGGGCGGGGATCCGCACGGAGTTCGGTGACCGCGGTCAGCTCGACAAATCGCGACAGACCCGCGGCGAACGCCGCCGCCGCGGCGATCGCGCTCAGCAGCACGAAAAAGACAAACGCCCGCGCGCCCATCGTCACACCCTGCGTTGCAACGCGTGCAACACGGTGGCCCGCGCCGTCCATGCGGCCACGGCCGCCGCGCCCACGGGCGCCGCCAACAGGATCAGCGCGTCCGCCGGCGCGATCCGGAAGCTCGGAAAGTACTCCTGCGTCGCGCTTGCGTCTGTGGCGACCATAAACACTCCCGCCAGCGCCGCCGCCGTCACCGCGCCCGTCAGCCCGGCGCGCGCGCCGAGGCTTAGGAAACGCGCCTGGAATTGACGCGCGATGAATTCCGGCCGTGCGCCCACAAGATGAAGAATATCCACCACATCTCGACGGACCGCCAGGCTGGCGCGCACGGCGTGGCTGATCACCAGCGACGCCGCGCCCGCCAGCAGCCCCAACAGCGTGAACGCCAAACCCCTTGCGGCGTTGGCGCTGCGGCGCAGCGGCCGCGCCCAACGCCCATGGTCGTCGACAATCCCCTCAAGCCCCGCCGTCGCCAACGCCGCCTCTAAGTCGCGCGCCTCCGCCGGCCGTCCCGCTCCAAGCTGCACGTCCACCAAGCCGGGCAAGGGGATGTCGTCGGGAACGCCGCCGCGGCCAAACCAGGGCTCCAACAGCGCCTCCGCCTCCGTGCGGGTGAGGGCGCGCGCCGAGGCGACGCCGGGGACCTGGGCGATCACGTCTGCGGCCGCCTGGGCGGCGGCTTGCGGGGGGCGCGCGCCGTCGGCGCGCACTTGGACGGTCAGCGCCGCCGACAGTTCGGCGGTCCACGCGCCCGTGGCGCTCCACGTGGCGCGCGCGCCCACGGCCGACGCGCACGCCAGGGCGGTGAGGATCGCCATCACCCAAAACATCGGGCGATCCGCTTCCGGCGCAGGCGGCAGGAGAGGCGGCGCGCGGCGGCGGTCCTGACTCACGCGGCGGCCCTCAACCGCTCCAGCCGCCCGCCTTCCAGATGCAGCCGCGGCGCGTCGACGGCGCGCGCGAGGGCGTTGTCGTGGGTGGCGATCAGCACGCAGCCGCCGAGCCGGTTCAGCTCCACAAACAGGCGGATGAGCCGCAGGCTCAGCTCCGGATCGACGTTCCCCGTGGGCTCGTCCGCCAGGAGAATGTCGGGTTTCGCCACCACGGCCCGGGCAATCGCCACCCGCTGCTTCTCCCCGCCGGACAGCGTGGCCGGCGCGGCGTCCATCCGATGACCGAGCCCCACCCAGCCGATTAAATCCTTCACATCATCGACGTATGTCTCGCGGGCCGCGCCAGCCACGCGCAGCGGCAGCGCGATGTTCTCAAAGACGTCGAGGTGTTCGAGCAACCGAAAGTCCTGGAACACAACGCCCATCCGCCGGCGAATGTCGGGCAGCGCGTCGCGGCGCACGCCTGTGGCGTCCTCGCCGAACAGGCTGATCAAGCCGCGGCTTGGCCGCATCGCCAGATAGATCAGCTTCAACAGCGTCGTCTTGCCGGCGCCCGACTGACCGGTGAGAAAATGAAATGAACCCGGCGCAAGCGAAAAGCTGATATTGTTCAGCACCTCCGGGCCGCGCCCATAGCGCAGCCCCACACTTTCAAATCGCACCACGGGCGGCGCGGGCCGCGCGGGGCGCGGCGTGGAGCTGGTCCTTGAGGCCAAGTCGGCAACCTCAGTTTAAACGCCAAAGGGCTGATTCAGAGCGTCATGATACTCACCTGCCCCCGGTGCGCCACGCGCTACTTTGTGGACGAAAACGCGGTCGCGTCCGACGGGCGGTTGGTGCGGTGCGCCTCGTGCGCCCATGTGTGGCGCGCCGAGCCGGAGGCCGTGGGCGCTCCGGCCGAGCCTGAACCGGGGGGCGAGCCGGCCGACCCGCTGGCGATCGCCGACCATCACACGCCGCTGACGTCGCCTGTCGCGCGCATGGACCGCCCCGCCGCCGGGGCGGCGGGATGGGCGGCGCCGGCGGTTGCGGCGGGCCTCGCCGCCCTGGCGCTCATGGGCGGATGGACGTTTCGGATGCCGATTGTGTCCGCGTGGCCGGAAGCCGCCAGCGTCTACGCCCTGTTGGGCGCCACGGCCACCGCCAGCGGTCTCGCGTTTGAAGACGTGGAAGCGTCCCGCGCGCCGGAGGGCGACGTGCTGCATGTCAGCGCGCGCGTGCGCAATCTGACGGGGCGCGAGCGGCCGGCGCCGCTGGTGCGCGTCGACGTGCGTGATCCAAGCGGCGCGCTCGTGTTTCAGGCGTTCGCCGCGCTTGAGGCCGCCGTTGTGGGGCCGCGCGACGTGGCTCCGTTGGAGGTGGATCTGCCGGGCGCGCCGCCGGGCGCGGATGCGGTGGAGCTGACGTTCGAGCCCGCGGAGGACGCGCAAGGGTAGCGGTGGTTCGCCACCGCGTTCCGAGACTGAGCGGGCCTCGTGCGGCCACAGCCTCGGGATTTGGCGTCAGAACTGCTCCAGCAAGCGGCGCAGATACTCCCGTTCGTCGTCGCTGCGGTCGCCCTCGGAGAGACGTCGGCGCAGTTCTTCGAGGATTTCGCGCGCCCGCTCGCGGTCTTGTTGGTCGGGGACCTCGACGTCGTCGCCAATGCTGAAGCCGTCCTCCAACGGACCCGACCGGCCCAAGGGGTCCACGGCGGCGGCGTCCTCGACCCGTCGTTCGCCGCCCTCGCGATTGGCGAACTCCTGCTGGGCGAGCTCGGTGTTTGCGTCGCGCAACGCTTGCAGCGACTCGCCATGGGCGTCGAGCGCTTCGGCATAGTCGCCGCGCGCGAGCGCCTCCGCGGATTCCCGCATAGCGTCGCCCGCGCGATCCAGCGCGCCCACGGCTTGTTCGACGCGCTCGCCATCGCCCGCGCCGTCC
Source organism: uncultured Caulobacterales bacterium (assembly GCA_964526675.1). Taxonomy (GTDB): domain Bacteria; phylum Pseudomonadota; class Alphaproteobacteria; order Caulobacterales; family Maricaulaceae; genus CAZADA01. The sequence goes on from CAZGLY010000040.1 coordinate 14,704, forward strand.
AGAGACCCGTCTTCAAGCCCGCCCTGCAGGCGCTCCAACGAATCCGCAAGCGCGCGTTGACGGTCGGCCAGATCCCCCGGCCCGCCGTCTGCGCCCTCCGCGCCGGAGGGGTCGCGGTTCGGCTCCAGGCCATCCGCATCTTGGCCGGGATTGGGGGCGTTCTGGGCGCCGCTCTCACCGGAGTTGCGTTGGATGTCGTCGCCCAAATCGCGCTGATCGAGTTGGAGCTCGCCCAACTCCTCCAGCGCGTTGCGCAAGTCTTCGTCCTGGATGGGCGGCGCGCCGCCGCCGCCGCCGGAGGACAGCTGCAGCTGCATGTTCTCCAGCATCTCGTTCATGGCCTGCAAGAGACGCCGGGCGTCGTCCCGCGAGCCGGTGGCGGAGAGGTCGTCGAGGGCTTGCAGCATGTCTTGCAGCGCGTCGGTGCCCATTTCGCCCCCGCCGCCGCCGCCTTCCACGACGCGTCCAGCCGCAAGCGCTTCGGCGGTCAACAGCTCGAGATAGCGATCCACCGCCTCGCGATACTCAGCCACCCGACGATCAATCTCGGCTTGATCGTCGCCGCGGGCGAGGGCGTCCGCCAGCGCGCGGGCGGCGCGCTCAAGGGCGCGGCGGGCGTTTTCGAGTTCGCCGCCTTCCGCCATCAAGGCCGCGTCCCACAACACGTCCTCCACGCCGGCGAGTTCTTCGCGCTCCGCCGCCCGCGCGACCCGCTCGGAGGCGCTGGCGAGGCCCGTGTAGATCGCGAACTCCGCCGCCTCCTCCTCCGCGAACACGTCAGCGCCGACCAACAGCAAGTCGAGCGCGCGCGCGACGCGGCGCGTCGGTTCGGGGGCGCGGTCGACACGCTCCGCGGAGTCGTCCAGCGCGATGGGGGGCGCGGCGGCCAAGTCCACCGCCGTTTTGGCGTCGGCCTCCGACGCCGGCGCGTAGGGGTCTTGGTCGCGCATCAACGTCGAGCGCTCATGGGCGATGGCTTGGGCCAAGGGCTCCAAGAACAAGCGCGCCGGCAGCTCGAGCGCGACCACCGCGCTCGCGCCTTCCTGGCCGCGCGCGTCGCGCGCGATCACGCGGGCGTCGACGGTCAGACCCGCCCAGGCGTGGCGCGTCAGATCAAGGCGCATATCGGTGGCCGCGCCGTCCGCAGCCGGCGTCGTCAGGTCGAATCTCTGCGTCTCGCCGGTTTTGCGGCGGGTGATCTGGAGTTGGGCGTCCACGCCGGGATAATCGTCCTGCGCGGTGAAGGCGAACGTCAGCTCTTGACGCGCGTTCGGTTCCGGCTCGGAGGCGAACGCCGCTTCGGGCGGGCGGTCGGGCGTGGCGAAAATCGACCAATGCGCCCGCGCGGAACCCAACACGGTCACGTCCATGTTGCTGGTGACGGGCAAGGCCGCGGCGAACGCGTCGGGACCGTCGGGCTCGAGGCGCACGCGTTGGTCGGTGGCGGGGGTGATGACGCGCAGGCTGGGGCGCCGCGCGCCGCCGACGACCCGCACCACCAGCTCGGAGCCGACGGGCGCGTCAAAAATCGCTTCGCCCTTGGTCTGGCGCGCCGCGTCGTCGGTTAACGCGTCATCGTCCGCGGGCGCGGACGTCGTCCCGCTGGCGGCGGTCAGAAACTGCGGCGCTTGGCCGGTGTAGTCCGGCGGCGTGATCCAGGCGTCCACCCGCGCGGCCGCGCCGCCGGGGCGCAACGGCTCCAACGCGAACGCGTCGCCGAGCCGGGAGGCGGCTTGGTCGCCCGCGGCGGCGGCGCTGGCGGCGCCGGCCAACACCAGCACGCCGCGCAGGGCGTATTGGTCCGCCTGCGCGAGCGCAGCGCGCGGGCGTTTGGCTTTCACACGATCGAGGGAGCGGGTCATGCGCGCCTGGTGCGCGCGCCAGAGCGCCTGGGCGGCGGGATCGTCGCTTGAGGGTTGATCTGTGAGGGCTTCGAACGGGCGGCCGCTGAGGGCGTTGTCCGCCTCCACCCGCCGGCGGGCCGCTTCGAGGGTGGGCCATGGCCCCGCGCCGAGACCCCGCAGCGCCAATCCGGCCGTCAACAGCGCGGTGACGCCCGCCGCGACGGCGCGCGCCGGATCGCCCAGCGTGGTCCACACGCCAGCCAGAGCCGCGATCGCGTACAGCGCGGGCGCGACGGCCGCCGGCCAAATCACGCGGGCCAAGCGCTCCCACGTCAACGCGGCGAATGCCCCCGCCACGGCGCGCGCGCGCCGCGGGGCGTTGGCGGCGTGGGGCGAAGACGGCCGCGATGTCGGTCTCGGAGGGGAAGGTCTCATGGTGATGGCTGTTTCCTACGGCCGCGCGGGCGTATCGTCATCAGCGCGCCTTTCGGCGATCGTCGTCCATAGCACATGGGGTGGCTGCGCGCCCGTTACAGCGCGGCCAGATTTCCGCCCGGCCAGATTCCCGCTCGACGCCGGCAGGCGACGCCGCAGCCTCGCGCGCGCCCATCGCCGCGGCCCTCACGGACGCGCCGCGCTGACGTCCATCGGCATGCGCTCCGCGGCCATCATCGCCTCATAGCTCGCGCGCGGGCGCGCCACGAACCACCCGCCGCCGTCCACGAGCACTTCGGCTGCGCGGGGGCGCGCGTTGTACTCGCTCGCCTGGGCCGCGCCGTAAGCTCCGGCGGACATCACCACGGCCAGATCCCCAGACGCCAGCGGCGGCAGCGGCCGATCCGCGGCGAAGGCGTCGCCGGTCTCGCACACCGGCCCCACGACGTCGACGGACCTCATGGGCGCGTTCGCCCGCGGCTCGCGCACAGGCTTGATGTCGTGCCACGCGCCATAGAGGGCCGGGCGCAGCAGGTCGTTCATCGCCGCGTCGACGATGACAAACGTCTTGGCGGCGCCATCCTTCACATAGATGACCCGGGTCAACAGCACGCCCGCGTTGCCGGCGATCAGCCGACCGGGCTCCACAATGATCTCCACGTCCAGCGGATCGAGAATCCGGCGCAGCGCCGCGGCGTAAACACTGGGCAAGGCCGGGGCTCCAGGGATGTCGCCATAGGGGATGCCCAAGCCGCCGCCCATGTCGATCCGCTGCACGGACAAGCCCACGGTGCGCAGGCGAATGGCCATTGCTTTGACCCGCTTGGCGGCGGCCTCAAACGGGGCGACCTCCGTGATTTGCGAGCCGATGTGCACATCAAGGCCCTGCATGTCGATGCTGGAAAGGCCGGCGGCGTGGGCGTACACGCGCTCCGCTTCGTTCCAGGGCACGCCAAACTTGTCTTCGGCCTTGCCGGTGGAGATTTTCGCGTGGCCGCCGGCGGCGACATCCGGATTGAGCCGCAGCGCCACAGGGGCGCGCAGACCCATTTCCTGGGCGATGGCGTTCAGCGTCGCCAGTTCCGGCTCGGATTCCACGTTGAACAAGCCAATGCCGGCCTTGAGCGCGAACGCGATTTCCCGCTGCGTCTTGCCGACGCCGGAAAACACGATTTTCTGCGGCGGAACGCCGGCCTTGAGGGCTTTGCGCAGCTCGCCCTCCGACACCACGTCGGCCCCGGCGCCGCGGCGCGCCAGCGTGGCGATGACGGCCAGATTGGGGTTCGCCTTCACGGAGTACGCCACCAGCGCGCGGGTCCCCTCGAAGGCGTCCAAAAACACATCAAGGTGGCGGCGCAGCGTCGCGGCGGCGTAGACATAGGTCGGCGTGCCGACCGCCTCCGCGATGTCGCGGAGGTTCACCGCCTCCGCGTGAAGGAGGCCGTCGCGATAGGCGAAGTGATGCATAACACCACAGTTAGCGCGTGCGCGATCGTGTCAAGCCGGCCGCGGCGCCTCGTCGTTTCTGCGAGCGCGCCCGCGGCGTTGGGACGGTGCTGGTGACGGGGCGCGTGCTTGCTCTGGCGCGCCGGGATCAGCGGCGCGCGCCCATGGAGGCGCTGCAGGAGGGCGTGATCTCCCGCGCCGCCGGTCTTGAGGGCGACTTCAAAGGCGCCAAGCACCCCCATCGCCAAATCACCGTGTTGGCGCGGGAGGATTGGGAGGCGGCGCTGGCGGATTTGCCGCCCGGAACGCCGGAGGCGCTGCGCGCGTCGCCCTGGACGGCGCGGCGGGCCAACATCCTCGTGGAGGGCGTGCGTCTGCCGCGGGCCGCGGGCGGCGTGTTGCGCGTGGGGCCGGTGGAGCTCGAGATCACCGGGGAGACATCGCCCTGCCGGCGGATGGAGGAGGTTGCGCCGGGGCTGATCAAGGCTTTGGCGCCCCAATGGCGCGGCGGCGTGACGTGCCGGGTTCTTTCCGATGGGCGGGTGCGGGCCGGCGATCCGGTGACCGTTCTGCGCGCGCCCGAGGAACGCACGCGGCGTTTGCCGGGATAACGGGGTGTGCCGGCGCGCGCGGATGTGTTCTTGCAGTGTTTTGTGACTGTGGCAGTGTGCGCGGATGCCTGAGACGACTCTTGCGCCGGCGGCGTCGCACCGCCGATCCCCTGGCGCGCGCCCGCTGATCGACGCCTTTGGCCGCCGGATCAGCTATGTGCGCCTTTCGGTGACGGACCGGTGCGACCTGCGCTGCGTGTATTGCATGGCCGAGCGTCAGGAATTCCTGCCGAAGCCAGAGGTGTTGACCTTTGAGGAGCTGGAGGCGATCGCGCGCGCGTTTGTGGCGCGGGGCGTGCGCAAGCTGCGGCTGACGGGCGGGGAGCCGCTGGTGCGCCGCGGGATCCTCGATTTGGTCGCCGCCTTGGGTGACTTGCTCGTCGCGGACGCCGATGAGGATCGCCCCGGTTTGCGGGAGCTGACGCTCACCACCAACGGCACCCAGCTGGTCCGCTTCGCCCAAGACCTCGCGGACGCCGGCGTCCGACGCGTCAACGTCTCCCTCGACACGCGCGACCCGGACCGGTACCGCGCGCTGACCCGCGGCGGCGACGTCGCGCAGGCGCTGGATGGGATCGCGGCCGCGCAGGCCGCCGGGCTCGCCGTCAAAATCAACGTCGTGGCGTTGCGCGGCGTGAATGAGGACGAGATCGCCGACCTGATCGCGTGGGCTCACGGGGCGGGCATGGAGCTGACGCTGATCGAGGTGATGCCGGTGGGCGAGATCGGCGTGGACCGTCGCGATCAGTTTCTGTCGCTCGACGCGGTGCGCGCGCAGCTGGCGACACGCTGGCGGCTCGAGCCGCTGGACGACGCCACGGGCGGTCCCGCGCGTTATGTCCGCGTGGTGGAGACGGGCGGGCGCCTGGGCTTCATCACGCCGCTGACGGAGAATTTCTGCGCCGGCTGCAACCGGGTGCGCGTGACCTGCACTGGCAAGCTCTACATGTGTTTGGGGCGCATGAACGCGGTCGATCTGCGCACGCCGTTGCGCACGCAGGGTCCAGCGGCGTTGGACGCGCTGCTCGACGCGGCGGCGGCGGACAAGCCTTACGGCCATGACTTCGAGGTCGAGACCGGCCTTGTTTCTGAGGCGCGTCGCCCAATGTCGATGACGGGAGGGTGAGCGGGTATGGCCATCACAGTGCGGTATTTCGCGCGTATGGCCGAAACCATGGGCCGCTTGGAAGAATCCCTCGATCTGCCGCCGGGCGTGACCAACGGCGAGGGGCTGATCCGTTGGCTCGCCACGCGCAATCCACGGCAGGCGTCGGCTTTGCTGGATCCGAGCAACCGCGTTGGCGTGAACAACCGCCTCGGCGATCGCGACGTCCCGATCAACGACGGCGATGAAGTTGCGATTCTGCCGCCCTTCAGCGGCGGGTGAGCCGACGGCGTCTTTACGATCGGACGACGGCGCCCTATGGCCCAAGGGCGATGATCACTGTGGATGTCACGGAACACCCCCTCGACGTGGCGGGCGCTTTGGCGGCGCTCGCGGGAACCGATGCGGCGGCCGGCGCGGTCGCCAGCTTTGTCGGCCAGGTCCGCGGCGGCGACGGCGTCGAGACCCTCGAACTCCAGCACTATCCGGGCGCGACGGAGGCCGCGCTGGGACGCATTGCGGAGGCCGCGTCCGCGCGCTGGGGACTCACGCGCGCGGTGATCCTGCATCGGGTGGGGCGGATGGCTGTTGGGGAGCCGATCGTCTTCACCGCGACGGCGGCGCCGCACCGCCGCGCGGCGCTGGAGGCGGTGACGTTTCTGATCGATGTCTTGAAGACCGAAGCCCCGTTTTGGAAACGAGAGATCACCACGGCCGGCGCCCGCTGGGTCGAGGCGCGGCCCGATGACAACGCCGCGGCCGCGCGTTGGCTGACGAGCGCGGAGCCCGTCGCGGTGGAACAGGAGCGCGCCCATGTCGGCTGAAACGTCACCGGATCATCGGGTCGATCCCGGCGCGCTGCCGCGGCCGGTGGGCTTTGCGGTGTTGACCGTCTCCGACACCCGCACGGCTGAGACCGACACCTCCGGCGCCTATCTCGCCGAGCAAATCGCCCGCGACGGTCACGCCGTGGTCGAGCGCGCCATCGTGAAGGACGACGCAACCGCGATCGCGGCGAAACTCGAGGCGTGGATCGCGGATCCGGCGGTGCATGTCGTCGTGGCCACCGGAGGCACGGGATTGACGGGCCGCGATGTCACGCCGGAAGCGTTTAAGCCTTTCTATGACAAAGAAATCGAGGGGTTCTCGGTCGTCTTCCACATGGTCTCCTTCAAGAGCGTGGGCGTCTCGACCATGCAGTCGCGGGCGACGGCCGGCATCGCGAAGGGCACCTATCTCTTTGCGCTGCCGGGGTCTCGCGGCGCCGTGCGCGACGGATGGGAGCACGTGCTGAAGCACCAGTTCGATGTTGGCCACAAACCCTGCAACATGGTCGAACTGATCCCTCGTCTTACGGAAGCCTAGCCGTGACCGGCTCCCCAGACGCCGCGGCGGGGCGGCTGACGCACATGGACGCCGACGGACAGGCGCGCATGGTGGACGTGTCGGCCAAAGCGCCGACGGCGCGCGCCGCGACAGCTCAGGGCGTCGTCATCATGAGCGCGGCGGCCTATGCGGCTGTGCGCGACGGCGCAGGGCCGAAAGGCGACGCGCTGGGCGTCGCGCGGCTTGCGGGGATCATGGCGGCCAAACGCACGTCCGATCTCATTCCCCTGTGCCATCCGCTGCCCTTGTCGGGCGTGACGGTGAGCGTGGAGCCCGAGGGCGCGACCAGCGACGGCGCGCGCGGGCGCTTCGGCGTGACCGCGACGGTGAAAACCACCGGCCCGACCGGCGTTGAGATGGAGGCGTTGACCGCCGTCAGCGTGGCTTGCCTCACCCTCTACGATATGGCCAAGGCGCTCGATCGGGGCGTCGTCATCACGGATGTGCGGCTGGTGGCGAAGTCCGGCGGCGCGTCAGGCGACTATGTCGCGCCGGCCGCCGGGGCGGGATCGCCGCGCGGCGACGCCCCATGATCCGACTGGTCGAGGCCCGTGCGCGTCTGCTGGCGGCGCTGACGCCGGTGTCGTCCGAGCGCGTGAGCTTGGCGTCCGGCGCGGGCCGGACGCTCGCCGCGCCCGTGATCGCGGCGTGGAGCCAGCCGCCGGTCGCGGTCTCCGCGATGGACGGCTACGCGGTTTGGAGTGCGGACCTGCCCGCCAGCTCGGACGGAGCGGGGTCGACACGGCTCGCCGTTCGCGGCGAGTCCGCAGCCGGCCATCCGTGGACGGAGCCGTTGGCGCGCGGTCAGGCGATCGCCATCGCCACGGGCGCCGCGGTTCCAGACGGCGCGGATCAAGTTGCGCCGAGCGAGGACGCGCAACGGGACGGTGACGCGGTCCATCTCGCCAGCGTCGCCAGTCCCGGCCGACACATTCGCCCGGCCGGCGGTGATTTCCTCGCCGGGGCCGCCTTGCTCAGGGCGGGGGACGTGATGACGTCGGCGGCGTTGGCGCTGGCGGCCGCGGGCGGCGCGTCGTGGTTGAACGTGCGGCGACGGCCGGTCGTGGCGTTGATCGTCACCGGCGACGAACTCGTGGAGCCGGGGGAGGCCAAAGGGCCAGCCCAGATCGTCAACGCCAACGCGCTCGGCTTGACGGCTCTCATCGAGGCGGCCGGCGGATCCGCACGGTATCTCGGCATCGCGCGCGATGATCCGCAGGCTTTGCGCACGCTCTACAACGAGGCGGCCGCGGCGGACTTGACGGTTGTGGTCGGCGGCGCGTCCGTCGGCGCGCACGATCACGCGCGGCGTGTCTTCGCGGAATCCGGCGCGTTTGCCTTTGAACGCATTGCGGTAAAGCCGGGCAAGCCGACCTGGTTCGGCGTGCGGGAGGGGCGGCCCTGTCTTGGTCTTCCCGGCAATCCGGTGTCGGCGCTGGTGATGGCCCAGCTGCTGCTCGTCTCGGCGGTGGCGCGTCTCCTCGCACGGCCAGACGACGCGATCGCCGCCGCCATACCGGCGGTGTTGAGCGCGCCGCTGCCGGCGAATGGCGCGCGGGAGACGTTCTTGCGCGCGCAGGTCACGCCTGGCCCGGATGGCCGGCTGACGGCCGCCCCGTTGGTCGGGCAGGAGTCTCACATGCTCGCAACGTTGGCCGCCGCCAACGCGTTGCTTCCACGCCCAATTGACGCACCGGCTCTCGAGGCCGGCGCCGCGGTGTCGGTCATGCAGCTCTCGTCGCCGCGGTCGTCGTGAGCGCGCTTAGCTAGAGGGCACGCGACCGAGCACGTCCTGTTCGTCGGAGGTGTCCTCCGGGAAGGGCTCGGGTTTCTCCGGCGGCGTGCGGCCGCGATCGCCCAGCCACGGGCCGCCGCGCGCCAAATCGCCCTTAATGCCGCAGGCGCTCAGCGCGCCAAGCGCCAGGAGGGCGGTCAGAAGGCGGCGAACTGTCAGGCCGCTGGGACGTGTCATGGTGACGTCTCCTCATCCAAAGCGCGCCGCCAGCGCGCCGCTTGTTCCCGCACGCGCGTCGGCGCGGCGCCGCCGAAACTGGTGCGGCTCGCCGCCGACGCGTCGGGACTCAACACCGCAAACACACGCGCGTCGATCGCCGGCTCCACCGTCTTCATGATCTCAAGCGGCAGTTCATGCAAGGCGCAGGATCGCGAATCCGCCTCCGCCACCAGGCGACCGGTCACGTGGTGGGCGTCGCGGAAGGCGAGCCCGGCCTCACGCACGAGCCAGTCCGCCAGGTCCGTGGCCGTGGCGTGGCCCGTTCCCGCCGCCGCGGCCATGCGCGCGCGGTCGGGCTCCAGCCCCGCGACCATGGCCGTCATGGCGGCGGCGCAAAGCCGGAAATCGTCCACCGCCGCGAAGACCGCGGCTTTGTCCTCCTGCATGTCCTTGGCGTAGGCGAGGGGCAGCGCCTTCATCACCACGACAAGCTGCTGAAACGCGCCGGCGAGGCGTCCGACCTTTGCGCGCACCAGCTCCGCAGCGTCGGGATTGCGCTTTTGCGGCATGATCGACGAGCCGGTCGAGAGGCTGTCCGGCAAGCGCGCGAACCCCACCAAAGGGCTCGTCCACAGCACGATCTCCTCCGCCAAGCGCGACAGATGCACCGCCGCGATGGTGAGGGCGGACAGCGCCTCAAGCGCGAAATCCCGCGCCGAGACCGCGTCCAAGGAGTTGGCCATGGGCCCGGCGAAGCCGAGCGCTTCGGCCGTTTGATTCCGGTCGATCGGGAAGGAGGTGCCCGCCAGCGCGGCCGCGCCCAAAGGGCACTCATTGAGACGTCGCCGCGCGTCGGCCAACCGGCCGCGGTCGCGTGCGGCCATTTCCACATACGCCAAGCAATGATGACCGAAGGTGATGGGTTGCGCCGTCTGGAGGTGCGTAAAGCCCGGCATCACGGCGTCGGCGTGAGCCTCCGCCTGGCTCGCCAGCGCGCGCTGGAACGCCGCCAGGTCGGCGTCGATCGCCTCCAGCGCGGCGCGCAGCCACAGCCGAAAGTCCGTGGCGACTTGGTCGTTGCGCGACCGCGCGGTGTGAAGCCGGCCCGCCGCGTCGCCGATCAGCGCGCGCAGGCGGGCCTCGATGTTCATGTGGATGTCTTCGTGCGCGCGATCGAAGGGAAACGTTCCCGCAGCGAGCTCCTCCGCCACGGCGTCGAGACCACGGGCGATCGCGGCCGCGTCCTCGCTTGAAATGATCCCTTGAGCGGCCAACATCGCCACGTGGGCGCGGGAGCCGGCGATGTCTTGAGGCGCGAGCCGACGGTCCACATCGATGGAGACGTTGATCGCGTCCATGATGGCGCTTGGACCGGCGGCGAAACGCCCGCCCCACTGGGCGTTGGCGTCAGCGTCCGTGGCGACGCTGGTTTCGGTGCGGTCGTCGTCCGCGGCGCTCGGATTGGCGGGGGGCGTTTTGGTCGCCATAAGGGTGATCCGTCGGTGGCGGAGGGGTGCGCGGGCTGATCTGAGCCCAAGTCCGGAGGAGTAGGACAGCCATGAGCGATAGTCCACGCGGGGATAATCCGCGAGCCGGCGCCGGCGCGCCTCGGATCGTTGGCTTGGCGGCAGCCGTCATGCTGGGCGTTGGCGTCGTCGCGGTGGCGCTGACGGTGTTGGGCGCGACGAACGCGCCGCAACCGGCGGGGCTGGAGCGGTTTGCGACGGGCGAGCTGAAAACGCTGCAGGTGGTCTACGGCGACGATCGCGTCGCGTTGCCCGCCACGCCGTTGATCGACGCCGACGGCGCGCCGACGGATTTGTCTCAGTATCGCGGACAGGTGGTGTTGGTGAACCTGTGGGCGGACTGGTGTCCGCCCTGCTTGGCGGAGCTGCCGTCGCTTAATCGGTTGCAGCAGACGCTGGGGTCGGACGCGTTCGCTGTCGCGCCGGTCAGTCTCAGCCGTTCGGTGGACGCGGCGCGCGATTTCTACGCGGAGGCGGAGCTCGACGCGTTGCCCTTCCTCCACGACGAGACGTTGTTCAACATGGGCCGGGATCTGAAGGTCGCGAACGCCATGCCCACCACCGTGCTGTTCGGTCCGGACGGGTTTGAGCTCGCGCGCTTGCCGGGCGCCGCGGAATGGGACAGCCCGGAGGCGCTGGCGCTTATTCGCCAGGTGATCGCCGACAGCGGGCTGGGGTGAGAGCGCCGCGCGACGGAGGCGACACGCCTCGCGGCTGACCGGACGCTAGTGGTTGGCCATGCTGTCGCGAGGCCGCACCAAGCCGCGCATCACGGCGCCGCCGGCGGCGGCCGCCGAAAGCAGATAGAGCACGGTGACGCTCTGAGGCGGCGCGAATTGAGCCGCCGCCGCGGCTAAGGCCGCGATCGCCGCCAGCAAGCACAATGTTGCGACACGCGCCATCCGGTCCATCATGGGACATCCCCTTCGCCAGTTCGGCGGAGGCGCAGCAAGGATCGTTCCAGACCGCTGCGTCTCGATGTGCGGCGTTGCTAGGGTCGTTTGGGATCGCGCGTCGGGCGCAGCGCGTCACGCGTGCTTTTTGTGCGGCGCGCGGTGGGTTCTGACCAGCCGGCGTTTTCAAGCTCCGGGCGCATTGGCTCCGGCCGCCGCGCCGCGACCGGCGGTGTTTCGGCGGGAGCCGGCGGCGCTTCGGCCGCAGACGGGCTCGGGTCGGGGGGCGCCGGCGGAGCCATGTTTGTGTTGGGCGCCGGATCGGCCGCGGGCTCAACCGGCGTGGGTTTGGCGGTTTGGAATGCGCGGGCGGGCGGCGCCTCGACCTGGGGCTCGTCGACTTGGGGCTCGTCGACTTGGGGCTCGTCGGCTTGCGGCTCCTGCGCCCATGACGGCATCGGCAACGGCGCCAAATCCTCGGCTGAGGGCGTGTTGTCGGGCTCCGCGACTGGCGCTTCGACGCCGGTCGTTACGGGACGAACCGCTTCGGCACTGGCCGCGTCGGGACTGGTGACTGTCGAGCCGGTCGCGCTGGGACTGGCCGCGGCGGGCCTGGTCGGCTCGGGCGGGCTCTCCGGCAGCGACGTCGCCGGGCGCAAGCGCGGCGGGTCGAGTGGCGGCGGCGAGGCGGCACGGCGTTGCTTTCGAGGCGGCGGCGCGGCGCGCTTCGGCGCCGCCGCGTCGGGCGCTCCGGCGGCGTCGGCGTCGCGCCGACGCTGGCGCAGGGCCT
>CAZGLY010000041.1:0-8158 GCA_964526675.1 uncultured Caulobacterales bacterium
GCTCGAGTCGCAGCCGCTCGCCAACGCCGCGCCGAGCGCCGTCGCCGCCAAAAGCGCCGCGCGCCCTGGCCGGCCTGTCATGCGTGAATGTGTCATCGCAGATGTCCGTGTCATCAGCCGCGGAGCGTCGCCGTCTCGCCGCGGCGCGCCTCAGTTGGGGCCGTCAAGGCCAAGCGCCGCCAGAAGGGGCGTGTTCCAATCACGCCCCTCGCGGAGTTCAAACGTGTTGGTGAATGACCACACGCACCATGGAAGCTCCGCTTGCTCCCACGCCGCGCGAGCGGTCTCCAGATACGCGGTTCGATCGCCGACGGACGGCTCCTCGCCGTTGTAGACGCCAAACTCACCCACGAAGACGGGCCGTCCTCCCAACGCATCGCTGACGGCGGCGCCGCGCTGCGCGATCTCCTCCAAAACCGCTTCATCGACCTGCTGGTTCCAAGGCCGACCAGCGAGGGGCGGGTTCGGCAGAAAATCCGCCCCCTGATGAGTGAATTCAAACGGCTCGTAGCTGTGGAAGGTCGCAACCAAATTGGGGTCGTCGGGGAATGGATAGGTTTCCAGGTCCGCGATGCTGTTGAACGACGCGCCGCCCACAATGATCGACCGCGTGGGGTTGGTTTCGCGAATGACCGCGATCGCGGCGTTCTGCAGAGCCGGCAGATTGGCGTTGGTCAGACCATCGCGCGGCTCGTTCAGCACCTCGAAAGACACTGTGTCCGGCTGATCTTGAAAGCGCGCGGCGATTTGCGCCCACAGCGCCACGAACTTGTCGGACTCCGCCGCGGGGTCTGCGTAAAGCTCATCATAGTGATGAACGTTGATGATGACCTGAAGGTTGAAGTCTTGCGCCCAACGAACAACCTCAGCCACCCGGTCCATCCAGGTCGGTTCTATCGTGTAGGGCGGCGTGTCCTCCGCTTTGTTGTTCCACCGAACAGGAACGCGCACGGTGTCGAAACCCATGCCGGCGATGGCGCGGAAATCCGCCCGTTCGATGCGGCGGCCCCAGTCGCCCTCGCTGGGCAACCCCTCGAGTTGATTGCCCATATTGACACAGCGCTTCACATTAAAGTTCTGCGCGCCAGCTGAACCCACGGCTCCAAACGTTAACAACATTCCCAGCGCTGCGGCAGAGACACCCAACCGTAAACCGAACGCAGGTGTCACAAATTGGGTCAGATTTATCTTGGACATTCCGAAGTTAGCCCCCCGCTGACACGCAAAAATACTATATATCTTGATGGTCTCATTCAGCCGTTAGGGTCAAGATTTCGAGCTGCAGTTGCACACACGCAATGCAGTGGCTGATGTCGGCCAGAAGACCCCATGCGAATAACGCGCCGCTCGCGCGTCTGTGCGCGCGCGTGTGTCGCCGGAGGCGATCAAACGTGCGAGACGCACAGTCTTGACGTTGCTCGCCCGAAGGATGCGCCAATGACCCGCCGCCCCCTGCTCGCCGCTTGCCTTGTCGCCATGATCGCCGCGGGCGGAGCCGCCGGGCAGGACGACAATGGCGCCGACGCTCCAGCCGAAACCGTCGGCGCTATGACGGGGGAGCGTTTGGGCGAGATCATCCGCACCATCGATCCCAACGCCGAAGCCGCGCCCAACGGGTATGAGCTTGTCGTGGGCGAACGTCCCGTGACGGTCGTTTTTGACGAGAACGCGGACCGCATGCGCATCTTGACCCCTATCGCACCCGCCGGCCCGGCGGGAGAGGCGCTGTTGCTCCGCATGCTGCAGGCGAACTTCGACGCCGTGCTGGACGCGCGCTACGCCATCGCCCAGGACATCATCTGGAGCGTCTACATCCACCCGCTCAGTCCGCTTACGGACGAGCAGGCGTTGTCCGGCCTCGCCCAAACCGTGACCGCGGCGGACACCTTCGGCGCGAGCTTCACCTCCGGCGCGCTCGTCTTTGGCGGCGGGGACACGAACGATCTGCATCAGCAATTGCTGGAACAGTTTGAAGCGGTCGGCGGCCAAGACATCTGACGTTCACGCCCCGCATTAAGCGGAAGGCATGTAGAACGACGCCCATGGCGCTTCTTCCCCCAGAGGTCGCGCCGGGTTTCGCCGGCGTGCTCGTCATCACGAGCTTCTTCACCTCCGCCTTGACGGCGGCCTTCGGCATTGGCGGCGGGGTCTCCTTGCTTGCGGTGATGGCCGCAGGCTTGCCGCTGGCGACCGTCATCCCCGTTCACGGCGTGGTGCAATTGGGCTCCAATGTGGGCCGCGCAGCGGTCCAGCGGGCGCACATCGACTGGGCCGTGACGGCTTGGTTCTGCGGCGGCGGCGCGCTGGGCGCGGCCGTGGGCGGGGCCACCGTCGTCAGCCTGCCGGACGCGCCCCTCAAGCTCGCGGTGGCGGCCTTCATCCTGTTCGCTGTTTGGGGTCCCAAACCGCCAGGCCTGGGCCGCGGCCCCGGAGCGGCGGCCGCCGGCGGGGCCTTAGGCGGGTTGGTGACCATGTATGTCGGCGCCACGGGACCATTCACAGCCGCGGTCTTGGCGGCGCAACGGCTCGACCGCCTGGCCCAAGTCGCCACGTTTTCCATGTGCATGAGCGTGCAACACGTGCTGAAGGTGATCGCCTTCGGCGTCCTGGGTTTCGCGTTCGGGCCTTGGGCGTTGTTGCTTGCCGCCATGATCGGCGCCGGCTTTGCCGGCACGTTGGCCGGCGGTCGCCTGCTGCGCGCAATGCCGGAGACGGTGTTCCGCCGCGGCTTTCGCGTTCTGATGACGGGCCTCGCGCTCTATGTCGGCGCGGCCGGGCTGCGGGGGTTGCTCTAACGGCCCTTACGGCGCGCGGAACGCCTTCAGCAGGGCGATGATCTCCGCACGGGCGGTCGGATCGTCTTCAAGACCCATCGCCACCATAGAGCCGCCGGGCGCGATCGCCTGGGGATCCGCGAGATAGGCGTCGAGGCGCGCCTCGGTCCAGCGGCCGCCAACCTGCTTGAGAGCGTCGGAATAGCGGGGAAACTCCGCGCCCGCGACACGCCGGCCGACCACGCCTTCCAAGTCCGGCGCGGCCGCGTTGGCGCCTCCCGCGGCGTGACACTCCCAACATTGGGCGAACACGGCCTCCGCTTGCGGGCTGAGATCCGCGCGCGCCGTCTCCAAGGCCGCGAGAGCCGGATCCACGCCCGGGCGCACGACCAACAGCTCCTCGTCGTCCGTCCATAAGAGGATTGGCCCCGCGGCGTGTTGATGGACGTAACGCACCCGCGCGCCAACGCGGATCGGCTCCGCCACCAGGACCCGTCCTTCGCG
Organism: uncultured Caulobacterales bacterium; assembly: GCA_964526675.1. Taxonomy (GTDB): domain Bacteria; phylum Pseudomonadota; class Alphaproteobacteria; order Caulobacterales; family Maricaulaceae; genus CAZADA01. The sequence goes on from CAZGLY010000041.1 coordinate 3,279, forward strand.
GATATGCAGGCGAAACACCGTTTCCCCCGCCATGGAGCCGACGAGGAGGTCGCCCTCCCACGCGGGATGGAACCCCGTGACCGCATCGAGATGTGAAATGCCAAAGCTCGGCACCCACGCATAGACCGGGCGAATGAACTCCGGCTGATCATGACGCCCCGGCGCGGGCGCAAGCGGCCAGTCCTTGGTGCCGTAGTGCACGCCAAGCGTGGCGAACGGCCAACCATAGTTCCCGCCTTCAACAATCAAATTGAGCTCGTCCCCGCCCTGGGGGCCATGCTCAAGCGCCCAGATCCGCCCGTCTTCCGCGAGCGTCAGGCCCTGATTGTTGCGGTGCCCTTTGGAGAACACAGCCGCAGCGCCGGTGTCGACGTTGATGCGGTGGGTCTTGCCGTAATCGACGTCGTCCATTTGCGCCCAGGGGGCGTCGCTGTTGCGGCCATCATGCTGAAAATCACCGACGTTCAACAGCACATGCGCGTCGTCCAACACCGCCATACGCCCGCCCGTCATGTGCAAGGCGAAGGGCGTGCCTTTGTCCTTCACGCCCACGCAGGGCTCGGATGTGAAGAGCGTGCGCCAGTCCTCCGGCTCCGCCGCGAACGCCGCGACCTCGGCGGGCGTGTCGGGAACGTCGAGCGCGCTCAGCCGCATGCGAAAGCACTCGCCCTCCACATTCATGTGCATGTGGGCGATCAGGAGCAGCGAACGTCCCGGCCGCTGGAGATACGCGACGTCGAGGTGCCGGATGCGGTCCGTGCGAATACGCACGCCCAGCTTGTCCTCCAAGGGCGGCACGCCGGCGCGATTCGACACCGGCGCCGCAATCGCCAGCGGCTGCAGGGCGCTGGTCGCGACGTCATACGCCCATAGCCGGCCGGCGCCGGACAGCACCAGCGCCAGATCGCCCAAGGTGGTGACCGCGCCGCCCCGGTCCGCTTTGCGCCCTGGCGCGAAATCGACCCGCTCCACCGCCAGCGTAACGAGGTTGGTGTCGATCAAACGCGATGACGCCCCGCCGCCGCGGTTCGCGCCCCAAAGCGCCCACGCCGCGACCGCGCCGCCCGCCGCAACGATCAGCGCCGCCGCGAGGACCGCAGCACGCCATCCAAAGCGGCTCGAGGTTGATGCGTTGCTCAAGGGCGCTCCTCCGCGCGGGCGTAACGTCGGGGCGCGCCTGGAGCCCTAAGGTCGGCCACGGCGCTCCCGGTCATATGCGCGCTAGCGACGACCCGACAAGACCGCAACGCCGTGGCTGGTCAAGGGGCGGCGGATCGGCCACATCTTCGCCATGCACGCGTTCGCCGCACTGCTTGATCGGCTGATCCTCACGCCCTCGCGCACGACCAAGCTGCGTCTGATCCAGGACTACTGCGCGGCCACGCCCGATCCCGCGCGCGGCTTCGCCATCGCGGCGATCACCCGGGACTTGGAGTTTCGCACGGCCAAGCCGGCGATGCTGCGGGGCCTGATTGAAGGGCGTATGGACGCCGAGCTCTTCGCGCTCTCGTACGACTATGTCGGGGACTTGGCGGAAACGATCGCCCTCACATGGCCCGCGCGGGCCCCGTGTGCGGCGAGCGGCGCGCCGACGCTGACAGACGTGGTGGACCAGCTCCAGAACGCCACCCGCGCCCAAGCCCCGGCGCTCATCGAAGGGTGGCTGGACGCGCTCGACTCCAGTGGGCGGTGGGCGCTCCTCAAACTCGTCACCGGCGGGTTGCGCGTCGGCGTTTCCGCGCGTCTGGCCAAGCAGGCGCTCGCGGATTTCGGCGCCAAACCCATCGCCGAGATCGAGGAGCTGTGGCACGGCCTCTCGCCGCCCTACGCCGAACTGTTCGCGTGGCTAGAGAACCGCGGCGCAAAGCCCGCGCCGGCGCGCCACGCGCCCTTCCGCCCCGTCATGCTCGCCCATCCGCTGATCGCTAAGGCCAAGCGCGCCGACCCCGACGCGATCGACCCCGCGACAATCACGCCGGAGACCTTCGCCGCGGAATGGAAATGGGACGGCGTGCGGGTCCAAGCCGCCAGCGAAGCGGGCGTGCGGCGGCTGTACACCCGAACCGGCGAAGACATTTCACACACCTTTCCCGACGTTCTGGCGGCGATGACGTTTGAGGGCGCGCTCGACGGGGAGCTTCTGGTGCGCGCGGAGAACGGAAACGCCGCGCCTTTCAACGAGCTCCAACAGAGGCTCAACCGCAAAACAGTCAGCAAGAAACTGATGACGGAGCGCCCAGCGTTCATGCGCGTTTATGACGTGCTGGTCGTCGGGGATGACGATCTGCGCGCGTCGCCATTTCGCGACCGCCGCGCTCGGCTCGAAGCGTTCTTGGCGCCGCTCGACCCCGCGCGTTTTGACGCCTCGCCCTTGGTGCCGTTCGCCAGCTTCGAGGAACTCGCCAACCGCCGCGCTCAACCGCCAGCGCCCGAGATCGAAGGACTGATGCTGAAGCGGTGGGACAGCCTCTACGAAGCCGGGCGGCCGAAAGGCCCATGGTTCAAATGGAAGCGCGATCCCTATCTCGTCGACGCGGTGTTGCTCTACGCCCAACGCGGCCACGGCAAGCGATCAAGCTTCTACTCAGACTTCACGTTCGGCGTTTGGCGCATGACCGAAGACGGCGAGCGGGAACTGACGCCCGTCGGCAAGGCATACTTCGGTTTTACCGACGACGAGTTGAAACTCTTGGACAAATACGTCCGCGACCACACGATTGACCGCTTCGGCCCGGTGCGCGCCGTGACCGCGAACGCAACACAGGGTTTGGTCCTCGAAGTCGCGTTTGAAGGGCTCAACCGCTCGGCGCGCCACAAATCGGGTTTGGCCATGCGGTTTCCGCGAATTAACCGCATTCGATGGGACAAGCCCGCAGCCGAGGCCGATGGGTTGGAGATCTTGCAAGCCCTAGTTTCCAGTTGAGAGCATTGAGCTTGTGCTGCAGATTCGCTGCAGACGTCTGCTGCAGTTTCTTGAAAGTGCGGTAAACCGGTTAAGCACGCAATCACGCGTCATCAGTTGAGGAGAGCGTCGTGGAGGATTTCCTGGGAGCGAGCGTCACCACACTGCTGTTTAAGCTGGTGATCGCCGTCGTCATCATTTTGGTGGGCAATTGGCTTGCGAGCTTTGTGGCCAAGCTCATTCGTCGACAGACGGAATCATCCGAGCGGATCGACACCACGCTTGGCAATTTCTTCGCGTCGATCGCCCGGTACGCGATCATTCTCCTGGCGGTGTTGACCGCCGCCCAGCAAGCCGGCGTGGATGTGATCGCGTTCGTCGGCATTTTGTCGGCGCTCGCATTGGCCGTTGGTCTCGCGCTGCAAGGCACGTTGGGCAACATCGCCGCCGGCGTGATGATTATCCTCTTCCGCCCCTACAAAGTCGGCCAATTCATCGAAGTCGCGGGCCAGTCCGGCACCGTCAAGGAGATCGACATCTTCACCACGGAGCTGGTGACCGTCGACAATGTCCAGATCGTTGTTCCCAATGGCGAATGCTGGGGCGGAACGATCACGAACTACTCCGCGCACCCCACCCGTCGGTGTGATCTCACCTTCGGCATCTCTTACGATGACGACATCCAGAAAGCCACCGACGCCATCCTCGGCGTCGTGCGCGCGGACGGGCGGTTCCTGTCGAGCCCGGCGGAACCTTGGGTGCGTGTCGTCAATCTCGGCGACAGCTCCGTTGATCTGCAGCTGCGTGCCTGGGTGAACGCCGCGGACTATTGGGAGGCGCGCTTCGCGGTGATCCGCGGGGTGAAGGAGACCTTCGACGCGCAGGGGGTCGAGATCCCCTATCCCCACTCCGTGGAGATCCAAAAGACCGTCGCCGGCTAGGGATCACGCCGTCGAAAGCCGCCCTTTACGTCGTGGCGCCATGGTCAACGCCTTCAGCACGAGGTGGAGACGGTGGCGGACACGACAGACACGCTGGCGGAGTTGCCAACCCTGCTTGTGGAAGACAACTCCTTCATGCTTGGGGCGTTTTTCCAAGTGCTGCGGGGCTTCGGCATGCAGCGGGTCGAGATGGCCAGCGACGGGCGGGAAGCCATCAAGCGCTTTCGTCAGATGGTCCCGGAGTTGGTCATCACCGATTGGCGCATGCCCGGCCTCTCAGGGCTGGAGTTTGTTCAATGGATCCGACGCGCGCCGGAGTCGCCGAACCGGGAGGTCGGCATCATCCTGATCAGCGCGAGCAACCAAGCGAACGAAATCGTGCAGGCGCGCGACGCCGGCGTCTCCGAATTTCTGATGAAGCCCGTGACGCCAAAGGCGATCCGCAACCGCATCGACGCGGTGCTCAACCAGCCGCGCGCCTTCATTGACTCCGGAAGTTATGTCGGCCCTTGCCGCCGCCGCCGTCGCGTTGAAGGCTATGCTGGCGCAAAGCGCCGGGCGAGCGACGCCGAAGACGCGAAGAGCGGCGTGGGCGAGGAAGGCCTCGCCGTGTTGCTTCAGCGGCAGATCGACGAGCTGGTGGCGTTGTCCCGGAAACTCGACCCCAAGGATCAAAAGAGCCTCAAAAAGCTTGGAGCCATTGCGCTGCGCATGGGTGACGCCGCCCACGGCGCCGGCGACGGCCATTTCGCCGAATTGGCTGAAACGATGCAGCGCTATGTCGCCGCCCACGGGATGAACGGGAAAGCGGAAGTCGACATCGTGCAAATGCACATCACCACAATGCGACAGCTGTTGGCGCTGCCGGCGGGCCACATGTACCGATCAACGGCCGTTAAGAGCTTGAAGCAAGTCGTGGACAAACGCGGCGGTCGCGCCCTCCGCGCGGCGGAGTGAGCCCCCCGTCCGCCCGCCGGGGCGCCGCCCCAACGCCATAGCGCGCGATCCCTTGTCCGGCCGCCCCCTATCCGGCCGCC
>CAZGLY010000041.1:8258-24668 GCA_964526675.1 uncultured Caulobacterales bacterium
CGCCCCAACGCCATAGCGCGCGATCCCTTGTCCGGCCGCCCCCTATCCGGCCGCCAACGCTCGGCCTAAGGCGTCTCCGGACGTCCAGGCCAGTTCGACCCGCGGCCCGAGCCGCCAATCGCCGCATGACGCCAGCCCAAGCTGCACATCCAAGCCGAAGGGCGCGCCCACAGCTTGCTCCACTTGCGCGAACCGCCACCGGTGCGCAGCCGTCCAAATCGGCGCTGCAGCCTCCACCCGCTCTCGGAAAGCCGCGATGAGGGCGTTGACCACGGCCTCCGCGTCATCCTCCAAATGCGCGCGCGACCACGCGGCCGACGCGTGAAGCACCCACGCCTCCGCCGCCTCGCCCAAACGGGTGCGTCCGGGCTTGCCACATTGGCGCGCGACCCAAGCCAGCGGCGAGTCGCTCACCTTGGCCGCCGAAAACAGAGCCGCCGGCGGATGCTCAAAGACGGCCATAACGCTCCAACACGGGGCTGTCACAGCGAGGCGCGCTTGCTCGGCCAAGGCGGGGGCGGCCTCCGCCAAAAGCGGGGCGGCCTGCTCCGCCGGCGTTGCGCACACCACCGTCTCAAACGGGCCCGCCTGCTCCCCATCGCGCAGGCGCAAGCGCCACGCGCGCGCTGCGCCCTCGATCGCCTCCACCTCCGCGCCGAAGCGCGCGTCCAGTCCATCGAGAGCCGCGCGCACAACGGCGTTCATGCCCGGCGCGCCGACCCAACGGGCCGTTGACGGGGACACGGGCTCCGAGCCCGTCGGGCTCAGCGTCGCAAACGGGCCGTCCCATACCGCCGCCGCCCCCTGGTCGCCCCACCGTGACACCGTCTCCACGAAGGCCGGCACGCGCGCGGTGATGTACTGGCCGCCATGGTCGAACAGGACGGCGCCCAAGGGCGTCTCCGCCCGGCGAGCGGACAGCCGCCCGCCCGCTCCACGGCCCTTGTCGAACAGCACGACCGCGCGACCCGCGTCGGCCAACCGTCGCGCGCACGCCGCACCAGCCACGCCCGCGCCGATCACGGCAATTGTCATCCGCTCACCCCGGTTTCATCACACCCCAGGCCTGCGTCGCGCGATTCTCATGGTTGGCCGCGCTGGCGCCGACACGCGCTGCACGATAGACCCTAGCCACACCAACAGAGCGGAGTCCTCCCCATCTCCCGCACTCTCCTCGTTACGACGCCGCGCACGCTGGGGGTCGCGCTGCTCGGAGCGGCCGCGTTTCACCTGTTGGGCGCGCCGCTGCCGTGGCTGCTGGGCGCGGCCGCTGGAGTCGCCGCGGCGTCTCTCATCATGAAGACGGACGTGGCGGAGCCGGCGCGCGACGTGGGCTTCATGGCGCTCGGTCTGCAGATCGGCGCCAGTCTGACGCCGGAGACGGCCACGCGCTTGGCGGGGTTGCCGCTGGCGGCGGTGGGCTTGGTGGCGGCGACGGCCGCGGCGATGGCCGTTGCCTATGTCGTGTTGCGCCGTCTTGCGCATTGGGATCGCGCGACGGCGTTTCTGGCGTCTGCGCCCGGCGCGTTTTCCACGACGCTGGCGCTGATCCCGATCATCGGCGCGGACGACCGCCGCGTGATCACGGCGCAAACGCTCCGGCTTGCCGTGCTTGTGGCCCTTTTGCCGTTGGCGTTCGTCACGGAGCCGGTGGGAACCGTCCGCGATGTGTGGCAATGGCGGGATGTGGCGATCGCGCTTCCGCTGGCGGCCGTCGCCGGCTTCGGTTTGCAGCGCGTTGGCGCGCCGGCGGCATGGATTCTCGGCCCCGCCGCCGTCAGCGCCCTTCTGTCGGTGACGTCGATCACGGTGGGACAGCCGGCGGCCTGGGCGTTCAACGCCGGATTGCTGGTCATCGGAGCGGCCTCCGGCGCGCGGGTCCGGGGGGGGAAACGGGCTCAGGGCGCGAAACTCAAACGGGCGGACCTGGTGGCCATGGCGGCCGCGCTGCTGGCCATGCTGATCGCGACGACGGTGATCGCGGCGGTGACGGCCACGCTCACGCCTTTGCCCTTCACCGCTTTGATGCTCGCCTACACGCCTGGCGGATTTGAAGCGATGGTCGCGCTGGCGGCGGCGCTTGATCTCGAACCGGCGCTGGTGAGCGCGGCCCATGTCACGCGGGTCCTCTCCCTCACGATCGCCATGCCATGGATGTACAAATTGATGCCGTCGACGGGCGTGACGACGCCGGCGACGACGCCGCCCGATCAAGCCGAAGACACAGATGAGGCCCGCGCGGGTGTCGCTGAGCCGCCGGCGCGCTAAGTCACTTAGCATGACAAGCGAAACACGTGACACGACGCGGACCGAAACACCCTCAGCCACGATGTTCCACGACGGGGACTGCCCCTTGTGCAGCCTCGAGGTGGCGCACTATCGCCGGCTGGATCGCGACGGAGCCGTAGCGTTCGTCGACGCCGCCGATCCCAACGCCGGCGCGGCGCTGGCGGCCCACGGGCTCAACCGCGAGCAGGCGTTGAAGCGCCTGCATGTCATCACGGCCGATGGACAGGTGGCGTCCGGCGCGCGCGCCTTCGTCGCGCTGTGGCGGCGTCTGCCGGGCTGGCGGTTCCTCGCGCCGATCGCCGGAGCGCCCCCGATCATCTGGCTGCTCGAGCTCGCCTATCGCGCTTTTTTGCCCGTGCGTCCGTTCGCGGCGCGCGTGGCCGCGCGCCTTCAGCGCCCTCGTGAGACCGAAAGCGCGACCACGCCACGCGCCTAGGCTGAGCGAAAGCTGGGCGCGGGCGGAATCCGTCGTGCTCCAGAAACGCCCAACGCCGGCGGCGCGGCGCACGATGGCGACCATGCCCGTTCGGCGTTGCGCGGCGCGTATATTCGCGACTGCAACATGATTTGTGCAACGCAATAGACGTGACTGGGATTTAACTTGGTCCGGTCACGCCCGCGTGGATACTCACCCTCTCAGATGTCTGCACCAGTATTTGAGACATCGGACGCCGACACCAATGCGCCACCGATGCGGGCCGATGAGGACGCGGCCCGAGATATCGGCGCGCACGATTCATGCTCATTTCCGTGATTTGCAAGAATGGTAATCTGCCATGCGCAAGAGTCATGGCTGACGATTCCAAACATGACAGCATCGTCACAAAATCGTCCTTGAGGCGAAGGGTCAATCAGTTAGAAAACACCTGTCGGGTATAGCCAGCGATCAGACATTGGCGGCCCGAAATGGTCAGTTGAAGGAGAACAGTCATGACCCGCTTCATCACCGCCTGCGCCGCCCTTGCCGTTGCGTCCGGCTTCGCCTCCGCCGCGATCGCCGATGACGACGGCGTGTCTTTTGAGTTTGGCTACACGTTGAGCGAAACCGCCACGATCGCTGACGCGGAACGCGTTTACAACGAACTGGAGCGCAAAGCGCGCAAAGCCTGCGCCTCCTCGAACCGCATGAACCTTCTGGACCGTCAGATCCAAGAGGCCTGCGCGGCCGACCTCGTCGCCAAAACGGTCAAAGCGATCGACGCGCCGAGCATGACCCGCGTCCATCTCATGGAAGCAGGCGACGAAAGCGGCGCGCGCGTCGCTCTGCGCTAACGCTGTGGCTCGCGCGCGATAGTCGCAACGCGGGCGATCGCGCGCGAGCCGGCGCCGCACACCGTGGCCGCCCCCGCGCGGCCAGGGAGGAGCTGGACGATGATCTTGAGGCTTCTCGCCCTCGCCGGAACGCTCGTGCTGACCAGCGCGTGCGCCAATCTGAGCAAGGACCCCGGCCTTCCCCTCCACAACAACAACGCCCTGCTGTGGTTGGAAGGAAGCCCGCACACCGCGGCGAGCTGACGCGTCAACGCGTGACCCGAGCGGCGGCGCGGCGCTGGTGAGGCGAGCCAATGTCCCGCCCAGCGCGTCTGGCGTCAGCACCGCTCAAGGCCGTGGCGCACGCCTGATGCAGCAACACGTGACGCGCGGCGAGGCGATCCACATCCGCGTCATAGCCGCCGCCCAACACGCCGACCATCGGCGCGCCGGCCTCCATGCACGCCTGCGCGACCATCGCCTCGCGCCGGGCCAAACCATCGTCCGTCAGCGCCAAAAGCCCCAATTGGTCATCCGTGTGGGGATCAACACCCGCGACGTAGAACACCAAGTCCGGCCGTCGCGCCAACAGCAATGGCAACGCCCGCGCCACCCGCGCCAAATAGTCATCGTCGCCAAGGCCAACCGGCAGCGCGTCATCCCAATCGCTGCGGGCCTTGCGGTGCGGCCAGTTTTTCTCGCAGTGCGCGGAATACGTGAACACCCGGTCGTCGCTCTCAAAGATCCGCGCCGTGCCGTCGCCCTGATGCACGTCCAGATCAATCACGAGGGCGGAACGGATGGCGCCTTCGGCCAACAGCAGCCGCGCCGCGACCGCGACATCGTTGAACACGCAGAAGCCGGCCCCGCCGTCATGGTCGGCGTGGTGACTGCCGCCCGCCGTGTTGCACGCCAGCCCGCGCGCGAGCGCCAGTCGGGCCGCCAACACGGTTCCCCCGACGGCCGCGGCCGCCCGCTCCGCCGCCGCGGGCGTCATGGGAAAGCCGATCCGCCGCGCGCGCTGAGCAGGAACCTCCGCCGCCAGCACGGCGGCGACATAGTCCGGATCGTGCGCCAAAGCGAGCCAAGACGCCGGCGCGGGCGCGGGCGTCGCAAAACCGTCCGGCCCCGCGAGGCCGTCAGCCCGCACACGCGCCGCGACGCGCTCGAACTTGCTGGAGGGAAAGCGATGGCCCGCAGGAACCCGAACGTGAGAGTAAGCGGAATGATGAACGACGGGGGGAAGACGCGCGGCCATGCCCATGGACGTAAGGGGCGAACGCAGTCTGACCACTCTTGACGGCGCAGCGCGGCGCCGCAACGCCGCCCAACGCATCTCTGCGCGAGAGAAGGCCCATGTCCGCCGACCGCACTGACACAAACGAGCCCGCCGCGACGCCGGCTCCCGCCCCGCCCTTGGGGCGCGGCCAAGCGTTCGCCCTCGCGGCGCCGTTGATGGCGGCCAACGCCGTCGCGCCCGTGGCGGGCGTCGCGGACACGATCATCATCGGCATGACCGGATCCAGCGTGGATTTGGCGGGCGTGGCGCTGGGCGCCACCGCGTTCAACGCGCTGATCGCCGTGTTCTACTTCTTGCGCATGAGCACGACGGCGCTCGCCGCGCACGCGGACGGCCGTGGCGCGGTCGACGAAGGCCGGCGGGTCCTGGCGCGCGCGCTGCTGTTGAGCGTGGCGGTCGGCGCCGTTCTCACGCTCGCGCGGGAGCCCGCAGCCCAGATCGCCTTCGCCGTGTTGCAGGGCCCCGCCGCCGTGGAGGCGGAGGGCGGCGCTTACTTGCAAGCTCGGCTGTTGGGGGCGCCGGCGACCCTGGCGGTGTTTGCGCTGTCGGGGTGGCTGATCGGGCGCGGACGATCGGGCGCAGTGCTGCTGCTGCACGCGACCTTCAGCGTCGTGAACGTCATCCTCGACCTGGTGTTCGTCCTCGGACTGGGCCTTGGCGCGGCGGGCGTGGCCGCGGCGACCGCCACCGCAGACTGGGTGGCGGCGGCCCTCGGCCTCGTTTTGGTCTGGCGGATCACGCGGCGGGAGACCCACGGGGCGACGCGCCAGGCCGGCGCAGCTCGGTGGCGCGGTTTGTTCGCCCCGCAGGCGTGGCGGCGGCTCTTCGCAGTGAACCGAGATCTGATGATCCGCAGCCTTTGTTTGATCGCCGGCTTCTCATGGTTCGCCAACGCCGCGGCGCTCCAGGGGGCGGATGTCTTGGCGGGGACCCATGTGCTGTTGCAGTTCGTCACGGTGTGGGCGTTGGTGCTCGACGCCTATGCGTTCACGGCGGAGAGCTTAGTCGGGCGGGCCGCTGGGGCGGCCTCGCGGCCGGCGCTGCGCCGCGCGGTGCGCGTGACGAGCGAACTGGCCCTCGGCTCCGGAGCGGCGCTGTCTCTGGCCACGCTGATTGGCGGGGCGGCGGTGCTCGACGTGATTGTGGCGGACGAAACGGCGCGCGCGGCGGCGCTGCGCTTCTTGCCCTATTGCGCGGCGATCCCGTTCTTGGGGGCGCCGGCCTGGCAGCTTGACGGGATCTTTGTCGGAGCGGCGCGGAGCGTGGCGATGCGCAACGCGATGTTGGCGAGTTTCGTCCTTTACGTCGCAGCGGACATCGTGCTGCGCAACGCCTTCGGGCCGCATGGGATGTGGATCGCCTTCACCGGCTTTTACATCGTTCGGGCGGTGACGCTGGCTGTGGCGTACCCGGCGCTGGAGCGGGCGATCACACCGCCGGCGGCGCATCCGCCCAGATAACCGCATCGACGCCAACGGCGTCGGCAAGGCGAGCGTGGCCGTCCGCCGCCAGCAGCGCCCTCAACTCCCACGCGATGCGGCGCGGCAAAAAGGGGCCGTGATACGCCAGACCGGTATAGAGCTGCACCGCGCTCGCGCCGGCTCGGATCTTTGCGTACGCCGTTGCGCCGCTGTCGACCCCGCCCACGCCAATCAGCGGCATGTCCGGCCCAAGCGCGCGGCGGAACTGCGCCAACACGCGCGTGGCGCGATTAAACACCGGCGGCCCGGACAAGCCGCCCGCCTCCGCCGCGGACGGGCCGTTGAGCCCCTTCGGCCGCGCAAGCGTCGTGTTGGACACAATCAGCCCATCGACGACGGAACGCGCCGCGCTCACGACGCGCGCGATCTCTCCCACGCCGTGCGGAGTCAAATCCGGCGCCACCTTGAGAAACAACGGGCGCCCCGGGGCGTGCACGGTCAGCCGCCGCTTGGCCTCGCCAAGCCGCGCCAGCAACTCCGTCAGCGCGTCACCCTCTTGAAGGTTCCGCAGCCCCGGCGTGTTCGGCGACGACACATTGACGGTGACGTAGTCCGCAAGCGACCAAAACCGCTCAAGACCCGCGACGTAATCGGCGACGCGATCCGCACTCTCCTTGTTCGCCCCGAGGTTCACGCCCACCACGCCATGGCGCCCCCTATGCGCCGTTCCCGCCTCAAGACGGCGCGCCAACCGGGCCGCAGCTGGCGCAAAGCCGCCGGAATTAAAGCCAAGCCGGTTGATCAGGGCGCGTTCGGGTTTCAAGCGAAAGACCCGGGGCCGCGGATTGCCGGGCTGGGGCTGCGGCGTGACGGTGCCACACTCCACAAAGCCAAAACCCAGCGCCAAGCATGCGTCCGGCGCCTCCGCGTCCTTGTCGAACCCCGCGGCGAGACCGATCGGGTTGGGCAGATCAAGACCGGCGATCGTCACGCTCAGCGCGTCACGATCCGCGCCAGCCCCGCGCGCCCGGCCCCGCGCCACGCCTTGCATGGCGCTCAGACTCGCCATCGCCGCGCGGTGCGCCGTCTCCGGCGGCATGCGCTGGGCCAGCGCGACGACAACGCGATCGACAACGCCCGCAGCCACCGGCTTACCCACAGCAGCCACCGGCAAAACGCCACGCGCCACGGCGCAATCCGCACAACGCGCGTGACAGCGAACGGTCTCTCAAGCGTCTCGCAGTATTCATTTCTCTTCATGCGTGTATGACGACATGAAACCCCACCACGTTGCCTTCCCCGAGGCGCGGAGCTCTCGCCATGATCAATCACGACCAGGTTTGGGCCGCGATCGACGCCCTCGCCCATCGCCTTGAGATGTCTCCGTCCGCCCTGGCGCGTCAAGCGGGCCTGGATCCCACGACCTTCAACCCCTCCAAACGCTTCGCGCCGTCAGGGGTGAAGGCGCGATGGCCGTCCACAGAGAGCATCGCCAAGGTTCTCAACGCGACGGGCACGAGTTTTGAGGATTTCGCCGCCTTGGCGTCCCATGGCGCCGCGTCCGCGCAAGCCGCGCAAATACCACTGGCGGACTTTGAGAGCATCACGGACGAAGCGCTGTTTGATGACGACGGCGCGCCTCAGGGGTCCCGGTGGCGGCGCGCGCTTGGCGCCGCCGATCCTGGGCGCGGCGCGTACGCGCTGCAGCTCACCACCAACGCGTTCGCGCCAGCCTATCGCCCGGGCGATCTCTTGATCCTCCGGCCCACAGGCGACGTGGAGGCGGGCCGCCGCGCGCTGGTCAAACCGATGCGCCGTCCGCCTATGGCTGTGGAGGTGCGCCGCAGCGGCGCCGCCGCGCTTTGGGTGTCGCCGCTGGCGGCTGTGTTCGCAGCACACGGCGGGCATGGCGAGCCGCCAGCGTTGCGGCTGGCGCGGGGGCAGATCGACTGGCTCGCGCGCATCGCTTGGGTCAGCCAATAGCCAGCCGTCCACGCCGGGCTTGTGGCGGGCGGTCAACGCTCTGGCGCCCACCCCCGCCGTCCCACCGCCAGCTAAGACGGCGCCATCAACCGCCTCACAGACGGGATCCGACAAAAGAGCCAAAGAACGCCTCGATAGGACAGGTATGAGACGACCATGGAGCCAAACACCATGGCGAGAAAAACCCAGATTTCTCTCGTAAACTCGAGCCTCGACAGATTGTCCAAAGCAGCGAATTCGATATCGCCGGATTGGCTCAGCAATTCTTCCACGCCATCGATCGGCGTGATGCGGTCATCGCCAAGGATGGACACACCCTCGCCGTCGTCCGGCCAGCCGAATTCCTCTGAGAGTTCTTCCGGATCGTAAAAACTCCCATAGTCCGCCGAAAACGCCGAACCAAAGGTGACGAGGCCAATGGCCTTCGCCGTGACAAATCCAGGAAGACCGCCGATCAGAATGGCGACGCTGGCGATGAGGACACGCAAGGCCCCAACCCCAAAGCCATCGCCGTTTTGAGCTGTAAGCCGGAGATAGCGGACTGTTTGAATAAACCAAAGGCCGCATAGAAAAGAAATCAGATAGATCTGAAACGCCGCCTTGCGCACGGCGGTCAGCGTAGTCAGCATCAGCGATGTAAAAGACGAGAAAATATTTCTCTCAGATCCAGGAATGATCGACAGACCAAACTCGGTCACGCGAGTCATAAAGTCGGGTTCGGCAAGGCTTGCGCCCACGCAAAAGCCAAACAGCGACCCCGCCGACCGAACCGGCGTTTTCCAAAGCAGGCCTGCGGCCATCGACCCAATGTTGAGCACCCCCACCCCCACAGTCCGCGCGCACACGCCACGAGCGTGTCGACAGCGGAAGTGGGACGTCAAGCCCCGACGGCTTCTTTCGCTTTGCGTTTGCGCTCATGGGGGTCGAGCCAACGCTTCCGCACGCGGATGGCCGCGGGCGTCACCTCCACCAGCTCATCGTCGTCAATCCACGCAATCGCTTGCTCAAGGGTCAGTCGCCGCGGCGTCGTCAGCCGCACCGCGTCGTCCTTGCCGGCGGCGCGGATGTTGGTGAGCTTCTTCGTCTTCAGCGGATTGACGATCAAGTCTTCCGGCTTCGCGTTTTCGCCGATGATCATGCCTTCATAGACGGGCTCGCCCGGCTCCACGAACAAGACGCCGCGCTCCTCCAGGTTCCACAGCGCGTAGGCGACCGCATCCCCCTGCTCCGCGGACACTAGCGCGCCCCGCGCACGCCCGCCCAAGTCGCCGAGATAGGGCGTCCAATCGTGGAACACGCGGTTCATCACGCCAGAACCCCGGGTTTGCGTCAGAAACTCCGAGTGATAGCCGACAAGAGCCCGGGACGGCGCGTGCAACACCACCCGCGTCTTACCGCCGCCGGAGGGTTTCATTTCTTGGATTTGCGCCTTCTTTTGGCTCAACGTTTCGATCACCGCGCCGGAGAACTCCTCGTCGACATCGATCACCACCTCCTCGATGGGCTCGAGGCGCTGGCCATCCTCCTGCTTGATCAGCACGCGCGGCCGAGACACCGACAGCTCAAACCCTTCCCGGCGGAGGGTCTCCACCAACACCCCGAGCTGCAGTTCCCCACGGCCGGCGACCTCGAACGCGTCTTTGTCGGTGGTGTCGCGGATCGTGATGGCCACGTCGCCTTCCGCTTGGCGATACAGCCGCTCGCGGATCACGCGGGACTGGACCTTGTCGCCGTCGCGCCCAGCGAGCGGGCTGTCGTTGATCGACACCGTCACCGCCAACGTCGGCGGATCGATCGGCGGCGCCGGCACCGGGTCTGACGCGTCCAGCGCCATGATCGTGTCGGCCACGGTGGCCGTCGAGAGCCCGGCGATGGCCACCAGGTCGCCCGCGGCGGCCTCCGTCACCGGCTCGCGCTTCAACCCACGGAACGCCAGCAGCTTGGAGAGGCGCGCCTGCTCCACCTGACGCCCGTCGAGGCTCAGCGCCTTGACCGTCTCGCCCACCTTGATGCGGCCGCTTTCGATGCGGCCCGTTAGAACCCGACCCAAAAAGGGATCCGCATCAAGCAGCGTGGCCAGCATGCGGAACGGCTCGTCGCGATGCTGGACAGCCGTCGGCGCGGGCACGTGACGCAGGATCAAATCGAACAACGGCGCCAAGCTCTCGCGCGGCGCGTCGAGGCTGTCGGCGGCCCAACCATCGCGGCCCGAAGCGTAGAGATAGGGAAAATCGAGCTGCCCCTCATCCGCGCCCAACAGCGCAAACAAGTCGAACACCTCGCCCACCACGTCGTCCGGGCGCGCGGTGTCGCGATCGACCTTGTTGAGAACAACCATGGGCTTGAGCCCGAGGGCCAAGGCTTTCGACAACACAAACTTGGTCTGCGGCATCGGGCCTTCGGTGGCGTCCACCAGCAGCACGCAACCGTCGACCATCGACAAAATGCGCTCCACCTCGCCGCCGAAGTCGGCGTGCCCAGGGGTGTCCACGATGTTGAGGCGCGCGTCATTCCAGAGAACCGACGTCGGCTTCGCCAGAATGGTGATGCCCCGCTCGCGCTCCTGGTCGTTGGAGTCCATAGCGCGCTCAGCCACCTGTTCATTGGCGCGCACGGCCCCCGACTGGCTCAAGAGAGCGTCCACGAGCGTTGTCTTGCCGTGGTCGACGTGGGCGATGATGGCGATGTTGCGCAAGCTTTCGGTCATGGTTCCCGCGGGGTCCGGCAAAACTCCCCCACGCTGTGCGCTGCAACGGCGTGAATGGCAAGGGCGCCGGCGCGACGCGCTCTATTCCAACGCGAGCCGCACGCCCCCACGCACCCAGCGTCCCGGCGCCGGCAAGCCCAGCTGCGGCTCAATCCGAGCGTCGGTGAGGTTGTCAACGCGCACAAAGACCTCAAGCGCCGCCGGCCCGCGGCGTGGCGTGGCGAACGACGCCTCCGCGTTCACGCTGGTGGCGCGCGGCAGGGCGACAAAGCCGTCCTCAACCGCCGCGTAGGCGCGGCCGCGACGGCGCGCCTCCACCCGCACGCCCAAGCCCGTACGCGCCCGATAGACCGCCGCGATCTCGCCCAACAGCGACGGCCGCTCGGCGATGAAGCGCTCGTCGTCAACATCCCCCTTGTCAGCGCGGCGCCGCAGGTTGAGCACGCTGACATGACCGGTGAGGCTCAACGCGTCCGTCAACGCCAACGCGCCGGTGATGTCCGCGCCAAAGGCGCGCGTCCCGTTGAGGTTGATCCGCCGCCGACGCAGCGCGCCGTCGACGCGCACAGTCTCCTGATCGATTGTGTCATCGGTGATCACGCCGAAGGGCGTCGCGGTCAGCGTGATCCGCTCGCCGGCGTAGCGGGCCGACGCCTCCAGCTGCATCGCCGTCTCCGACGTCAGATCGGGATTGAGCACGAAGCGATCGATCGCCTCGCCGAACAGTTCACGCTGGGTGGGCAGGCGCGGTTTGCGCCCCGCGGCCGCCGACAGCGACCAACGGTCTGTCGCACGCCACTCCGCCGCCGCAATAACGGACCAGGCGGCGAACCCGCCATCGCTGGGCCGGCCGCCCGTCTCCAGCGACTGCACAACGTCCCCGCCGGCGCCAAGCACGACGCTGACGTCACCCCGCACGGCCTCATACTCCGCGCCGAGGCTGTAGGTGCGCCGTCGAAACACGGCGTCCTCCGCCGACGTGAGCGCCTCGCCAGGCGCAAACGTCTCATCGATTTGCCGATGGCGCGCGTCTTGGGCGCTGACGGCGCCGCTGAGCGTGTGGGTCCCCAAAGACTGACGCGCGACGGCGCGGACCCCAAAGGCGCGATCCTGGTCGGTCTGACGATCCTCCAGTGTCGAATAGGCCTCTGACGCGAAGCTCTCAATCACTTGGCGGTAGCGTTGGCCCCACGCCGCCACCGCCAGGTCGAAGCCGGCGCGCGCATAGCCTGCGTTCGCGACCGCGATCAGCGTCCGGTTCTCGGGGTAGCGCCAAAAGCGGGGCGGATCGATCGCGGGATCCACCGCGCCTTCGGGGGCGATGCCGAACTGACTGTCGACGACGAGCGCCGTCGCCGAGACGGCCAAGGGTCCACTTTGATCAAACGCCACGCGGACCAGACCGTTCGTCCGCTCCAGATCGGTGTTGGTGCGCAGGGCGTCGGGATCTTGGAAAAACGGCGGCGCGGCGTCCTCCGACAGAGGTTGCCCATCGCGCGTCAGATGGCCCGCCGCGGCCACGACCTCCGCCGGGCCCTGCGCCGCGGCCCCAAGGGCGGAGGCGGCGCGCAACCCGCCCGCGCCCGCCTGCACGTCGAACGCCGCGCGAGGGTCGAGGGAGAAGGACGCTGGCGACACCTCGATCACGCCGCCTGCGGTGTTCGCCCCATAAAGGACCGACGCCGGGCCGGAGGTGATGTGAATGTCCGACGCGGCACCTGTGGGAAACACATCGAGGTTGAGCCGGTTGTCCCAGGGGATGTTGATCGGCGCGCCGCCGAAGAACACCGCCGTTTGGCGCTCGCCGGCGCCGCGGAGGTAAACCAACGTCTCGCCGCGGGAGTTGGTCTGCACGGCCGCCGCCGGCGCAAACGCGAGCAGCTGATCGAGACTGATCGCGCGGGTGGCGACGATCTCGGGTTCGTTGAACCCCACCAGAATCGCCCCGGCGCGCGCGCCCGCCAAGCGGCCCCCGGTGACAATGATCTCATCAACGGGAGGGGCGACGGAGCCAGCCGCACCGGACGCGGGGCTGTCGGCCAACGTGCGTGTCGCGACGAGGTGCGCCGCCGCGGCGGCGATCAACGCCACGCCCCAACGTCCCAGACTGCGCATCATGGGAGAGGTCACTCCGCCCCAGTTCGGGCTCCGCGCCCACCTCGCCCCCCGGTGAATCTAGAGCGCCGCGAGCGCCCGCAGCAAGACGGTCCGTGCGCGGCGTCTAAGCGCACGGCGTGCGCACCGCGCGGTCAGTCCGGCGCGATCCCTTCTGGCGGATCAACGAGGATCACCCCCGCGGCGACATCCACATGCGGGGCGGTGTCCTGGGTGAAGGGCAAAAACCACGAACCGCGCGCGCCGGGCGTCTGATGGATTTCCAGGAGATCCGCCGCGCCGAAATTCTGCACCGCCTTCACGCGCCCCAAATCGCGACCGCTTTGATCACGCACCGCCAAGCCCACCAAGTCGGCTTGATAGAACTCATCGTCCTCCAGCTCAGGGAGGCGCGCGCGCGCGACGTAAAGCGCGGTGGACTTGAGCGCCTCCGCGTCTTCGCGGCTGGAGGCTTCCGACACATAGGCTGCGAAACCGCCCTTGATGATGCGCCAGGACACCACGGTCAGGACGGTGTCGCCACGTTCGTTGAGAAATGGGGTGTAGTCGAACACGTCTTCCGGGACATCGGTGAACGACTTCAGACGCACCTCCCCGCGCACGCCGAACGCCCCCGCCACAGCGCCGACCAGCACCAACTCGCCTGGGTCCGCGTCCTGCGGATCGGGCGCGCTCATGGCAACACCGGAACCCCGATCCACATCGGATGGAGATAAGCCGCGAACACCCAAAACACGCCCGCGCCAACAGCCACGCCGACGGCGTCCCACATCAACGGCGCCGCCGCGACGCTGGGTTTTTTCACCCCGGCCGCCCGTTCGCGACGGGCCACCGAAGCCCGATCCGCCCCCGCCCAGAGCAACAGCGCCACGAACAGAACCATCGACCACAGATCGCCATTGGCCAGCAAATGCGCCACAGCCCAGATCTTCACCGCCAAAAGCATCGGGTGGCGCACCGCCGCCTTAATCTTCCCCATCGGCAGATACGCAAGCACCAGGAGGATCATCGCCGGCGCCATCAGCGTCAGCGCCAGATGCCGCGTCCAAATCGGCGGAACCCACAGCGACACGAACGGCCGGTTGGCGAACCCCCAGATGATCAGCAGAAAGCCGGCGAGGACGACCGCCGTCACGCCCAGCTTCACAGGACCAACGCCGAACCGCTCCACCCAGCGCGCCCGGCGCGCGGCCATCATCGGCACGCCATGGCCGCCAATGAATAGCATCAGCCCAGACAACATCGCCACGACGCCCATGCTCTCGCCTCCCGAACCCGGCCGCCTCGCGCCTTGGCGCGACAACGGCATGTGTGATCGGGCTTAGAAACGCCAGCGGCCAAAGCCTGGCAAGAGCTTCGCGGCGGCGGCGCGACCCTGCGCCGCGCCCGCGCACTCCTCCAGGAAGGCGCGCATGGGCTCGAACCCATCCTGCCCGCCAAAGAGCGGTTCAGCCGACGCCAAGACCGCCGGATCCGCAAAGAAGCTGCGAAAATAGGGATCGCCTTCGAAGCTCCGCCAGCGCGCCGTCAGCTCCTCCACGGAGGGCGGGCGCTCCGTGCCGCTGAAGGAACTGCCGCCGCCATAGGTTGAAACCGTCTCCAGCGACGCGTCGTCGGCCTCAAAGCTCAGCGCCTCGGCGGCTTCCGCGCGGGCGGAGGGATCCGCCACAAAGTGGTTGTAGTTGATGATGATCGGATCCTCGAAGCCATGGGGCCCCCGCAGAGCCGCGCGCGCGTGCTCGAGCCAAAGATCCATGGTCATGCGGCGATACCAGCGCTGGCGGTTTTTGACGCGGGGCAGGAACTTCTTGAGCCGGCTCGCCACGACGTTCAGCGGGTCGCGCACAATGATCAGATCCCGACGCCGCGCGCTCGTCCCCACCCAAGCCGCGCGATGGCGGCGGAAAGCGGCGGTCTCCACCTCCGCCAGGCTGCGGTCCTCATAATTGTAGATCATGAGGTCCTTGGGCGCGTGACGGCCCTCCGCCTCCGCACGATAGTCCAAGTCCGGAATGTTGGTCCGCAGCCAATGATCCGGGTTCTTCGCAATCCGCTCCACATGGAAAGGCGGGTGCTGGGGCCGGCAATCGTTCAAAAAGCAATACCGCCCGCGCGTGTTCGCCAGCACCCAGTTCATCACGGCGTGATGACCCGAGCGCTGCAGGGCGAACACACGCAGTTCGAGGGCGTTGTCCACGGCCGCACGGCGGGCCGGAGCCTCCGCGGACGCAGAGGCGCTCGCCGCAGGATCATCTGGCCGGTTCACCACGGACGCTCCCCGAAGCCGCCGCACCCAGGCATGCGTTCCACGCCGGGCCTAAGCCTCAGCCGCCTCACCTTCCGCTTGGGCGTCGCCGTCCGAAGCGGCCTCGGCGGCTTGAGCTTTAGCGGCTTCGGCCTCCGCAGCGGCGGCGGCCTTCGCGTCCTCTTCAGCCTGGCGACGCGCTTCTTCCTTCTCGGCCTTTTCCGCGACGCGCAGTTTCGCCTTCTCGCCCGGTTCGCCTTTCTGGGGGTTGTTGCCGTGCGCCCAGGCGTAGAGCGGGCGCGCGCCCGACTCGCCTTCCGGCACCCGGATCAGACGCAAGCCTTCAAACGTATCCATCGGCGCGGCGGCCGCCTCAGCGCCCTCTTCGCTCTCGCTGTCGGCTTTCGCCAACGCGGCCTGGTGGGCGGCGAACTCCGCGGCGTCGACTTCTTTCACGTGGATCTGGGAGAGGAACCGCGCCACGCGGTCGGTGGGCGTCGCGCCCTTTTTGATCCAGGCGTCGGCCTTGGCGGCGTCGATCACCACCCGCTCGTCGTGGTCTTTCGGCAGGAGCGGGTTGTAGCGGCCCACGCGCTCAATGTAGCGGCCATCGCGCGGCGCGCGCGCGTCGGCGATGACGATGCGGTAGTAGGGGCGTTTCTTGGAGCCGCCGCGGCTCAGTCTCATCTTCAGGGGCATGGAGTTTTCGGGTCCTTCTCTTCTTTGTCCGTCGTTCAATCGTTTTGGGTCGATTGCTCAGCGCCACACGCGCTGAGAATTTTGGGCGGACAAACGACTTTGAGATCGTTGCGCCGATGGTTCCGCCCCGGCTTGAACGGGACGTCGCAGAACAACGACTCGCCGTCGTTTTCGGGAACGGTGAGGCGTTCATCCTCAGCACGCGCGGCGGGCGCGACCGCGGCGGCGAGGAGCGCCACGGCGTACAGCGTGCATCGGCCGCGCGTGTGTCTCAGTGCACGACCAGACGTCAATGCCGCCCCCCCGTCCTCTGACGCCGCAGATCGTCGAGAATCTGAGCTTTGAGCGTCGCCTCGCTGAAGGCGCAGCCCTCCACCGGCGGCGGTTCAGGCAAGAAGCC
>CAZGLY010000042.1:0-24266 GCA_964526675.1 uncultured Caulobacterales bacterium
CGCATGGGTACCGAAAGACGCGCTCTGGCGCAAATGAAGACGCGCAAAGGTCTCGCGCGCCAGCGTCCGCCACGCCGACGCGACCGTTCGCCAACCCCTGTCGCCAGCCGCCCGCCAAACCATCCTCGCTCCGGAGGTGAGGCTCTCTCGCGCGGGTGTGGCGGCGCGTAAAGCCGCCGATGCGCCGCCATCGCGCGCGCCCCGCCGACCACCCGGCGCCGAACCGCCAACGTTCGTCACGTGGGGAGCGGACGATGGCGTGGACCGAATGACGGCCGCCGTCGCCGGGCGCGACGCCAGCGGTCATTGCGCGTCGGCCAGCCGCAGCCACAGTGAAAATCCGCAGCGGCGATGAGAAAATGCGGTAGCGTGCTGGGGAGAGGAGTGCCCATGGTCCGCAACGTCGCCCCACCTGGTCCGCCATCCGTTGCAGAGCACGTGCGGACAATGGCTGCGACCGCGGGGCGCGTTCTCGTCCTTGTCGCGGTCGTCGCGATCATGTTGGGCCTGCCCGCGACGCCACACAGCGGGGCGGCGCGCGCGGAGCCGCCGGCCGTCGCGCCGGACGCCGCCGCCGTTGCGGCTTCCGCGCTGACGGTCCGTCCAGCCGAGGATGAGGCGTCCGCGCCGGAGGGCGTCGCGCTGTGGCGGGTGGGGGACGCGGACACGACGGTGTGGCTGTTCGGTACGGTTCACTTGCTCGACCCGACGCTGCGCTGGCGCCGGCCGGCGGTGGACGCGGCCCTGGCGGACGCCGACGTGGTCTATCTGGAGGCGGACACCAGCCCGCAAGCCCGGGCGCGCGCGACGCCGATGATCACGTCCTTGGCGTTTCTTCCACCCGGCGAACGGCTGGAGGCCACGCTGTCGCCCGAGGCGCGCGTGACTCTGCGGCAGGTGGCGGCGCGTCTTGGCCAGCCGATGTTCATCTTGAACCGCTATCGGGCTTGGTTTGCGAGCATCACCCTCGGCGTGGCGTGGATCCAGGCCGAGGGGGGCGATCCGGAGGCGGGGGCGGACCGGGTGATCGAACGCGAAGCCGCCGCCGCGGGCACGCCCATCCGCTACCTCGAAACGGTGGAGGAGCAGGTGCGCATCCTGGCGAGCTTGCCCGATGAGGTCGACCGCCGGGTGCTCGAAGCGTCCTTGCGCCAAATCGACTCCGATCCGGACGCGATTGCGATCATGTTCGACGCGTGGTCCATGGGCGATGCGGATCGTTTGGGCGCCGTGATGGAGACGAGCTTCGCGGACGAGCCGCTCGTGCGCCAAACCTATCTCATCGATCGCAACACGGCCTGGGTGGAGGAAATCGTGCGCGTGATCGACGCCGAACCCGGGGTGTTCTTTGTCGCCGTCGGCGCCGGCCACCTGATCGGGCCGGGTTCCGTGCGCGCGTTGCTGGAAGCCCGCGGCCACGCCGTCACGCGCCATTAGCGTCGGCGGAGGACGCGCGGCGCTATTCCGCCGCGGCGCGTCGACCGCCGGTCAAAGCCAGGAACACATCCTGCAGGTCCGGCTCCTCCGTCCGCAAATCCGCGATGGAGGCGCCGGCCGCCGCGACGCGTTGAATCAGCGCGCCGACCGCTTGGACGCCCGGCTCATAGGTGATCGCCAACGCGCCGTCGGCGCGCAAGGTGGCGCCAAGATCAGCCAACGCAGCGGGCGCCGCCGTCAGCGGCGTCTCCGGCTGGATCACCAGCGTTTTGTGGTTCAGCCGCTTGAGCAGCGCCGTCGTCGGTTCGCAAGCCACCACCTCGCCCTGATCAATGATGGCGATCTGATCACACAGCTCTTGCGCTTCTTCGAGATAGTGCGTCGTCAGCACCACCGTGGTGCCTTGCGCGTTCAGCGACCGGACATAGGCCCACAGCTGGCTGCGCAGCTCGATGTCGACCCCGGCCGTCGGCTCGTCGAGCACGATCACGGGTGGGTTATGGACGAGCGCCTTTGCGACCAGCAACCGACGTTTCATACCGCCGGACAGGCTGCGGGCGTAGGCGTCGCGTTTGTCGGTCAGACCCACCGCTTCAAGGATGGCGTCCGTGCGCCGTTCGGCTTTTGGCACGCCATAGAAGCCGGCCATCAAGTCCAGCATTTCCGCCGGCGTGAAAAACGGGTCCAGATTGAGTTCTTGCGGGACGACGCCAATCGCGGCGCGGGCGCGGCGGGAATCGACGTCGATGTCAAAACCCCACACCGAGGCGACCCCGGCGGTCTTGGTCACCAAACCGGCGAAAATGTTGATGAACGTCGACTTGCCGGCGCCGTTCGGCCCGAGAAGCCCAAAAATCGCGCCGCGGGGCACGTCGAGGTCGACGCCTTTCAACGCGCGTTTGGGTGCGTTTTTCTTTGAGCCGTTATACGTTTTTTCCAACCCGCGGGCGGACAACGCCGCATCGTTGTGGATCGGCGATCCCGGGGCTGAGGCGTTCGACGTCATCGGGCGTGTCTTTCCGGTCGCGGCGTCTGACAAGCGCCGGGAGGATGAGCTGCGTTGCGCATTGACGGTGCGCGCCGCTCCTCATAGCTACGAACGCGTCAGAGAAATCGCAATGCAGGAAAGCTGATGAGCGCCAACACAGAACCGGATGGCGGAGCCGGCGCCGCCTACGATCCCGCCGGGGACGTCGCGCGCCCGCCGGAAGTGATCGTCAGCAACACGCGCCGCGTGGCCTGCGACGGCGGCGGCGGCGCGCTGGGCCACCCCCTCGTGTATTACGATATGGGCGCAGACGATTGCGTTGAATGCGCGTATTGCGGGCGACGCTTTGTGCTCCGCGGCTCCGCCGCCGACCCGAGCGCCGCCGACAAACCGTAACCGCGCACGGGCGTTGACCCCTGAACGACCGCCTTACGGCGAGGTCAGGGGGTCGAAACGCACGGGCAAACTGACCCGTGACCCCAGGGAGCTGCCCCCGTTGTCGAGGGTCGGCGAGGCGGTGTAGCCGCGCGCCACTTCAAGCGCCGCATCGCCAAAGCCCATCCCGGCCGGGTTCTGCGACACCACGATGCAGTCGAGCTCCCCGACCGAGCCGATCGCGCAGGACAAGACAACCGTGCCGGCGATGCCCGCGCGCTGCGCGAGAGGCGGGTAGAACGCGGCGACGTCGTAGGCCGTCGGTTCCGTCAGCCACACCGGACGCCCAGCCGCGGCGGGGTTCGCGTTCCCCGGCGCGGGCGCTGTTGAGCCATAGGCGGGCGCCCGCGGCGCGCGTTGTGGTTGGGGGTTCGACGGCGCCGGCGTGTCAAAGCCATCGCCAAAGGCGGTGTCGAAATCCTCGAAGCCGCCAAACTCCGGCTCTGCGGCGTCGACCGCGCCTCGGTTGAACGTTGAACTCCCAGGCCTGGCGGCGGCGGGCGCGCTCGCGGCCGGCGACGGCGCGAACGGATCCGCCGCCGCGTCAAAGGGATCCGCGGCTGGCGGCTCGAACGCGGCGAACGGATCGGCGGATGGCGCGGGGCTCGCCGCCGGGTCGTCGCCGCTGGGCGGGAACTGCACCGTGAAGGCGCCGCGATAGGAGCCGCCGCCTGGGGAGATCGGGAAGCGCGCTCGGCTGACGGCGTTCACCGCCGCCGACAGAAGGGGCGGCGGCGCCGTCATGGCGGACTCAGGGATGGTCACATTTATCGCCACGCCTTCGGGGGTCACCGTGAACTCCGTCGGCACGGACGCTCCCGGCGGCGCGATCCACAAGCCGCGTGGCGCCTGCGGCGCGAACGCGTTCACGGGCGTCACCGGCGCCGCCGGCTCCACTGGGGTGGGCGGCGTCGAGGGCGTGGGAGCCGGCGCCACGCCGACATCGGCGGCGGCCGTCTCGAACGGATCGGGCTCGGCTGGCGCGGGCGTGGTCGCGGTGTAGGCGTCGACGGTGCGGACAGGGGATTCCGACAGCACCGCCGATTGCGGCAAGCGCGGGTCGAGCGCCGCGCGCGTGTCCGGCGTGAGCGGCGCGGCTCCGCGTTCCCAACTTTGGAGCGCGCGTTCGACGCCGCGACGGATCCCGGTGCGCGCCTCGTCCTCGCGATACGCGCGCCGCACGCCGTTGGACACGCCCGTGCGCACTTGCAGAAGTCGTGCGGCGTCATCGCCCGTCTCAGAGACGGCGTTGAGCGACGCGGAGGACCGAAGCCCGCCGCCGCTGTTGGCGCCCTCGCGCACCGAACGGCTCGCCGCCGGACGCGCGGCGTCCGCCGCGAAGGAATCGCTCCTCGCGTCGGCGAATTGGGAGCCGGCGCCTTCGCCCACCGATTGTCCGGCGTTGAAGGCCACGGACAGCACGCCGTAGGCCGCCGCCATCGCAATGATCACGCCGGCCACCAGCCGCCAAACTGGACGCTTGGGCTTCTGCTGCATCTCCAACGCCCGCGCGACGCGTTCTTCCCAATCGTCAGCGCGTTCGCCGAAGGAGTCGTCCTGAAACGTCACGGGCGCCTCACTCGGTCTTGGTTCGTCTCGATCTATACGCCAACCGCGGTCCGATGGCCACGCCGAGGGGTAGCGTCCGCGCCAGCTGTACCGTTCCGAGGCGGCGCGCGCTAAACTGCCTTGGTTTGACGGCGCCCGCGGCGGGCCGCCGATCGCCGTGAGCCTCTCCTGTGCCGAATCACGAAGAGATTTCAGAGCAGTCCCGCGTCTATCTGGTCGACGGGTCTGGCTACATTTTTCGCGCTTACCACGCGCTGCCGCCTTTGTCGCGCAAGTCCGACGGAGCGCCCGTCGGCGCTGTGTCCGGCTTCTGCAACATGCTGTTCAAGCTGTTGGAGGATGTGCGCGGCGACCAGGAGCCGACTCACCTCGCGGTGATTTTCGATCATTCCGCGAAGACGTTCCGGAATGATCTATACTCCGACTATAAAGCGAATCGCCCGCCGCCGCCGGAGGACCTCGTCCCGCAGTTTTCGTTGGTGCGTGACGCCACCCGCGCGTTCGGCCGACCGGCCGTCGAGCTGGAGGGCTATGAGGCTGACGACCTGATCGCGACCTATGCGCGCCAAGCCGAGGCCGCCGGCGCGGAGGTGGTGATCGTCTCGTCCGACAAGGATCTGATGCAGCTGGTCAGCGACCGGGTGAGCCTCTGGGACACCATGAAAGACGTCCGCTACGACCGCGACGGCGTCATCGGCAAATGGGGCGTGCCGCCGGAACAGATGATCGAGCTGCAAGCGCTCGTGGGCGACAGCGTCGACAACGTGCCGGGCGTGCCCGGGATCGGGCCGAAGACGGCCGTCCAACTCCTGGAGGAATTTGGCGACCTGGAGGGCGTGCTCGCCGCGGCGGACGGCATGAAAAAATCGAAGCGCCGCGAGAATCTGCTGGCGCACGCCGACGATGCGCGCCTGTCAAAAGTCCTGGTGACCCTCAAGGCCGACACGCCGGTGGAGGATGATCTCGCGAGTTTCGCCATCGCGGAGCCAGATGCTGATACGCTTTTGACTTTCTTGAAAGGGATGGAGTTCCGCACGCTCACGCGCCGGGTGGAGGAGGCGCTCACCGGCCGCCCCGCGAGTTCGAGCGAAGCGGCGGCGGAGCAGGGGGTGGACCGCAGCCGGTATCAGTGTGTCGACGACCTCGCGGTCCTGCGGGAATGGGTGGACCGCGCAACGGCCCAGGGCGTCGTGGCCGTCGATACCGAAACCAACGCGTTAGACGCCGCGGGCGCCGATTTGGTGGGAGTGTCCTTGGCGCTCGGACCGAACGACGCCTGCTACATCCCGCTCACGCACGTCGCGGCGTCGCCGGATCCGGCCCAGGGCGACCTGATTGGCCCCGACGGGGCGGGTGAGGATGGCGGCGACACGGCGCTGGCGCCCGCGCTGCGGCAGATCCCGCTCAACGAGGCGTTGGCGGCTCTGAAGCCGCTGTTGGAGGATCCGGCCGTTTTGAAGATCGGTCAGAACCTCAAATACGACCTCGCCGTCCTTTCCCGCTATGGGATCACGGTCGCGCCGATGGACGACACGATGCTGATCTCCTACGTGCTCGCGGCGGGCTTGCGCGGTCATGGCATGGATGAGCTGTCGGAGCGTTTGCTCGGCCACCGCTGCATCGCGTTCAAGGAGGTGGCTGGGACCGGCAAGAAGCAGGTCAGCTTCGACAAAGTGTCCCTCGGACCGGCGACGGAATACGCCGCGGAGGACGCCGACGTCACGTTGCGGCTGTGGCGGTTGCTGCGTCCGGAGCTGACGCGGTCGAAGACCTTGACGGTCTACGAAACCCTGGAGCGCCCGATGCCGGCTGTGCTGGCGGGAATGGAGCTGGCCGGCGTCAAAGTCGATCGCGAACGCTTGGCCACGTTGTCGTCGACCTTCGCCCAACGCATGGCGCGCCTGGAGGAAGAGGCGCATGAGCACGCCGGGCGGCCGTTCAATCTCGGCAGCCCGAAGCAGATTGGCGAGATTTTCTTCGGTGAGATGGGGTTGCCGGGCGGCAAGAAGACCAAGACCGGTGCGTGGAGCACGGACGCCCAGGTGCTGGAGGAATTGGCCGCCCAGGGCCACGCTTTGCCGCAGACGCTGTTGCAGTGGCGCCAAGTCTCCAAGCTCAAGTCCACCTACGCCGACGCGCTCAGCGAGGCGGTGAACCCGCGCACCGGCCGCGTGCACACGTCCTTTTCCTTGGCCGCCACCACGACCGGGCGGCTGTCCAGTTCGGATCCGAATCTCCAAAACATTCCGGTGCGCACCGACGAAGGCCGCCAGATTCGCGAGGCGTTCATTCCCGAGCCGGGTCACGTGTTGATCTCGGCGGATTACTCGCAAATTGAGCTGCGCTTGCTCGCGCACTATGCCGATATTGACGCGCTCAAAGACGCCTTCCGCAACGGCCTCGACATCCACGCCATGACCGCCAGCGAAATGTTCGGCGTGCCCATCGACGGGATGGATCCAATGGTGCGCCGCAAAGCCAAGGCGATCAATTTTGGGATCATCTACGGCATCTCGGCGTTTGGGTTGGCGAACCAGCTGAGCATCCCGCGCGACGAAGCCGCGATGTACATCAAGTCTTACTTCGCGAAATTCCCGGGCATTCAAGACTATATGGAGCGGATGAAAGAGTATTGCCGAACGCATGGGTATGTGGAGACGGTGTTCGGGCGGCGATGTCATTATCCCGACATCAAGTCGAAAAACCCCAATCAACGCGCCTTCGCCGAACGTCAGGCCATCAACGCGCCGCTGCAAGGAACGGCCGCCGACATCATCCGCCGCGCCATGATCCGCATGCCTGACGCGTTGGCGCGCGCCGGGCTCGACGCGCGCATGCTGCTGCAGGTGCATGATGAGTTGGTGTTCGAAGCGACCGAAGCAGACGCACCGGCGACCGCCGAACTCGCCGCCCAGGTGATGCGCGACGCGTGCCGTCCGGTGTTGGACTTAGCGGTTCCGCTCGTGGTGGAGACGGGCGCCGGCGCGACGTGGGCCGCCGCCCACTGACGCGCCTCTGGCGGGCCGCCGGTTCGGGCGGCGGCGCCGTCATGACGGCGTTCATCGTCGCTTGGCGTGGCGCCGCTTGGCGACATCAAAGGGCGTGGTCCAGACATCACGCACCTGCACGACGACGCCGACGGTCTCGTCGCCGGGGTTGTCGTTCGCCAAGCCGGCGTTCGATCGATGACTGAGGAAAAGCCCCAACCACAGCCAGTCGTCAAAGATGCGGCGCGTGACTTCCAGCTGGCTCTGAAAAGCGAAATCGGAGCCAAGATCGCGTCCCCGGCCGTCATCGTAAAGCGAGGGACCCGTGGAGGCGATGATCGACCAATCGACCGTCGGCTGGTATTCCACAAAGAAACCCAGATGAGCCACAAGAGCACGATCCGTCGTCACCGCGCCGGCCACTTGCAGCCCCAAGACATCGCCAAGCAAAGGGCCGGAGCGCGCCAATCCCTGCAGCTCAACGGCGATGTCCTCGCGCTCCAACGGCCCAAGGACGCCGACAAAGCCCGCTAAGTCTCCCGTCTGCGCGGACGCGGCGGACGTCCACAGCGCCGCTGCGGCGGCGGCAAGACACACACGAACCCGCCGGATCGACAAGCGCCGACCGGCCCGGGCGCCCAAACGCGTCATCACTGCGTCCCCGTTGGCAACACGCGGTCAAACGCGCGCCCGGCCTCCGCGCTGCGAGGCGGCCGGCGCGCGAACACGCACGGCAGATGGGGAGATCAGAAGGCCGATTGCAGCACACGCGCTGTCGCATTTGCTGACAAAAACGTCATCAGCTTTGTCTTGCGGTGAATGCGCGCGTTTTGTGCGCCTTAGGCGGCGGGTTCGACCGGCTCGATCGACGCCATGAGCGCGGAAATCTCTTTAAGCGCGGCCCGCGCCGCGGTGGTGTCTCGCGTGAGAGCGGCGCGGGCGTCCGGCGCCGCCAAGGCCCGTTTGGCGCGCGCTTTGGCTTCGTTCACCAGACGGCCCGGGGGCAGCACGCCCTTGGCGGCCAAGCGGAGCAACGCGGTGGCTTTGTCCACGTTGGAGACCGGCCGTGCTTCAATGCGCGCAAACAGTTGCGCAGCCTCTGCGGCGCGTTGCGCCAAGTCTTCAAGAAGACTGGCGATGGCGGCTTTGTCGTCGGGTGCGAAGTCGGTGCGCATGGCGTGCCGGTGCAACTCCGCCAAATCCGCCAAGCGATGCAGGATCGGAGTCGCCTCAGACACGAAATGGCGATCGATAGTGTGCGTCCCCAGCCGTGCGCGGACGTACGCGGCGAGTTTTGTCTTGTTTTGGTCGCCAATAATGTTGGCTTCGAGCTCCAGCAACGCCGCAACGACCGCCTTTTCGTCGGCGCAAGTGCGGCTAAGCTCGTCAATGATCTCCGGCTGGAGAAGCCGGCCCGACCGGGCCACAAACGCGGGGATAAGGTCGTCCAACCCCATCCCGCTGTGCGCCATCGCCGTAAGCTGCTCCGCCAGGCGGCGCGTCACCGCGACCTCGTCCATAACGCTGTCGCGCTTGAGACGCCGCGGGTCGCGGATGATCGCGAGGATCCGCGCGCCGATGGCGGTGCGGGCCTCATCGAAGCGGCCTTCCGTGAAGTGCCACGCCAGGCGCGCGCCGGGGGGCGTCAGCAGACCGTCGTCGCGCGCCTCCCCGCGCAGCAGCGTCGAGAGCGCGTCGGCTTCGTCGCCGCGTTCCTCGGGGGCTTCCAGCAGCGCGTCCCGCGCGTCGTCGGCGCGCGCGAACTCCCCCATGAATTCCGACACCACCCCAAGCGCCCAGGGCATTTTCGCGGCGATCGCGCAGGCCTCGTCGGCCACGTCGAGCATCCGCTCCATCTTTGCCTGCCAGGTCTTCGCGCCAGCCAGACGGTGGGCGATCGCCCCGCGCATGCGCCGCTCACGATCGCTGAGGTCGGTGATCCGCGCCGCGAGCCCGGCGAGCTCTCCGCGTTTCATCTTGGCGAACGCGTTGGCGCGGGTGTCTGTGTGGAGCTGCACGACGCCGGCTTGAACCAACTCGTTCAGCTGTTTGACGAAGCCTTGGACGGAGGCGTCGCTCTCGCTCGCGCGCGCGATGGCGATTTTCTGGACGGCGTGTTGGAGCTCACAGGATGTCGCTTCGAGCCGTTCCACCAAATCAACGCGATGCAACAGCTCGAGGGGCGTCACCGTCTCGCGGCTCAGCCAAGCGCGCAATACGCGCGCGATCGCGCCGCGGGCGAAGGGCGCGACAAGGTCATTGGGGCCGGTGCAGGGCAGTTCGCCTTGGCGGTCGGCGCGCGACAAATCGTCAGTGGGGTCTTCGCGACCGGCGGTGAACACGACCGACGATCGGAACACCCGCGCGTCGGGATCGAAGGTTTCCTTGGAGACCCGAACGGAGCCCGCCGGCGCGGCCGCGACGGCCGCGTGCGCTTCTTTCAGCGCGGCGTCCCGCGAGGAGCGGGCGCACAACAAACGCCAATCGCGCTTGGGGGAGGGTTTGAAGAACACCTCATAGTGGGTTTCATGTGACCCCATGCCGCTGAGCCTAACCACGCACGCACTGATCCGCGCCGTGCAGCATCGTCTGTTTGGCTTTAACGGGGCATGAAAACGTTCACGGCCGGGCGAATCGGGCCGTGAGTTGGCGGCCCGCCCGGCGCGGGGTACAACCCCTTGCGCCCATTATCGATAGAAAGAGCCGCGCGTGACCACCATCGCCCTTGTCGACGACGACGAGAACATCCTCGCGTCCGTGTCTATGTTTCTTGAAAACGAAGGCTATCACGTACGCGCCTACACCGACGGCGCGTCCGCCTTTGCGTCGCTGAACGAAAGCCCGCCAGACTTGGCGATTCTCGACATTAAGATGCCGCGGATGGACGGGCTGGAGCTGCTGCGCCGCCTGCGCCAAACCACCAACACGCCGGTGATTTTTCTCACCTCCAAAGACGATGAAGTGGACGAGGTGGTCGGCCTGAACCTGGGCGCGGACGACTACATCACCAAGCCATTCTCCCAACGTCTGTTGGGGGAGCGCATCAAAGCAATCCTCCGACGCGCGCGGGCGTCCGCTCCCGGTACGGAGGAGGAGGCCGCGGCTGACCGCACGGTCATCGTCCGCGGGCGCTTGGTGCTCGATCCCAATCGCCACGCGTGCTCCTGGGACGGGCGTCAGGTGCGGTTGACCGTCACGGAGTTTCTGATCCTTCAGGCGCTCGCGCAGCGGCCGGGCTTTGTGAAAAGCCGAGACCAGCTCATGGACGCCGCCTATGATGATCAGGTGTACGTCGATGACCGCACCATCGACAGCCACATCAAGCGGCTGCGGAAGAAGTTCCGTATAGTGGACCAGGAGTTCGATGGGATCGAGACGCTCTATGGCGTTGGATACCGATACAAGGACGCCTAGCGTCCCGCCCGCGGCCAACGATCGCGTCCCCGGGGACGAAGCGGATCGGCGCGCGCTGAGGGTCGCAGCTCACGACGCGCACGCGCGCGCGGTGGAGCACCCCGGCGACGGCGCGCCCGCTGCTGGGGAGGACGAGGGGCAGACGCCAGCCTTCTCTCGCGGCGTGTGGGGTTTGGCGCGATCGCGGCTGACCCATCTGATCGTCCTGGCGAACATCGCCGGGCTGTTCATTCTCTCGGCGGCGGTCTTGGTGTTGGGAGAGACGCGCAGCGGCCTTCTCAAAGCGCATCTGAACCTGCTGGAGACCCAAGGCGGCGTCATCCGCCAGGTCGTCGCGGTGCGCGCGACCAATCCAACGCCCGATCTTGATCCCGCCGAAGCCGCGCTGGCTCTGTCGCAGATCCAGGTGCCGGACGAGCTGCGCGTCCGGCTGTTCGATGAGCGCGGCGCGGCCATTCCCGGCGGCGACACGTACTTCATTCGCGGCGGGGTCGTGGAGCGCCCGCTGGCGGATCCGGATTTGGGCGTTCTGGAACAGTTGGATCACCGCCTGCGTCAATGGCGCTGGCCCTGGTCGCCCGCGATCCAGGGGCCGCAGACCTTGTCGGAGGAGGTGTCGGCGGTGCTGCGCGGCGCGCCGATAGCGAGAACGCAGCGGCTGGGCGCGGCGGGCGAGCGGATCATCAGCGTGTCGCTGCCGATCCAGCGCGTGCAGGCGATCTTGGGCGTGGTGACGGTGGAGGCGGGGGACGTCGACGCGCTCATTGCGGCGGAACGTCGCGCCTTGGCGCCATTTTTCTTGATCGCGGCCTTGGTGGCTCTGGGGTCGTCGGCGCTGCTGGCGTTCTGGATTGCGGGCCCGGCGCGCCGTTTGGCTCTGGCCGCGGATCAGGTGCGCCGCGAGGGGCCGCGCCGCGCCGCGATACCCGACCTGTCGTCGCGGCGGGACGAGATCGGCGATCTGTCCAACGCGCTCTCTGCAATGACGCGGGCGCTGTCCCAACGGATCGACGCCATCGAGCGGTTCGCAGCCGATGTCGCCCATGAGCTTAAGAACCCGCTGACCTCCATTCGCAGCGCGGTGGAGACGCTTCCGGTCGCGCGGGATCGTGGTCAGCACGAGCAGCTGCTGCATGTGATCCGCATCGACGTGAAGCGGATCGATCGGCTGATCACGGACATCAGCCGCGCCTCGCGCGTCGATGCCGAGTTGGCGCGCGCGCGATCCTCGCCCATCGACCTCGGGCGGTTCTTGCAAAACTTGGTGGAGATGTATCAGGCGGTGCGGCGCGAAGACGAACCCGACGTCGTGTTCGTCGGCTCTGAAGAGCCCACGCGCTTGCGCGTGCTCGCCGCCGAAGAGCCGCTCGGTCATGTCTTTCGGAATTTGGTCGACAACGCGCGCACCTTTTGCGCCCCGGACGCGGCGGTGCGCGTCGGCTTGGAGCAAGACATGCGCGAAGGGCGGCCCTTCGTGGTCGCTTATGTGGAAGATCGCGGTCCGGGCGTGCCGCAGGAAAACCTCGAGCGCATTTTCGAGCGCTTTTACACCTCGCGCCCGCGTGGCGCGGCGTTTGGCTCAAACTCGGGCTTGGGCCTCGCCATCGCCAAGCAAATCGTCGAGGCCCACGGCGGCGGAATCTGGGCGGAGAATGTGCCTGGGCGCAATGGCCGGGTGGCGGGCGCGCGGTTTTCTGTCGCGTTGCCGATGGAGCGAGGTTGACTTCTGCGGCGGCGCGCAACGGATGATGGCCTCTTTCCGCAGGCGCGAAACGGCGGTTAAATGCTGACGCGCGTGGCCGCGTGCGCGCCGTGAACGTTGGACGTCGGATGATCGGACTGGTGGTCGTCACCCATGGGCGCTTGGCCGACGAGCTTGTCGCCGCCGCGGAACATGTCGTGGGATCCCAGGACAATCTCCGGGCCATGTGCATTGGCGCGGAAGACGATCTCGAAAGTCGGCGCCGTGAAATCCGCGAGGCCGTGGAGGCCGTGGACACCGGCAGCGGCGTCATCATCATCACGGATATGTTCGGCGGCACGCCCGCCAACATCGCCATCTCTCTGCTCAAGCGGAATGAGGTCGAGGTGCTGGCGGGCGCCAATCTGCCCATGCTCATCACGCTGACCGAGACGCGTCGCACGGCGGCGCTGGCGGAGGCGGCGGAGGCGGGGCTCGCCGCGGGACGGCGGTACATCACCCTGGCGAGCCGGGTCATGAACGGACAAGCCCTGTGACCGACGTCCCACCCAAACGCCAGGTCGTCATCCCAAACGAACGCGGCTTGCACGCCCGCGCGTCGGCGAAGTTCGTGGAGACGGCGCGGCGTTTTGACGCGGACGTGACGGTCCGGCGCGACACCATCAGCGTGAGCGCGGACTCCATCATGGAAGTGCTGATGCTGGCGGCGCCCTGCGGCACCATGATTGAAATCGAAGCCCAAGGCCCCGACGCCGGCGCGGCGGTCGAGGCGTTGGCGACCTTGGTGGAGGCGGGGTTCGGCGAAAGCTGAACCGCGTCCGAACGCTAGTCCTCCCTCGCAGACGTTTTCGATCACGGATCACGTCGCGCCCGTTGACGAGCGGGGCGACCAATGAGGCGTGTGGACCGTCTCCCCCGCGCGATGGCGGCGGTGCTCATAGTCACGAGCGGGCCGGGCGCACGGATATAAAGATATCTTTATATGACGGTTGCTAACGCGGAAGCGGCTCGGTAGAAGCCGGAGAAGCCGTGCGGCCGGGTGATCCCCGCCGCGCCACGATGACGCTCATTTTGGAGAACGCCCCCATGGCCATTGCCGCCGACGTCGATCATCGCGTTAAAGACCTGAGCCTGGCTGAGTTCGGCCGCAAAGAAATCGCCATCGCCGAGACGGAGATGCCGGGCCTGATGGCCGCGCGCGCGGAGTTTGGCGCGTCCCAACCGCTGAAGGGCGCGCGCATCGCCGGCTCGCTGCACATGACGATCCAAACGGCCGTGTTGATCCAGACGCTCGAGGCGTTGGGCGCTCAGGTGCGCTGGGCGTCGTGCAACATTTACTCGACCCAAGATCACGCCGCCGCCGCGATCGCCGCCGCCGGCACGCCCGTGTTCGCGCACAAGGGCGAGACGCTCGAAGAGTATTGGGACTTTGCGGACAAGATCTTCCAGTGGCCCAACGGCGACTTCGCCAATCTGATCCTCGACGACGGCGGCGACGCGACCCTCTACCTCATTCTGGGCGAGAAGGCGGAGAAAGACCCCTCGGTCCTGCACAATCCGGGCAGCGAGGAGGAAATCGCCCTCTTCAATCAAATCAAGAAGCGCATCGCGGAAACGCCCGGCTGGTTCGCTCAAGCCAAAGCCGCGATCACCGGCGTCTCGGAGGAGACGACCACCGGCGTGATGCGGCTCTATCAAATGGAGCAGCGCGGCGAGCTGCCGTTCCCGGCGATCAACGTGAACGACAGCGTCACGAAGTCGAAGTTCGACAACAAGTACGGCTGTAAAGAGAGCCTGGTCGACGCCATCCGCCGCGGCACCGACGTGATGATGGCGGGCAAGAAGGCCTTCGTGGCCGGCTATGGCGATGTCGGCAAAGGCTCCGCGGCGTCGCTGGCGGGGTCTGGGGCCCGCGTGACGGTGTCTGAGATCGACCCGATTTGCGCGCTGCAAGCG
This sequence comes from uncultured Caulobacterales bacterium, assembly GCA_964526675.1. Lineage (GTDB taxonomy): Bacteria > Pseudomonadota > Alphaproteobacteria > Caulobacterales > Maricaulaceae > CAZADA01. The sequence goes on from CAZGLY010000042.1 coordinate 14,489, forward strand.
GCCATGGACGGCTTTGAGGTGCAGACGCTCGACGCCGCCGTGGGCGAGATGGACATCTTCGTCACCGCCACGGGCAACAAAGACATCATCACGATCGAGCATATGCGCCAGATGAAAGACATGGCGATCGTGTGCAACATCGGCCACTTCGACAACGAGATCCAAGTCGAGGCCCTGCGCAACTACAAGTGGGTCAACATCAAGCCGCAGGTCGACATGATCGAGTTCCCCGACGGCAAGCGGATCATTCTGTTGTCCGAAGGCCGTCTGGTGAACCTGGGCAACGCGACAGGCCACCCGAGCTTTGTGATGTCTGCGAGCTTCACCAATCAGACGCTCGCGCAAATCGAGCTTTGGACCAACGCGGCGCAGTACCAAAACAAAGTCTACACGCTGCCGAAGCATTTGGACGAGAAAGTCGCGAAGCTCCACCTCGAAAAACTGGGCGTCCAGCTGACCGAGCTTTCAGACGGGCAAGCCAATTACATTGGCGTCGACGTCGCGGGTCCGTTCAAAGCCGAGCACTACCGGTACTAGATCGCCAAACGCCACGGCGGCATCATGCGGCGGCGCGCTCCTGTCGAGCGCGCCGTTTTGCCGAGGGAGAATGCGGGCATGGCCCAGCGCCCGTCGGGGATACGATGGCGGCGGGCCGCGGCGTTCGTGGTGGATGGGCTCGGCTACGCCGTCGTGTGGTTTGCGGCCGTGTTTTGGTACACCCGGCACAACCGATCGTCCGTATATTATGTCTACGATCAGGCAAAGAGTTTGTATGTGCAAGATTTGCTGGTGCTGATCGTTTTATTTTTTGTGCAGCATTTCTTGTACCATCTGTGCTTCCGAGCAAGTCTGGGTCAGAACATCTTTGGACTCACCTATGTCCAGGCCAATGGTGAGCGGGTGGCGGTGCGCGAGATCGCGGCGCGCAGCGCGGTTGCGACGCTGTTGTTTCCCGTCATCGTCCTCGCGCCCGAGCTTCTGGTCAGATATGTGTTTGAGATCGACGACATTCTGGATCCATTTATTGTGCAAAGCGTCGGCGTCATCGCGGCGGGCTGGCTCAGCTTGGCGACGGATGCGGAGGGCCGAACGGTGACGGAGCGTGTCGTCGGCTGGCGCCTGGTCCGCCGGCAAGCGCGTCATGATCAGCCTGCGTCACGGGCGGGGGACCTGTGATCCGCCGGCTCGCCTGCGGTGCAATCCTGGGCGTGGCCGCGTGCGTGGGGCCCAACAGCGTGTTCGTGCCGCGATCGGACTTTGGCGTCGCGCCGGACGCTGAAAGCTACACCGAACCCGGCGACTGCCGCGGCGGCTCACGCTTGCGCGCCGTGGATCTGACGCCGCCGGAATATGGTCGCCGGGCGTTTCGCACCGGCCAGCAAGGGTGGGTCGTGGCGCGCCTCGACGTGCGTCCTGACGGGCGCGTCGGCCGCGTGGAGGTGGTCGACGCGGCGCCGTGGGGACCGTTCAACACCAACAGCCGCAAAGCGATCAAACGGTGGCGTTTCGCGCCGCCCGGCGAACCCGGTCTGAGCCGCTGCATCGTTGTGTTGGACTTCCGGTTCGGCGAAGCTCGCGTCGGGTTGTAGTCCCGGGCGCGCCGGAGAAAAGCGCGCCTCGCGGGTCCAGACGCTCTAGTCTATGGTGACGATTCGAAGTGCGCGTCTGAGGGGGCCTGCAGGCGTGCTGTCGCCATATGCGATGGAGGTGAGGCGGAGCCATGACGTCAAACGTGACTGAGCTTGCGGCGCTTGTCGTCACCGCTGGCGCGGTCGCTTTTGGATTGATCACGGCTTTGTGGGCGTTCCGCTTTACGCAAGCTGGCCGTAGCGCGGACATGCGGTGGCGTCGGCATGCGGAACGCCTCGAAGCGCGTCTTGATCGCGCCGACGCGCTCCTGGCGGCCCACCCGGGCGTGGTCTTGGCGTGGGACGATGAGGCCGAGCTGGAGCCCGGCGCCTGGGGCAAGCCGAAGCTGTTCGGCGCGCCGGCGGCCTTGGCCTCGCTCCTGCGCTTCGCCGACGCGTCCGACGGTCCCAATTTGGGGGCGCGGATCCTGGATGGTCTGGCCGACTATGAGGGTCGCGACGCGGCCGGCGAGGTGGTCACGCTGCGCCGGGCGCTCGGCGTGCTGCGCGCGTCCGGCACGCCGTTTTCCATCGCCATTCAAGGCCCGGGCGGACGCATCATCGACGCGGACGGCCGCCCCGCCGGCGCGCGTGTCGCGCTGTGGCTGGCGGACCCGACGTTAAAGAGCGCGGAGAGCGCCGCCGCCCGCGGTCGCCTTGAGGAGGCGCGCGAGCAGATCCTGCAGGACCCCGGCGCCTTTATGGACATGTGGGACCGCGCCCCGACGCCGGCCTGGCGGTACTCGTCCAATCTTAAGCTGCAGTGGGCGAATCCGGCCTTCCTCCAGGCCGTGGAGGCGGACTCGCTGGACGACGCGATCGGCCGCGACCTGGCCTTCGACGTGCACGCCAAGGCGCAAGCGCGCCAAGCGCTGGAGGAGGGCGCGCGCGTCTACCACACCCGAGCCACGACGGTCGGGGGCGAACGGCGCGTCTTTGAGATTTCCTGCTTCCCCGTGTCCGGCGGCGTGTCGGGCGTCGCCGCGGATCTGACCGCCGGCGAACAGGAGCGCGCCGAATTGGAGCGCAAACTCCGCCGCCAGACCGCCGCGCTCAACCGCGTGGACGACGGCGTCGCGATTCTCTCGCCGCAAAAGGCGCTGATCTTTCACAACGACGCCTTCGCGCAGCTTTTTGGCCTTGAGGCGGCGTGGCTGGCGGAGGGGCCGACCCACGGCGCCTTGCTGGACCGCTTGCGGGACATGCGCATGCTGCCGGAGACGGACGACTACGAGGCCTGGCGGACGCACGAGCTGCAGATCTATCTGAAGACATCGGACGATCGCGCCGCCGAAATCTGGCGACTGCCCGATGGACGCATGATCTCGGTGACGCCGATGCGCCACGCCTTGGGCGGCGTCATCCTGATCTACCGCGACATCACCGAGCGCTTGCGGTTGGAGACCGAGCTCAACACCCGCGTGAAGGTCCAAAAAACCACGCTTGATAAGTTGGCCGAGGGGGTGGCGGTGTTCGGCTCAGACGGACGTCTGCGCCTTTACAACGCGGCGTTTGAGGAGATGTGGGCGCTTCCCACAACACTGCTGCGCGCCGACGATCGCGCCGCCGGAGCGAGCGCGACCACCTTCGACGAGATCGTCGAGGCGTGCCGCCCGTTGTTCCACGACCGCGACACGTGGGCGAAAATGAAGGCGCGGGTCACGAATCCGAGCCCGGAGACACGGCGCGAGGCCCGTGGCGAGATGGTTCGCTCCGATGGGACCATCCTCACCTTCACGTCCAGGCCGTTGCCCGACGGGGCCACGTCCATCGTGTTCGACAACGTCACCGCGGATCGCGAGCTCGCCGAGGCGCTGAAGGAGCGCGCGGAGTTGCTCGAGGCGGTGGACCGGGTTCGCGCGGAGTTTGTCGGGCATGTGAGCCGCGCCCTGCGCGATCCGCTCCAGACCGTGCTGATGCGAGCGGAGCTTCTCAAGATGGACGCCGAGGACGAGGCGCGCGTCGTCAAGCCCGACGACGTCGACGGGATCCTCCAAGCCGGCGGCGCGCTGAACAAGTTGGTGAACGACATCCTCGATATCGCGGCCATCGAATCCAACGTCCTCACGCTCGACATGAGCGACGTCGACGTGCGCGCGATGCTGGAGGGGGCGCTCGGTCTTGTGCGGACCAAGGCGGAGGACACGCGCATCCGGTTTGAGTTCGATTGCGCGCCTGACGTTGGATCCGTTCACGCTGACGCCCAGCGTCTGAAACAGGTGGTCTACAATCTGCTGCTGAACGGCCTGCGCCGCGTGGATTCCGACGGCCGTGTGGCTCTCGGCGCGTCGCGTGAGGGCGCGTCGGTGCGCATCTGGGTTGAGGACGACGGTCCGGCCATCTCACCCCAGGATCAGGCTAAGGTGTTCGACCCGTTCCATGTTGGCGAGCAGGGCGGCGCAGACCTTGGCCTCACCCTGGTGCGCGGGTTTGTGGCCCTCCACAAGGGTTGGGTGGACGTCCGTTCAGGCTCTGGCGAGGGCGAGGCGAGCCGCGGCGCGCGTGTGACCTGCACGCTGCCGACGGGACCGGAGGCGGTTGGCGACGCCCGCAGTGAAAACACCGCCGCCGCGGACGCGTCCTCGGTCGCGGCGGCGCACTAGCGCGCTGGCGTCCTGAGCGCCACTAGCCCTGCTGTTTCGGCAACCGCACCACCAGGCCGTCCAGCGCGTCGCTCACCGTGATTTGGCAGGACAGCCGGGACGTCTCCTGCACGTCGGACGCGAAGTCCAGCATGGACTGCTCCATGCTTTCGGCGTGGCCGGTTTTCTCCACCCATGTGGGGTCGACATAGACGTGACACGTGGCGCAGGCGCACGCGCCGCCGCAGTCCGCGTCAATGCCGGGCACGCCGTTCTTCACCGCGCCTTCCATGACGGTGACGCCAGCCGGCACGTCCAGCACGTGTTCCGCGCCGGAGTGTTCGATATAGGTGACTTTGGGCATGAACGCTCCATGGACGCGGGCGGAGAAAAAACGATGGACCGGGATGTATCGCGTAAGCGACGCGGCGCAACACCTTTTCTCCGCGGCCTCAAGGGATCTCCAACAACCGTGAGCCTGTCGTGAGCCACGCCCTTGTCTTGCCTGACCCGACGGCCACCGCGGCGCTTGGCCGGGGGCTGGCGTCGTTTTTGGGCCGCGGCGACGCCGTCTTTCTGATCGGCGGCTTGGGCGCGGGCAAGACGAGCTTGGCGCGGGGGATCATTCACGCTTTGACCGGCGATGACGACGCCCCGAGCCCGACATACACCTTAGTGCAGACATATGATGGTACCGATTGCGTGGTCGTTCATTGCGATCTCTATCGTTTGGAGCCGCCAGCGGCTCCTGGCGATCTCCGCGAACTTGGCTTAGACGACGCGTTTTCGGAGGCGGTCGTGCTGGTGGAGTGGCCGGATCGCCTGGGAGAGATCGCGCCGGCGGACCGATTGGAAGTGAGGCTGACGCTCGGCGAGGACGGCGGGCGTCGGGCCGACATTGAAGGCGTTGGCGCGTGGAGGAGGCGGGTCGATGACAAGTTTTGCGAAGCCTTACGCGTCGCCGTCGAGCCCGGAGCGGTCGCGTCCCGAGGAAGCGAGTCTCGCGCCGTCGACGGGGGCGTCGATGGTTGAGGCTCAGACCGACCGCCATGAGGCGCGCGCCGCGCTCTTGCAGCGTGCGGGCTGGGCCGACGCCCACAGCGCGCTCTTGGCCGGGGACGCGTCAACCCGCCGCTATGAGCGATTGCAGAAGCGCGACGGAACGACCGCGGTTCTCATGGACGCGCCGCCGGGCGCGGAGGCGGCGTCGTGCCCCTGGGATGCCGACGCCGTCGAGCGGCGTCGCCTCGGCTACAACGCGAGCGCGCGGCTCGCGGGGCCGAACGCCGCGGCGTTTGCCGGCTTGGCCCAGGAGCTGACCGCGCGCGGCTTGTCGGCGCCGCGCGTGTTGGCGGCGGATCTGCCGCATGGGTTTTTGCTGTTGGAGGATCTGGGCGACGCGCTGTTCGCGCAGACCATTCACGCCGGCGCGGCCGCCGAGCCGCTTTATGAAGCGGCGGTGGACGCGCTCGCCGCGATGCGTCGCGCCACCCTGCCGACCCGCGTGGGGATCAACGGCGAAGCGTGGCCGATCCTGACCTACGACACGCTCGCGCTCCAGACCGAGGCCGATTTGCTGGTGGAGTGGTACGCGCCTCATCACGCGGGCGCGGCGATCGACGACGCCGCGCGAGAGGCGTGGCGGGCGGCGTGGACGCCCTTGCTGTCGGACGTGGCCGCCGAGACGGCCACGCTGGTGCTGCGCGACGTGCACGCGGAGAATCTGATTTGGCTGCCGGAGCGGGACGGCCCCGCGCGGGCGGGCCTGCTCGACTTCCAGGACGCGTTGTTTGGTCACCCGGCGTACGACCTGGTGTCGCTGCTTCAGGACGCGCGCCGCGACGTCGAGCCGGATGTGGCCGCGGCGATGATGAGCCGGTATGTGCGCAAGGCCTGCATTGACGACAACGCCGCGTTCCAGCGCGCCTACGCGATTTTGGGCGCGCAACGAAACGCCAAGATTCTCGGCATTTTCATCCGCCTCGCCCGTCGCGACGGGAAGACGTCGTATCTGCATCATCTGCCGCGGGTTGAGCGGCTGTTCACGGCCAATCTCACCCACCCGGCCTTGGCGGACGTGCGAGCGTGGGCTCGCCGCCACACGCCAACCCTCGCGCCCGAGGGCGCCGGCGGGGGCGTGTAGTCGCGCATGGGCCTCGCCATCGATACGGCCATGGTGTTGGCGGCGGGGCTGGGCACGCGGATGCGCCCGCTCACCAACGATCGCCCGAAGGGTTTGGTCGAGGTGGATGGACGCGCGTTGATCGATCATTTGCTGGATCGGTTTGCCGCGGACGGCGTCGGTCGCGCCGTCGTCAACGTGCACCACTTCGCGGATGGCATGGAGGCGCATCTCGCTAAACGCACGGACGCTCCGGCGATCGAGATCTCCGATGAACGCGGCTGTCTGCTTGAGACCGGCGGCGCGTTGGTCAAAGCGCGGCCCACCTTGGGCGACGGACCCGTTTTCGTGGGCAACATCGATTCCGTCTGGCTCGAGGACGCCGGACCGGCCACGGCCCTTCACGTTATGCGCAGCGTCTGGGACGGCGCGCGCATGGACGCGCTGCTGCTCTTGGCCGCGACCACCCGCGCGTTGGGGTACAGCGGGCGGGGCGATTTCGCGATGGACGCCGAAGGCCGCTTAAGCCGGCGGGTCTTCGGGCGGTTGACCCCCTTCGCCTATATGGGCGTGCAGATCCTGCATCCGCGGTTGCTGGACGGCTTTGAGGAGAAGCCGTTTTCCGCCAACGCGCTCTGGAACGCGGCCCTGGCGAAAGGGCGGCTCTACGGCGTGCGGTTGAACGGCCATTGGATGCATGTGGGCGATCCGGCCGCCAAGCAGCGCGCCGAGGCGATTTACGCGCGCCTGCGCGGTCGCGGAGACGCTGCGCCCGACGACCCCTCAACGGCCCTTCGACGCGCCATGGAATCCGTTTAACCACGCGCCATGAGCAGTGTTGGTGACGTTTGGGGCGCGCCAGCCCCGCGGGTGTTCACGGCGCCCGGCGGGACTGCGTTTTTGCCCGCGTTGGCGCGTGGCGTGCGCGCGATCGCGGCCGCCGATGGCCCCGCCGCCATGGCCGAGGGGTTGGTGATCCTGCCAACACGGCGCGCCGCGCGCGCGCTGGCGGAGGCGGTTTTGTCCGATGCGACCGCTGCGGGGGGACCCGGCGCGGCGTTGTTGCCGCGGATCGTCGCGATCGCCGACATTGAAGCGGACGCGGCCGCGCTCGGGCCGGCGGCCTCTGAGGCGGAGGCCTTGTGGACGACGCCGCCCGCCGTCTCGGCGCATCAGCGGCGCTTCGACCTCGCCGCTCTGCTGCATGCGAAGGCCCGGGCGCGCGATCCGGAGGCCGACCCCGCCGCAAGCCTGCCGTTGGCGGAGGCGTTGGCGCGGCTCCTGGACGACGCGGCGGAATCGGAAGGCGATCTCAGCGCGGCCGCCAGCCTCTATGACGCGCTGCCCGCGCATCTCCAGGAGGCGGCGGCGTTTGTGGAGATTGTCGCGGAGGCCTGGCCACAGCGCTTGGCGGAGCTTGGCCGGATCGATCGCGCCGAGCGCCAAGCGCGGATCCTCCGAGCGGCGGCCGCGTCATGGCGGACGAACCCGCCCCAAGGTTTTGTGATCGCCGCGGGATCTACGGGCTCGATGGCGCCCACGGCGGCGCTCTTGGCGGCGGTTGCGGCCGCGCCGCGCGGGTGTGTCGTGTTGCCCGGCCTGGATGTGACCGTTGATGAGCGCGCGTGGGAGGCGGTGGACGACCAGCACCCCCAAGCGGGCATGAAGCATTTGCTGCGCACGTTCGACGTCGAGCGCGCCCAGGTGCGGCTCTGGCCCTTCAGCGCGACGCCAGCCGCGCATCCGACGGCGACGGCGCGTCGTCAGCTGATCGCGGAGGCTCTGCGGCCGGCCAACGCGACCGCCGATTGGCGCGCGCGCTTGGACGCCGCTGGTCGCGACGGCGTCGTTGACGGGCTCGCCGGGGTCGCCGTGATCGAAGCGCCGGATGAGGACCGCGAAGCGCGCGCCGTCGCTTTGGCGGTGCGCCATCAGCTCGAGACGCCGGGCGCGGACGTGATGGTGGTGACGCCCGACGCCGGCGTGTCCAACCGCATCGCCGTGGCGCTGCGGCGGTGGGGGATCGAGGCGGACGTGTCCGCCGGCCAACCTCTGGCGGAGACCGCCGCCGGCGGCTTGCTCGCCCTGGTGCTCGCCCTGGCCGCGGATCCGGGTGATCCGGTGGCTGTCGCCGCGTTGATGAAACATCCTCTGACCCGTTTGCGGCGGACCGACACGGATCGCCACGCGCTGATCGCCGGCGTGGAGCGCGTAGGCTTGCGCGGCGTGCGCGCCGGCTCGGATCTGACGGCGTTGGAGGCGCGGCTCGCGGCGGCTCCGGCGCGGGCCTGGACGAACGCCCACGTCGACGCAGCGGCGGCGCGCAAAATCGTCGCCGATGCGGCCCAAGCCATGGCGCCGCTGTGCGACGACGTCCGAGCGCCGCGTTCGGTCGCCGCCTGGGCGGAGCGGCATGGGCGCGTCGCGGAAGATCTGGCCTCAGGTCCAAGCGCGGCGGGCGCGGCGATTTGGGGCGCGCCGGGGGGGGCGGAGGCGGCGGATCTGATCCGCGCGCTCATGACCGACAGCGCCGCGTTGCCGCCCATTGATCTTCAGGGATACCAGCGGATCTACACGCGCGCGACGGCCGGCCTCGCGGTGCGCGCGCCCGCAGCGTCCAACGCGCGCGTCCGGATTCTGGGACCGTTGGAGGCGCGTCTTCTCCACGCGGATTTGGTGGTCTTGGCGGGGCTGAACGAGGGCGTGTGGCCGGCCGCGCCGCCGGTCGATCCTTTGTTCTCGCGAGGCATGCGCGCCGCGGCCGGGCTGGCTCCCGTTGAGCGGGATGTCGGGCGCGCCGCCCATGACTTTGAGCAGTTGGCCGCAGCGCCGCGCGTCTTGCTCACACGATCCCAGAGGGCCGACGGCGCGCCGTCGGTCGCGTCACGCTGGCTGTGGCGGCTGGCGACGCTCTGCCGGGGCGTGGGCGTCGATCTGGCGACGGCGGCGCATCCCACGGCGGTCTTTGGGGCCGACTATCTCGCGATCGCTGAGGCGCTGGACGAGGTCGCGCCGGAGGCGGTCAACCCCGTGACGGCGCCCGCGCCCAGGCCGCCGGTGAGCGCGCGTCCGCGACGGTTGGCGGTGACCGACATCGGTCGCTGGATCCGCGACCCCTACGCGGTGTTTGCGCGGCGCGTGCTGGCCTTGGATCCCTGGGAGCCGTTCGACCGCGCGCCGGATGGGCGTGAACGCGGCGTCGCGATCCACGACGCGTTGCACGACGTCTTGGCCGCCTATGGCGATGGCGCGATCGATGACGCGCCCGCCCTGGAGCGAGAGTTGACGACGCGGATCCTGGCGCGTTTGGCGGCGGCCGGTTTTGCGCCCGACACAATGGCCCGCGAGCGCGCCCGCGCGGCGCGGGCTGCGGCCTGGTTCGTGCGATGGGAGGGCGAGCGTCGCCGTCAGGGCTGGCGGCCGGTCGCGCTTGAATCCCGCGGCGA
>CAZGLY010000043.1:0-23776 GCA_964526675.1 uncultured Caulobacterales bacterium
CTCCGCCATATGCCTGGCCGCAACAGTCAGCTACTGGTTATGAGTCCGGAGCCTACAACGCCCTGTCACACACAAACTACGTGCTGACGGAGGCGGTGCTGGCCACGGGCTGGCGTCCGGCGGAAGACGCGGAGGCTTTGGAAGCGCGGAGTTCCCCCGGTCTCGAGGACAGTTATGGGCTAGCGGTTTGTAGCTGCTGACGGGCGTTGTTTTCGAACGCGACCGGCCTGACGCACCGATGTCTTGATCGTCGCCCCACCGGGCTCGAACTCCTGCGCCAGCTCCCCAACGCTGCGGCCTGATCGCCACAACGCCACGATCTGCTCGCGAAACTCGCGCGGATAGGAGGGGCTCGTCTTCGGCATGAACAACACTCTCCTTCGGCAGCGGAAAAGTGTCCATCAAAACCGGGGAACTCCAGTTGGATGCCCAGCCGTCATTTCGCTGTTCGTGTTGCGACGGCTATTCGCCCTTCTCCGTCGAGGAGCTGCGACGTCGCGCCCGGACCACTGCGGCGTCGAGCGCCTGCAGGAAGTTTGATCGATCACGGGCTGAGAACGCCGACGGACCACGGGTTTCCAGGCCGGCGGCGCGGAGGTCGGTCATCAAGTCTCGGGTCGCAAGCGCTGCGCCGATGGTGTCGTCATCGAAGATGCGCCCTTGGGCGCTCATCGCCTCCGCACCAGCTTTGACGATGCGCGCGGCCAATGGGATGTCTTGGGTCACGACGATGTCGGCAACCGTGACATGATCTGCGATCCAATCATCCGCCGCGTCGGGCCCCGAGTCGACGACCACCAACTGAATGTCGGGATCGCTCGGCGTGCGCAGCCACGCGTCCGCAACCAAGATGACGTTCAATCCTAAGCGTCGCGCGACGCGATAGACCTCATCCTTCACCGGGCAAGCGTCTGCATCAATGTAGATCGTCGTCATGCACAGCTCCGGACCAAATCAGAAGGGAGCGCCGGGAGCGGTTTTAGGCGGTCTCCAGAGGGCGTTGAGCCTGGTCACGTTTACGCCGACGCGGGCGTTTCGCTTGGCTGTCTTTTGCGTCTCGACTTTGGGTTTTGGACGCCGGGCGTTTGTCCTTTGGTGCATGGCTCGCTGTCGTCGGCGGTTTCCGTTTGCGGCGTTGCTTTTGGACGGCGTCCTGGGCTCCGGGCTCCGTGACGATCGGCGTCAGAGCGGCGGCCTGTTCATCCTCTGAGAGACGGTAGGCGCTCATCGGAATCTTCTGTCGGATCAGCTTTTCGATGGCGCGCAGTTGAGGTCGCTCATCGGGTGCGACGAAGGAAACCGCGGCCCCTGCGGCGCCGGCGCGTCCGGTCCGTCCGATCCGATGGACATATTGTTCGGCCACATCCGGTAAGTCGAAGTTCACCACATGGCTCACGCCCGCGATGTCGAGGCCGCGGGCGGCGATATCCGTGGCGATGAGAATCCGCAGCTCGCCAGCTCGAAAAGCGCCAAGGGCGCGCTCACGTTGTGCTTGGCTTTTGTTGCCGTGGATAGCGGCGGACGCCAGTCCCGCCGCTTCCAGACGCTTCACAATCCTATTCGCGCCATGCTTGGTGCGAGAGAAGACCAGAACCCGGTCAATCGCCGTATCGCGCAACGTCTTGATCAACAGCGCGGCCTTATCCTGCGCTGAAACGGACACGACCCGCTGGTCCACGCGTTCAGCCGCGCTTGACACCGGCGCGACCGTGACCGTTTCCGGCTTGTTGAGATAGCGCTTAGCCAACTCGCTGATGGATTTAGGCATAGTCGCAGAAAACAAGACCGTCTGGCGCTTCGCGGGAACAAGCGACACGATCCGTCGCAGCGCGTGGATGAAGCCGAGGTCCAGCATCTGATCGGCTTCATCAAGGACGAGGATTTCAACGTCCGAAAGCTGCAACGCCTTCTGGGACACCAGGTCCAGAAGTCGACCAGGCGTCGCCACAAGAATATCCGTTCCCGGCTTCAACTGCTTGATTTGGCGCGCGATGGGGACGCCGCCAAAAACCGTGTGCACTGACAGCCGCGCCGCTCCGCGATAGGTCGTGAACGAGGTGGCGATTTGTCCCGCCAACTCGCGGGTGGGGGCAAGGATCAAGGCCCGGACGCCGCGCTGGGGCGGCCTTTGTGGGGAGGCGAGCAATCGATCCAAAATCGGCAAAGCGAAGGCCGCCGTCTTGCCCGTTCCCGTTTGTGCGATGCCTAGGACGTCTTGCTGTGCGAGGAGCAAGGGGATCGTCCCGGCTTGAATGGGGGTTGGGATGGCGTAGCCAGCGGCGTTGACCGCGGCCACGATGGGGTCGGCTAAGCCGAAATCAGCAAAGTTCGTCACAGACAGCTTTCTACATTCGCAGCGAGACGCGCCGCTCATGGCGGCGGGGTCGCGGGTTTATCTCAACGACCCGCGTGAATTCAGGGCGCACAAGAAAAAGGGTTATGGGGTCGACGCCAATCGCGCTGTTCACTTTGCGCGTGCTTCACGCGCGCCGACATTGCGCTGCGGGCAGCGCTTCAACACGCGTCATATGCGCTTGTTTCCTAAGGATCGCAAGCCGACAAGCGATAAGTGATCCGAACCCGCAAAACTGCGCGATTTGGCGTTAGAGGTTTCTACGGCAATTTTCCTGGCCGTGGACACAGCGGCGCGCCAGCTGCCAAGCCGCCGTGTCGCTGGCGCGGGTATACTCGGCGATCTCCGTTTCGCCGGCTTCCAGAAACAAGGTGTCCGCATGGCCCCGCCAGTTTTCACCAGCGGAGCCATCTTGCCTCTAGGATGCAAATATCAGCAGTGTTGTGCTGAGCCCCATTACTGAAGCGAACAGTGATATGCTAAAAATGAGAAGCATGTTCTTGCGTATTTCCCCTTGCCGCGTGTCATTGGTATGTTTCTCAATAGCGACATTAGATCTATTCATGATATCTTCTCCATAGAATTTATCCAGGCGCGCCGACATTACGGTTTACTGAGTCGCAATAGCGGTCAGCATCCATGCTGCCTCTTCATGAACCCCAATGCGAGCGGTCAAAAGGTCGGCTGTATAGACGTCGTTGAGTTTTTCCGCCGTATCCACTACGTCCCGCATCTGGTCGGCGACACGTCGGTGATCGGCCGACAGCGTGGTCAGCATTTCGCCAGCGTTCGGAAAGTAGCTCTGATCCCTTACCACGCTCGCTTCGATGTAGCCGGCCAGCCCCATGGGCGAAGGCGCACCCAACGCGCGCACCCGCTCGGCGATGTCATCTACCGCCTCCGCTAAATCTTCGTATTGGTCCTCGGTAAGCTTGTGCACGCTGTAAAACAGCGGCCCCGCCACATTCCAGTGGAACCCTTGGGTTTTGTGGTAGAGCACAAAAGTGCTTGCGAGAACGTCGCCCAACTGCTTAGCCAGGTGTTCGCGCGCATCCGCTGGCACGTCCGTCTCTAGCGGCAGCGTTTCGGCGCGCACGCTCAGCGGACGGTCCATTTTCAAGCGATCATCAAGATTCAACATAGTCGTCTCCTTTGGCTACGCTTGCGGCGCACCAGGATTGGGCGCACAAGCTGGTCGGCTTCGGGGAGGTGACGCGCGCAGCGCCCCGGGAAGGTCCGGCTTACAGACCTGAGGGCGACGCTGCCTGGGTGGACACCGACGGGGCGTCAAGTCCGTCGATGGACATCATCGTCCCCACATCGCGCAGGGCGGTGACGATTTCAGTACGGCGCGTGGACGGCAAAGCATCGAAGGCCGCGATAAAGGTCTCGTGCAGCAACGGTGGCGCATCAGTCACGGTCTTGCGCCCTCGCTCCGTCAAGCGTGTATGCACCACGCGACGGTCCTGCACGCTGCGATAGCGTTCCAACAACCCGCCTCGCTCCAACCGATCCACAATGGTGGTGACCGTTGCCTGGCTCAGGCTCACATGATGCGCGATGGCGCGTGTCGTCACTTCGCCCAGCTCCGCCACGGCTTGCAGCACGATCAGCTGTGGCGCGGACAAGCCCGTGAGGCGCGACAGACGTTTGGACTGCACATCCAGCGCGTGGGTGATCTGCCGCATGGAGCGGAGCAGAGCTAACGCCATCTCCGCCGACGGTCGATCGCCGCTGTCACTTTCAGCTCTGATGTCTTCAGTCACAATCATCACAGTTCGAAAGATTACAGCTCGAACAAAAAATGTCAAGGAGCGCTCGCATCGGATGCGCTTCTGGCTTACTCCCCGCGAGACTATGGGGAGAGACGCCATGCGGTGGATTGCGGTTTTGCTGATGATGTTGGCGTGCGTCGGCGCTGCGTGGGGTCAAAGCTCTGACGCACTGGCCCAACGTGTCGCCGCGTTGGAAGAGCGGGTCGCGGCCGCCGAGCGCGCGTTGGATGCGACCACCGACCCCGATGCGGTGTCGGAAGTCCGCCTTGATTTGCAGGAAGCGCGCGGATCGTTGGGCGATTTGCGCAGCGACTTGAACGCCCGCCGCGCCGAGGTGGGGGCTGACATCGCGTTGCTCGGCCCTGCACCCGAGGACGGCGACGAACCGCGCAGCGTGGCCGAATTGCGTTCCAGCTACGCTGCACGACTGGACGATATCGAACAGCTCAGCGTGGTGTCAGCGGCCCTGGACCAGCGCATCGCGCGCTTGCAGCAAACCTCCGCAGAACAATTGCGGACAGCGTTTTTCAGCCGAACACTCGCGCGCACGCCTCTGCCTTATCTGCCCGCCCAGATCGAAGCCGCAACCGGGCAAGCCGTCGACGCCGTGGCTCGCGGGCGCGATTATGTTGCGTCTGTTCCGCAGCGTACCCACGCCTTTGGTGGTCCTGTCGCGGCAGGCGCGGCTTTGGCGGTGAGCCTGTTGGTTTTGTGGGGGTTGACCATCCCCATCCGCGACCGCATCGCCGCGCGACTCTGGCGACGCACGCCGGCGGAATCGCTCACCCCTGCGGCGCGCGCGGCCACGGCGCTGACCCGCGCCTCCACTCGGATCGTGCTGGCGGGCTTGGGGCTGTTCATCGTGCACCGCGTCGCCGTGGAGACTGGGCTTGTGGGCGACGACAACCGCGCCGCCGCGACGGCGCTCGCCCGTGCGGCGTTTGTGTTCGCCATGGCCAACGCTGTCTCGTTGGCGGTGTTTTCGCCGGGAAAGCCGCATTGGTGCATGGTCGACCTTCAAGATCGCACCGCCGCCAGCGCCCATGGTAGCGCGCTGTCGGTGGCCGTCTTGTTTACCTTGGATCAAGCGCTGCTCGCTCTGCTAGGGCAAGGGAAAGCGCTCACCGCGCTCGTGCGGCTGGAGACCTTAGCGGCCGCTCTGGTGTTTGGGGCGGTGCTGATCGCAACTCATCGTCGTTTGGGCCGTCGCGCCCCACCGCCAGCGAAGGCGGCGACACCCGAAGGAAGCGCCGAAGCGCCGTCCACCAAGCTCGATCTCTTCAGTCGGACGCTGCTCTTGCTGCCAGCGCTGGTGATGATCATGGCCAGCGTCTTGGGTTATGCGGCGCTCTCTCGATGGGTGTTTGAGAGAGTGGCGTTCTTCGCCATCTTCATCGGCTTCGCGTATTTGCTCAGCGTCTTTTTCCGCAGCTGGCTTCTGGTGGCGATGGAGCGGCTTGTCTTCGGCCATGTGCGCCAGGAGACGCCGGATGACGACATCATCGGATTTTGGACGCGGCTCACCGTTGATGGGTTGCTCATCATCGCCGCCATTCCCGTCGGGTTGGCTGTTTTGGGCGTGAAGTGGGCTGAGATCCGCGCCGCGGTCCTGCGCATTTTGGAGGGCTTCACCGTGGGCGCCTTCACCATCGCGCCCGCCAGCATTGTCACCGGTCTCTTGCTGGTGGCCGCCATTCTCGTCGGCACCCGGCTAACCCAACGTGTGCTGGACAATCGCATTCTCCCCATGACGCGCATGAACCCCGGCGTGCGCCACTCCTTCCGCACGCTGGTGGGCTATGCCGGTCTGCTCATCGCGTTCTTTACCGGGGTGTCGGCGCTGGGCTTCAACCTGTCAAACCTCGCCATTATCGCCGGCGCTCTGTCGGTGGGCATCGGCTTTGGGCTGCAAAGCATCGTGAACAATTTCGTCTCGGGGCTCATTCTGCTCATCGAGCGGCCCATCAAAATCGGGGACTGGGTGATCACCGCCTCAGGCGAGGGGACGGTGAAGAAAATCAACGTCCGCTCCACCGAAATCGAGACTTTCGACCGCTGCTCCGTCATCGTTCCGAATTCTGAACTGATCACGTCGGCCGTGCAAAACTGGACGTATAAAGACCAAACCGCGCGTGTCATCGTTGCTATCGGCGTTGCCTATGACACCGATTTGGAGCGAGCGCGCTCCGTGTTGCTCGCCTGCGTTCGAGACGAACCCGAGATGCTTAGCTATCCCGAACCTTACGTGTATTTGCAAAGTTTCGGCGACAGCTCCGTCAATTTGGAGCTGCGCGTCTTTATCCGCGACGCCAACAAATCCCTCAGCGTGCGCAACGCTCTACGCTTTAAGGTGTTCACCGCCCTGCGCGACGCAAAGATCGAAATCCCGTTCCCCCAGCGCGATCTGCACGTCCGATCGGGCGGCTTGCCCACCGCTGGTCCTGGCGAGCTTAAACCGACAGGCGATACGACTGTATGATATCAAAGTTCATCTCAAGGGAGACATTTGCGTTTGTCTAAAACGTACGGAAGCCCTCCGCACTTGACAAGAAATTGATCGGGAACTTGGCCGTCGCGTAAAAGGAAGAGGAGTAGGCGACAGAGCTGGTCTGTGATCGCATGGATTTTGATCGTGCTTCTGCCGCGTAAACATCCGATCGCCTGAGGCGCTTCCCACCCTTTGTCGCCAGCGGCCGAGCGGTGGCCGCGCAGCTTTATGATAGCGCGGAGTGGAGCTGTTGATCCGTGCTTGCTGGGCGGCCCACCCGCATTCTCCCGGAGCGCCTCACCATCGGCAGCTCAACTTCTAGCCCATGGTTCGGTGGCGAAACGACAACCTGTGCTCCGTTTTCTGATCCGCCTCACCGCCAGAAATGACCCGGCGATCATTCACTCACGCAAAAGCGTTTGGATGCGCGCGCCGGCGGGCGGGCTTCTGCGCACGTTTAAAACGACCGACGACCAAGTCGCGCGTGGTGAGAGTCTGGGCTTTGTTTCGGGCCCCTTCGGCGACGCTGAAACGCAGATCGCAGCCGACACCGCCGGCTTGATCATCGGCCGGTCGAATCTGGCCCCCGTCAACGAGGGCGATGCCATTTTCTACATCGCGAAGATCGCAAAATCAGCCAACCCGGATGAGACGCTGGAGGTGCTTTCCAACCAGTTGAGCGGCGACGTTCTATTCGATGAGGACAAGATCGTCTGATTTATTAAAGCGGCGGTCGGGTTCGGCGGCGCCGGGCAGTGCGCGAGCGCGTTTACGTGCAGCAGGCGACCGCGTATTCGGCGCGATGACACTGTGAGGAGCGGCCCCATGGACCAGACAACATCGTGGCTTGAAACAACTCGGTCCGTCATCACCGCGTTCTTTCAAGATGTATTGGCGTATTCGCCGTTTTTTCTGGGCGCAATTGGCGTGCTGGTTGCGGGTTGGTTGGCCGCCCGGTTCATCCGGATTGCGGCGCGTCGGATCGCCACCAACGCCAACCGACTGTTGGATCGCGTGTTCCGCAGCGGCTTGCTCGCCGGAGTGCGCGTGTCGACGCCGGCCGCCACGATTTTGGGCGAGGTTGCATTCTGGGTCGTGATGTTTCTGACGGTCACGGTGTCTGCGCGCATGGCGGGCTTGGAGTCGGTCGCTGACTGGCTGAACCAGCTGGTGATCTATTTGCCGAGCTTCCTGACCGGCGCCGCAATCATCTTGCTGGGGCACTTTTTGGGCGCGTTCATCGGCGATCAGGTCGAGGCGTCAGCGCGCGCCGCCAAAGCAGGCCAAAGCGCGCTGCTGGGACGGTTGGCGCAGGGCGGCGTGTTCGTGTCCGCGCTGATCATCGGTCTGGGTCAAATCGGGGTCGACGTCACCTTCATCGTCGCCGTCTTAGCGGTGGCGGTCGGGGCGGTGTTGGTAGGGTTTTCCATCGCCTTCGGCCTCGGCTCTCGTGATTTCGTCGGTAATTTAATCGGCGCGCGCAGCGCCCAGCGCCAGCTCATGGCGGGCATGCGCATCCGCATCGGCGACATTGTCGGCGAAGTCTTGGAGATCACCCCAACCCATATCGCCGTCGACACCGCGGAGGGCCGGATGCTGGTGCCGGCGCAGACGGCCCATGAACAACCGATCACCATCCTGACCGGCGACGCCCCAGGGGCCCGTGATGCTTAAATCCGCGCCGCTGACCATCGCCTTCATCGAAAACCGCCCGCTGGCGGCGGCGCGCGCGCTCGCCGGTCTGGACCCGGCGGACGCCGGCGCCCTGTTGGAGGTCATCCCCGCACGCATCGCCGCGCACGCGCTCACCAATGTGGGGGAGTGGCCCGCTTCGCTCATCATCGTGTGCATGGACGCCGCCAGCGGAGCGGCCGCGCTGCGCGAGCTGCCCTATGCTCAGGCCGCCGCAATGTTGCGTCTGATCCCGCCGGAACCGCGCGATCGGCTTTTGGATCAAACGTCTGAAGCCCTTCGGCGTGATTTTGAAACTTCCTTGTCCTTTCCCGAAGACACCGTCGGCGCGCATATGACGACCGGCGTCATCACGCTCACCTCGGACCACACCGTTTCCGAAGCCGCGGACCTCATTCGGCGTTCGCCCGACACCGCCACGGATGTCGTGTTCATCGTTGAAGACGGGCGCACGATGGTCGGAGCCGTCAGCGTGGGAATGCTTCTGCGCAGCCCGGGGTCCATCACGTTGGGCGCGGTAATGGACCCAAACGTGCCGATGTTGTCGGCTCGGGCGCGACTGGCGACCATCGACGATCTCGACGCCTGGGATGAACGTATGGTTCTGCCGGTGATGAGCCGGCGCAAGCAGATCATCGGCGCGCTCTCTCGCGAGCATGCGCGCAAAGCGGCCGAAGACGGCCGATCAAAGCCGATGGGGGCGCCGTCCTCCATTCTTGGCGCCATGGCTGAAGCGTTTGCGATCAGCGCATCCGGCGTCGGCGAAATGTTGGCTGGTGTTGGCGCGCCGACGCGCCCCCGTAAAGGAGGCGTGCGTTGAACGACCAAGCCCTACGCGCGTCCGATGCGCTCAATTCGCATTTCTTCATTGATTTTCCCCGCGATGCGGCCCGCAAGCTTGAGGAGCTGAAACCCGCAGACGTGGTCGACGCCGTCTCGCGCCAACGCGCCAAGACGCTGGCGCCCGTTTGGCGCGCTTTAGCACCCGACATCGCAGCGACCTTGTTGAAAGCGCTTCCCGAAGCGCTGGGCGATCAGCTCATCGCTGAGCTGTCTCCGCCCGATGCGGCGCGCATGCTCGGCCACATGGCGCCGGAAGAGGTGAGCGCCATGCTGGCGCGTCTCGACCCCGCCATTCGCACCGAATTGGAGACCATCACCGCATTTCCGCAAAACACCGCGGGCAACGCTATGGATTCCCGGGTGATGACATTTCGCGGCGATACCACCGCCGGCGAGGCTCTGTCGCGCCTTCGCGAGGCCGGTATGAGGACCGCCCGCAGTTTGTTTCTGGTCGATGGCGATGGCCGTTTGTCCGGCAGGGCGGCGCTCGCTGAGGTCGCGCTCGCCGATCCGAACGCGCGGCTGGGCGCGCTGCAGCAACCCGTTCCGACGACAGTGCGGCCCATCGATCCCATCGAGCTGGTCACCGAGGCGTTCCAAAGCGGGAAAATGCTCGACGTGCCGGTCCTGGACCTCGACGGCCGGTTCTTGGGCGCGGTGACGCACAGCGAGCTCGCCCAGACGATCCAGGCCGACGCCACGACCGACCTGCAAACCATGGTGGGCGCCAGCAAGCAGGAGCGCGCGCTTTCAAATCCGCTGTTCGCCGTGCGCAAGCGCATGCCTTGGCTGCAAATCAATTTGCTGACCGCTTTCCTCGCCGCCGCCGTTGTTGGCGCTTTTGAGGCCACCATTGCGCAGGTCACCGCGCTCGCGGTCTTGTTGCCGGTGGTCGCGGGTCAGTCGGGCAACACCGGCGCGCAGGCTTTGGCGGTGACCATGCGCGGGTTGGCTCTGCGCGAAATCACCATCCGGCAATGGGCGAGGGTCATGCGCAAAGAAGTGCTGGCGGGGTTCGTGAATGGTCTCGCCATCGCTTTGACGTGCGCCGTCGGTGTTTTTATTTGGAGCCAATCCCTTGGTCTGGTCGCGGTCATCGCGGCGTCCATGGTGCTGGCCATGATTGCGGCCGGGTTCGCCGGTGCGGTGATCCCGATGATCCTGACCAAGTTGGGGCAAGACCCCGCGACTTCGTCCTCGATCATTTTGACGACCGTCACCGACGTAGCCGGTTTCTTCTCGTTTCTCGGCATCGCAACGCTGATGCTGCAATTTCTGTAGAGCGTTTTTCTGGACCCGCGGTAGTCGACAAAACCTCCGCAAAGACCTCGAATATACGAGGTCGGCGAGAGGATCACGGTCGCCCAACGCGCGGGGCGACGGGCGCGCTCTTGCCGCTGGAGCAGGCGCTTCTACAGTCTCTCCCGTTCAAGCGTCACGGGGGCGTGCACGAATGATTCAAACGCTGCTCCACGTCGTTCAGGCGACCGCCGCCAAAGCGTTTCATTCAGCATGAGCAATCCGTTTCAAGCGGTCTCAGAGTTATTGGCGGCTGAGGATGACGGGCGGGCGTGCCGCGACATCCCCGAGGAAGCGTGCCGGGAGCAGCCGCGGAACGCCGCGGCTCATGTGAGCGCGCTGGCGGCGTCGAAAAGCGCCGACGGACTGGTGGACCCGAAGCTGGTGCTCAGCTGGTTGTTGATGGCGCTGGGCGCGCCAGCCGCGTTCATCGGCTTGCTGGTGCCGGTGCGCGAAGCGGGCGCGTTGCTGCCGCAGTTGTTCACTGCAAGCGTCATCCGCCGCCTGCCGCAACGCAAATGGGTGTGGGTCGCCGGCGCGTTGGCGCAGGGCGCGTGCGCGGCCGCCATGGCGCTGGTGGCCGTCACCATGGATGGGGCTTTGGCGGCCGGCGCCATTGCGGGCTTGCTCCTTATCCTGGCGATCGCCCGCAGCGCGTGTTCGGTCTCCTATAGGGACGTGCTCGGTAAAACCATCGCGAAGGCGAGGCGCGGACGGGTCACCGGTTTGGCGACGACATGGGCCGCTGGCTTCGTGGTGGTGTTCGCACTGATTTTGGTTTTCGACGTCTTTACGCGTTTTGAGGTGGTTATCAGCGCCCTGCTGCTGGCGGCGGCGCTGTGGGTCGCGGCGGCCTTGATCTTCGCCGCTTTGGCCGAAGCCCCCGGCGCCACGGAGGGTGGCGCCAACGCGCTCGCGGTGGCGCGAGACAATCTCAGCTACCTCGCATTGGACCGGCAGTTGCGGATTTTCATCGGAGCCCGGGGGCTGCTGACCGCGACGGCTTTGGCGCCGCCTTTCATGTTGGCGGCGGTGCAAACTGATAACGTGGGCTATGCAGGGTTTGGTTTTTTGCTGTTAGCGTCCGCAGCTGCTGGCGTTGCATCGTCTTATGTTTGGGGGCGACTTTCCGACCGATCGAGCCGACGGGTGTTGATTTTGGCCGCGTTTCTGGCCGCCGTCGTGTTGGCCGTGACGGCGATACTCGCATTCCTTGAATTTCTGGACGCCGGGTTTGTTTTGCCCACGTTATTGTTCGGGCTGATGATCGCTTATCAAGGCGTACGCCTTGGCCGATCGACACATGTGGTCGATATGACGACGGAAGACAAGCGGGCCGCTTATACCGCACTGGCCAATACGATTGTCGGCGCTCTACTCATAGTGAGCGCGTTGTTCGGCTTGGCGGCGCAAGTATTTGGAGCCGCCGTCGTGCTGGCTCTTTTAGCCCTGCTTTCCATGGCGGGCGGTGCTCTTGCGCTTCAACTTGAAGAAGTCCAGAGCGAAGCCTCTGAAGGCGCGTGAGGCGGCGCTCCCTTTTTCCATCGATGCCATGGACGAGCAATCAGCATCGCGCGGCGGCGTGGATGGTGTGAGCTGCTGCGTCTAAAGCGGCGCGTCCACTTTCGCCGCGCGTTTCGCCGCGGCTTCGACAAGCGCGGTGAAGATCCCGCGAAAGAGGGCGCGATGCACCAGGAACTCCGGGTGGAATTGGACGCCCAGATAAAACGCATGCTCGTCGTGTTCGATGGCCTGGACGACGCCATTGGTTTCGCGCGCCGCGACGCTGAGATTGACGCCGATGGTTTCCATGGTCTGTGTGTGAATGGAGTTCACCCGCGTGGTGTCCACGCCAAGAACATCGTGCAAGCGCGAGCCCTTTTCGATGCGCACGGCCTTTCGGTAGAAAATCCGCGCCCAGTTGTTGGTCGGATAGTGGGCGTCGGGGAAGCGTTTATGCAGGTCGCCACGTAGCGTTCCGCCGGCCGACACGTTCATCATCTGCGCGCCGCGGCACACGCCCAACGCCGGCAAATCTTCCTCCAACGCCAGCTCAGCCCATTGGGCCTCCATGTGATCGCGCTCAGGATCGTAAAGCACGCCAGGCTGTTTCGGCTGTTGGTAGCGCTCCGGCAGCACGTCGGCCCCGCCGCCGAAAATCAAACCGTCCACCAGCGATCCGTCGACGGGATCGCGCGCGGTCAGCTTGAGCGAACGTCCGCCCGCTAGCCACACAGCGAGGCGCAAGGCGGCGAAAGCCAGCCCCTCGCCCTCGACCGGCTTGGTGATCCCGATGATGGGGCGCCGGACGCGACGCCGGTTGTGGCGCACTCTGGCGGGCGGGCCGGCGGCCTCCGGCTTGTGGGTCAGCTCCGGCGGCAGACGTCCGTGACGCAGCAGCGAAGCGGCCACAAACAACACGCCTAAGCCGGTCAGGGGGTCGTCGGCATAGGAAAACTCGCTCGGCGCGTCTTTTGACTCTGCGAGCTGGGCCTCCCAAGCCGCCAGCGTGTCTTGTAGGGTGGCGGCGCTGACGCCGGCCTGGCCCGCTTTCACCAATGCCCCCCACAGAGCGCCCTCGCGCAGCTTGGCGCCGGCTTCGGCCCAGGCCTGTTCAGCGGAGGCGAACAACGCGTCGGAGGCGGCGACTTCTTCGATGGCTGAGAGCAGCCAGACACCCGGCGTGCGCGTGCGCTGACCGACGGCGATGTCTCCATCGTCCGCCGCGCCGCCCGTGGTCGTGAGCTGGTAGAGCAGCCAGGGGAAGTCGACGCCGGACTCCATGGAATGAAACAGCCCCGCCCAAAAACGTGCGTTCACTTCAATGAGGTGCGGCGGGTCGTCCGGGCGTCCGGTCCAGCGATAGTCGAGCTCGGCGACGCCGGTCCAACCGGTGTGCGCCATCAAGGTTTGAGCGCGTTGTAGAAACGGGGCGCTGTCGATGGTTTCCCGCAGCGCGCCGGCGCCGGCTTTGCGCGGAAACGTGCCCAGATTGCGGTAGGCCATATGCGCCAGGATTTCGCCATCGCGACACAAGATCGGCACGCAATAATCATCGCCGTCCACCATCTCCTGCACCAACAGCGTCGCCGCCAAATCCTGCGTGTCCGCCTGGGCGAAGCGCGTGAAGGCATCGCGATCGGCGAAGGTGGCGATGCCGCGCCCGCCGACGCCGTCGGCCGGTTTCGTCAGCACAGGAAACGGCGGGGTGTCATTCTCGGCGATGGCGCTCAGGTCCTGCACGGAGCGGGCGATGCGCGTCTCTGGGATCAAGACGTCGGCGCTCAGGGCTGTGTCGACGAGGCGATCTTTGGGGTGCACTTTCGCGATGCTCTCGGCGCTGGGCGCCGCGATTTGAATGAGCGGCGCGAACCGATCGCGGTGGGCCGCGATGATCGCCGTCTCTCGAAACACCGGCATCAGCACGTAGGGGCGATCATCATCGGGCGCATGGGCGCGGATATGTCGCTCCAAATCATCGAGAAAAGCGTGGGGGTCGTTCTTGAGTTTGGCGTGCACGAAAGTCTTTGAGACGAACCGCGAAAACGCCATCACGGTCAGCTCGACATCATCGCATCCGATCACTTCAACGCCGCGTTGGCCCAGGGACTGGGCGATGACCAATGACATCAAGCTGCGTCCATAAGTGACGATCACCCGCCCTTGCGTGATCGCGGCGTTATCGACGGCCGTTGACGCCGCCATGCTTACACCAACCCTTGGGCGAGCATGCCGTCCGCGACCCGTTTGAACCCAGCGATGTTTGCGCCGCGGGCGTAGTTGACGCGTCCGTCCTCAGCCCGGCCTTCATTGACGCAGAGGTCGTGGATGTTGGCCATGATGGTTTTGAGGTCCGTTTCGAGATCCGCGCGATCACGCGGCACTAGGGCGCGGTTTTGCGCGATTTCCAAGCCCGACACGGCGACGCCGCCAGCGTTGGCGGCTTTGCCAGGGCCAAACAACACGCCCGCATCCTGAAAGCGCGCGATCGCGTCTGCGGTAGCGGGCATGTTCGCGCCCTCCGCAACTATTTTGCATCCATTGTCGATGAGCGTTCGGGCCGCGTCACCGTCCAGTTCGTTTTGCGTGGCGCATGGCAGCGCCACCGTGCACGGAAGGTCCCAAGGCGTGCGGCCTTCGCGCCATTCGCCGCCGAAGGCGTCGGCGTAATCGGCCAAACACGCGCCGGGTTTAGATTTATGTTCGCGAACCCAAGCGATCTTTTCGTCCGTCAAACCATCGGAGTCGTGCAGGCTGCCTTTGCTGTCGGACAAACTCACCACTTTCGCCCCCAGAGCGATTGCCTTTTCCGCAGCGTGCGTCGCCACATTGCCCGCGCCGGAAATGACTACGGTCTGCCCCTCAAAGCTTTCATTTTGGGCGTGCAGCATGTGGCAAAGGAAATAGACAAGTCCAAAGCCCGTCGCTTCGCGCCGCAGCGGCACGCCGCCGAAGCTCTCAGCCTTGCCGGTCAACGCTCCATCGAACTGATTGGCGATCTTGCGGTAAGCGCCATAGAGAAAGCCGATTTCGCGCTCGCCTACATTGATGTCGCCGGCGGGCACGTCTGTCAGCGGGCCGATATGGCGGTGCAGCTCGGACATGAAGGCTACGCAAAACCTACGGATTTCGGCGTCTGAGCGACCGCTGGGATCAAAGTCCGAGCCGCCCTTGCCCGCGCCCAACGACAGGCCCGTGAGTGCGTTTTTAAACGTCTGCTCAAAGCCCAAAAATTTCAGCACCGAGGGATTAACCGAGGGATGAAACCGCAACCCGCCCTTATAGGGGCCCAGCGCGCTATTGAATTGCACGCGATAGCCGCGGTTCACGTAGACGCTTCCGTCATCGGCTTCCCACACCACACGAAATGACACCACGCGATCCGGCTCCACCAGGCGTTCCAAAACGGCGGCTTCGCGATAGGCCGCAACGTCGTTCACCACGGGGAGAATATCCTCGGTCACCTCCTCAACGGCTTGGTGAAACTCCGGTTGGTGGGGCGCGTTGCTCTCCAGCTGATCCATGAAAGCAGTGCGGTCGACGGGCGGCGGCGCGGGCATGGAGCCTCCTTCAACAAACGCGAAATACAAAAACGCGGGCGCCGGACGGACGGGACAGTCTGCGGCTCTTACGACAGCAGCTCGCGCACCTTGGCCACGCCAAACTGGTAAGCCTGCTCCACCGTGATTTTCGGCGGTAAAATCAGCTCGCCGGGGTTCACTAGGACGTCGATCACATAAGGCGTTTTGGCGGACAACGCATCAGCTAGGGCTGGGGCGATGGCGTCGGGTTCGTCCACGCGCACGCCGTCGCCGCCGCAGGCTTTCGCGAAAGCGACAAAGTCGGGATTGACCAGGCCGATGGAGTGCTCCGGAAAACCTTTGCCCTCCTGCTCCAACGCGATGAAGCCAAGTTTTTGGTTGTTGAGGACGACGCAGATGATCGGCAGCTCATAGCGCACAGCCGTCACGAAATCGGCCATCAGCATGGCGAAGCCGCCATCGCCGGCGATGGCGAACACCCGTTTATCGCGATAGGCCAACTGCGCGCCGATGGCGCCGGACATGGCGAACGCCATGGACCCAAGACCTGATGAGAGCGTGTATCGCTGGGTTTCCTTCACGCGCAAATGCCGCGCGGTCCACGCGGTCGATGTGCCGGTATCACACAAGAAGATCGCGTCGTCCGGCGCGGCTTTAGTGATTTCCGCCATGAGTCTCTGCGGGCGGATGGGCGTGTCGTCGCTGGTCTCCACGGTGTTCCAGGCGTTGTGCTCGCGCGTTTTCTCCTTTTGCACCTTGGTGTAAAATGCTTGATCGGATTTTTCGCTCACCCGGTGGAGCAGTTCTTGGAGCGTCGGCTTGGCATGGCCGCGCAACGGCGCCGCGACTTCCGCGCGTTTGCCCATGCGTTTGGCTTCCGGCTCGATTTGGATGATGCGAGCGTCATCCGGATAAAATGTGGTATACGGGTAGTCTGCGCCGACGATGATTAAGATGTCCGCGCCGTCGACAGCCATGGAGCCCGCGGTGCCGCCCAACAGTCCCAGGCCGCCGACGCACGCCTCTTCATCCTCGTCGATGATGTCCTTGGCGCGCAGCGTGCGTACGATCGGGGCCTTCAGTCTGCTGGAAAGGGAGAGCAGCTCCTCCCGCGCGCCTGACGCCCCGATCCCTGCAAGGATCGCGACGGTCTCCGCCTCGTCGATCAACGCGACCGCGCGATCGATGGACGGCGCGCATGGGCGCATTTCGCTGCGTTCGGCGCCCAGTGTGTAGTCCGTGCGATGCACGTGGACAGTGCGCCCAGCGACATTGGTGGGCAACGACACGTGCGCCACGCCGGGCGCGGCCAGGGCGGCCTTGCACGCCTCTAACATCACGCCGGGCAGCTGGGTCTCCGTCATGACCGTTTGCGAGTATTCCGCGACATCGGCGAACAGGCGCTGGGTGTCGACTTCTTGGTGGTAGTCCGTGCCCACATATTCCGTCGCTACTTGGCCGGTGATGGCGATGACGGGGGCGTGGTCCAGCTTTGCGTCGTAGAGCCCGTTGAGCAAATGGATGGCCCCCGCGCCGGCGGTGCCCATGCAGGCCGTCATGCGTCCTGTGAGTTTCGCCTGGGCGGAGGCGGCGAAGACGCCGGCCTCCTCATGGCGGACCAGAATGAACTCCATGTCGTCACGCTGGCGCAACGCGTTGGTCATGTCGTTGATGGCGTCGCCGGGCATGCCGAAGATCTGGCGCACACCATGGGCGGCGAGGATGTCGAGGACGAGATCGGCGACGCGCATGAAACCTCCCAAACGTGATGGGCCTTCATCTCCGGCGACGGTTGACGGTTTGTCAACGGCGTGAGCGTCGGCGAGCGAGGCGCTTTCTCCAGCACAGAGTGCAAACTGAAAAGGGGCGCGGATTGTTCCCACCCGGGCTGTGGATAATAGGGCCGGACTGACGGAATCCAGGGCCTGCGGACAACCTTAACGCCGCCAGAGACCAAAGAAACCGGCGTTAGCGCCGTGTCTCGGCTACGCCTTCAGCCATCACGCGTCAGCACGTCGAGGATATCGGCGTACCACGCGCAGTTCAGCCCCAGCGCCTCATCGGCGGCCAGATCGCGCGAGGCCATGTCCAGCCGCGACGAGTGCACGCCCAAAAGCCGCCAGGGCAGACGGCTGCCGCCACGTGTCGCGTGCGCCACGACGGGCGCGCCGCTGAGGCCGCGATGCGTTCGGGCGTCGGTGAGGAAGAAACCGCGCCCTTGAAAGCGCAGTCCGAAACTGGAGGCCAGCGCGGCCTGACGCGCCACGGGAAGGTGATGCAGCGTGTCGCGAAAACCCAATGGAAATCCGGCGATCACCAGCGGCGTTCCCACGGTCACATCCGCTTCATCTTTAGCGATATGACGCGGTTCGAAGGCGCGGTGGGGCGTGCCCTTGAGCACATTCGCGTCCTCCAACGGGAGAACGGCGACATCCACGCCGCCGCCGCCATCTTCACCCGCGCGCCAGGCCGGCCGTTGATGGTGGTGGAGCGGCACCGTCAACGGCTCCGTCGCGGCCACATTGGCGGTGTCGATATGTCGATCCAGAACCACGCGATCGGGGTGACGGTTCGCCTCCTCATCTTGGAAGACATGACCCGCCGTCACGAGGAAAATGCGATGGTTGCGGCGGAAGAAAAAACCCGTGGCCCGCGTGAGCGCGATGTCGCCGTCAAACGTCTCGATTTCGACGGTGGTCATCAGAAGGGGATCAACCGCGGCCATGCCCTGAGCTTTCCTATTGTCGTCGTATTTGCCAACGCGGTCGTCGCGAGTTTGTTGCAACCAAGACGCAAAACCTGCTGCGACGAGGCGCGGGCCGAGACTACACGGGCTCAGTCGTCAGTGCAGGCGCACGCGTATAGGCGGCTTGGAGGATCTCAGCCGTGATCGCCGTTTGCGCGCGTCCCGCCTCCGATGGCGGACAGACGAGAGAGATACGCAATTGAGGCAGGCCCATATCCGTCGTACGCAGCGCCACGGTCGGCTCGCTGGACGGCGCGTCAATGCTGAGCCGACGCGCCACCGATGCAAAATAACGCGCCGCCACGTCGCGATGCGCCGCCGCTTGCTCTTGCACGGCGCGTTTGGCGCTTGTAACCGCGTCGTCGACATGGGCCTCATCGCGAAGAACCACGTCGAACACGTGTCGGATGAAGCTTTTCTGATACGTCTTGTTGATGAGGGTCGCGGTCAACAGCTTGGCGTTGGGCACCACTGCGACCTTGCCGCTCGCTTCATGACTGTCGTCGCCATCCAGCAAGCGTACGCGGAACGCGAACAGTCCTTCATCGACGACTTCGCCGCGCAGATGGTCGATTTCCACCCAGTCCCCGATGTCGAAGGACCGCGCGGCGGTGCGGTACACCGCCCCGACCATGCACATCAGAAACTCTTTCAAGGCGAAGACGAGGGCGACCGCGAACGCCGTGAGAGACAACGCCAACGCTGAAAGTTGGGGCGACCAGATGAAGGCGAGCCCCATGAGCATGATCAACGTCGCGGCGTTTTGGATCACCGCTCGCAGACGGCGTCTTATAGCTTCGCTCTTTTTGTCGCCGCGACGCAGCGCAAAGCCGAGCGCCGTGCGCACCACCAAGACCGCCACCAGGAGAATGGCGGACTCAATCAAGCTGGAGAGGAGTTCCGGAGATACGGCTGGCATGGGTTCACCCCCACCGACGCAACAACAGCCACGCGACAGCGTCGAGCACAACGGCGCTCATCACACGCGCGATGACACCCAACGGCGAGGCCGCGCCAGGAATGCCGCCAACATGGCCGTTCATCAAGGGCGGTTGGACGCTGGCCGATTGGGTGTCTAGAGCGGTTGCCGGGATGGAACTGCCGGGCGCGATGCGCGTTGGTGTGGGAGCCCGTTCCGACAGAAGGTTTTTCCGACCATGTCGAAAAATCAACGCCCCTCGATCAAAGACGATGAAACCTATGACGCGCTTCGAGAGCAAGGCGCGTCCAAGGAAAAGGCGGCGCGCATCGCCAACGCCCGCGCCGCCGGTGACGAGCCGTCGCGCGAGGGCGGAAAAGCCAAGCCTTATGAAAAGTGGACGAAGGACGCGCTCTACGATCACGCCCGAGATTTGGATATCGAGGGGCACTCAAAGATGACCAAGGCGGAGTTGATCGCCGCGCTTCGCGATCGCTAGAAGCCTTGTTCGCCTGATTCCAGGATCATGGGGCGCCGACCGCGATCGTGGATTACACTCTTGCGCAGTGAACGAGAACGCACATGAGATCCACCATCTCACAAGACGATAGCCGGGCTGTTGAAGAGCGTCGCGAGCTGCGCCCGCCACTCGTCTATGAGGTGGTGCGCAGCCAAGGCGACGCGGAGTTGGTCCGCCCGGCGGCTTCGCTGTGGTGGTCGGGCGTGGCCGCGGGGTTGGTCATTTCCACATCTGTTCTGGCGGAAGGGTTTTTACGCCATTCATTGCCCGACGCGTCATGGCGGCCTGCCGTTGATAATCTGGGCTATACGCTGGGATTTCTTCTGGTCATTTTGGGGCGTCTCCAGCTTTTCACCGAGAACACCATCACGGTAGTTTTGCCCGTTCTCGCCAAGCCCACCATCCCCAATTTCGCACGGTTGGGTCGCCTTTGGGGCATTGTTTTCGCCGCCAACATGGTCGGGGCGCTGGTCGCTGCAGTGTTGATCGCTCACGGCGGCGTCATTCCTGAAAAGTTCATGCCCGCCATCACGGCTGTTTCGGCGCATTTCGCGGAGAAATCAGCGCTGGAGGCGTTGCTCCATGGCGCGCCGGCCGGTTTCCTGATCGCCGCCTTGGTGTGGATGGGGCCGAGCCTCGAAAGCGGACGGGTGCTGGTCATCATGATCGTCACTTATGTCATCGCGCTGGGGGACTTCTCCCACGTGGTCGCGGGTGCGGTGGAGGCGTTCTTCCTGCTTGTATTGGGCGAGATCAGCCCCGCTGCGGCGGTGTTCGGCCTCATCGCGCCGACGCTGATCGGCAACATTTTGGGCGGTACGGGGCTGTTCGCGCTGCTCGCCTATGCGCAGGTCCGAGACGAGATGCCGAAGCCGCGCTGACGGGAAAAGCCCATGAACTCAACTAGCGCCCGTGACACGCGACAGGCCGGCGCCGACATGACCGTGGGCGTTGTGCTCAACAGGGACGCCGGTGGCGTCGGCGACGCATCACCCGAAGAGGTGCTGTCCGCCTTGCAGCGGACCGACGGCCTGCGTTTCGCCACCGCCGACGCTGTGCCCGCTAAAGAGCTGTTCGACGCCATGCAAGAGGCGGTGTCCCATGACATTAACGCGCTGGTGGTCGCCGGCGGCGACGGCACCATGCGCACCGCTGCGTCCATCACCGACTCCCGCGATATTCCGCTTGCGCCGTTGCCCTTCGGCACGATGAACTTATTGGCTAAACGCCTGTTCGGTGATCGCGAACCGGCGGCGATTTTGGCGGAGTTGCCTGCGGCGCGCGCCATCGACGTACCAGGCGGCGAGATCGACGGTCACCGGTTTTTTCTATCGGCGGCGGTGGGGTTTCCGGCGCCCGTCGCGCAGGCGCGCGAAGCGCTGCGCCGGGGGGCCGCGGGGGTAGCGTCGGCCGTGGACGCCGCCGCCGCCGCCTTGCGCAAAACCGGTCGCCCGGCCATCAGCTACGATATGAAAGGGCGCGAGGGACGCGCGGCCGGATTGCTAGCCTGCGTCGGCGCTATTGACGCGCTGTTCGCCCAAGACGTCGCTTGGGCGTCGGCGGAGAGCTTCGAAGTGGCGACGGCTCAGTTCGCCTCCGTAAGCGATTTGGCCAATCTGGGTTTTAGGGCTGTGGTGGCGTCCTGGCGGGAGGATCCGTCGGTGGACGTCTGTCACGCGACCGAGGTGCGCCTAAACGCCATGGAAGGCGGCGTCGTGCTTGACGGGGAACCGTTCTTCGTCGACGCGCCTGCGACGCTGACGTTCCGCCGGCGCGTCACGCGCGCGCTCACCACGCGACCGCAGGAGGCGATGTCGTGAGGATCGTTCACGCCTCCGACTTGCATTTCGGCGCTGAGGATCCCGCCCTGGTGGCCGCATTCCACGCATGGTTTCAGCGCCAGGCGCCGGATATGCTCATCGTCTCCGGGGATGTGACGCAGTATGGCGAACGGCGCGAGTTTGACGCCGTCCGGCGCTTTTTTGAAAGCCTCAAGGCGCCGGTGATCCTTTGCGTGCCGGGCAATCACGACACGCCCTTCGTCGATATGCCCGCGCGGTTGGCCGCGCCGTTCGCGCGTTATCAAAAGTATCTGGGCGAAGTGGCCGTGGACCGCCACGTCAGCGATGCGGTGGCGGTGGCCGGTCTGAACACCGCACGCGGCGTGCAATGGCGCATGGACTGGTCTTTGGGGGTCGTCAATGCGGGCGATTTGCAGCGCGCGCTCGACTGGTTGGATCAACAATCGGCGGGCGGCTGGAAGCTGCTTGTGTGCCACCACCCATTGCTGACGCCCAGCATCTCGCCCTTTCCCGTCCGCACCCATGGCGGCGGCGCGGCCGCTCAGGCCGTGGCTGAGGCCGGCGTGGATCTCGTGTTGAGCGGCCACACCCACATGCCGACGTTTGAAACTTTAGTCAAAGGAGAGGGGCGCACCCGAGCGATCACCGCCGGCACGGCATTTTCCCGACGCACGCGCGGTGAGCCGGCGAGCTTCAATGTGCTGGAGCTAAGCAGGACC
The DNA here is from genome assembly GCA_964526675.1 of uncultured Caulobacterales bacterium. Lineage (GTDB taxonomy): Bacteria > Pseudomonadota > Alphaproteobacteria > Caulobacterales > Maricaulaceae > CAZADA01. The sequence goes on from CAZGLY010000043.1 coordinate 22,199, forward strand.
AGCATGTCCCATTGCGTGCATCGTTGGGATGCATCGGCCCGACGGTTCGTCGCCGGAGCGGTTCAAGAGGCTGAGCGCGCGGCGCGCCACAGGTTCGAGTGTCGCGACGATCGCGTGATGTTCGCCTGCATCGCCAAGAACTGAGGGATCTGGCCCGTAGCGTAGGTGGGCGAGGCGCTCGGTGTCTCGCGGAGCGGCTTCTTCGCTTGGCTGACGCGACCGCCCAGCGATCGGACGCAGGCCGACGAGACGCTCATGGCGAAGGTGCGAGCAAGCTTTCCCATGAGCGAGCGAACCTACGGAGCGCGACGGGTCTGGCGGGACGAGCTCGCGGACGGCGCCGCGTGCGGCCTTCACCGCATTGAGCGGCTCATGCGCCAAGAAAGCTCGCGTGCGCGCCCGCGTCGCCCCGTGGACACGGACGAGTAGTCGTGGCGGGCGCATCGCCAATAAGCCTATTGAGCAGCCTGCCGTTTCTCTCGTCCTGAGCTGTCGCCGGTTTTGAGGACACCGAGGTAAGGTGTTTGAGCTGCCGCCGCACTCACGCCGCCAGCGATAGAACGTGACCTCCGTCACGCCGATCGCGCGGATCGCTTCGGCCATGGACTTGCCCTGGCCGTGCAGCACTTCCACCTGGCGCAGCTTCGCGACAATCTCTTCGGGTTTGTGACGCTTCATCGCCATCACGTCTCTCCTTGGTCCCATAGTTCAACATGGACCAATTCAGCGAGGGTGGCTCAAGCCGAAACCCGTTGCGCGCGAAGGCGGGCGGCCGAAAGCGCCATGGGGCGTGGTCAATGGATTTCGATTTGTTTTGGGGGGAAAGGCCTGCATGACCAGGGGGCGACGCGCCGTTCGCGCCACGACCGAGGAAAGCCTGACGCTCGATCTGGCGTCGCCGGCCACGCACGAGGCGCTTGACCCGCGCCGAGCGCGCAGCGGGAGTTGGCGCTGGTCGTCCCATGGCGTTGAGATCGGATCGATCGGTTACGTCTGGCGGCCGGCTACAGCGGCTAAGGCGGCGAAACTTCACCTCAACTCTTGCGTCAACGGCGAGCCGGTGGAGCAGGTTGTCCATTTCGATGTCTCCCGCCCGCATTTTGGCGGGGAACGGCTGTGGTTTCTCTGCCCTCTCGCTGAACGCACCGGGACGCTCTGGCGCGTGCGGGCGCTCTACTTGCCGCCAAGCGCGCGGTTCTGGGGCAGCCGAAAGGCCTATGGCCTGAGCTATCAATCCCAGCGCGATTGCGGCCTCGAGCGGAGCCTCGTCCGCGTGCTGGGCCGCGATGGTGGTCACGATCCGTCGGCGGACGCCCGATCGTTCTCAGCCGTCGACGCGATCGCCGCGCTCAAGGAAGAGCGGTGGTTCTTTGATCGGCTCCACGCGCGCTCAAAGCGCAACGCCATCCGCCGGATCAAGCGCGAACGGGCGCGCGAGCAACTGCATTTGGCACGAACTTGGCACGATTTTCGGCGCCAACCCACCAAGCTGCGCGCCATTGCGCGCACTATGCCTTGAAAAATTTGGTGAACCGGCAGGGGTTCGAACCCTGGACCTACTGATTAAAAGTCAGTTGC